>NZ_AVPI01000094.1 GCF_000768675.1 Knoellia flava TL1 | reverse complement strand
GCTGAACAGCTTCAGTGTTGGCCCTAAGGTCGTCGAGCCCGGTGATGTCCTTACCGTCGGTTACAACGCCAGCGATGATTCCGGATCTCTGCGCTGCATCATCTTCCACTTCACCGATCCCATTGATGGGTCGCATCAGGTTCGTAATGATGGCGCTCTTCCTTTGGCTGCCACTTTTACGACCCAGGTTCCCACCAGCTGGCCGAACGGCTCGTACATCTTGAGCTATGTGACGTTGTGTGACCCCACCGGTAATCAGACGACGTACGCGCGTGACGGCCGGGCGAGCAAGATCCCCAGCAACGCGGTCGGCCCGA
>NZ_AVPI01000093.1 GCF_000768675.1 Knoellia flava TL1 | reverse complement strand
GTGGGGTGACGGTCACCTGGTGCACGGCGTCCTCGACGCGATTCGCCGCGACCGGGACCGAGACCCCGAGCCGGTCGGCGACGAGGGAGGCGGTGTCGTCAGCGACGAACCCGAGCCCGTGCCGCTTCCACACCCAGCCTGAGGCGTCCTCGACGTCGCGGACCTCCTCGTGCGCGGCGAGGTGGGCCATCGCGTGGGCCTGGATCCCGCCGCAGATGTTGATGACCTGCTGAGCCTGCTCGATCGTCGACAGCAGGGTGTCCGCGTCGAGCAGTCCTGCCGGCTCCGACAGTCCGGCGACCGACGCCCCGGAGGACGCGCAGGCAGGGGCGGTCAACGCGGCATACAGGTCCGCCACCGCCGTCGACACCGCCCCCAG
>NZ_AVPI01000092.1 GCF_000768675.1 Knoellia flava TL1 | reverse complement strand
TGACCGTGTACCCAGTCACAGAAGAGCCACCAGTCGAGGCCGGCGCCGTCCACGACACCACAACCTGACCGTCACCCGCCGACACGGTCGCCCCGGTGGGGGCGGTCGGTGCGATCGGGCAGTCGGTACTGGTGAACGTCTTGGACCAAGAGCTGGTCCCGGACAGGGCGTACCCGGCCGTGGCGCGAGCGGTGACCATGACAGCCCCGGTGCCGAGGTAGGTTCCGGCCGGCTTCACCACACCATGCACCAGATACTCCACGCCGGTACTTGTTGGGATCGTGTACGTGTCAGCACTGGTGCCACATGAGTCCACGAACGACACCGCCGCCGGGGTGACCGGTGCAGTCGGTGTCACAGCCGTCGACGCCACGGACGCCGAAGAGGTGCCGATCGCGTTGGTGGCGGTCACG
>NZ_AVPI01000091.1 GCF_000768675.1 Knoellia flava TL1 | reverse complement strand
CTGCGTCGCCATGTCCGGCGCCTCATCGCTGGTGTAGAGCCACAGATCCACCTCGGGATGGCGCTCATGGAACGCCTGCAGGCGCGGCACCAGCCAATGGCGCGCGAACGCCGGGCTGGTGTTGACGATCAGCTGGTTCGGCTTGCGGTACTGGTCCAGGCGGCGAATGCCCGTCGCCAGTTGCAGCAGCATCGCCTGGGTGGTGCCGAGCAGGTCGGCGCCGGCGTCGGTCAGCGTCACGCTGCGCCCCTGGCGCAGGAACAGCGGCTGCTCCAGATAGGTTTCCAGGCTGCGGATCTGCTGGCTGATGGCCGACTGGGTCAGGTGCAGCTCGTCGGCGGCCTTGTGGAAACTGCCC
>NZ_AVPI01000090.1 GCF_000768675.1 Knoellia flava TL1 | reverse complement strand
GGTCATCACGCCCGGCGCAACCGCCTATCTGCTGACGGACCGGTTCGGCCGCCTGCTGGCCATCAGCGTCGCGCTGGGCGCGGCCAGCAGCGGCGTGGGGGCCTACCTGAGCTACTTCCTGGACGGCGCCACCGGCGGGGTCATCGTGGTGCTGCAGGCCCTGGCGTTCCTGCTCGCCTTTGTCTGCGCGCCCAAGCACGGGTTGCTGGCCGCGCGCCGGCGCATCAAGGCGGCGAGGGCCGACGCATGACTATCCTGGAATCCCTTTTCCTGCCGCTGCAGTTCGATTTCATGCGCGAGGCCCTGCTGATCGCCGTCGTGGTGGCGGTGCCGACGGCGATCCTCTCGTGCCTGCTGGTCCTGAAGGGCCTGGCGCTGATGGGCGACGCCATTTCCCACGCGGTGCTGCCGGGCGTGGTGCTCGCCTACGTCGCCGGGATTCCGCTGGAGGTCGGCGCGGTCGTGGCCGGCCTGGTCTGCGCCCTGGGGACCGGCTTCATCCGGGCG
>NZ_AVPI01000089.1 GCF_000768675.1 Knoellia flava TL1 | reverse complement strand
GGACTTCTTCGTGTTTTCCGGCCACAAGATCTTCGGGCCCACCGGCATCGGCGTGGTCTGGGGCCGGCGCGAGGTGCTGGAGGACATGCCGCCCTGGCAGGGCGGCGGCAACATGATCGCCGACGTGACCTTCGAAAAGACGGTGTTCCAGCCCATTCCGAACAAGTTCGAGGCCGGCACCGGCAATATCGCCGATGCGGTCGGGCTGGGCGCGGCGCTGGACTACGTGACGCGCCTGGGCATCGAGAACATCGGCCGCTACGAGCATGACCTGCTGGTCCATGGCATGCGCGGGCTGGGCGCCATCCCCGGCGTGCGGCTGATCGGCACGGCGGCGGACAAGGCCAGCGTCATGTCCTTCGTGCTGGACGGCTACAGCACCGAGGAGGTCGGCCAGGCGCTGAACGAAGAGG
>NZ_AVPI01000088.1 GCF_000768675.1 Knoellia flava TL1 | reverse complement strand
GCTGGCGGCGCTCGTCGAGCTCGCGGTCGGCGAACCAGCCCGGGTCCCAGCGCACGAGCGCCTCGACGGCGGGCACGGTGGCGTGCGACGGCGCCCCGGCGAGGACGACGAGCCCACCGTCCGCCGCGCCCCGGGTGAGGCCGACCGCACCCATCCACCGGCGCAGGGCCTCCTCCCCCGCGTCCATCGACGGGCGGTCGAGCAGCGCCCAGGCGTCGAGCAGGAGGCAGGCGGCATAGCCACCCTCGGCGACCGGCTCGGCGCCGGGCGTCGAGATGACGAGCCGCGGCCGGGCGTCGACGTGGTCGACGACGTTGCCGGCGCCCGAGGTCGCCACGGGGACGCCGGGGAAGGCGCGGCCGAGCTCCTCCGCGGTTCGGCGCGCGCCGACGACGGACGACCGCAGCCGCGGTGACCCGCAGTTCGGGCACTCGAACCTCGTCTCCACGGCGCCGCACCACCGGCAGGTGGGCGGCTGCCCTGGACCGCGCAGCCCCAGCGGCCCGGAGCAGGTCCGGCAGCGGGCCGGGCGTCGGCAGTCCTGGCACGACAGTGTCGGCAGGTAGCCACGTCGCGGCACCTGCACGAGCACGGGACCCTTGGTCAGCGCGTCCTTGGCCGCCTGCCACGCGGCCGACGGCAGGTGGGCCCGTGCGGCCGCGGGGTCGCGCGCGAGGTCGGAGCCCTCACCGGCGACGCGCACCCGGGCCACGACCCGGCGCAGGACCGCCCGGTCGGCCTCGAGCGGCACGAGGACCCCGTCGGCGCACCACTGGGCGAGCGCCGCGGTCCGCGTGAAACCTGCGCCGAGCAGCGCCGCGCCCTCGATGCCGGCCCGGATGCGGGCAACCTCGCGGACGTGCGGGTAGGGCGCGCGCGGCTCGTCGTGCAGGTCATCACCGTCGTCCCACCACGCGAGGAGCCCGAGGTCGTGCACCGGCGCGAACGTCGCCGCCCGCGTGCCGACGACGATCCGCACATGGCCGCGCAGGACCTTGAGGTATGCCGTGTAGCGCGCCTGCGGTCCCTGGTCGGCAGTGAGCCGGACGTGGTGGCCCTTGCCGACCCTGCGGGTCAGTGCCTCCTCGACACGCGTGACGTCCCGTCCGTCGGGGACGACGAGGATGCTCCCGCGACCACCGGCGAGGGCGGCGGCCGCCGCGTCGGCGAGCAGCCGCGGCCAGTCCTCGTCGGGCTCGACCGTCGGGGCGGCGAGGAGCGAGGCGGCCGGGGACCCGCCCGAGGAGAGGTGCGAGATGAAGGCCGGCCCGCCGGCATACCGGCTCCAGGCGAGCGACTCGGCGGCCTCGGGCGGCTCGGTCTCGGGCGCCTCGGTGGGCAGCGCCTTCTC
>NZ_AVPI01000087.1 GCF_000768675.1 Knoellia flava TL1 | reverse complement strand
CGGCGGCGGACACGGCCGCCGCGGCCACGGCGACGGCGTCGCCTCCCCCGTCGGCCGCCTCCCGAGCCGCCTCGGCGAGCGCGTCGGCGACGCTGAGGATGGTGCCCTCCTGCGGGTGCGCGACGCTGGCACGCGCCATCTCGGCACCACGCGTCACGGCCCGGGCGAGAGCGGGCCCGTCGAGGTCGGCGAGCTCCTCCTCGACGACGACGGCGGTCACCCCGGCGACGATCTGGCTGACGATGACGCCCGAGTTGCCGCGCGCCGACATGAGCAGGGCCCGCGAGAGGGTGCGTGCCTCGTCGACGAGCGAGGCGGTGCCGAGGATGCCGCGCTCGCCGTGCTCGCGCCGCACCTCACCCAGGGCCGCGTCCATCGTGAGATAGAGGTTGGTGCCCGTGTCCCCGTCGGGCACCGGGAAGACGTTGAGGTCGTCGATCTCGGTGCGCCGTGCGGCGAAGGCGGCTCGCGTCAGGGCACCCCAGAGTCGGGCTGCGTCGGCATCGAGGACGGCTGGCACGGTGGCAGGCTATCGGGCGGCTCCGACGCGTTTTGGAGCCACACCCGAACTCGGCTACGCTTGGACGGTTCCGCGTGAGCCCCGCCCGGGGCGGACACCGGAGAACCTCGACCTGAGACGGCTGGCGATCCAGCCGTTTCGTATGACACCTGACTTCAAGGAGATCCACCGTGGCTGCCAACTGCGATGTCTGCGGCAAGGGACCCGGCTTCGGCCACAGCATCTCGCACTCGCACCGCCGCACCAAGCGTCGCTGGAACCCGAACATCCAGCGCGTGAAGGCTCTCGTCGGCGACAAGGGCGTGACCCCGAAGCGTCTCAACGTCTGCACCTCCTGCCTCAAGGCGGGCAAGGTCAAGCGCTGACCCCCTAGCCGTACCCGAGAGGGCGCCGTCCGGACTTCCGGACGGCGCCCTCTCGCATGCCCGGGCTCTCGCCGTCGACCGGCGACTTCGGGTGGGAACCTCGCACCTCACAGCACAACCGTTCCCGCCCGCAGTGCGACGAACCCACGTCAGGCGGCGGGTCCCACGCTCTGCGTGGGCATGTCGGGACGGGCGGGACGACGGGGGTATGCCGGTCAGCCGGCGAAGTGGTCCCAGCCGGTGACGCTCGGCACCGCTCCCCCGACCGTGAGCCGCGGTCCGGCGGGGCCGGCCTCGACGACCTCGCCGATGACGGTCCAGGGGGCGGCCAGGTCCTCGGGCACCGATCCCGGGGGGAACGTCGCGAGCAGCGAGTGCTCCTCTCCCCCGGACAGGACCTGCCGCCAGCCCTCGTCGGGAGTCAGTGCCTCCTCGAACGCGTAGAGATATCCTCGTAGTGCCATCTCGTCCAGGGCGAGCTCGACGCCGCTCGCTGTCGCGATGCGCCCGCCGTCCCGGACAAGGCCGTCGGAGAGGTCGATCATCGACGTCGCGCCGGCGTCTGCGGCCACCGGGCCGGACTCCCACGGCGGGCGTGGCGACCGGTGGTACCACTGGAGCACCGACATGTTCTTGTCCCGGTCGCTGTGCTGGTCCGGTGGGAGAGACAGGGTCGTCGGGCGGGCACCCGCCTCGTAGAGCGCAAGCCCGGCGCCGGACCAGCCGAGCGAGCCGGCAACCGCCACGATGTCGCCCGGCCGCGCACCCGACCGGAGCACCGGCGCGCGCCCCTGAAGGTCGCCGAACGCCGTAACGGACACGATGACGACGCCCGGCGGGGCTGAGGAGAGGTCACCGCCGACGACGGGGCACCCGGCGTCCTCGGCCGCGTCCGCGATGCCCCGCGTGAGGTCGAGCACCCAGTCGAGGTCGGTATCGGGGTCTGCGGCGAGGGCGACGAGCAGGCCCGTCGGGACGGCGCCCATCGCCGCGACGTCGCTGACGTTCTGGGCGACGACCTTGGTCCCGACGTCGTGCCCGCTCGACCAGTCGTCGCGCCAGTCGCGGCCGCGGACCATCGTGTCGGTCGTGACGACGACCGAGGCGCCGGTCGAGAGCACCGCCGCGTCGTCCCCCGGCGGCACGACGACACCGGACCCGGCGTGCGGGCTCGACGCGAAGAGGGGCAGGATCCGGGCGAGCACGTCGGACTCGCTCACCGAGCCGATCGTCGTGTGCGGCACCACACCGCCACCTCCTGAGCACCCGAGACGTGCGAACTCCCGGCACGGTACCGTGCAGTCACCGTCGCCCCGGCGACGGTCGCAGGACGACAACGACATCCCCCGGAGCGGCGACGCTCCCATGACAGTGAGGTGGCATCCAGTGGTCCAGGCCTACATCCTGATCCAGACCGAGGTCGGTCGCGCGGCGGCCGTGGCCGAGGCGATCGCGGCGATCCCGGGAGTGGCGCTCGCCGAGGACGTCACCGGCCCCTACGACTGCATCGCGCGCGTCGAGGCCGAGACGGTCGACGAGCTCGGCAAGCTCGTCATCGCCAAGATCCAGGAGGTCGAGGGCATCACGCGCACCCTCACCTGCACGGTGGTCCACGTCTGACCGTGACCCGACGGACGCACGTGACGACGGCGGTGGCGCTCTGCGCCACCGCCGTCGTCGTGCTGTCCGGCTGCTCGTCCGCCGTCGAGGTCGCGCCCGCTCCCCTCGCGAACGGTGACGTATGCCGTGCCGCCGCCTCCGCGTGGCCCGACGAGGTCGGCGGCAAAGCGCGACGCGAGGTGTCCGACGCGGGCGCGGGGACGGCATACGGGGATCCCCCGGTCATCGCACGGTGCGGGGTCCCCGCGCTCGGGCCGACGACCGACGACTGCATCGAGGTCGACGGTTTGGGGTGGGTGGCGCAGGCGCTGAGCGACGGCACGCGCTTCACGACGTTCGGGCGCGATCCGGCGATCGAGGTGCTCGTGCCCAAGGACTACGCCCCCGAGCCGCTGCTCCTGCCGGCGTTCAGCGCCGCGGCCCAGAAGCTGCCGACGAACGGCCTCGCCTGCCGCTGAGGGCCCGCGCGGTCAGCGCAGACCGACGCGGCGCTCCATCGCGAGCGCGATGAGCTCGTCGACGAGCTCGGGGTAGGTGAGGCCGGCGGCCGCCCACATGCGGGGGTACATCGAGCTCGGGGTGAAGCCCGGCATCGTGTTGATCTCGTTGATGAGGAGCTCGCCCGACTCGGTGAGGAAGAAGTCGCACCTCGCGAGGCCCTCGCAGCCGGCGGCTTCGAAGGCGGTGAGCGCCATCTGCGCGACCTGCTCGGCGATCTCGGGCGAGACGTCGGCCGGCGACTCGAGCCGGATATCGTCGTCGGCAAGGTACTTCGCCTCGAAGTCGTAGAAGGCGTGCCCCTTGACGACGATGGCCTCGCCGAGCGGGCTCGTGCGAGGTGCGTCGGTGCCGTGGCCGTCGAGCACGCCGCACTCGATCTCCCGGCCGACGACACCCTGCTCGACGACGACCTTGGGGTCGTGCTCGCGGGCGGCCTCGACCGCGTCGCGGAGCCCGTCGACCGAGTCGACCTTGGTGATGCCCATGCTCGAGCCGGCCCGGGCAGGCTTGACGAAGACCGGGTAGTCGAGCGCACCCACGGCGTCGAGCGCGGCCTCGGGGTCACGGCGCCACTGGCGGTCGGCAATGACGACGTAGGGGCCGACGGGCAGCCCGGCCGCCTGGAAGACGACCTTCATCATGTGCTTGTCCATCATCACGGCCGAGGCCGTGACGCCGGAGCCGACGTAGCGGACGTCGGCGAGGTCGAGCAGCCCCTGGATCGTGCCGTCCTCGCCGAAGGGGCCGTGGAGGAGCGGGAAGACGACGTCGACGTCGCTCAGCTCGCGGGGTGCGGCGCCGGGCTCCTGGACGATGAGGTGGCGGGCCGACATGCTCGTCGGCACGAGGATCGCCGGGCCGCTCGCGTCGACCTCGGGCACGTGCCCGGGCGCGAGGCGCAACGGCTCCGGGTCGGCCGGTGCGAGCACCCAGCTGCCGTCCTTGGCGATGCCGATCGGGATGACCTCGTAGCGCTCGGGGTCGAGGGCGGACATGACGCTCGCCGCCGTCGCGCAGGACACGGCGTGCTCCGAGGAGCGGCCACCGAAGACGAGGGCGACCCGCAGGCGGCGGGACTCGGGGGCGGGGTCCGGGGTCTGGGAGTCGGTGTCCATCGCGAGAGACCCTATCCCGGGGAGGCGAGCACCCGGCATACGCTCACGCCGTGGACCACGACGACCTCAGCCCCGCCACCCGCCTCGTCGCTCTCGGCCGGGTGGCGCGCGAGCCGGGCGAGCAGGTCGGCGCCCCGCTCACGCTCAGCTCGACCTACCACGCGGACGGCGCCGCGAGCTATGCCCGCGTCGCCAACCCGACGTGGTCGGCGTTCGAGGAGGCGCTCGGGTCGCTCGAGGGTGGAGAGGCCCTGGTCTTCGCCTCGGGCATGGCGGCGGTCGCGGCGGCCCTCTCCCTCGTGCCCCACGGAGGCCGGGTCGTCGTGCCGACCGCGGCCTACAACGGCACGCTCGTCACCCTCGCCGACCGCTCGGAGGCCGGCGAGGTCGTCGTCACCCAGGTCGACGTCACGGACACCGGCGGGGTCGTCGCCGCCCTCGACGGCGCCGCCATGCTCTGGCTCGAGTCGCCGACGAACCCGCTGCTCGAGGTCGCCGAGGTCGAGGTGCTCGCCGCGGCGGCCCGTGAGCGCGGGGTCCTCGTCGCTGTCGACAACACCTTCGCCACTCCCCTGCTCCAGCAGCCACTCACCCTCGGCGCCGACCTCGTCGTGCACTCGGTGACGAAGTACCTCTCCGGCCACAGCGACCTGCTCCTCGGCGCCGTCGTCACCGGTCGCGACGACGCGGGCCGCGCGCTGCACGAGCGGGTGCGCCGGCACCGCCAGCTCCACGGTGCGATCGCCGGTCCGATGGAGACGTGGCTGGCGCTGCGCGGGATGCGGACGCTCTCGGTGCGGCTCGAGCGGGCGAGCGCCAACGCGGCCGACCTGGCCGAGCGCCTCGCCGGGCACCCGGCCGTCTCGCGGGTCCGCTACCCCGGGTTCGGGGCGATGGTCTCGATCGAGCTCGACGGCGACGCCGAGACCGCCGAGCGCGTCTCGGCGGCGACGCGCGTCTGGGTGCACGCGACGAGCCTCGGCGGCGTCGAGAGCCAGGTCGAGCGGCGCCGGCGCCAGCCCGGTGAGCCCGAGGCCGTGCCCGACGACCTGCTCCGGCTGTCGGTCGGCATCGAGGACGTCGAGGACCTCTGGCGCGACCTGTCGGCGGCGCTCGACATCGCGACCGGCCGCTAGGGCGTCAGCCGGTGTCAGCCGGCGCTGGGAAGGGCCCGCGTCAGCCGGTCTCGGCCTTGCGCGGCCGCGAGAGCAGCGCGCCGACGACGTCCTGCGCGGACTTGCCCTCGGTGATCATGGCGTCGACCTGCTCGATGATCGGCACGTCGACGCCGTGCTGGCGCGCGAGGTCGAGGATCGAGGTGCACGACTTGACGCCCTCGGCGGTCTGCTTCGTCACGGCCACGACCTCGTCGACGGTCATGCCCTGGCCGAGACGCACGCCGAAGCTGTGGTTGCGCGACAGCGGCGACATGCACGTGGCGATGAGGTCGCCGACTCCCGCGAGACCGGCGAAGGTCGCGGGCGAGCCGCCGAGGGCCATGCCGAGGCGGGTCGTCTCGGCGAGCCCGCGGGTGATGATCGACGCCTTGGAGTTGTCGCCCATCCCGAGGCCCTCGGCCATGCCCACGGCGAGCGCGATGACGTTCTTCGTCGCGCCCGCGATCTCGGTGCCGACGACATCGGTGCTCGTGTAGGGGCGGAAGTAGGCCGCCGCGCAGGCGTCCGCCACCTGCTGCGCCGCCGCCTCGTCGGACGAGGCGACGGTGCTCGCCGCGGGCTGCTTGACCGCGATCTCGCGGGCGAGGTTCGGGCCGGACACGACGACGATGCGCGACGGGTCGACACCACCGGCGTCGGCGATGACCTCGCTCATGCGCTTCGTCGTGCCGAGCTCGACTCCCTTCATGAGCGAGACGACGGCGGCACCGGACGGGAGGACCGAGCCCCACGAAGCGAGGTTGTCGCGCAACGTCTGCGACGGCACCGCGAGAACGACGATGTCGGCGCCCGCGGCGGCCTCCGCCGGGTCGGACGTCGCCGTGATGCGGTGGGGCAGGGGCAGCTCGGGAAGGTACTCGTCGTTGCAGCCCGCGTTGATCGCCGCGACGACCTCGGGCCTGCGCCCCCACATGCGCACCTCGGTGCCCGCGTCGGCGAGGACCGACGCGAAGGCCGTCCCCCAGCTGCCAGTGCCGAAGACCGCTGCAGTGCTCACGCGGGGTCCCTCTCGTCGTCGGGGCTGGTGTCGGTGGTGCGGCCGTCGTCGCTGTCGCGGCGGCGCCCGGCGACCTCGTCGGCCCATTGTGCGGGGTCGGACGCCCGCCGTGAGGCCGAACGCTCACTCGGCCTCACGGCACGCGGCCGGCCGGTGACGGTGATGCCGTGGTCGCGCGGGTCGAAGCGGCCCTCGGGAGCGGTCTCGCCACGCAGAGGCTCGAGCTGGGCGGTGAGCGCCACCATGATCCGCTCCGTCGCCTCGGCGAGGACCTCGGCGGTCACGGGACGTCCGTGGAGGTCGGACAGGTCGACGGGCTCCCCCGCGCTCACCTGCATCGTGTGCCGGGGAAGGACGCTCGGGCGGTGCGAGTAGGGGCCGAGGATCTCCTGTGCGCCCCACTGCGCGACCGGGATGACCGGGCACCCGGTCTCGAGGGCGATCCGGGCGGCGCCGGTCTTGCCACGCATCGGCCACAGGTCGGGCTCGCGGGTGACGGTGCCCTCGGGATAGATGGCAACGCACTTGCCGTCCTCGACGGCTTGCACCGCCGCGCGGTAGGCGTCGGAGGCCTGTCCCGTCTCCCGGTAGACCGGGATCTGGTCGGCCCCCCGCAGCACCATGCCGATGAGCGGGATCCGGAAGACCTCCACCTTGCCGAGGAAGTGCGGCACGATGCCGGAGTCGTTGAGGAAGTGCGCGAAGACGAACGGGTCAACGTGCGAGATGTGGTTCGACACCGCGACGAAGCCGCGGTCGCGGGGCAGGTGCTCGGCCCCCGTCCACGCCCGCCGGGTCAGCGACATGAGGAGGGGTCGCAGGACGGTCACCGCGAACCGGTATGCCGGCGGGGAGTGTCGTGGCCCGGTCCTCATGCAGTCCTTCCGTCGGTCCGCGCACGTGGCGGGCGCGCCGGGGAGGCCGGGCGCGCAGTCTGCGCACATCTTGGTCGGCGCAAGGGGTGATGTCGAGCAGGCAGGCCAGCCGGGAGAGGATCGGGTCATGGAGCAGGTGCCCGAGCCCCGGTGGCACGTCGTCGTCCCCGTCAAGGGTGGCCCGGCGGCCAAGTCCCGGCTGCGGAGCACGCTCGACGCCAGCGGGCTCGACGACGGCGCGATCGTCGCCGCCGTCGCCCACGACACCCTCGCCGTCACCGCCGACGTCGTCGGGACCGGCCACGTCGTCGTCGTCACCGCGGAACCCGGCGAGACGGCATACGCGATCTCGCAGGGGTTCGTCGTCGTGAGCGACCCGGGGACGGGTCTCGACGACGCGTGCTCCGCAGGGGTGCGCGAGGCGCTCGGGCGTGGGGGCACCCACGTCGCGGTCCTCCTCGGCGACCATCCCGCCCTCACGGCAGGCGAGCTCGAGGCCGTCCTGCGCCATGGCAGCGCGCACCCGAGCTTCTTCGTCGCGGACGCCGAGGGCACGGGGACGGCCCTCGTCGGCACGACGACGGGGCGCGGACCCGCCCTCGCCTTCGGTCCCGGCAGCGCCGCACGGCATCTCGACCTCGGCCACGTGCCGCTCGACGTCGAGGCGCCCGGGCTGCGCCACGACGTCGACGACGACGTGTCGCTGCGCTGGGCGGTCGAGCACCTCAGGCCGGGTCCACGGACGCTCGCGGCCCTGGGGCGATAGCGTCGGAGGGTGCAAGCGAGCATCCACACCTTCGCCGAGGACGGCTCCGGCTCCGCGCTGCTCGACGACGGCCGCCTCGTGACGTGGCCCGGCGCGGTCTTCGCCTCCAGCGCCCTGCGGCACGTGCGCCCGGGCCAGCGGGTGAGCGTCGACGTCGAGGGCACCGAGGTGTCGCGCCTCTGGATCGTCGGCATCGGGGAGGGCGAGGTCATCCGCTGACCCCATGAGCGGCATGCCCGTTCGCCCGGGCAGCGGAGAGGGCCGGCCCCCGTCGGGGTGCCGGCCCTCTCGCGTCGGTTCGTTCAGCGCTTCTTGGCAGGTGCCTTCTTCGCCGTCGTCTTCTTCGCGGCAGTCTTCGTGGCGGGAGCCTTCTTGGCCGCCGTCTTCGTCGCCGCGGCCTTCGTGGCGGTCTTCTTCGCCGGAGCCTTCTTGGCGGCGGCCTTGGTCGTGGTCGCCGCCTTCGTGGCGGGCGCCTTCTTCGCGACGGACTTCGTCGCGGTCTTGGTCGCGGTCGCCTTCTTCGCGGTCGTCTTCGTGGCGGGGGCGGCCTTGGTCGCCGTCTTCTTGGCGGCGGCCTTGGTCGCGGTCGCCTTGGTGGTCGCCGCCTTCTTGGCGGTCGTCGCCCTGGCCGCGGTGGCCTTGGTGGCCGTCGACTTCGCAGCCGCCTTCCTGGCGGGCGCCGCGGCCTTCGCGGTGGTCGCCTTCGTGGCGGTGGCCGTGCCCGCGCTCGCACGCTGGGCCGCCGGGGATGCCTTGGGCAGGGTCGAGGGCTTCTTGACGTAGGCCTTGAACGCGGCGCCCGCGCGGAAGCGGGGAGCCTTGGCCTTCGGGATCCGGACGCTCGCGCCCGAGCGCGGGTTGCGGCCGGTCCGCGCGGCGCGCTCGACCCGGTCGAAGGTGCCGAAGCCGGTGATGCCGACCTTGCCGCCCTTGGTGATCTCGCGGACGATCGTGTCGAGGACCGCGTCGAGGGCCTCGGTCGCTGCCTTGCGGCTGCCGAGACGCTTCTCGAGCTCCCGGACGAGTTCTCCCTTGTTCACTGTGACTCCATCGTGTGTGCCGCCGGACGACCCGACGATGTGCGTGTGACCAGGCGGTTCCCTGACCTGCCGACGACGTTATGCCTGCTCAGTGGGCACGTCCACCACCCTCGGAGCGTGTTCCGTTGTCCCACAAGGGCTTTGGGAGGGCGTCGCTCGAAGGCTCGCCGAGGGGGCCGCTCGCACCAGCACGCGCCCTCACGGGAGCCATGAACGTGAAAAGCACTGCTGCACAGCGGAATTGACACATTCTGTTGAGTGACGACTCACGATGCGGTCGCTAGATGGAAGCGGGAACGACATCCCACCAGTCACACCAGTCACAGGCCGACACGGTTCGAGGAGACGTCAACTCCCCACGCGCAGACGGCGTGTCGCGCCGTTGGACTCAGAGCGTGACGGGCTTCCAGGTGGGTCGCGTGCCCTCGTATGCCGTGATGTCGCCCTCGTGCCGCAGCGTGAGCGAGATGTCGTCGAGGCCCTCGAGCAGCCGCCAGCGGGCGTAGTCGTCCACCTGGAAGGCAGCGGTGAGGTCGCCCGCCGTGACCGTCCGCGACTCGAGGTCGACGGTGACCGAGGTGCCCGGCTCGTTCTCGAGGAGCTTCCACAGCAGCTCGACGTCGTCCTGGCTGCACTGCGCGGCGAGCAGGCCCGCCTTGCTGCTGTTGCCGCGGAAGATGTCGGCGAACCGCGAGGAGATGACGACCCGGAAGCCGTAGTTCATGAGCGCCCAGACGGCGTGCTCGCGCGAGCTGCCCGTCCCGAAGTCGGGACCGGCGACGAGGACCGACCCCGCGGCATACGTGGGGTCGTTGAGGACGAAGGTCTCGTCGGTGCGCCAGGCAGCGAAGAGCCCGTCCTCGAAACCGGACTTCGTGACCCGCTTGAGGTACTCGGCCGGGATGATCTGGTCGGTGTCGACGTTGCTGCGACGCAGCGGGACGCCGATGCCGGTGTGGGTCGTGAAGGCTTCCATGTCAGGCCTCCTGGGCGGCGAGCGAGCCGGCCGCGACGGGCTCGAGGTCGGACGGGCTGGAGAGGGTGCCGCGCACGGCGGTGGCGGCGGCCACGAGCGGGCTGACGAGGTGGGTGCGGCCACCCTTGCCCTGCCGTCCCTCGAAGTTGCGGTTGGACGTCGAGGCGCTGCGCTCCCCCGGTGCGAGCTTGTCGGGGTTCATCGCCAGGCACATCGAGCACCCGGGCAGGCGCCACTCGGCACCCGCCTCGGTGAAGACGGTGTCGAGGCCCTCGGCCTCGGCCTGGAGCCGCACCCTGGCCGAGCCCGGCACGACGAGCATGCGGACGCCGTCGGCGACCCGGCGGCCCTTGACCACCTCGGCGGCCGCGCGGAGGTCCTCGATGCGGCCGTTGGTGCAGGAGCCGACGAAGACCGTGTCGACGGCGATGTTGCGCAGCGGCGTGCCCGCCTCGAGCCCCATGTACTCGAGCGCGCGTTCGGCCGCCTGCCGGTCGGAGTCCTCCATGAGCGAGGGGTCCGGGACGGCGTCGCCGAGGGGCGCGCCCTGGCCGGGGTTGGTGCCCCACGTGACGAACGGCGTGAGGGACGCGGCGTCGAGCACTACCTCCGCGTCGAACTCGGCGTCGTCGTCGGTGCGCAGCTCGCGCCAGCTCGCCACGGCGGCGTCCCAGTCGGCGCCCTTGGGGGCGTGGTCGCGGCCCTCGAGGTAGGCGAAGGTCGTCTCGTCCGGAGCGATCATGCCGGCGCGGGCACCGGCCTCGATCGACATGTTGCACACGGTCATCCGGGCCTCCATCGACAGCGACCGGATCGCGCTGCCGCGGTACTCGAGCACGTAGCCCTGACCGCCGCCGGTCCCGATCTTGGCGATGACGGCGAGCACGATGTCCTTCGACGTCACGCCGGCGGGGAGCTCACCCTCGACGGTGACCGCCATGGTGCGGAACGGCTTGAGCGGCAGGGTCTGCGTGGCGAGGACGTGCTCGACCTCGGAGGTGCCGATGCCGAAGGCCAGCGCGCCGAACGCGCCGTGGGTCGAGGTGTGGCTGTCGCCGCAGACGACCGTCATGCCCGGCTGGGTGAGCCCGAGCTGCGGCCCGACGACGTGGACGATGCCCTGCTCCGCGTCTCCCATCGGGTAGAGGCGGATCCCGAACTCCTCGCAGTTGCGCCGCAGGGTCTGGACCTGGGTGAGGCTCACCGGGTCCGAGATCGGCCCCGGGGTCGTCGGGACATTGTGGTCCTCGGTGGCGAGGGTGAGGTCGGTGCGGCGGACGGGGCGGCCGGAGAGCCGCAGCCCGTCGAAGGCCTGCGGGCTCGTCACCTCGTGCAGGAGGTGCAGGTCGATGTAGAGCAGGTCCGGCTCGCCCTCACCACGGCGCACGACGTGCGCATCCCACACCTTCTCCGCCAGGGTCTTCCCCACGGCCAACACCTCCACAGACGAGTTCGGGACGTCGTCGACCGGTCGTCGGCGACGTCGCTCAGACCGAGGTTGGCACGCCGTCCGGAACGTGGAACTTGCGTCTCACCGCTTGGGACGGCAATATCAAGACATGGACAACACCAGTGGGGTCGGCGTTCTCGACAAGGCTGCCATCGTCTTGAGCGCCCTCGAGGCCGGCCCATCGACCCTCGCGCAGCTCGTCACGGCCACCGGCCTGGCCCGACCGACGGCCCACCGTCTCGCCGTCGCCCTCGAGCACCACCGGCTGGTCGGCCGCGACATGCAGGGCCGCTTCGTCCTCGGTCCGCGCCTCGGCGAGCTCGCCGCAGCCGCCGGCGAGGACCGCCTGCTCGCCGCGGCGGGTCCGGTGCTCGGCGCGCTGCGCGACCACACGAACGAGAGCGCGCAGCTCTTCCGCCGCCAGGGCGACCACCGCATCTGCGTCTCCGCGGCCGAGCGCCCCGTCGGCCTGCGTGACTCCATCCCGATCGGCGCGAGCCTGACGATGCTCGCCGGCTCGGCCGCCCAGGTGCTGCTCGCGTGGGAGGAGCCCGACCGCCTCCACCGCGGCCTCCAGGGCGCCGCCTTCAACGCGACGACGCTCTCGGGAGTCCGGCGCCGCGGCTGGTCCCAGAGCGTCGGCGAGCGCGAGCCCGGCGTCGCGTCGGTGTCCGCCCCCGTTCGCTCCCCCTCCGGCCGGGTCATCGCCGCCGTGTCGATCTCGGGCCCCATCGAGCGCCTCTCGCGCCAGCCCGGACGACTGCACGCCGCCACCGTCATCGCCGGCGCCAACAAGCTCACCGAGGTCCTCGCGCGCCACGCCAAGCAGGCCGAGGAGCAGCACTCCGCCTGACGGCGTCGCGGCCGCGGGCCGTCCGCACACGCAGAAGCCCCCGCCACCCTGGAGGTGGCGGGGGCTTCGGTGCGAGTAGCCCCGACGGGATTCGAACCCGCGCTACCGCCTTGAGAGGGCGGCGTGCTAGGCCGCTACACAACGGGGCCCTAGCTGCTGCTCGGCGCGAGCCGGACAGCGGGTGGAAGCCTACCGCAGAACAGCAGATCTTCCGAATCGGCCTGTGCCACAAGGACATTGACCAAGCTGGGGTACCAGGACTCGAACCTAGAATGACGGTACCAGAAACCGTAGTGTTGCCAATTACACCATACCCCAAGGGGGTATCACTGGCGCTTCCGACCGAAGTCGTCCGCACCGGTGAACCGAGGAGCGATACTACCCGTCCGCTCCCTTGCGCCCAAATCGCCTGCCGAGACGTCCGTCGGGCGGGTCAGAGCGAGTCGCGCAGCGACCGCAGGCGCGCCAGCGTGGAGGTCTTGCCGAGAATCTCCATCGACTCGAAGAGCGGCGGGCTGATCCGCGCACCGGAGACCGCCGTGCGCAGCGGGCCGAACGCGAACTTGGGCTTGATGCCGAGCCCGTCGACGACCGCCTCGCGCAGGGCGGCCTCGATCGCCGCGGCGTTCCAGCCGCTGTCCGTCCCGAGCACGCCGGTGCCGGCGTCGTCGAGATCGCCGAGGGCCGTGAGCGCCGCGTCCAGCACCTGTCCGGCGTCGTCCTTGAGCTGGGCCCGGGCGTCGTCGGCGATCTCGAGGGCGTCGTCGGCGACGAAGAAGGGACGGACGAGTGCCGACGCCTCGGTGAGGTGCGCGATGCGCGTCTGGATGAGCTCGGCCACCGCCTTGAGCCGGCCGAGCTCGCCGAGCGACGGGTTGCCCGACAGCACCTCGTCGCGCTCGAGGAACGGCAGGAGGCGCGAGGTGAAGTCGCCGAGGGAGAGCTCGCGGATGTAGACACCGTTGAGCCAGTCGAGCTTCTTGAGGTCGAAGATCGGCCCGACCGGGTTGACCTTCCTCCAGTCGAAGCCGTCGCTGAACTCGCGGAAGGTGAAGACCTCGCGCTCGGTGCCGTCGTCCTCGGTCACCGGCGGGTAGGCCAGCAGCGCGAGGAAGTTGACGAGCGCCTCGGGGAGGTAGCCCTCCTCGCGGAACCACGTGAGCCGGGCAGCCGGGTTCTTGCGCTTGCTGATCTTGGACTTGTCGGCGTTGCGCAGCAGCGGCATGTGGGCGAAGCGCGGCGGCTCGAGACCGAGCCACTGGTAGAGCAGGACGTGCTTGGGCGTCGAGCTGATCCACTCCTCGCCGCGCACGACGTGGGTGATGCCCATCTCGTGGTCGTCGACGACGACGGCGAGGTGGTAGGTCGGGAAGCCGTCGGCCTTGAGGATGACCTGGTCGTCGGGGCGCGGCGCCGACACCGTGCCGCGGATGAGGTCGTCGAAGGTGAGCGGCACGTCGTCCGGGACGAACATGCGCACGACCGGTGTCTCGCTGAAGCCGGGCAGCTCGGCCCGCTCCTCGCGGCTCTTGCCGTGGCAGAGGCGGTCGTAGCCGGTGGGCTGCTTCGTCTTCTGCTGCATCTCGCGCATCTGCGCGAGGCGCTCGCCGGTGCACCAGCAGTGGTAGGCCTTGCCCTCGGCGAGCAGCCGGTCGACGTAGGGGCGGTAGGTGTCGAGCCGCTCGCTCTGCTTGTAGGGGGCGTAGGGGCCGCCGATGTCCGGGCCCTCGTCCCACGTGAGGCCCAGCCAGTGCAGGGTGTCGTAGACCTGCTGCTCGCTGTCCTCGCGGAACCGCGCCCTGTCGGTGTCCTCGATGCGGAGGAGGAAGCGCCCACCCTGCTGCCTCGCGAACGCGAGGTTGAACAGCGACATGTAGGCGGTGCCGACGTGCGGGTCGCCGGTCGGCGAGGGGGCGACGCGGAGGCGGGGGCTGCGGGCTGCGGGTGCGGGCTGTTCGCTCATGATGCGCCGATTCTAGGGACACCCCGGCGACCTGGTCCTCGTGCCGGTGCCTGCCCCGGGTCTACGTTGTCGGGAGGACCGGGCGACCGGCGTCCGGCCGCGACGCCCGGAGGCGGACCATGGCCAACCACGTCTATGCGATCTCGGAGCTCGTCGGCAGCTCCCCCGACGGCCTCGAGGCCGCCGTCGAGAACGCCGTCACGTCGGCGAGCACGACCGTGCGCAACCTCGGCTGGTTCGAGGTCACCGAGATCCGCGGCCACCTCGGCGACGGCGGCCGCGTCGCCGACTGACAGGTCGGCATCAAGCTCGGTTTCCGCGTCGAGAAGTAGCTCAGCCCAGCGAGCCGCGCCGGCGAGCCAGCCACGCACGCTCGGCGGGGTTCTCCGTGGTCGCGATCGCGGCGGCATACGCGCGTCCGGCGTCCTCGTGACGTCCCAGACGGCGCAGGAGGTCCGCTCGGGTCGCGTGCCACGGCCCGTATGCCGTGAGCCCGAGGCCGTCGACGATGCTCAGCGCGACCTGTGGTCCGTCGAGCTCGGCGACGGCGACAGCACGGTTGAGTGCGACGACGGGCGAGGGTGAGACGACGAGCAGCTGGTCGTAGAGCGCGACGACCTGCCGCCAGTCGGTGAGCGAAGCGTCGAGGGCGTCCGTGTGCACCGCCTGGATCGCGGCCTGGAGCTGGTAGGGACCGGGTCGGTTGAGGGCCAGGCAGCCGCGCACGAGGGCGTGCCCCTCGTCGACGAGGTCCGCGTCCCACCGGGTGCGGTCCTGCTCGTCGAGGGTGACGAGCGAGCCGTCGGTGGCGATGCGGGCGGGACGGCGGGCCTGCGCCAGGAGCATGAGGGCGAGCAGTCCGTCGACCTCGGGCGGGGAGCCGATGCCGCTCGCGACCGAGCGCAACGCCCGGGTGAGCCGGATCGCCTCCTCCGCCAGGTCCGGCCGGTCCGCGTCGTCCGGCCCGGAGCTGAGGTAGCCCTCGTTGTAGACGAGGTAGAGCACGGCGAGCACGCCGCCGAGCCGTTCGGCGAGGTCGGCCTCGTCGGGGATGCGGTAGGGGATGCGGGCCGTGGCGATCTTGGCCTTGGCGCGGGTGATGCGCTGGGCCATCGTCGTCTCCGGCACGAGGAACGCGCGGGCGATCTCGGCGACGGTGAGGCCGCCGAGCAGGCGCAGGGTGAGGGCGACGCGGGCGGGTTCGGCGAGGGCCGGGTGGCAGCAGGTGAAGACGAGTCGGAGTCGGTCGTCGGCGACGGGTCCGGTGGGCTCGGGTGGCGTCGTGTCCGTGAGCATGGCGGCCTCGGCGTACTTCTCGTCGCGCACCTTCTCGCGGCGCAGGTGGTCGAGCGCCTTGCGTGCGGCCGTCGTCGTGAGCCACCCCGCCGGGTTGGGCGGAACGCCGTCCTGCGGCCACCGCTCGAGCGCGATGACGATCGCCTCGCCGAGGGCGTCCTCCGCGAGGCCGATGTCGCCGAAGCGACGGATGAGTCCGGCCACGACCCGGCCGTACTCGGCGCGGACGACGTCGGCGACGGCGTCCGCACCGAGCCCGGCGGCGGGGTCGTCCTGCGGCACGTGGTCCGAGGTCGTCACTCGCCCTGGAAGGGCCGGACCTCGACGCGCCCCTGGCAGGCGGCCGAGCCCTCCTTGGCCCACTGGAGCGCCTCGTCGAGGTCGTCCGCCTCGATGACCCAGAAGCCGCCGAGGAACTCCTTGGCCTCGGAGAAGGGTCCGTCGGTCACGATCGGCTTCTCGCCGGTCGCGTCGACGACCGTCGCGCTGCTGATCGGCTCGAGACCACCGGCGAAGACCCACTTGCCGGCGGCACGGACCTTGTCGTTGAACTTCTCGACGTCGGCGAACATCTGCTGGATGGCCTCGTCCGAGGGCATCTCGTCGTCGACGCTGCCGGGGACGGAGAGCAGGTACTGAGCCATGGTGGTTCCCCTCGAATGTGGTTCTCACGGGTGAGCGACCGGTCGCCGTCGTTGGCGTCCTGCGGTGTCGTTCATCCCCTCCACGAACGGGCGACGGCGGATACGACACCTCGCCCCGAACTTTTTCCAGGAACCTACCGTGCTCCCGTCCGGGGCGGCCGACTCGCAGCCCTCCTGCCCCGGCGGCAGGCGTCAGTCGGCGGCGACGAAGGGGTTGCTCAGCGCACCGATCTGGTCGATGTCGACCTCGGCCCTCTGTCCGGCGACGACCGGGCCGACGCCCGCCGGGGTGCCGGTGAGGATGACGTCACCGGGCAGCAGGGTGAAGGCCTGGGAGGCGAAGGCGATGAGCTGCGCGACGTCGTGCACCATGTCGGACGTCGGGCCGTCCTGCACGACCTCGCCGTCGAGCGTGGTGCGAATCCGGCAGGCGGCGGGGTCGAGGTCGGTCTCGATCCACGGCCCGAGCGGGCAGAAGGTGTCCATGCCCTTGGCCCGTGCCCACTGGCCGTCGCTGCGCTGGAGGTCGCGCGCGGTGACGTCGTTGGCGACGGTGTAGCCGAAGACCGTCGACAGCGCGTGCTCGACGGACACGTCCTTGGCGAGGCGGCCGATGACGACGGCGAGCTCGCCCTCGTAGCTCACCTCCTGCGTCACCGACGGGATGACGACGGGGTCGCCCGGGCCGACGACGGCCGTGTTGGGGATGAGGAACATCAGCGGGGTCGTCGGCGCCTCGCCGCCCATCTCCTTGGCGTGGTCGGCGTAGTTCTTGCCGATGCCGACGACCTTGCTCCGAGGGATCACCGGTGCGAGCAGCCGCACGTCCTCGACGAGGTGGGTCGCGCCGGTGAGCTCGATCCGCTGGTAGAGCGGGTCGCCCGTGATCTCGGCGATCTTCTCGCCTGCCCCGTCGACCAGCCCGTATGCCGGGTCCTCACCTGTCGTGAATCTCGCGATGCGCACGCGCCCACTCTAGGTCCTCCGACTTCTTGCCCATCTGCGACGCTCGCGGCGGCGACCGTGTCGCGGATGGGCAAGAAGTCGGGCGGCGAGGGCTCAGTCGAGGCGAGCGACCACGGTGCCGGCGAGGACGGCATACCCCGCGTCGTTCGCGTGGATGTCGTTGCGGGTGCACATCCACGTCCACGCGCAGATCGTGGCGACGTTCGTCGGGATCGTCCCGTATGCCGTCGCCACCGGCGTGGTGACCGTCGACCGGAACGCCGTGGCGACGTCAGCGACGTCGGCGTCCGCCGTGGTGGCGGCGCGCGCGACGGCGGCGTTGAGCATGCCCTGGAGCACCGTCGTGAGCCCGGCGACCTGCTGGCCCGCGGGGCCGGTCAGCCACGCAGCGAGGAACGGGTTGTAGTAGTCGAGGACGACGATCTGGGTGTCCGGGCCCGTCGCGGCGCGAAGCCGGCCGAGGATGGTCGTGAGGTTCCGGTCCACCGTTCCGACGGCCGCGATCGCGCAGGCGACGTCGACCGTCCCGCGGGCGCAGGGGGTGACGTCGTTCGCGCCGATGTCGATCGTCACGAGGTCGACCTTCGTCTTGTGCGCCTTGAGGAACTCGACGGCGGCGTCCACCTGCGTGCCTGCCTCGTAGGTGCACCGGTCGGTGCCGAGCATCGACGTCGTCGTCGCGCCCGAGCAGGCGAGGTTGCGCAGCTTCGTCTTCGGTGCGTCGTCCTGCAGGGCGTCGAGGACCCCGCCGACGTAGCCGCCGTCGCGGTCGTCGCCCACTCCGGGCTGGTAGCCGGCGGCGAGCGAGTCACCCAGTGCGAGGTACCACGAGGTCGCCCTGCCCGCACTGGGGTCCGGCTTCGCCGAGGCGGCGGCAGGCGTCCCGAGGACGGCGAGGGTGGCGATGACGATGGCGAGGACTCGACGCATGCGATGGCTCCAGGGGTTCGTGGTCCGCGGCGCTGCGGGCCTCTCGGGATCGTCGCACAGGCAGCACGGTGCGGGGTGGAATCCGGACCCCGCACGCTCCCCTACGCTTGACGGGCCATGAACGCCGAGACCGTCACCGAGCCCACCACCCTGGGCGTCGCGACGTGGACGGCGCGTGCGGAGTCGCACGGCGAGAGGGTCGACGCGGCAACGGCGGCCCAACGGGCCCGGCGCGGACGGGGCGAGTCGCACCCGGTCGAGGACTTCCTCTTCTCCTACTACGGCACCACGCCGTCACAGCTGCGTCGGTGGCACCCGGGTCCCGGCGTGCGCCTCGAAGGGGCCGCCGCGCTGGAGCGGGCGTCGTGGAAGCACTATCGCGTCGTCGAGGGGTCGGTCGAGCTCGACGTCGCCGCCTTCGTCGCCGCACGCGGGCGCGCCGTGGACTTCGTCAAGGGGCTGCTCACCGCGACGGTGTCGCGACCGGCCCGCCTCGGCTGCTTCGGGCTGCACGAGTGGGCGATGGTCTACCGCGCCGGCGAGGACGGGGTGCGCCACCAGCAGGTGCCGCTGCGCCTGGGCCAGGCCGCGACCGACGAGGTCGTCGAGCGGCACCAGATCGCGTGCACCCACTTCGACGCCTTCCGCTTCTTCACCCCAGAAGCCCTGTCCCGCAACGCGATCCAGCCCACCCGGGAGTCCCAGAGCGAGCTTGAGCAGCCCGGGTGCCTGCACGCTGGCATGGACACCTACAAGTGGGCCACCAAGCTGTCGCCGCTCGTGCCGAGCGAGCTGACGATGGACTGCTTCGACCTCGCGTCGCAGATCCGCCTGCTCGACATGCAGGCCTCCCCCTACGACCTCTCCGGCTACGACGTCGAGCCCGTGCGGATCGAGACGGCCGCTGGCAAGACGGCATACATCGAGCGTCAGCGAGAGTTCGCCGAGCGCTCGAACGCCCTGCGCTACAGGCTGATCGACGTGCTGGACACCGTCGCGGACTGAGCCGGTCGCGTCGGCTGCCCGCGTCGGCTTGCTTCGTCAACCATTGACGCGGAAAGGCTCCACGGCGTTGGATAGTCCCATCGCCCGGGACTCCCCCGGGACCTTGCTGGAAGGGTCGCGACGATGGCGCGCAGGTTTTCACGGTTCGGGGCGGGGGCGCTGGCGGCGACGCTGGCCGCAGCCGGACTCACGCTCAGCAGCACCTCGACGGCCTCGGCCACGGACTGGGGCGCCTGCCTCACGGGCGCGGACGACACGCAGTCGGTCTTCGCCCGTGCCGCGCAGGTCAGCGGCGTCCCGGAGGACGTGCTGCTCGGGGTCGGCTACCTGGGCGGCCGGTGGAGCCACCATGCCGGGCAGCCGAGTGTGTCCGGCGGCTACGGCGTGATGCACCTGACCGACCGACCGGTGACCCCGGTGTCCGCACCGGACAAGGGTGACTCCGCCACGGGGCTGCCCACGCGTGCGGGCACGCTGCTCGTCGCGCAGGAGCGGACCGGGCTGTCGGCCGAGCGGCTGCGCACCGATCCGGTCGCCAACATCTGTGGGGCGGCTGCCGTGCTGGCGTCGTACCAACCCGGCACGACGGCGCAGGGCCCGGCCGGGTGGAGCAAGGCGGTCGCGCGGTATGCCGGCACCGCCGACCGGCAGGAGGCCCTGAACTACGCCGGCCTCGTGTTCGACGTGATCCGAACCGGTGCCACCGAGACCACCGACCTCGGTGACACCGTGACGCTGGTGGCGGACCCGGGCGCGACGCTCGACACCGCGGCCGTGTCGGACGACCGGGTCCTCGAGCCCGGCGTCCAGGAGCTGGAGTGCCCTTCGACGGTCGACTGCGACGTCGTCGAGGCGCAGTACCGCCGGACCGGACCCGCCGTCACGCAGTACGTCAACTACGACCTCGCCGACCGCGAGAAGGACCTGTCGATCGACTACCTCGTCGTGCACAACACCGAGTGCACCTACGACGTCTGCACCAGGCTCATCAAGGGCGAGGCCGAGCCGAACCGATTCGTGTCGTGGCACTACACCGTCCGGTCCAACGACGGCCATGTCGACCAGCACGTCGCCACCCGCAACGTCGCCGCCCATGCCGGCAACTGGTACCTCAACATGCACTCCATCGGTGTCGAGCACGAGGGCAAGGCCGGCGAGCCCGGCACGTGGTACACCGAGGCGCTCTACCGCTCCTCGGCCCAACTGGTGTCGTACCTCGCCAAGGAGAAGGGCATCCAGCTCGACCGGGCGCACGTCGTCGGCCACGAGGAGTTCATGTCGAGCAACTACAAGTGGGACCCGGGGCCCTACTGGGACTGGGAGCACTACATGGCACTGCTCGGCGCCCCCATCAAGCCCGACCGCCGCAGCGGCCCCAGCCAGGTGTTCACGGTCAAGCCCGGCTTCACGGACAACGCTCGGACCCTCACCGGGTGCTTCGCGACGGAGACGCAGCCGGGCCGGGCCTGCCCGTCCTTCGGCACCAACTACGTCGACGTCCGCACGGCCCCGAGCGACTCGGCGCCTCTCGTGTGGGGGTCCACCGACCACGTCTCCGACCGTGACGCCCGCGCCGTCGCCGGTCACAAGTTCTCCGTCGCCGGACGCCAGGGTGACTGGCTCAAGGTCTGGTGGGACGGCTCGGCCGGGTGGATCAAGAGCCCGAAGGGTGAGGACGCCAACGTCGTCCCGTCGCAGGGCGAGGTCGTCGAGGCCGTGCGCCCGTCGGTCCCGGTCTACGCCCGCGCCTATCCCGAGGCCTCCGCGTATGCCGGCACGCCGGTGCCCTACCAGGGGCAGCCCACGGTCACTGCGCCCGACGGCTCGGTGCTCACCCTCGAGCCGGGTCAGCGCTATGTCGTCGCCGACACCACCGTCCCGGCCGACTACTACTACGCGAAGTCCTTCGACAACTCGCTCCCCGGCGACAAGACCGTGATCACGGGGAAGCAGGAGTACCTCCAGGTCTGGATCGGGCACCGCTTCGGCTACGTCAAGGCCGAGGACGTGAAGGTGCTCTCCGGCCGCTGACGAGGGTTCAGGGTCGGCCCGACGTCACTCCGGGCTGACCCGCCCCCGCCCGGACTTGAGCTCACCGCGCCGTCGCTTGCTGTCGAGACGCCGGCGCTGTGAGCCCTTCGTCGGCCGGGTCGGTCGCCGCGGCGGGGGCGGCGGCGCGAGGGCTTCTCGCAGCAGAGCGGCCAGACGCTCGCGGGCAGCGGCCCGGTTGCGCAGCTGCGAGCGGTGCTCCGACGCCACGACGACGATCCGCCCCTTGACGAGCGAGTCGGCGAGCACCTCGACGACGCGTGCCGCCTGGGTCGCCGAGAGGGACGTCGAGGCCGCAGGGTCGAACTCGAGCTCGACCCTGCTGTCGGTCGTGTTGACCCCTTGACCGCCGGGCCCGGACGACCTGCTGAAGCGCTCGACGAGCTCGGAGACGTCGAGGACGAGACCGCCGGGCAGGCCGGGACCGGGGCGCACCACGAGGTTGCTGCCCGGTCCGCTCATGCGGACATCGTCGCAGGCCCCGTCAGCGGGCAGGGACTCCGGCGCGGAGCAGGCCGTAGGTGACGCTCTCGACGAGCGCCATCCAGCTCGCCTCGAGGATGTTGGCCGCGACGCCGATCGTCTCCCACGTCGTCTCGCCGTCGCTCGTCTCGATGAGCACCCGCGTCACGGCATCGGTGCCGTGGGCGGCGTCGAGGATGCGGACGCGGTAGTCGATGAGCTCGAGGTGCTCGATCTCGGGGTATGCCGTCGCGAGCGCGAGCCGGAGGGCGTGGTCGAGCGCGTTGACGGGTCCGTTGCCCTCACCCGTGCGCAGCACCCGCCTGCCGCCGGCGGTGAGCTTGACCGTGGCCTCGGACAGGGCGGCGCCGGAGGACTGGCTGTCGGTGATGACCCGCCACGACTCGACCTCGAAGAAGTCGGGCAGCGACCCCTCGATCTCTCGCCGCAGCAGCAGCTCGAAGCTCGCGTCGGCGGCGTCGAAGGTGTAGCCGCGCAGCTCGAGGTCCTTGACCGTGGCGAGGACGCGTTGCACGAGGGCGCTGTCCTCGTCCTTGAGCGGGTCGAGGTCGATCCCGATCTCCCGGGCCTTGAGCTCGACGGAGGCACGGCCGGCCATGTCGGAGATGAGCATCCGCATGTCGTTGCCGACGTGCTTGGGGTCGAGGTGCTGGTAGAGGTCGGGGTCGACCTTGATCGCGCTCGCGTGCAGCCCGGCCTTGTGCGCGAAGGCGCTCGCCCCCGTGTAGGGCTGGCGGCTGTAGGCCGGCACGTTGGTGATCTCGCTGATGGCGTGGCTGATCCGCGTCGCCTCCTGGAGCCGGTGCGGCTCCATCACCTGCTGGCCGACCTTGAGCTGGAGGTTGGCGACGACGGTGACGAGGTTGGCGTTGCCGGTGCGCTCGCCGTAGCCGTTGATCGTCCCCTGCACGTGGGTCGCGCCGGCGTCGACCGCGGCCATCGAGTTGGCGACCGCGCAGCCGGTGTCGTTGTGGCAGTGGATGCCGAGGCGGGCGTCGCCGGCGGCCCCACCGTCCGGGCCGGAGCCGAGCCCGAGCGCGGCGGTGACGTCGGTGACGACGTCCCACACCTGACCTGGCAGCATGCCGCCGTTGGTGTCGCAGAGCGCGGCGACCTCGCCGCCGGACTCGAAGACAGCACGCAGCGCCTCGATCGCATAGGCGCGGTCGACGGCATACCCGTCGAAGAAGTGCTCCGCGTCGACGAAGACGCGCCGCCCCTCGCCACGGAGGAACGTCACGGTGTCGCGGATCATCTCGAGGTTCTCGGCCTTCGTCGTGCGCAGCGCGCGCTCGACGTGGCCGACGTGCGACTTCGCGACGAGGGTGACGACGGGGGCCTGGCTGTCGAGGAGCGCGCGCACGAGCGGGTCGGTCGACGCGGCGCCCCCGGCCCGTCGCGTCGCGCCGAACGCTGCGAGCGTCGCGTTCTTGAGGGTGAGGTCGGTGGCGGCCCGGGCGAAGAACTCGGTGTCCTTCGGGTTCGCCCCGGGCCAGCCACCTTCGATGAAGCCCACGCCGAGCTCGTCGAGGTGGGACGCGATGGTGAGCTTGTCCTGCACGGAGAGGTTGAGCCCCTCCTGCTGGGCACCATCGCGCAGGGTGGTGTCGTAGACGTGCAGGTCGCTCATTCGTGTCTCGCCTCGATCGTTCTCGTGTCGTGAGTTCGGCGTGTCCCAGTGTCGTCCTCGACCGGCGCGTGCTGCCCGGCGGCCATGGGTGGAGCTGCCGGACCCTTCCCCGTGGTGACTCCGGCTCACCGTCGTCGACCACACGAAAAAGACCCCCCGGGTGTGGGAGGTCTGCGCGACGAACGGGTGTTCGTCGCGCTAGTCGATAATGACGGTGGCGGTGGCCACGCACATGGGAGTCACGAGGAGAGGGTGGCACGCGGGGCCAGCATGTGGGAAGGCCCGTCCACATACCGAGCGCAGCCCTGGCACGCGGTTCGGTCGGAGGATCCCCGGTGCCTCGGTCCCTGCGATCCTCCACTCGCGCGGGACCGTGCAACGTATGCCGTCCGCCCACCTCCCGTCGCTACGCTCCCTCCCAGGGAGAGACGCTGCACCTCACGGCCGTGCTCGAGGCCCGAGGGCCCGCCGGCGGGTTCGTCTTCACCGACGATCAGGTCGCGGCGACGGGCGACGGAGCCAAGGTGTTCCCGGTGAGGGTGACCATCGGGGACCGCGTCGTCCGGCTGCGCCTGGCGCGCATGGGCGGGGAGAACCTGGTCGGACTCAGCAAGGCGGCCCGCGCCGAGGCTGGGGTCCAGGTCAGCGACACGGTGACGTTCAGCATCGCCGCCGACACGACCCCGCGGATCGTCGAGGTGCCCGACGACCTCGCCAGCGCCCTTGGCGCGGATCCCACTGCGGCACAGGCGTTCGAGGCGATGGCCTACACGCACCGCAAGGACTACGTCCGCTGGGTCACCGAGGCCAAGCGCGAGCAGACCCGGGCCGACCGGGTCGCGAAGACCGTCGAGATGGTGCGCGAGGGCATCACGCGCTGAGCGTCAACCCCCAGTTGACGCCACTCTCGCGTCAACCTAGTGTTGACACCATGACGAGACGACCGGACATCCGCCCCCGCCGGGGCACCTCGCTGTCGACCGGCATGCTCTGCGTGCTCTTCGGTCTCGTCGCCCTCGCACTGTCCCACGGGCGCGACGGGTTCGACAAGGGGTTCTTCCAGGGGGCGTGCATCGCCCTCATGGTCCTTGGTGCCTACCTCCTCGGCTCGGCGACCTTCCGCAAGGGCACCGCGGACGAGCTCGGCGACGACGCGTGGCTCCCGAGTCGTGATGAGCGCTGACCGCGGCCTCGTCGAGGCGGTGGGCTCGGCCGTCCTCGCGACGGCCCCGAGCCGTGACCCGCTCGCACTCGTCGAGCACACCGCGTCGGCCGAGTCCGCCGCGCGGGACCTGCTTGCCCAGGCAGTCGGGACCGCGCGGGCCGACGGACACAGCTGGGCCGCCATCGGCTCGGTCCTCGGCATGAGCCGTCAGGCCGTGCAGCAGCGGTTCGGCCGCTCCGGCGAGGACGCCCTCGAGCCCGAGGAGCGCTGGCTCGGGCCGGTCACCGCCTTCGACGAGATGTCGGAGCTCGAGATCGCCGGACGGCTCGGATGGCACACCATCGGCGTGGGGATGCTGCGCCACCGCATGGTCCGGACCCCGCACCAGTGGGAGCACAAGCGGGTGCTGTGGTCCGGCTCGCTCAGCAGGTGGGAGAAGGACGGATGGGTCGTCGGCTCACGGGCCTTCCCGTGGGTCTACCTCGTCCGCGACACCGGCCTGCCCGCGCAGACCTGACGCCCCGGCGTCCGGCCCTCACCGGCCGTCGGCGACGCGTCCTCCGACGGACCGCGACCTGTGGCGCCGGGACCCGACGTCAGCCGCTCCGGCGCCGTCCCACGCTCGCGCGCACCGCGCTCCCGTCGAGGCTCGCGCGGTCGGCTGCTGCCCGGCCGACGTGCCACCCCTCGGCGTCCCGCACCGAGCCTGTCGACCTCGTGCGCACCGTCGGAAACCACTTCCCCACCGTGGCCTCGACCTTCTCGGTCCGGGCCGCGAGCAGCGGGACGAGCTCCTGCCCACGTGACCTCGCCGCGGGTGCGGCCGCCTCGGTCTCGGCGTCACGGACCTCCCGCAGCCGCTCACCGATGCGCTGTGCATAGGCCGTGAGAAAGGACGAGCGGAAGGCTCGCGTTCGGCTGCGACCCCGGTGGTCCGCCCTCGATCCCTCGGCGAGCATCCGGGTGTTGGCCTGCACGAGCAGGGAGGTGAAGAGCAGCCCAACCGACTCGAGGTCGCTCTCGAAGCCCACGACCGTGCCGAAGCCCAGCGCCCTGGTCCACACCATGCGGCAGGAGTTGGCCGCCGCCACGGCGGTGAGGAGCGACGCCTTGGGTCCGTCGTAGGGAGTCTCGATGCCGATCCGCCGACCCCTGGGCGCGCCGTCACCGGCGTCGGGCTCACGCTCGGACAGGAGGGCCACGTCGATGCTGTGCCGTGCCATGAGGGCCTGGGCTCCCGCGGTGAAGGTCTCGGCCTCGGCCTCGAAGGTCGTCGACTCCGCCTTGGCGAGCAGCATGCGGACACGCTCGAGGACCCGGGAGTCCACGTGACCCGATAAGGCGGCGCCGGTCCCGCTCCCGCCGGTCCCGATTCCTCCGACGCCGGAAGCCGTCGTCCCCGACGCCCTGGCTGTCGTCGGCGTCGCCGTGCCGGGCAGCGGGGACAGGCGCTCGATGCCGGGCAGGGTCTGCAGGAGGTGCAGGACCGTGAGGGCGGTCGTCAGGAGGGTGAGCCAGTCGGTGCCGCGCCGACGTCGCGCCTCGAGCCAGGACTGGGAGGCCGGCCACCACACCCGCGTCTCGAGCACCTCGAGCTGCGACCACCAGTGCGGGTCGACGGTCGTGGGGGCGTAGCGGCCGAGCTCGTCGGACACGACGTCGAGGACGACGGCCTGCTCGGCGGCGCCGAGCCCGCGCACCGCCATCCGGTGGACGTCGGCGGGCTGCCACCCGCGCTCCCAGACGCCCGCTGTCGCGACCCGGAGCGACTCGACCACCGCGCTGGTCACCGAGCGCGCTCCCTCGGGGCTGTCGCAGCGCTGGGCCAGCATGACGGCGACGTCGTCGAAGGCGCGGCCCCGACGTGCGGCCAGCGCCCGGACCGCGAGCGCGACGAGGTCGGTCTCCGTGCTGTTGTCCATGTCTCTCCCCCGGCTGGTCCTGTGAGCGCCCAGCATCGCATCGGCGGACGACGCCGAGGGGCACTCCCGAGCGCAGCTGTGGACGACGGCATACAAGGGTCGAGCCTGTGGACGACGCGAGGTGGGCGTCAGGAGTACGCGGGCACACCGAGGGTGAGGTAGGCGAACCCGAAGGCGTTGCGGTAGCCGTGGAGCCACCGCGTGCGGTGCTCGTCCGCGCGGGCGCGGACCTCGGCGTCGTCGTGGTGGATGAGCCACTCCTCGAGGTCGGCAAGGTAGCCCGACTCGACCGCGAAGAGCTCGTCCTCGCTCGCCGTCTCGATCCACAGCGGCCGGTAGCCGGCGGCGACGGCGAGATCGGTCAGGACGGCGACGGGCGGCAGGGCGACGACGTCGTCCCAGACGCGGTGCGGCTCGCTCGGGCCACGCTCCTCCCACGTCCCCTCGCCAGGACGAGGCAGCCCCCGGGCCGGACGAGCCGCCGCAGCGCCGGCAGCGCGTCGGCCACCGACTCGCCGAACGCGTGCGACGAGCCGATGCAGACCACGACGTCGGCGGGCTCGGTGACCTCGGCGGCGGGCCGGTTCTCGAAGGTGACGCGCTCAGCGAGGCCGAGGCCGGCAGCGCGGGCCGCGGTCGAGGTGGCGCTCGTCGGTGTCGACGCCGAGACCCTGGGCACCTGGCGCGCGGTCGACGACCCGGACGAGCAGCTCCCCCCATCCGCATCCGAGGTCGAGGACGTCACTCGGCGAGCGAGCGGCCAGCCGCGAGGCGAGCGCGTCGGCTCGGGCGTCCGAGAGGGGCGCGTTGAAGGTCAGGTGCTCGTAGAAGCCGGGTGCGTCACTCATCGCGTGAAGTCAACCAGCGCCGGGCCCTTGGCACGAGCGGGTTTCACGTGACGGAGCGCCACCAGTAGGTCGGCTCGGTCGGCAGTGCGGAGACGTCGAGCCGCTCCCCCGGTCGCGGGACGACGACGTCGACGCCGCGTCGCTGCGCCTCGACGAGGACGCGCTCGACCGGCTCGCCCCACGGGTGGAAGGCGAGGTTGAACGTGGCCCAGTGCACCGGCACCATGACCGGCGCGCGGACGTCGGCGGCCGCCTCGACGCCGTGCTCCGGCGTCATGTGGATCGTCGGCCAGCCGTCGTCATACGCGCCCACCTGGACGAGGGCGATGTCGAACGGGCCGTAGCGCTCGCCGACCTGCGCGAACCCGATGAAGTATCCGGTGTCGCCCGAGTAGAAGACCTTGCCGGTCTCGCCCTCGAGGACCCACGAGGCCCACAGCGTCCCGTCACGCGAGAGCCCGCGACCGGAGAAGTGCTGCGCGGGGGTCGCGACGAGACGGACCCCGGCGACCTTGGTGTCCTCGTGCCAGTCGAGCTCGTCGGTGCGCTCGGCGGGGACGCCCCACTTCTCGAGGTGGGCCCCGACGCCGAGCGGCACGACGAACCGGGCCTCGGGCCACAGGTCCGCGATCTCCTTGACCGAGTCCATGTCGAGGTGGTCGTAGTGGTCGTGCGAGATGACGACGGCGTCGATCGGCGGCAGGTCGCGCAGCGCGACGGGCGCCGGGTGCAGCCGCTTGGGACCGACCTGCTGCGAGGGCGAGCACCGCTCGCTCCACACGGGGTCGAGGAGGACGGCGGCGCCGTCGACCTGGACGAGCACCGTCGAGTGCCCGAGCCACGTGACGTGGGTCCCGTCCGGGCGGGCGTCGAGCGGCTCGCGAACGAGCGGGACGTCGCCGACCGGGTGGCGTTCCTGCCGCCCGGCAACGAGCTCCTTGACGCTCGCCGCGAGCGTGCGCGAGGAGGGCTCGAAGCGCAGCTGCTGGTTGCGGAAGCGGCCGTTCGACCACTCCGGCGACGCAGCCATCCGCGCGGCCCGCGACCCCGTGGCACGTCCGCCCATCGCCTCGGGGATCGGGCGGCCGGCCTTCACGAGCCATGCCGCGAGGCCGACGCCACCTGCCGCCACTGCCAGTCCGGGAACTCTCACCGCTCCAGTGTCACCCCAACTCCCCGAACTCCCGGCATGCGTCCACCAGCGCGTCGAAGAGCCGGCCGTCGTCGCCGGCCTCCGGGTGCCACTGCACGCCGAGCCGGAACGGCTGCTCCGGGTCCTCCATCGCCTCGAGCGTCCCGTCCTCGTGCCACGCGGCCGGTACGTAGCTGGGGTGCGTGGTGACGGCCTGGTGGTGGTAGGTCGGGACGTCGAGGACGTCGGTGCCGAGGACCGACGCGAGCCGCGTGCCCTCGACGGCTGTGACGTGGTGCGAGGCGTAGACACCCGGCGACGGGCTGTGCGCCGTGTGGCCGACCCGGTCGGGCAGGTGCTGCTCGAGCGTGCCGCCTCCCGCCACGGCCATGACCTGCATGCCGCGGCAGATGCCGAGCAGCGGCATGCCCGTGCGAGCCGTCACCCGCGCCACCGCGAGCTCGAAGGCGTCCCGGTCGGGTCGGGGGTCCTGCACGCTCTCGTGCGGGAGGGCGGCATACCGGCTCGGCTCGACGTCGGCGCCGCCGGCGACGACGACGCCGTCGAGCCGCGTCAGGACCTCGGACACGAGGTCGTCGTCGGCGTCGAGCCTCGGCGGCAGGATGACGGTGAGTGCGCCGGCCCGCTCGAGGTGCTCGACGTAGCCGTGCGGCAGGACGGCGCTGTGCTGGTCGGTCCAGTCCCCGCGCACGACGGGTTCGACGTAGGACGTGACACCGATGACGGGCCGACGCGGTCGCGCTGCCATCGGGCTCAGAGGGGGGTGACGTAGGCGCCGGAGATGCCACCGTCGACGAGGAAGGTGTTGGCCGTGATGAAGCTCGACTCGTCGGACGCGAGGAAGAGCACCGCGTTGGCCATCTCCTCGGGCTCGCCGAACCGGCCCATCGGCACGTGCACGAGCCGCCGGGCGGCTCGCTCCTCGTCCTTGGCGAAGAGCTCGCGCAGCAACGGCGTGTTGACCGGACCGGGGCAGAGCGCATTGACCCGCACGCCCTGGCGCGCGAACTGGACGCCGAGCTCGCGGCTCATGGAGAGGACCCCGCCCTTGGAGGCGCTGTAGGAGATCTGCGAGGTCGCTGCACCCATCACGGCGACGAACGACGCGGTGTTGATGATCGAGCCCTTGCCCTGCTCGAGCATGTAGGGCAGCGCCGCCTTGCAGCACAGGTAGACCGAGGTGAGGTTGACCTCCTGCACCCTGCGCCACGCGTCGAGGTCCGTGTCGAGGATCGAGTCGTCCTCCGGCGGGCTGATCCCCGCGTTGTTGAAGGCGATGTCGACGCTGCCGAACCGCTTCTTGGCCGTCGCGAAGAGCGCGTCGACCTGCTCCTTGTCGGTGACGTCGCAGTGGACGTAGGCGCCGCCGACCTCCTCGGCGATGGTCGCGCCGTTCGCGTCGTCGAGGTCGCCGATGACGACCTTCGCCCCCTCCTCGGCGAAGCGCCGCACGGTCGCGAGACCGATGCCGGAGCAGCCCCCGGTGACGACGGCGACCTTGCCCTCGAGACGAGTTCCCATGTGTGCCAAGCCTTTCCGTGGTGGTGAGAGTCAGCTCTCGGTGCTGATGAAGACGTTCTTGACCTCGGTGAACGCGTCGAGCGCGTCCGGACCGAGCTCACGACCGATGCCGCTGGACTTGAAGCCGCCGAAGGGTGTCGAGTAGCGCACGCTGCTGTGGCTGTTGACCGAGAGGTTGCCCGCCTCGACGGCGCGGCTCACGCGGATCGCTCGCCCGACGTCGCGCGTCCAGATCGACCCCGACAGTCCGTATGCCGTGTCGTTCGCCTTGGCGACCGCGTCCGCCTCGTCGTCGAACGGCATGACGCCGACGACCGGGCCGAAGACCTCGTCCTGCCACACCCGGTCGCTCGTGGACCCGGGGAGGACGACCGTCGGCGGGTACCAGTAGCCCGCACCCTCGGGGGCGCTGCCGCGGAAGGCGACGTCGACGGTCTCGTCGGAGTCCTCGACGAAGCCGCGCACCGTCTCTCGCTGTCCGGCGCTGACGAGCGGCCCCATCTGGGTGTCCTCGTCGTGCGGGTCGCCGACGCGCACGTCACGCATCGCGACCTCGAATCGCTCCATGAACGCGTCGAAGACGCTGCGCTGCACGAGGATCCGCGTGCGGGCACAGCAGTCCTGGCCGGCGTTGTCGAGGAAGGACATCGGCGCCGCCGCGGCGGCTGCGTCGAGGTCGGCGTCATCGAAGACGATGTTGGCGGACTTGCCGCCGAGCTCGAGCGTGACCCGCTTGAGCTGGTCCGCGGCCTTGCGCATGATGTCCTGGCCGACGGTCGTCGAGCCGGTGAAGCAGACCTTGCGGACGTCGGGGTGGGTGACGAACCGCTCCCCCACAACCGAGCCCTTGCCCGGCAGGACGGTGAAGACCCCCTCGGGGATGCCTGCCTCGAGGGCCAGCTCGCCGAGCCGCATCGCGGTGAGCGGGGTGAGCTCGGCCGGCTTGAGGACGACGGTGTTGCCGGCTGCCAGGGCCGGTGCAAAACCCCAGCCGGCGATGGGCATCGGGAAGTTCCAGGGCACGATGACCGAGACGACACCGAGCGGCTCCTTGAAGGTGACGTCGAGGCCGCCGGCGACGGGGATCTGCCGGCCGAAGAGCCGCTCGGGCGCGGCGGAGTAGTAGGCGAGGACGTCACGGACGTTGCCCGCCTCCCACCGCGCGTTGCCGATCGTGTGGCCGGCGTTGTCGACCTCGAGCTGGGCCAGCTCCTCGAGGTGCCCGTCGACGACCTCGCTGAAGCGGCGCAGCAGCCGACCGCGGTCGGCGGGTGCGAGCGCCCGCCAGGCAGGGCCGGTCTCCACGGCGCGCGCGACCGCTTCGTCGGTCTCCTCGACACCGACGAGGTCGATGCTGCGCACCGTCTCCTCGGTGGCGGGGTTGATGACGTCGTGCGTGGTGCTCATGTGGTCCGGACTTCCTTTCGGCGTAGTGCGACATTCGGCGTCGTGCGACGTTCGGGGCTGGTGCGACTTGGTCAGAGTCGTTCGAAGCCTCGGATGCGTTCCCAGTCGGTGACGGCGGCGTCGAACGCCCGGAGCTCGACGTCGGCCGCGTTGACGTAGTGGTCGACGACGTCGTCGCCGAAGGCCGCCCGCGCGACCGCCGACCCGGCGAGGAGGTCGCGGGCCTCCCGCAGCGTCGTCGGCACCGTGTCGACGTCGGCCTTGTAGGCGTTGCCCTCGAACATCGGCTCGAGCTCGAGCTCGTTCTCGATGCCGTGCAGCCCGCCGGCGAGCATCGCTGCCACGGCGAGGTAGGGGTTGACGTCGCCACCGGGCACGCGGTTCTCCATCCGCAGCCCGGCGCCGTGGCCGACGACGCGCAGCGCACAGGTGCGGTTGTCGCGTCCCCACGCCACCGCGGTGGGTGCGAAGGAGCCGGCGGCGAAACGCTTGTAGGAGTTGATGTTCGGCGCATAGAAGTAGGTCAGCTCGCGCAGCGTCGCGAGAACGCCGGCCAGGAACTGGTCGTGCAGCTCGCTCTGGCCACCGTCGCGCTCGTCGTCGGCGAAGACGACCTCGCCGTCGAGGCCGCGCAGCGAGAGGTGGATGTGGCACGAGTTGCCCTCCCGCTCGTCGTACTTCGCCATAAAGGTGAGCGACATCCCGTGCTTGGCGGCGAGCTCCTTGGCGGCGGTCTTGTAGATGACGTGGTTGTCGCAGGTCCGCACGACCTCGTCGTAGAGGAAGCCGATCTCGTGCTGGCCGAGGTTGCACTCACCCTTCGCCCCCTCCACGGTGACGCCGGCGGCATACAGCTCGTTGCGGATCTCGCGCAGGAGCGGCTCGACGACCGTGCCCCCGGTGATGGAGTAGTCGACGTTGTAGCGGTTGGCGCCGGTGAGCCCGACGTAGCGCCGGTCCCACGCCGAGGCGTAGGTGTCCTCGAAGACGATGAACTCGAGCTCGGTGCCGGCGATGGCCGTCCACCCCTGCTCGGCGGCCCGGTCGACCTGCGCCCGGAGGATGCCGCGCGGCGACTGCCGCACCGGGCCGGACCCGTCGAGCCAGGCGAGGTCGCACTGGACGGTCACCGAGTGCGGTGCGCCCGGGGTCCGGCGCAGGGTGTCGAGGTCGAGGACGAGCTCGAAGTCGCCGTAGCCCTTCTCCCACGACGACATCTCGTAGCCGTCGACCGTGTTCATGTCGACGTCGACAGCGAGGAGGTAGTTGCACCCCTCGACGCCTCCCTCGAGCACGTGGTCGAGGAAGTAGGCCGCATGCAGCCGCTTGCCGGTGAGCCTGCCCTGCATGTCGGTGAAGGCGACGACGACGGTGTCGATCTCGCCGCTCGCCGTCCCCGCGCGCACGTCGTCCAGCGTGAGCTGGCGTGGCCCCCCGGCGTGGATGGTTCCGGTCATGTGTCGCTCTCCTTCGTCGTCCGTGACGTCATCCGAGAAGTCCCCTGAGCAGGGCCGAGGTCGCGTCGCAGTGCTCCTCCATGGCAGCACGGGCGGCCTCCGCGTCGCCACGCAGGACCGCGTCGACGACGGCGTCGTGCTGCTCGCACGAGTGGGTGATGTTGCGCGGGAGCACCGGGATCGCGGCGAGGAGCTCGCCGAGGGCGGCCTGCGCCCGCGTCACCGACTCGATGACCATGGGCGAGCCCGACAGCGTCGCGACGGCGAGGTGGAAGCGGCTGTCCGCGATGCGGTGGCCCGGGGTGTCGACCGTCGCCCACACCTCGGCGGCCGACTCGGCGAGCCAGGCCCGCTGGTCCCCCGCGAGCTCCTGCCGTGCGGCGAGCCAGGCCGCCCCGGGCTCGACGATGCGGCGGAAGTCGAGGGCGTCGGCCAGCGCGGCCCCGCGTCGCACCGGGACCGCGGTCGCCACCGAGCCCGGCTCGGGCGTGACGTAGGTGACGACGGTCCCGCCACCCCTCCCCCGCCGGGTCGTGACGAGCCCACTGTCCCGCAGCGCGGCGATCGCGTCGCGCAGGGTGTTGCGCGAGACCCCGAGCCTTTCCGACAGCTCGCGCTCGGGCGGCAGCTGCTCGCCGTCGACGAAGACGCCGAGCCGGATCGCCGTCGCCAGCTGCTCGACCGTCGTCTCGAAGACGTTGGCCGTCGCCGGCCGGAGGACGGCTTCGGGAAGCCGCCCCACGTCCGGCTGGGGCGCGGTCACGCGACCGGCTCCACGGCATACGTCATCGGTCTGCGCTCACCGGAAGATCTCGGCGGGCGGGATCGTGTCGTGCCCCTCGGGGACGTCGACCATGAAGTGCTTGCGCCCGCCGACGAACCACGACACCGTCGCGAAGAGCAGCACGGCGCCGACCGCGACAGGGGCGTAGTTGAAGGTCGCGTCTCCCCACGTGCCGGGCGCGTAGGCCGGGAGCATGAAAAGCACGACGATGATGGCGACCCAGACGATCGCGATCCAGCCGATGGGTGCGCTCCAGCGGCCCAGGTTCCAGCGGCCGACCCGGAAGTCGGGGTTGGTGCGGCGCAGGAAGACCGGCACGACGTAGGCGATGTAGAGCCCGATGACGGCGATCGAGGTCACGGCCGCATAGGCGACGATGCTCCACAGCGCGGGGAGGGCGACGATGATGGAGCCGACGACGCAGAGCCAGATCGAGTTCGTCGGCGTGCCGGTGCGCGGGTTGACCTGCGACCACAGGCGCGAGCCGGGCAGGGCGTTGTCGCGCGAGAACGCGTACGACATGCGCGAGTTGGCCGTCACCGACGCCATGCCGCAGAAGAACTGGGCGACGGCGGCGATGAAGAGCATCGTCTTGCCGAGGCCCGCGCCGGCCGCGTCGATGAAGATCTGGGCCGGCGGCAACCCGGTCTCGGTGGCGCGCTGGGCGTCGTAGTCCTGGATGGCCGCGGTCACCGAGACGAGCAGCACCCAGCCGGCGAGGATCGAGACCCAGACGGACATGACGATGCCCTTGGGCGCCTCGATCGAGGCGTTCTTGGTCTCCTCGGCGACGTGCGCGGAGGCGTCGTAGCCGGTGTAGGTGTACTGCGCCATGAGCAGGCCGACGAGGAAGGCGTAGGGCAGGATCCCGAAGATCTCCCCCTCGAACCCGGTGGCGTTGCGGTACTCGGTGAAGGTCCACGACAGGCTCTGGTGCTGGTCGGGCACGAGCCAGAGGATGGCGACGATGACGGCGACGCCGATGAGGTGCCACCACGCGCTGACGTTGGAGAGCAGCTTGACGAGGTCGACGCCGAAGGTGTTGAGCAGGCCGTGCAGGACGATGATGACGACGAACGCGACGAAAGTCGACGCGAGCGAGACCTCGACGCCGAAGACGAGGTTGAGCAGCGCCATCCACGTCACCGCGGCGCCGTAGTCGATCGCGGCCGTGACGGCGACCTCGCCGAGGAAGTTGAACCAGCCGACGTACCACGCCCAGACCCGCTTGTTGCGGCGCGCGAGCTTGCCGGCCCAGTAGTAGAGCCCGCCGGCGGTCGGGTAGACCGAGCAGATCTCGGCCATCGCCATGGCGACGCAGAGCACGAAGAGGCCGACGAGGGGCCACCCGATGGAGATGGCGACCGGGCCGCCCGCGTCCATGGCCAGGTAGTAGGTCGTGATGCACCCGGCGAGCACCGAGATGATCGAGAACGAGACGGCGAAGTTGCTGAAGCCGCTCATTCCGCGGTGGAGCTCCTGCTTGTAGCCGAGCTCGGCGAGCATCGCCTCGTCGTCGTGCTGGTCACCCTGCGCGGATCCGGAAGTCCTGTCCACCTGAGACGCCATGGCACTCTCCATCAAAGGTCTGTTCCCGGACCCTTTGACCCGGGGACATCAGTGACGGAAAGACAACACCCGAACCACGTATGCCGTCAATGGTTCGTCGGTGCACCTTTTGACGACCTCGTATGCCGTCCGCCCACCCGACGTCTTCCACGGACGCGACACCTCGCTGGCGCTCGGCGTCCCGTCCGGGGAAGACGTCGACGGTCAGGCCAGGCGAGTGAGCCAGCCGCGCGCGTCCTCGGCGCGGCCGTACTGGATGTCGAGGAGCCGCGACCGGATCGCACGGGTGACCTCGCCGCCCTCGGGGCCGCCCACTGCGGGTGCCGTGCCCCCGGCCCAGCGGAGCTCGCCCACGGGGGTGATGACGGCTGCCGTGCCGCACGCGAAGATCTCGACGATGTTGCCCGAGGCGACGCCGTCCTTCCACTCCTGGATCGGCACCTTGCGCTCGACGGGGGTGAGGCCCTCGTCCTTGGCGAGCTCCAGGATCGAGCTGCGGGTGATGCCCTCGAGGATCGTGCCCGAGAGCTCGGGCGTGACGAGCTCGCCGTCCTTGGTGAGGAAGAAGAGGTTCATGCCGCCGAGCTCCTCGATGAGCTCGTGGGTGGCGGAGTCGAGGAAGACGGCTTGGTCGCAGCCGTTCTCGATGCCCTCGAGCTGTCCGGCGAGCGAGGAGGCGTAGTTGCCGCCGCACTTGGCCGCTCCCGTGCCGCCGGCACCGGCGCGCGCGTAGTCCTGCGAGATCCACAACGTGACCGGCTTGAGGCCACCGGCGAAGTAGGGGCCCGCGGGCGAGGCGATGACCGAGTAGGTCACCTCGTTGGCGGGGCGCACCCCGAGGAACGCCTCGGAGGCGTACATGAACGGGCGGAGGTAGAGGCTCGCCTCACTGCCGTCGGCCGGCGGGACCCACGCCTCGTCGACCGCGAGCAGCGCCTTGAGCGACCCGACGAAGTCGGCCTCGGAGAGCTCGGGGAGAGCGAGCCGCCGGGCGCTGCGCGCCATGCGGGCGGCGTTGGCCTCGGGGCGGAACGTCCAGACCGAGCCGTCCTCGTGGCGGTAGGCCTTCATGCCCTCGAAGATCTCCTGCGCGTAGTGCAGGACCGCCGCGCTCGGCATGAGCTGGATCGGGCCGTAGGGCGTGACGCGACCGTCGTGCCACCCGCCGTCCTTGGTCCACGTCGCGGAGACCATGTGGTCGGTGAAGTGGACCCCGAAGCCGGGGTTGGCGTGGATCTCGGCGCGACGCTCGTCGCTGGCCGGGTCCTGACGTCGTTCGACGGTGAACGAGAGGTCGGTCATGTCGGGGTCCTTCCGGGGCGGTACGGGCTCGCTGCGGCTGCAGCCGAGCCTATGACAGGCGTTCGGCGACGGCGTCACCGATGGCGCTCGTCGTGCGTACCGCGCTCCCCCGCTCGGCGAGGTCGGCCGCGACGGCCGCCTCGACCCGCTCCGCCTCGTCGGTCCGACCCAGGTGGTCGAGCAGCATCGCGACCGAGAGGATCGTGGCCGTCGGGTCGGCCTTGCCCTGTCCGGCGATGTCGGGCGCGGAGCCGTGGACCGGCTCGAACATGCTCGGCGCCTCGCCCGACGGGTTGATGTTGCCGCTCGCGGCGAGCCCGATGCCTCCGGCGATGGCGGCGGCGATGTCGGTGATGATGTCGCCGAAGAGGTTGTCGGTGACGATGACGTCGAAGCGCCCGGGGTCGGTCGCGAGGAAGATCGTCGCCGCGTCGACGTGCTGGTAGGCGGTCTCGACCTCGGGGAACTCGGCCCCGACCTCCTCGACCGTGCGGCGCCACAGGTGACCGGCATGGGTGAGGACGTTGTGCTTGTGGACGAGGGTGAGGTGCTTGCGCGGGCGGGCCTGCGCGCGGGCGAAGGCCTCGCGCACGACGCGCTCGACGCCGAAGCGCGTGTTGACGCTCACCTCGGTGGCGATCTCGTGCGGCGTGCCGGTGCGCAGCGAGCCGCCGTTGCCGACGTAGGGGCCCTCGGTGCCCTCGCGGACGACGACGAAGTCGATGCCATCCGGGGCGACGCGCTCGACGGCGAGCGGGCTCTCGACGCCGGGGAAGAGCTTGGCGGGGCGCAGGTTGACGAAGTGGTCGAGCGCGAACCGCAGCGGCAGCAGGATGCCGCGCTCGAGGACGCCGCTCGGGACGCTCGGGTCGCCGATGGCGCCGAGGAGGATCGCGTCGTGGCCGCGCAGCTCGTCGAGGACGCTGTCGGGCAGCGTCTCGCCGGTGGCGTTCCAGCGCTTCGCGCCCAGGTCGTATGCCGTCGAGCTCACCTTCGCGCCGCTGCCGGCGGTGACCGCCTCGAGGACCTTGAGACCCTCGGCGACGACCTCGGGCCCGATGCCGTCTCCGGCGATGACGGCAAGGTCGATGTCGGTCCGGTCGGAGTCGGCGGCACTGCTCTCGGTCATGGTCATCACCCTAGGAAGTCATCTCGCGATCCGGGACATCCGGCTCACCATCCGGACGCGCTCAGAACGACGTAGTGCCCGTTCCGGCCGCTCCACTCGACGCGAGCGTCGCTAGGAAGGGGCCGGAACGGGCACTACGTCGTCGGTGCTGGGGTCAGGCGTCGGTGTGGTCCTGGTCGCGCAGGTCCAGGGACTCCTGCAGTGCCTGACGGGCCTGCTTGGCTTCTTCGCTCATGGAAAACACTCGTCCTTCGACATCTCGTACGTGGGGGTGGGTCGGCTCCAGCCCTGGTGCGGGCGAGCCGGTCAGCGGCGTCGCGGGGTCTCCGCGGCGAGGGTGCTGACTACCGGACCCCGCCGCGGCTGGCGATGAGGAGTACCTGCCGCTGCATGCCTTCGAGGTTATGAGGACGTCCAACTATCCGGAAGGCACTGACCACGCACTGAGACGGCGTCTCAACCCAGCCACCTGCCCCGCGTCCGGAGACCCCCCGGACGCACGGATGCCGTGCCCCCACCGAGGTGGGAGGCACGGCATCCGTCGAGGTCCGAGGACCTCAGCTCACTTGGCCAGCTTGCGCTTGAGCTCGGCCGCCGGCTTGAACGCGGCAGCGGTGCTCGCGGCGATCTCGAGGGCCTCACCCGTCTGCGGGTTGCGGCCGGTGCGGGCCGCGCGCTCACGCGTCTCGAAGATGCCGAAGCCCGGCAGCGACACCTTGTCGCCCGCGACGAGCGCCTCGGTGATGGCGTCGAGGACGGCGCCGATGGCGCGGTCGGCGTCGGCGCCGCTGAGCTCGGTGCTCTCGGCGACCTTGTTCTTGAGGTCCGAACGGTTCACAAACCCTCCTGAGTCTTGGTGCTGTTGACGGGCAACCCTAAGCACAGTCCGGCGTCGAACGCGCAACCGACCCGCGCAGACGTATGCCGTGCGCCCACCTCGGGAGGTGAGCGCACGGCATACGGGGGTTGCGTCAGCGACGCTGTGGCACAGCGGAGCTCAGTCGACGAGGTCCACGGTTCGCACGTCCGCGTCGACCTCGGAAGCAATCGCCTGGACGACGTCGGCGGGGATCTTGTTGTCGACCGTGAGGGCGACGAGCGCGGCCCCGGCGGCGTCGTCTCGGTCGACCTGCATGCCGCCGATGTTGACGTCGGCCTCGCCGAGGAGACGGCCGATGACACCGACGACGCCCGGGCGGTCCTTGTAGGAGAAGAAGGCCATGTGGTCGCTGATCGGCACCTCGAGGTCGAAGCCGTTGATGCCGATGAGCTTCTGGACGAGCTTGGGTCCGGTGAGGGTGCCCGCGACCGAGACCGTCGTGCCGTCGGCGAGCGTGCCGCGCAGCGTCGTGACGTTGCGGAACTCGTCGGAGACCGGGTCGGTGAGCAGGCGGACCTCGCAGCCGCGCTCCTTGGCGAGCAGTGGGGCGTTGACGTAGGTCACCGGGTCCTCGCTGATGTCGGTGAAGACACCCTTGAGCGCCGAGAGCTCCCAGACCGACACGTCGTGCTCGGTGATCTCACCGCGGACGTCGACGTCGAGCTGGACGGGCACCGAGCCGGCGAGGCCGGTGAAGATGCGGCCGAGCTTCTCGACGAGGTCGATGCCGGGGCGGACCTCCTCGGCGACGGCGCCGCCGGAGACGTTGACGGCGTCGGGGACGAGGTCGCCACCGAGGGCGAGGCGCACCGACTTGGCGACGGCGACGCCGGCCTTCTCCTGGGCCTCCTCGGTGGAGGCGCCGAGGTGCGGCGTCACGACGACCGACTCGTGCTCGAAGAGCGGGCTCTCGGTCGTCGGCTCCGTGGCGAAGACGTCGATGCCGGCGCCGGCGACGCGGCCCTCGGCGAGCGCCTCGGCGAGCGCCTCCTCGTCGACGATGCCGCCACGCGCGGCGTTGATGATCCGCACGGTCGGCTTGACCTTGGTGAAGGCGTCCTTGCCGAGGAGGCCGAGGGTCTCGGGCGACTTCGGCAGGTGGACGGTGATGAAGTCGGACTCGGCGAGGAGCTCGTCGAGCGAGACGAGGCGGGCGCCGAGCTGGCCGGCGCGCTGGGCCGAGACATAGGGGTCGTAGGCGAGGATCTCCATGCCGAAGCCCTTGAGCCGCTCGGCGACCAGCTGGCCGATGCGGCCGAAGCCGACGACGCCGACCTTCTTGTCGAGGAGCTCGACACCGCCGTACTTGCTGCGCTTCCACGCGCCTCCCTTGAGGGCCTGGTTGGCCGGGGCGATGTTGCGGGCCGTGGCGAGGAGGAGACCGACGGCGAGCTCGGCGGCGCTCGTGATGTTGGAGGTCGGGGCGTTGACGACCATGACGCCGGCCTGGGTGGCGGCGGGGACGTCGACGTTGTCGAGGCCGACACCGGCGCGGGCGATGACCTTGAGGTTCTTGGCCGCCGCGATGGCCTCGGAGTCCATCTTGGTGGCGGAGCGGATGAGCACGGCGTCGACGTCGGACAGGGCCGGGAGGAGCTGGGAGCGGTCGGAGCCGTCGGTCTGACGGATCTCGAAGTCGGGCCCGAGGGCGTCGATGGTGGCCGGGCTGAGTTCCTCGGCGATCAGGACGATCGGCTTGCTCACGTGGGGTCCTTGGGGGTTGCGGGATGGGTGGTCGGCACCTCGCTGTGCGCAGGCCGAGTCTAGGGCTGCGTTCAGCATGTGGATGGTGCTGCCCGATATGTGACACGACACAGTCCCGACGCGGAGGTGGGCGGTCGCACGTTCGAGGAGTGGCTCGCGACCCAGCCGGTCCCCCTCCCCCGGCGCTTCCACTCGCCGACGTGAGCGACCGCCACGTCGGGCGAGAAGGCAGGCAGCCGACACCGGACTGATACCCGGTCCGGGACGTCGTGTGAGGACCGGTTCTGGCCTGATACCGGGTCCCGCTCCCATGGTCGTGTGCCGCACCCGACCGGGTCGGCTTCCACCGACCGGGAGACCGGTCCCCACCGAAAGGACGCGCCATGCGCCCCACCACCACCACCACCACCCGGCGAGCGGCCACCGCCGTCGCCACCATCGGCCTCGCGAGCCTCGTCACGCTCGCCCCGGCTCAGGCCCGCACCGACCCCGGCACACCTCTGCCCAGCGCGGGGACCCCGGCCGACAGCTCGCGCTTCGACAACGACCGGAGCGGGTCCACGACCCCGTCGGACAGCTCGCTGCACCGGGGCGTCGGAGCGACCAGCGAGGAGAACAGGGTCAGCCGCGAACAGATCGCCCCGAGGGCCGACCTCCCGGGTCCGGCGACGATGATCCGCGTCGACGACGACGCCGTGGAGTACCTCCAGATCGGCCTGGGCGCGCTGACGGGTGTCGCCCTGTTCGGTGCAGCGGCCGCAGCGGTCTCCGCGAGCCACCGCCGCCACGCCCACCCGGCGTGAGCACGCGACGCGAGTCCACGGCATACCGACCACCGCACGACGACGCTCGAAGGCAGGCGCCGAGAGGTCGACAGTGCACGACACGCCGTGCCCCCTCTGGGGACACGGCGTGTCGTCCTACCTCGACCGAGGAGCGGGACGGGCGGGCCGTCAGCGCGCGGCGGAACCCTCGACGTAGTCGCTGTCGGTGTCGCTCTTGACCCACGACATGAGCTTGCGCAGCTCGCGACCGGTGGCCTCGATCGGGTGCTGGGCACCCTTCTCGCGCAGCGCCTTGAACTCGGGCGCGCCGGCGTCCTGGTCGTCGATGAACCGCTTGGCGAACGCGCCGTTCTTGATGTCGGCGAGGACGGCCTGCATGTTCTCCTTGACCGACGGGTCGATGACGCGCGGGCCCGAGACGTAGTCGCCGTACTCCGCCGTGTCGGACACGGACCAGCGCTGCTTGGCGATGCCGCCCTCGATCATGAGGTCGACGATGAGCTTGAGCTCGTGGAGGCACTCGAAGTAGGCGACCTCGGGCTGGTAGCCCGCCTCGACGAGCGTCTCGAACCCATACATGACGAGCTGCGAGGCGCCACCGCAGAGGACGGCCTGCTCGCCGAAGAGGTCGGTCTCGCACTCCTCGGTGAACGTCGTCCGGATGCCGCCGGCGCGCAGGCCGCCGATGGCCTTCGCGTAGGACTTCGCGAGGTCCCAGGCCGAGCCGGACGCGTCCTGCTCGACGGCGACGAGCACGGGCACGCCGCGGCCGTCGACGTACTCACGACGCACGAGGTGACCCGGGCCCTTGGGCGCGACCATGACGACGTCGGCGCCGGGCTCGGGCGTGATGTAGCCGAAGCGGATGTTGAACCCGTGGCCGAAGAGCAGCGCCGCGCCCTCCTTGAGGTTCGGCTTGATCTCTTCGGCGTAGACCGTGCGCTGGACCTGGTCGGGCGTGAGGATGACGACGAGGTCGGCCTCGGCGGTGGCCTCGGCGACCGTCTTGACCGTGAGGCCCTCGGCCTCGGCCTTGGCCTTGCTCTTGGAGCCCTCGGCGAGACCGACGCGGACGTCGACCCCGCTGTCGCGCAGGCTCAGCGCGTGAGCGTGGCCCTGGCTGCCGTACCCGATGACGGCGACCTTGCGCCCCTGGATGATCGACAGGTCGGCGTCGTCGTCGTAGAACATCTCGGCCATGGTTCGGACTTCTCCTTGGGTTGTCGTGCGATGTGGTCTGGAGGGCACCGCGGCGTATGCCGCGTGCTCGGCTTGTGTGGTCAGGCGCCGCGCAGTGCGCGGTCGGTGATGGAGCGGGGGCCGCGACCGATGGCGACGATGCCGGACTGGACGAGCTCGCGCACGCCGTAGGGCTCGAGCACCCCGAGCAGCGCGGTGAGCTTCTCGGCGTGGCCGGTCGCCTCGATCGTCACCGACTCGGTGGCGACGTCGACGACCTTGGCGCGGAAGAGCTGGACGAGCTCGAGCACCTGGCTGCGGGTCGCGGCGTCGGCGCGGACCTTGATGAGCATGACCTGCCGCTGGACCGCCGAGGCGGCGTCGAGCTCGACGACCTTGAGCACCTCGACGAGCTTGTTGAGCTGCTTGGTCACCTGCTCGAGCGGGAGGTCCTCGACGTCGACGACCACGGTGATGCGCGAGATCTCGTCGTGCTCGGTCTGGCCCACGGCGAGGCTGTGGATGTTGAAGCCCCGTCGCGAGAAGAGGCCGGCGATACGGGCGAGGACACCGGGCTTGTTCTCGACGAGCACCGACAGGGTGTGCTGGGACATCACTTGCCACCTTCCTGGTCGGCCGGCTCGCTGTGGTCGGCGTCCTCGTCCTGCGGGATCGCCTCGGACTCCTCGCGGTCCCACTGCGGCGCAGTGTCCTTGGCGACCTGGATCGCGTCGTTGCTCACGCCGGCGGGCACCATCGGCCACACCATCGCGTCTCGGTGGACGACGAAGTCGACGAGCACGGGCCGGTCGTTGATCGCCATCGCCTGGCGGATCGTCTCGTCGACGTCCTCCGGACGCTCGCACCGCAGGCCGGCGCAGCCGTAGGCGTCGGCGAGCTTGACGAAGTCGGGGATGCGCGTGCCGTCGGCCGACGTGTGCAGGTCGGTGTTGGAGTAACGCTCGTTGTAGAAGAGCGACTGCCACTGGCGGACCATGCCGAGGCTGCTGTTGTTGATGACGGCGACCTTGATCGGGATGTTGTTGATGACGCAGGTGGCGAGCTCCTGGTTCGTCATCTGGAAGCAGCCGTCACCGTCGATCGCCCACACCGTGCGGCCGGGCTCGCCGACCTGGGCACCCATGGCGGCGGGCACGGCATACCCCATCGTCCCAAGGCCACCGGAGTTGAGCCAGGCGCGCGGGCGCTCGTACTGGACGAACTGCGCGGCCCACATCTGGTGCTGGCCGACGCCGGCGACGTAGACCGCGTCGGGGCCGACGAGGGCGCTGAGCCGCTCGAGGACGTACTGCGGGGCGAGCGTGCCGCCTTCCGGCTCGGTGTAGCCGACGGGGAAGTCGCGCTTCCAGCCCTGGGTCCGCTCGCGCCACTCGGCGTAGTCGCCGCCGTGGCCCGCGTCGATCTCGCTGTCGACCGACTCGATGAGGTCGACGAGGACGTCCTTGCAGGATCCGACGATCGGCACGTCGGCCTTGCGGTTCTTGGAGATCTCGGCCGGGTCGATGTCGGCGTGGATGACCTTGGCCTCGGGCGCGAACGTCGAGAGCTGACCGGTGACCCGGTCGTCGAAGCGGGCGCCGAGGGTGATGAGCAGGTCGGACTTCTGCAGGGCCGTCACCGCGGCGACTGATCCGTGCATGCCGGGCATGCCGAGGTGGAGCTCGTGGCTGTCGGGGAGGGCGCCGCGGGCCATGAGGGTCGTGACGACGGGGATGCGGGTGAGCTCGACGAACTGGCGCAGCTCCTCGCATGCGTCGGCGCGGATGACGCCGCCACCGACGTAGAGCACCGGGCGCTCGGCGGCCCCGATGAGCTTGGTCGCCTCGCGGATCTGCTTCGCGTGCGGACGCGTCACCGGGTGGTAGCCCGGCAGGTCGATGCGCGGCGGCCACGCGAACGTCGTCTTGGCCTGGAGGGCGTCCTTGCTGATGTCGACGAGCACCGGGCCCGGCCGGCCGGTCGAGGCGATGTGGAACGCCTCGGCGATGACGCGCGGGATCTCGGCGGGGTCGGTGACGAGGTAGTTGTGCTTCGTGATCGGCATCGTGATGCCGCGGATGTCGGCCTCCTGGAAGGCATCCGTGCCGATGGCGGCGCTCGCCACCTGTCCGGTGATGGCGACGATCGGGACCGAGTCCATGTGCGCGTCCGCGAGCGCGGTGACGAGGTTCGTCGCACCGGGACCCGACGTCGCCATGCAGACACCGACCTTGCCCGTGGCGGAGGCGTAGCCCTCGGCGGCATGACCCGCGCCCTGCTCGTGGCGCACGAGGATGTGGCGGACCTTGACCGAGTCGAGGAGCGGGTCGTAGGCGGGCAGGATCGCGCCGCCGGGGATGCCGAAGACCGTGTCGACCTCCATGGACTCGAGCGAGAGGACGAGGCTCTGGGCCCCCGTCACCTGGAGGGGCGCCTTCGCCCGTGCCTGCTGGGCCAGCCGCGCCGGGGAGGGCGCTGCCTGGGTCTCGCTCACGTCGTCACCATCTTCGGTCGGAGTTGTCGTGCGGTTCGTGCGGGCCCGGCTCCCGTGCCCGGCCACAAAAAAACCCTCCCGTCCCCTGCGGTGGGGACGACGGAGGGAGGCGCCTGGCCGGACCTGTCAGGAGGGGCCGGGCGCCGTGGGAAGTACAAGGAGTCGGGACACAGGACGACTCTCTCGCCCGGCCGTGCCTGTGTCAACGTGTGAGACGACACATCCCACCATCCGGGCACTTCCCCCTCCGACTGGGTGCGATGCCGGGACGGCGAGCGCCCCGAGCGGTCCCGGCATCGCATGACGTCGGCGGTGTGCCGGGTCAGTCGCAGACTGCGCCTCGGCTCGCCGAGCCGACGAGCTTGCGGTACTTCGCGAGGACGCCGCGGGTGTACTTCGGCTCCGGGTGCGTCACGCCCTCGGAGCGGCGGCGGGCGAGCTCGTCGTCGTCGACGAGCAGGTCGAGCGTGCCGTTCGCGACGTCGAGGCGGATGCCGTCACCGTCGCGGACGAAGGCGATCGGGCCCTCGTCGACCGCCTCCGGGGCGACGTGCCCCACGCAGAGACCGGTCGTGCCACCGGAGAAGCGGCCGTCGGTGAGGAGGAGGACGTCCTTGCCCAGCCCGGCGCCCTTGATCGCGCCGGTCACGGCGAGCATCTCGCGCATGCCCGGGCCGCCCTTGGGCCCCTCGTAGCGGATGACGACGACGTCCTTGGGCCGCAGGCTGCCCTGCTCGACCGCGTCCATCGCGGCGCGCTCGCCGTCGAAGACGCGCGCGGTGCCCTCGAAGACGTCGGTGTCGAAGCCGGCGGACTTGACGACCGCTCCCTCCGGCGCGAGCGACCCGCTGAGGATCGTCAGGCCGCCGGTGCGGTGGATGGGCTCGGCCATGGCGCGCACGACGTGGCCGTCGGGGTCCGGCGGGCGGATGTCGGCGAGGTTCTCGGCGACGGTGCGGCCGGTGACGGTGAGGGCGTCGCCGTGGAGGAGGCCGGCGTCGAGCAGCGCCTTCATGACGACCGGGACGCCGCCGACGCGGTCGATGTCGGTCATGACGAACTGGCCGAAGGGCTTGACGTCGGCGAGGTGCGGCACCCGCGAGCCGATGCGCTGGAAGTCGCCGATGGTGAGGTCGACCTCGGCCTCGTGCGCGATGGCGAGGAGGTGGAGGACGGCGTTGGTCGAGCCGCCGAAGGCCATGACGACGGCGATGGCGTTCTCGAAGGCCTCCTTGGTCATGATCTGTCGGGCGGTGATCCCCTTGCGGAGCAGCTCGACGACGGCCTCGCCGGACTTGCGGGCGAAGCCGTCACGGCGGCGGTCGGTCGCCGGGGGCGCCGCCGAGCCGGGCAGCGACATGCCCATGGCCTCTGCGACCGAGGCCATGGTGTTGGCGGTGTACATGCCACCGCAGGCGCCCTCGCCGGGACAGATGGCGCGCTCGATGGCGTCGACGTCCTCGCGCGACATCTTGCCCGCGGCGCAGGCGCCGACCGCCTCGAAGGCGTCGATGATCGTCACGGTCTTCTCGGACCCGTCGGAGAGCTTCGCGATCCCGGGAAGGATCGAGCCGGCATACAGGAAGACCGACGAGAGGTCGAGGCGCGCGGCGGCCATGAGCATGCCCGGCAGCGACTTGTCGCAGCCGGCGAGCAGGACCGAGCCGTCGAGGCGCTCGGCGTTCATGACCGTCTCGACCGAGTCGGCGATGATCTCGCGCGACACCAGCGAGAAGTGCATGCCCTCGTGACCCATCGAGATGCCGTCGGAGACCGAGATCGTGCCGAACTCGAGGGGGTAGCCGCCGCCGGAGTGCACGCCGTCCTTGACCGCCTTCGCGAGCCGGTCGAGCGAGAGGTTGCAGGGCGTGATCTCGTTCCACGAGCTGGCCACCCCGACCTGTGGCTTGACCCAGTCGTCGTCACCCATGCCGACGGCCCGGAGCATGCCGCGTGCCGCGGTCTTCTCGAGGCCGTCGGTGACGTCGCGTGAACGGGGCTTGATGTCGGGCGCGTCGCTCATGCGGCAACTCTAGGACGCGCGTCCACGGGGTGGGACGCCGATCTCACCTCTCGGCCAGGGCGAGGTCGGGCTCGCCGCTGGCGTCGCGCTGCTCGGAACGGGCTGGCGCCTCGCCGACACGGCGCGGCCACCAGAAGCGGTGCCCGAGGACGAGAGCGATCGCGGGGACGAGGACCGTGCGGACGACGAGGGTGTCGAGGAGCACACCGACGCAGATGACGACGCCGAGCTGGGCGAGGACGACGAGCGGCAGGACGCCGAGGACTGCGAAAACCGCGGCGAGGAGGATGCCCGCGCTCGTGATCACGCCTCCCGTGGCCGCGAGGGCGCGAAGCATGCCCTCGCGGGGCCCGTGCGTGCGGCCCTCCTCGGCGGCACGGGTGACGAGGAAGATGTTGTAGTCGACGCCGAGGGCGACGAGGAAGACGAAGGCGAAGAGCGGGACGCTGTTGTCGAGGCGCTCGAAACCGAACACCTGGGTGAAGAGCACCCACGAGATGCCGAGGCTCGCGAGGTAGGTCGCGACGACGGTGCCGACGAGGACGACCGGGGCGACGACCGAGCGCAGCAGAGCGCCGAGGGCGAGCAGGACGAGCCCGAGGATGAGCGGGAAGATCAGCACGCGGTCACGGCTGGTCGACTCGGACTCGTCGATGGCCTCGGCGTCGGTCCCGCCGACGTGGGTCTCGCCGAGGTCGGCGACCGCGGCCCGGATGTCGCGGACCGACTGCTCGGCGGCATCCGAGCCCGGGTCCGACTCGAGGACGGCCTGGACCTCGCTCACCCCACCTGCGCTCGCGACGACCCGGGTCGACGCCACGCCCTCGACGCCCTTGACGGTGGAGTCGAGGGTGCTCGCCTCGACGCCGCGGGAGACGACGATGACGGGGTCGGCCGAGCCCGCGGGGAACGACTCGGCGAGCCGCTCCCCCGCTGCGATCGCCTCGGGCTTCTCGAGGAACTGGTCGGGTCCGTCGAGCCCGGTGCGGATCTGGGTCAGGCCCGCCGCCGCGAGGGCGAGGAGGACGACGGTGACGCCGGCGAAGCGGGCGGGGTGGCGGCTCACCGCGTCACCGACGCGGCGCCACAGCGAGCGAGAGTCGGCGAGGCTCGCCTGACCGGTGCGCGGCACCTTGGGCCAGAAGATCCAGCGGCCGAAGACGACGAGTGCGGCGGGCAGGACGACGAGGACGAACCCTGCCGCGACGACGACACCGACGGCACAGGCGAGGCCGAGGCCCCTGGTCGTCGGGAAGACGGACAGGAGGAGCGTGAGCAGGCCGAGGACGACGGTGGTGGCGCTGGAGAGCACGGCCTCCGAGGTGCGGGCGAGGGCGTGCGCCATCGCCTCGCGACGGTCCTCGATGACCCGCAGCTCGTCGCGGTAGCGCGAGATGAGCAGGAGCGCGTAGTCGGTGCCCGCACCGAAGACGAGCACCGAGAGGATGCCGATCGTCGACTCGTCCCACTGGACGTCGAAGGCCGCGAGGGTGCGGGTGGCCAGGGTCGCGGCGAGCTGGTCGGCCACGCCGACGACGGTGAGGGGCACGAGCCAGAGCACGGGGCTGCGGTAGGTGACGATGAGAAGGAGGGCCACGACCGAGGCGGTCGCCGCCAGCAGGCGGAAGTTCGCGCCGTCGAAGACCGCGCCGAGGTCGGCCTGGATGGCGGACGGTCCGGTCACCTGGGCGGTCACACCGTCGGGCAGGTCGGCCTTCGCCGCCGTGCGCAGGTCGGCGACGACATCGATGTTCTCGTTGTTGTCCTGTGCCGCGACCGGCACGACGACGATGGCGGCCGTGCCGTCATCGGCCACGACCGGCGGGGCGCCCGTGGCCCCCGGCAGCCCGCGCGCGATCCGCTGCACCGCGCCGAGCTGCTCCTGGTTGAGGGCCGAGTCGCTGCTGAAGAGCACGACGGCGGCCGAGCCCTGGTCCTCGGGGAGCTGGTCCCGCAGCTCGGCCGCGGCCCGGCTGTCCGACCCGAGCGGAAGCATGACGTTGGCCGTCGGGCCCCGCTCCGCCTGGCCGACGACGCCGATGACGGCGCCGGCTCCGAGCAGGGCGAGGAGGGCGACGATGCCGGCGACCCAACGCCGGGTGACGAGTGCAGAGAACGCGCGCATGGCCGTCCTTCGATAGAGTAGTTCGGTCAGTAACTCATCAAGTTACTAAGTAGGTGAGCGATATTATCGAACGTCGAGACGCGTCGACAACCCGCCATCCGGTGTCGACCGGCGACGCCGGCGTCCGTGGGGGACCAACGCCCGAGGAGCGCACGACCGCGCGGTCGGTCGCGCCGGCATACGAGCACTCCCCCTCGCTCGAGGCGCTCGAGGAGCTCGTCGCGCTCGCCGCGCAGACGCCGCAGGCGGTGGCGCGACGCGGTGGGCTGTCGGTCTCCGAGCTGCACTCCCTGCGCCACCTCTCCTCGACGCCGATGGGCCCGGTCGAGCTGGCCCGGGTCCTCGGCGTGACGTCGGCCGCCTCGTCGGGCGTCGTGGACCGCCTCGTCGCGCGCGGCCACGCCGAGCGCCGCCCACGCGCGGACGACGGCAGGCGCACCGAGGTCGTCGTCACCGAGTCCGGGCGCCGTGAGATCTTCGCGCTCCTCGCACCGATGTTCACCTCGCTCGCCGAGACCGACAACGCCCTCACGGATCAGGAGCGGGTCGTCGTCGAGCGCTACCTGCGCGGCGCCATCGCCGCCCTGCGCTCGGTGATGTGACGCTCCCGCAGGTTCAGAGCCGCCGGCGTCAGCCCTCGGCCGGCTCGCGCTCGGCGCGGGCGACGTGGAAGCGGTCGAGCCGCGCGACACCCGGGGCGAGGTCGCCCCATCGGCCCGAGAACCGCAGGACGGCCACCCCGGCGGTCGGGTAACCGCGGCTCATGAGCTCGTGCGCCTGCTCGCTGCCGTCGCCCTCGGCGAGGATCGACGCGAGCGCCGGGATGCCCGGCGCGTGGCCCACGAGCATGACGACGTTGGCGTCGTCGTCGGCCTCGCGCACGACCTCGAGGAGCCGGTCGGCCGATGCGTCGTAGATCCGGTGCTCCTCGCGGATGTCGGCCTCGGAGCAGCCGGCGCTCCAGATTCCCTCGCACGTCTGCACCGCCCGGACGGCGGTCGAGCAGAACACCTCGTCGACGCCGATCCCCTGGTCGCACAGCCACCGCCCCGCGGCGACCGCGTCGCGCTGGCCGCGGTCGGTGAGCTCGCGCTCGTGGTCCGCGTCGTAGCCACCCTGCTCGGCCTTGGCGTGGCGCACGAGGACGAGCGTCCGGTCCTCAGCAGCGGAGGTCATGACTCGATCTTGCTCCTGCTCGGCGCCGATGTCAGGTCTTGACATCGTCACGCACGAGGTGGTGCGGCGCGTCGCCGGCGGCGAGCCGCGTGAGCTGGTCTCGCAGCAGCGCCGACATCCGCGGGAGCAGCGCAGTCGTGTTGCCGCCGGCATGCGGGGTGATGAGGACGCCGGGCGCGGTCCAGAGGGGATGACCGTCGGGCAGCGGCTCGGGGTCGGTGACGTCGAGGGCCAGCGAGAGGCGTCCGGCGTGGGCGACGAGGGCGTCCGTGTCCGCGACCGGTCCGCGTGCGACGTTGACGAGGAGGGCCCCGTCGGGCATGGTCGAGAGGAAGGCGTCGTCGACGAGGTGGTGGGTCGCGTCGTTGAGCGGGACGATGACGATGACGACGTCGTGCTCGGGCAGCAGCCGCTCGAGCTCGTCGATCCCGTGCACCGTGTCGACGATCTCGTCACCCGCGCGCGCACGCGACGCGACGGCGGTGAGTGACACCTCGAAAGTGCTGAGCCGCACCGCGATCGCCCTGCCGACCGACCCGTATCCGACGACGAGCACGCGACGGTCGGCGAGCGAGGTCCGCGTGCCGAGCGGCACCCACCGGGCCTCGTCACCCGAGCGCACGGCGTCGGGAATGCCCCTGAGGGAGGCGAGAACCATGCCGACGGTGAGCTCGGCGGTGGCGGCGTCGTAGACGCCGGCCGCGTTGGCGACCGCCACCTGCTCGGGCACGACCTCGAGCACCCCGTCGAACCCGGCCGACTGGAGCTGCACGAGCCGCAGATCGGGCAGCTGCGCCACCGACCCGAGTGCCGACGCTGCGCCGAGGTAGGGAGCGACGACGACCTCGATCCTGCCGTCGGGCGTCTCGTCGCCGGCCGGGTCCCAGAGGACGGCCTCCACGCCGGGCACCTCGCCGACGGCGTCGCGCAGGACGGGATCGGGGAACGAGACGACGACCATGGGCCCGACCCTAGGCGAACCTCTCCTGCGGACTTGCTGGGAGTCCACGTCGCGGCCTCGCCCTCGGCAGCCGCTTCGGGGCACGATCGGGTATGCCGTCCCGTCACCGCCCGCTGACCGCTCTCGTCGCCCTCGGGCTCACCTGTGCCCTCACGGCGTGCGGCGGAGCCGACGACGACGCGTCCGACGGTGCGGGGACGCCCCCGGACGGCTCGTCCTCGGCGTCCCCGCCGACCGGCGCGCCGTCCCAGACCGGCGCGCCGTCCCAGACCGGCTCGCCGTCCCAGACCGGCTCGTCGTCAGGATCGTCGTCCGGCACCGCGTCACCGAGCCGCACGGTCCCGGCCGGTGCGCCGAGCGACGTCGTCACCGGGCTCGACGTGCCGTGGGCGGTCGCGTTCCTCCCGGGCGGCGACGCGCTCGTGACCCTGCGCGACGAGGGCGAGGTCGTGCGGGTCTCCCCCACCGGACGGCGCACGACCGTGGGGACCGTGCCCGGCGTCGACCCAGGCGGCGAGGGCGGCCTGCTCGGCGTAGCCGTCTCTCCGACCTTCGCCGAGGACTCGACGGTCCACCTCTACCTCACGTCGGCGGACGACAACCGCGTCGTGCGGACGACCCTCGGGGCAGGCGGGTTCGGGCCGATGACACCGGTGCTCACCGGCATACCCAAGGCCCGCAACCACAACGGCGGGCGCATCGCGTGGGGACCGGACGGCTTCCTCTACGTCGCGACCGGTGACGCCGCCCAGCCCGACCGGGCGCAGGACCGGAGCAACCTCGGCGGCAAGATCCTGCGCGTCACGGCGGACGGGAAGCCGGCCCCGGGCAACCCCGTCGCGGGGAGCCCGATGTGGAGCATGGGGCACCGCAACGTGCAGGGCCTCGCGTGGGGCGCGGACGGCACGATGTATGCGAGCGAGTTCGGGCAGAACACGTGGGACGAGCTCAACGTCATCACAGCGGGCGCGAACTACGGCTGGCCCGAGGTGGAGGGGATCGAACAGCGAGAGGGCTTCGTCGCCCCGGTCGCGCAGTGGTCGACCGACGACGCATCGCCGAGCGGGATCGCCGTCGGCGCCGACGGCGCCGTCTACATGGCGGCCCTGCGGGGCGAGTCGCTGTGGAAGGTACCGGTGTCGGGACCACGGCGCACCGGTGAGCCGGTTCGCCTGTTGGAGAACAGGTTCGGTCGCCTGCGGGATGCCGTGACCGCACCGGACGGCACGCTGTGGGTGCTGACGAGCAACACCTTCCGCGGCGACCCGCGGTCCGGCGACGACCGGGTGCTGAGGGTGCCCGTGGGGTGACAAACCCCCCGCGCGGCCCCGGCGTGAGTACGTTGGCGGGATGCGGTGGGCACCGTCGCCCACCGCCCCGAAGAGAGGCGGCACCGCCCATGGCTGCAGTTGACGACATCCTCCAGAGCCTTCCCCTCGACCGGCTCGCCCAGCAGGTCGGCGCCGACCCCCAGGAGGTCCAGCAGGCCGCCCAGGCCGCGCTGCCCGCCCTGCTCGGCGGGCTCCAGGCCAACGCGCAGGACCCGGGTGGTGCGAGCTCGATCGTCGAAGCCCTCGGTCAGCACGACGACGACCTCCTCCAGGGCGGGGTGGACCTCGACCAGGTCGACCAGCAGGACGGCGAGAAGATCGCATCGCACATCTTCGGGTCCAACGAGGAGCAGGTCTACTCCGCGCTCGGATCGTCGTCGAGCGCGAGCGGCGGACTCATCCGGCGCCTCATCCCCATCCTCGCCCCGATCGTCCTGTCCTACCTCGCCAACAAGGTCCTCAAGGGCGGCGGCGGTCTTGGCGGTGGCGGCACGACGCCGCAGACCTCGCCAGACAACTCGGCGCAGGGCGGTCCGGGCTCGCTCGACTCGATGCTCCAGGACGTCCTCGGCGGCGCGCTCGGTGGCGGCACGGCGACACAGCAGGCACCCGCGCCGACCCAGCAGACGCAGGGCTCGGCCGGCGGGTCCATCATCGACATCCTCGGCGGGCTGCTCGGAGGCGGCCGCCGCTGACGCCCCACCAGTCGGACCCGCCCGCCGGACCCGACAGTCGAGAGTAGAGAGAGTCCCGCCTCGGTCGTACCGAGGCGGGACTCTCTCTACTCTCGACTGCTTGTGGGCGGTCAGCTCGTGAGCTTGGCGAGGATGATCTCGCGGGCCCTGCCGGCGTCGGCCTGGCCCCTCATCTCCTTCATGACCTGACCGATGAGTGCGCCGGCCGCCTGGACCTTGCCGTCGCGGACCTTCTGGGCGACGTCGGCGTTGGCCTCGATGACCTTGTCGACGGCCGCCTCGAGGGCGCCGTCGTCCTGGACGAGCTCGAGGCCTCGGGCGTCGGCCACCTCGGTCGGGGTGCCCTCACCGTCGAGCACGCCCTCCCAGGCCTGCCGGGCCATCGAGTCGTTGAGCCGGCCGGAGGACACGAGGCCCTCGAGCTCGACGACGTGCGCCGGGACGATCGAGCGCTCCGCGGCATACGAGGCGACGTCGGTGCCCTCGGCGTTGGCGCGACGGGCGATCTCACCGGACCACCACTTGCGCGCGCCCGCAGGGGTCGCACCGGCCTCGACGGTCTGGCCGATGAGGTCGACGAGCCCGGCGTTGAGCACGTCGCGCATCTCGAGGTCGCTGAAGCCCCAGTCGGACTGGAGGCGCTTGCGGCGCTGGGCCGGCGGCTCGGGCAGCGTCGCGCGCAGCTCCTCGACCGTCTCGCGGGACGGCGCGACGGGGACGAGGTCGGGCTCGGGGAAGTAGCGGTAGTCGTCGGCGTCGGACTTCGGGCGGCCGGAGGTCGTCATGCCGGTGTCCTCGTGCCAGTGGCGCGTCTCCTGGAGGATCGAGCCCCCGGCCCGGAGGACGGCGCCGTGGCGGCACATCTCGTAGCGGACGGCGCGCTCGACCGAGCGCAGCGAGTTGACGTTCTTGGTCTCGGTGCGGGTGCCGAGCGTCGTCGTGCCCTTGGGCATGAGCGAGAGGTTGACGTCGCAGCGCATCGAGCCCTGCTCCATCTTGACGTCGGAGACGTCGAGCGCCTTGAGCAGGTCACGCAGGGTGGCGACGTAGGCGCGGGCCACCTCGGGCGCGCGCTCCCCCGCGCCGCGCAGCGGCTTGGTGACGATCTCGATGAGGGGGATGCCCGCGCGGTTGTAGTCGACGAGCGAGTGCGTCGCGCCGTGGATGCGACCGGTCGACCCGCCGACGTGCAGGGACTTGCCCGTGTCCTCCTCCATGTGCGCCCGCTCGATCTCGACGCGGAACGTCGAGCCGTCGTCGAGCTCGACGTCGAGGAAGCCCTCGAAGGCGATCGGCTCGTCGTACTGCGAGGTCTGGAAGTTCTTGGGCATGTCCGGGTAGAAGTAGTTCTTCCGCGCGAACCGGCACCACTGCGCGATCTCGCAGTTGAGCGCGAGCCCGATCCGGATCGCCGACTCGACGGCCTTCTCGTTGACGACCGGCAGGGCGCCGGGAAGGCCGAGGCAGACCGGGCAGACCTGCGTGTTGGGCTCGGCGCCGAACTCGGTGGCGCACCCGCAGAACATCTTCGTGTTGGTCCCGAGCTCGACGTGCACCTCGAGCCCGAGCACCGGGTCGAAGTGCTCGAGGACCTCGTCCCAGGCGATGATGGCTTCGGTGTCAATCTGCGTCGACATCAGGTCACGCACCCTTCGTGGCGGCGGAGAGGTCGGGGGCGCGGTCGAGCAGCGGCCCGCCCCACGCGGCGTGGAGCCGCTGCTCGAGGGCCGAGCCGACGGCATACAGGCGCTCGTCGGCGGCGGCCGGCGCGAGGATCTGGAAGCCCGCGGGGAGGCCGTCCTCGTCCGCGAGGCCGCTCGGGAGCGACATGCCAGGGACGCCGGCGAGGTTGGCGGGGATCGTCGCGATGTCGTTGAGGTACATCGCCATCGGGTCGTCGATCTTGTCGCCGAAGCGGAAGGCCGTCGTCGGCGCGGTCGGCGAGACGAGGACGTCGGCCGTCTCGAAGGCCTTGGCGAAGTCGTCGGCGATGAGGCGGCGGACCTTCTGCGCCGAGCCGTAGTAGGCGTCGTAGTAGCCCGACGAGAGGGCGTAGGTGCCGAGGATGATGCGGCGCTTGACCTCGTCGCCGAAGCCGGCGTCGCGCGTCGCGGCCATGACCTGCTCCGCGCTGGGGTCGTCGATGCCCTCGGGCAGCACGCGCATGCCGTAGCGCATCGCGTCGAACTTCGCGAGGTTGCTCGACGCCTCCGACGGGAGGATGAGGTAGTAGGCGGCGAGCGCCGCGGTGAAGCTCGGGCACGAGACCTCGACGACCTCGGCGCCGGCGTCGACAAGGTGCTGGACCGACTCCTCGAAGCGCTGCTGCACCCCGGCCTGGAAGCCCTCGCCGGTGAGCTCGCGGACGATGCCGATGCGCATCCCCTTGACGTCCGCGCGGCGCGCGGCCTCGACGACGGCGGGCACGGGGGCGTCGATCGACGTCGAGTCCATCGGGTCGTGACCGCCCATGACCTCGTGGAGCAGCGCCGCGTCGAGGACGGTGCGCGTGCACGGGCCGGCCTGGTCGAGCGAGGACGCGAGGGCGACGAGGCCGTAGCGGGAGACGCCGCCGTAGGTCGGCTTGGTCCCGACGGTCCCGGTGACAGCCGCGGGCTGGCGGATCGAGCCGCCGGTGTCGGTGCCGGTGGCGAGCGGCGCCTGGAACGACGCGACGACGGCACTCGAGCCACCACCGGAGCCGCCGGGGATGCGCTCGAGGTCCCAGGGGTTGCGCGTCGGGCCGTAGGCCGAGTGCTCGGTCGAGGACCCCATGGCGAACTCGTCCATGTTGGTCTTGCCGAGGATCGGCATGCCCGCGGCCTTGATGCGGGTGACGACGGTCGCGTCGTAGGGCGGGATCCACCCCTCGAGGATCCGGCTGCCGCACGTCGTCGGCAGGCCCTTGGTCGTCATGACGTCCTTGACGGCGATCGGCACGCCGGCGAGCCGGTGGAGCTGCTCCCCGGCGGCCCGTCGCTGGTCGATGTCGCGCGCGGTGGCGAGGGCGCCCTCGCGGTCGACGTGAAGGTAGGCGTGGACGTCGCCGTCGACGGCGTCGGTCCGGTCGAGCAGCGCCTGCGTCACCTCGACCGAGCTCGTCCCCCCGGAGGTCAGGAGGTCGGCGAGCTCGGCGGCGCTGGCGCGGGTCAGGTCTGTGGTCACGTCGGTCCTTGCGGTCTGGGTCTGCGTCGTGCGGGGAAGGAAACGGAAGGGGTATGCCGGGAGCTCACCTCACGGCATACGGGAGCCGCCGTCGCTCGCTCAGTCCTCGTCGAGGATGCGGGGGACGGAGAAGCGCTGCTGGTCGGCCTCGGGGGCGCCCGCGAGGGCGGCCTCGGCGCCGAGGCTCGGCCGGACGACGTCGGGTCGCGTGACGTTAACGATCGGCATCGGGTGGCTCATCGGCTCGACGCCCTCGATCGGCGACTGCTGGACGACGGCGACGGACTCGAGGATGACGCCCAGCTCGCCGACCATCCTGTCGAGCTCGGCGTCGGAGAGGTCGATGCGGGCGAGACCGGCGAGGTGCGCCACGTCGTCGCGGGTGAGTTCAGCCATGGGCGCCAGTCTAGGACTCCGTGATCGATGCCTCGTCGCGGCTCCGGCGGCCGCTCACCCGACGTCCGGTGTCCGGCGTCAGCTCAGTGCGAGTGCGGCCAACCGGCCCAGCTGCCACACGGACTGGCCGATGCCGAGGGTGAGGCCGACCGCGGCGAGCGACCAGAAGCCCCACCGCACCGCGAGACCACCGGTGCTGCCGCGCGTGCTGGCACGCATCCCGCTCCACCAGCGGTTCGCGGCGAGCGGGCCCCAGCCGCCGTCCGGCCGCTCGGTGAACGGCAGCCACCAGTCCCCCGCCGTCCTAGCACGCCTCGCTTCGGTGAGCACCGGTAGGACGAGGGTCCACCACACCGAGCCGAGCACCGCGAGGACACCGAGCAACGCGAGGATCGCGAAGGCGCGCGCGGCCCACAGAAGCAGCACGAGCTCCGTGTCGGTCCCCACCGGGCGACCCTAACCCGTGGGTCTCCCGCGGCAGGGGGTGCGACGCGACGGAGCCGCCCACGGGTGTCGTGGGCGGCTCCGGGCCGCGCGGTCCTCGCGCCTGCCGCCGCGGCCTGGCAGGGGGTGCCGCGGCGGCGAGGACCTCTCGCTAGCGCGGCGCCTTGACGGCGAGCACGGGGCACTCGGCGTCGAGGAGGACCTGCTGGGCCTGGCTGCCGAGCAGGAGCTTGCCGACGGGCGTGCGCCGGCGCACCCCGATGACGATGAGCTCGGCGTTGGTCTGATCCGCGAGGTCGACGAGGACCTCGGCCGGGTCCTTGCGGTGCACGGCGTGCGAGATCTCGTAGTCGAGACCGGACGCGTCGAGCTCGGCGCGCAGGTCGTCGAGCTGCGCGTCGTCGACGTAGCGGTTGTCGGCCGAGGCCGACCCGGTGCTCGCGTTGACGACGAGGAGCCGGCTGCCGCGGCTGCGGGCCTCGACGACGGCCGCGTCGAGCGCCGCACGCCCCTCCTTGGTGGGCACGAACCCCACGATGACCGGCATGTCAGGCTCCTTCGCTGTTGGCGTGCTGCTGCAGGCGGGTGCCGTCGGGTCCCGAGGTCGGGTCCTCCGGCGGGGTGCGGCGCTTCCTGACCTGGCCCCAGACGAGCGGCACGAGGACGACGAGCAGGACGAGCGCGTAGACGACCTTCGAGAAGGGCGTGTTGACGAGGCCCGAGAGGTGCCCGTCGCTGATCTGCAGTGCGCGCCGCATGAAGACCTCGGCCCGCGGGGCGAGGATGAGGCCGACGATGAGCGGCACCACCGGCAGGCCGTAGCGCCGCATCGCGAAGCCCAGTCCGCCGATGAGCAGGAGCAGCCACAGGTCGAACGCCGTGCCGTTGGCCGCGTAGGCGCCGAGCGACGCGAACATGAGGATGCCGGCATACAGGTAGGGCCTGGGGATGAGCAGGAGCTTGGCCCACAGGCCTGCCATCGGCAGGTTGAGCGCGAGGAGCATCGCGTTGCCGATGAGGAGGCTCGCGATGAGCGTCCACACGAGCGGGCCCTGCTCGTCGAAGAGCCGCGGACCGGGCTGGATGCCGTAGGTCTGGAACGCGAGGATCATGACGGCCGCCGTGGCGGTCGTCGGGATGCCGAGGGTGAGGAGCGGGACGAGGCTGCCCGCGGCGGAGGCGTTGTTGGTCGCCTCGGGCCCGGCGACGCCCTCGATGGCGCCCTTGCCGAACTCCTCCGGCTTCTTCGCGAGCTTGCGCTCGGTGATGTAGGAGAGGAACGTCGGGATCTCCGCACCACCGGCCGGGATCGCACCGAAGGGGAAGCCGATCGCGGAGCCGCGCAGCCACGGCTTCCACGAGCGCGAGAGGTCCTCGCGGGTCATGAGCCGGCCCTTGATGGGGATGATCCGCGCCGGGGCCCGGCGCAGGTGCGCGGCGATCCACAGCGCCTCGCCCATCGCGAAGACCGCGACGGCGACGACGACGACGTCGATGCCGTCGGAGAGCTGGTCGATGCCGAAGGTGAGCCGCTGCTGGCCGGAGGTCTGGTCGATGCCGATGAGACCGATCCACACGCCGAGGCCGAGGCTGGCGAAGCCACGGATCTTCGACGAGCCGAGGACGGTCGTCACCGCGACGAACGCGAAGACCATGACGGCGAGGTAGTCAGGGTCGCCGAGCTGGATCGCGAACTTGACGACCTGGGGCGCGAGCAGCGCGAGGCAGAGGGTGGCGATGGTGCCGGCGACGAAGGAACCGATGGCCGCGGTGGCGAGGGCGGCGGCGCCGCGACCCGCCTTGGCCATCTTGTTGCCCTCGATCGCCGTCATCACCGATGCGCTCTCGCCCGGTGTGTTGAGCAGGATCGAGGTCGTCGAGCCGCCGTACATGCCGCCGTAGTAGAGACCGGCGAACATGATGATCGCCTGCTCGACCTCGAGGGTGTAGGTGAGCGGCAGGAGCAGGGCGATGGCCATGGCCGGGCCGATGCCGGGCAGGACGCCGATGGCGGTGCCGAGAAGGACACCGAGGAAGGCGTAGAGGAGGTTCATCGGCGTCAGGGCCGACGACATCCCCTCGAGCAGGGCGTTGATGCCGTCCATGTCAGAGGATCCCGTCCAGGAGCCCGGCCGGGAGCTTGACGTCCAGGCCGAGGAAGAAGCCGTACCACGTGACGACCGAGAGCAGGACCGAGATCACCGCGAGGCGAACGTAGTGACGGTTGCCGAGGGCGAAGGCGGCGCCGAAGAAGAGCACCGCACCGGTGATCGGCCAGCCGAGCCGGTCGATGAAGGCGGCGTTGAAGGCGAAGGCCACCGCGAGCAGACCGACCGTCCGGAAGTCGGAGCCGTGGCTGAGGTCGACGTCCTCGCCCTCCTCCTGCTCACCGCGCCCACCGCGGGCGATGTCGACCGCGAGGAGAACGGCACAGAGGATGAGGAGGCCGCCGACGAACATGGGGACGGTCCGCGCGGTCATGAAGCCGCGGGCGCCCCGCTCGATGAGGCCGAGGGCGTCGACGATGGCGACGACGCCGAGGGCCAGCAGGAGGAGGGACACTCCGTACTCGGAGCGCCCCTCCCCCCGCTTCTGCACCTGGTCGCTCATCAGGCGAGACCCAGCTCCTTGAGCACGCCGGCGACGCGGTCGCTCTCGGAGGTCAGGAACGTCTTGAACTCGTCGCCGGGGACGAAGGCATCGGTCCAGCCCTTGTCGGCCAGCGTCTTCTTCCACTCCTCGGTGCCGTGCAGGGCCGTGACGGCCGCGATGAGCTTGTTCTTGTCGGCGTCGGAGATCTCCGGGGCGGCGACGAGGCCACGCCAGTTGGTGAAGGTGAGGTCGACGCCCTGGTCCTTGAGGGGCTTGGCGTCGACACCCTCGACCGGCTTGTCGCTCGTCACGGCGAGGACGCGCACGTCACCGGACTTGGCCTGCTCGACGACCTCGCTGACGCCGGTGGCGGCGAAGCCGAGCTTCTTGCCGAGGACGGCGGTCATGAGCTCGCCACCGCCGTCGTAAGCGACGTAGTTGACCTTCTTGGCGTCGAGGCCGACGGTCTTGGCGAGGAGCATCGGGGTGAGGTGGTCGGGGCCACCGACGTTGGAGGCGCCACCGACGGGCACGGCGCCCGGGTTGGCCTTCCACGCGTTGATGAGGTCGTCGAGCGTCTTGAAGGGCGAGTCCTTCGCGACGACGATCGCCTCGGACTCCTCGATGAGCTTGGCGATGGGCGTGGTGTCGGTGAGCTTGGCCTCCGTCTTGTTGCTGTAGGAGGCGCCGACGACGCCGAGGCCCATCTGCATGAGCAGGTCACCCTTGCCCTTCTCGTTGACGAGGCGGGACAGGCCGACGGTGCCGCCGGCACCGGCCTGGTTGAAGACCTCGATCGAGCCACTGAGACCGGCGGACTGGAGGTCGGCCGAGACGGCGCGGGCCGTCTGGTCGTAGCCCGAGCCGGGCGAGTTCGGGACCATGATGCGCAGGCCCGAGAGCTTCTCGGCCGAGGCGCTGCTGCTCGATCCCGAGCCGGACTCGGCGTCGTCGGTCTTGCTCACGCCGCAGGCGGTGAGGGCGAGGGCCGCGGCCGCCGTGAGGGTGGCGCTGCGAACCAGGGTGGTCATGCGCACGGGGGACTCCTTTGTCGAGGGGTGCGTGGGATGCGTCGGCTGGGGTGCGTCGGCAGGTGCGTCGCAGCCAACGGTCGCGGGTGTCGGGCCCGGTGTCACGGTTGCGGGCACAGACACCGTTGAGTTCTTTGTGCTCACGCCCCGCGGCCGGCTCGCGCCCGGCACCGGCACAATCGTCGTGTGGCGAGAGGACGAGCAGGACGCGTGCGTGCGCTGATGCGCCGTCTGTGGCCGCAGACCCTCGCCGGTCGCATGCTCGCCACCCAGATGCTCATCGTGAGCATCGTCTTCGTCGGCGTGGGCGCGCTGTCCGTCGCCCAGCAGGGCGAGGGCGTGACCGACCGTGAGGTGCGCCGCGCCCGCCAGGTCGCCGAGCAGGTCACCCAGGAGCCCGGTGTCCGCCAGGTGCTCGGCTCGCAGGGCGAGGCGTGGATGTCGCAGGCGGTGGCGGCGCTCGAGTCCGCCCGCACGCTGTCCGACTCCGAGGGCGTCTACCTCGCCCGGACGAGCGACGGCCGCGTCGTCGCCGCGGCGGCCGACGACCCCCTGCGACGCCTCCCCCGGACCGACGCGTTCGAGGGCAGCTCGTGGCTCGGCGGCGAGAACGACGACGACGACCCTGAGACGATCATGGCGATGGCGCCGGTCATCGTCGCCGGCGAGCTCGAGCCGGTCGGCGTCGTCGCCGTGACCCGGCCGTCCCCCTCGGTGTGGGACGACCTCGCGACGATCACGCCCAACCTGCTCACCTACCTCGGGCTCGCCGGGGTCATCGGCGTCCTCGGTTCGCTGCTCCTCGCCCGCAAGGTCAAGCGACAGACGCTGGGCCTCGAGCCGCGTGAGATCGCCGGCCTCGTCGAGCAGCGCGAGGCCGTCCTGCACGGGATCAAGGAGGGCCTCCTCGCTGTCGACCTCGCGGGACGGGTCACCCTGCTCAACGACGAGGCCGCGACCCTTCTCTCGATCCCGCAGGCGGGCTCGACCGGGCACTCCCTCGCCGAGCTCGGCGCGGACCGGGCCCTGCTCTCGCTCTTCCCCGACCGGCGCCTGCGCAGCGGGCCGACCGTGAGCGTCTCCGACGAGTCCGAGGTGTCCTCGGTCGACCGGGTGCTGCTGGTGCGCGGCCGGCTCGTCACCGCCAACGTCATGCCGGTGCGCCAGCAGGGCCGGCTCGTGGGTCACGTGGCGACCCTGCGCGACCGCACCGAGCTCCTCGAGCTCCAGCGCGACCTCGACGTCACCCGGGCGACGACCGACTCGCTGCGCGCCCAGGCACACGAGTTCAGCAACCGCATGCACGTCGTCGCCGGGCTCATCGCGCTCGAGGAGTACGACGACGTGCAGGACTACATCCGCCACATCACCGCCGACGAGGCCGAGCTCACCGCCCGCGTGGGGACGGCCGTCGCGGACCCCGCGGTCGCGGCGATGCTCATGGCCAAGTCGCGCCAGGCGGCCGAGCGCGGCATCACCCTCGACCTCGACGACGACTCCCGGCTCGCCCGTCTCGACGGCGACCTCTCGACCGACCTCAACACCATCCTCGGCAACCTCGTCGACAACGCCCTCGACGCCGTGCCCGAGGTGAGCGGGCGCGTCCGCGTGGCGCTGCTCGGTCCGGACGACGGCGCGGTGCGGCTCACGGTGCGCGACAACGGTCCCGGCGTCCCGACCGACGACACGGGCACCCTCTTCGTGCGCGGCTACTCGACCAAGGACGCCGAACCCGGGTCCTCGCGCGGCATCGGGCTCGCCCTCGTGCGTATGGTCTGCACCAAGCGAGGAGGAGAGGTGAGCGTGAGCAACGACGACGGTGCCGTCTTCACGGTCAGCCTCCCCACGGCCTGATGACGTCCGAGGCCGTCCCCATCCGCACCGTCGTCGTCGACGACGACTTCATGGTCGCGCGCCTGCACTCGAGCACCGTGGCCCGGCTCGACGGCTTCGAGGTCGTCGGCGTCGCGAGCACCGGCGGGCAGGCGCTGGCGATGGTCAAGGACAAGCGGCCCGACCTCGTGCTGCTCGACGTCTACCTGCCCGACCTCACCGGCCTCGAGGTGCTGCGCCGGCTGCGCGGCATCGGCGTCGACTGCGACGTCATCGTCATCAGCGCCGCCCGAGACCTCGACTCACTGCGGCAGGCCATGCAGTCGGGCGTCTACCAGTACCTCGTCAAGCCGTTCGAGCTCGAGGAGCTGCGCCGTCGTCTCGACGAGTACGCGCGGCACCGCGCCCGCATGCGCGGCCAGGACCCGGGCACGACCGTCGAGCAGGAGGAGGCCGACCGGCTCTTCCGCACCGGGTCGAGTGGGCGCTCACGCACGTCGCTGCCCAAGGGCATCAGCGCCGAGACCGTCCAGCTCGTCAGCGGCGCCCTCGCCACCGCGGGCGACGACGGCCTCTCCGCGACGGAGTGCGGCGAGGCCGTCGGGATCGCCCGCAGCAGCGCCCGCCGCTACCTCGAGTACCTCGTCGAGTCGGGCGCGGCCGACGTCCGCCACCGCTACGGCTCGGCCGGCCGGCCCGAGCGGCGCTATCAGCGCGCGGCCCAGTAGGTCCGCTGGTTCATGAAGGCATACATGCCCTCGGCCGACAGCTCGCGACCGTAGCCCGACTGCTTGGTCCCGCCGAAGGGCACGCGCACGTCGGACGCGACGACCGCGTTGACGAAGACCGCGCCCGTGGTCACCTTCCGCGCCAGCGCCACGGCGCGCTCGGTCGAGGCGCTCCACACCGACAGACCCAGCCCGTATGCCGTCGCGCCGGCGAGGCGTGCCGCGTCCTCGTCGTCCTTCGCGACGACGATGGCGGCGAGCGGGCCGAACGTCTCCTCGTCGAACGCGGGGACGCCGGGGCCGTCGACGGTGAGCACCGTCGGCTCGAAGAACCATCCCTCACCCTCGACCGCCGAGCCGCCGGCGAGGAGCCTCGCACCGCCGACCACCGAGGCGTCGACCTGGCGCTGGATCTCCGTCCGGAGGTCGTCGCGTGCCATCGGGCCGACGTCGACGGACTCGTCGGTGGGGTCGCCGACACGGAGCCCGGCGACGCCCAGGAGGAAGCGGTCGACGAAGGCGTCGGCGACCTCTGCGGCGACGACGAACCGCTTGGCGCACACGCAGGACTGACCGGCGTTGTGGAACCTCGCCCGCACCGCGGCGTCGGCGGCCGCCGGCACGTCGGCGTCCGAGAGCACGACGAACGCGTCCGACCCGCCGAGCTCGAGGACCGAGGGCTTGACCGCTCGACCGGCCGCGGCGCCGACGGCAGCTCCCGCGCGGTTGCTGCCCGTGAGCGTCACCCCGGCCACGCGTGGGTCGGCGACGAGCCGCTCGGTCACCTCGGGCACGCGTGGCTCGTCGACGACGAGGGTGCGCAGGACGCCGTGAGGAACGTCGCCGGCCGGAGCGGAGTCGCGCACGAGCGACTCGATCGCCAGCGCGCACCCGGTGACGTTGGGTGAGTGCTTGAGCAGCACCGTGTTGCCGGCTCCCAGCGCCGGGAGGACGAAGCGCATCACCTGCCACAGCGGGAAGTTCCACGGCATGACGGCGAGCACGGGCCCGATGGGCTCGCGCGTCACCCAGGCCTGCGCGCCGTCGCCCACGTCGACCTGCCGGGGCTCGAGCAGGCGCTCGAGGTTGTCGGCGTACCAGCGGGCCGTGGTCGCGGACTTGTCGACCTCACCACGCGCCTCGCGCAGGGGCTTGCCCATCTCGGACGTGATGAGCTCGGCGAGCGAGTCCCGCTGTGCGACAAGGGAGTCCGCGATCGCGGTGAGGAACGCGGCGCGCTCCTCGACCGAGGAGGCACCCCAGGTCCGGGCGGCCTGGTCCACCTCGGCGACGGCGGACTCGATCGCGGCGTCGTCCATGACCGGATGGGTCGCGAGCGGCGTCCCGGTCGTCGGGTCGATGGTCTCGATGACGGTGTCCGCGGTCGTCACGGCGTGCTCAGTCCGCCCCGGTCGGACTCGGAGAGGTGCTCGAAGATCTCGCCGGTCGCGGTGATGGTCCGCGTGACGTCACGACCGCCGTAGACCCAGTAGATCCGCATGGTGCCGGTGCCGCGGTTGTAGAACCGGTGCGGCACACCGGCCGGGACCCACGTGGCCTCCCCGGCGACGAGCTCGAACTCCTCGCCGTCGATCTCGGCGACGGCCTCGCCCTCGAGGATGAGCACCGACTCCTCGACGTTGTGGCTGTGCAGCGGCAGGCCGGTGCCCTCGGCGAACTGGGTCTGCCCGGTCGTCACCCGGTTGGTCTCGCAGTTCCACTTCCCGACGTAGGGGATGGTGCGGACTCCGTTGCCGCGGTCGAAGGGCTCGACGTCGTCGGGGCGGACGAGCAGGTTGGGCGCCTCGGGGGCGGCGGGCGTGGTGCGGTCGGTCATCGGGCGGTCTCCAGCGTCGTGAGGAGGGCTGAGGTGAACTGGTCGGTGTCGAGGTTCCCGCGCAGGTCGCGGGTCCGTGTCGCGGGGTCGGTGAGGCAGGCGTCGACGGCCGCGTCGACGGCGTCGGCAGCCCGCTCGAACTGCTCGGCACCGCTCCGCCGGCCCCACCAGCGGAGCAGCATCGTGGCCGACAGGATGAGCGAGGTCGGGTTGGCGACCCCCTGTCCGGCGATGTCCGGTGCCGAGCCGTGCTGTGCCTGGGCCACCGCGACCCCGCCACCGACGTTGAGCGACCCGCCGAGGCCGAGGCTTCCCGACAGCGCGCAGGCGAGGTCGCTGAGGATGTCGCCGAACATGTTCGTCGTCACGACGACGTCGAACTCCCCCGGCGAGCGCACGAGGTGGGCAGTCGCGGCGTCGACGATGAGCTCGCGCAGCTCGACCTCGGGATGGCGCGCGGCCACGGCCCGGACCTCGTCGAGGAAGAGCCCGTCCGAGAGCGTGAGGACGTTCGCCTTGTGCACGGCGGTGACACGGCCACGGCGTCCACCCGCGAGGCGGAAGGCCTCCTCGGCGACGGCGTTGCACGCCCGCCGCGAGACCTTGCGCACCGACAGGGCGAGGTCCTCGTCCGGCATGAACTCGCCGCTCCCGGCGACCATGTTGCGGTCGCTGTAGAACCCCTCGGTGTTCTCGCGGACGATGACGAGGTCGAGCGGCTCAGGCAGGACGGTGAGGTCCGGGAGGCTCCGCACCGGGCGGATGTTGGAGTAGAGGCGGTAGGTCGTGCGGATCGCCGCCGACGGGTTCCAGCCACCCTCGGCGCGCGAGGGGTAGTCGAGGTGCGAGACAGGTCCGAGGATCGTGCCGTCCACCTCTCCGACGCGGTCGAGGACGTCGCGGGGCATCGTCTCGCCGACGGCCTCGTGCGCCGCCCAGCCGATGTCACGGTGCTCGAGCTCGAGGCCGAGGCCGAACGTGTCGTCGGCGGCCCTCAGCACCCGCTCGGTCGCGGCGGCGATCTCCGGCCCGATGGCGTCGCCGGGCAGCACGAGGATCCTCATGACGCCACCTCGGCCTTGTCGGTCTCACGGTGCGCGACGACGAGCTCGGTGATGGTGTTGACCTGGCTGCCCGGGACGACCGTGCGCGCGACGGCCTCGCGCCACCGCCCGAAGTGCGGCGCCTCCCGGTGGGCCGCGAGCGCGGCCTCGTCGCGGTAGATCTCGTAGAGGACGAAGTGGTCCGGGTCGCTCTGCGACCGGCACACGTCGAAGCGCAGGCACCCCGGCTCGTCCGCGAAGGTCGAGGCCGCGTTGGCCGTGATGGCCTCGAGGAACTCCTCGCGGCGCTCGGGGATGACGTCCAGGCGGACGACGAGCGAGATCATGCGTGCTCCTTGGTCGTGGTGGTGTCGAAGGCAGGTGGCAGGGGGACCCCCGTGGCGTCCGCGAGCGTCGTGAGCTCGGACCAGGTCTGCTCCGAGACCCGTATGCCGTCCGCCTCCGCGCGTCGCCGGCTGCGGTCCTCGAGCTCGCCCGGGGTGAGCACGCCGTCGGACCAGGCAGCGGCCTCGCTGCCGCGGACCTGTGCCACGAGGGCGGCCACGCGCGCGGCGTAGTCGTCGGGGTCGGCCACGGCTGCGACGTCGAGCGTGATGAGGAGGTGCCCGGCGCCGCTCGCGCCCTCGGGCCGGTAGGGACCGACGACGTCGGACCCGAAGGCGCTCCCGGTGAGCACCCCGGCCAGGACGTCGAACATGAACGCCATGACGTAGCCCTTGGCACCCCCGACCGGCGAGATGAGCCCCTCGATCGCCTCGCGAGGGTCGGTGGTCGGCGTCCCGTCGGCCCGGGCTCCCCAGCCATCGGGGATCGGCTCGCCACGGTCGGCGGCGACATAGACCTTGCCGCGCGCGACCGCCGTGTTGGCCATGTCCATGACGAGGACGTCACCGTCGGGCCCGGGCGCGGCGATCGACCACGGGTTCGTGCCGACGAGCTTGGTCCGCCCGCCCCACGGAGCCATGGCCGGCGAGGCGTTCGTGGCGAGGATCGCGACGCAGCCTCGCTCCGCGGCATACCTCGTGAAGTAGGCGGCGGTCCCGAAGTGACCCGACCGGCGCACGGCGACCGCGCAGATGCCGTGCGTGCGCGCGCGCTCGACGCCGAGCTCCACCGCACGCTGCGCGACGACCTGGCCGAGGCCGTCGTGTCCGTCGAGGACGACGACGCTGCCCGTGTCACGGACCGTCTCGACCTCGGTCACCGCCCGCATCGCGCCACTGCGGAGCCGCGCGAGGTACCACGGCAGCCGGATGGCGCCGTGGGACGGGTGCCCCCACAGCTCGGCGACGAGGAGCGTGTCCGCGAGGAGCGCGGCGTCGTCCCACGGGACGCCGTGGGCGCGCGTGACGTCGGTGAGGAAGGCGGCGAGTGCCGCGGGCTCGACGGTGCGCGAGGTCATGGAGCCATACTCGCATACTTGTATACAAGTAGACAAGACGCGACTCCACCGGCACGATGCCCCCATGGCGACGAACCCGAGCCCCCGCCGGCGCAGTGGCGCCCAGTTCGTCTACGAGGAGCTGCTCGACCGCATCCAGGACATGCGGCTCGAGCCCGGACGCCGCCTCAACGAGGCCGAGCTCGCCACGTCGCTGGGGGTGAGCCGCACCCCGCTGCGCGAGGCGCTGCGCCTGCTCCTCGCCGAGGAGCTGCTCGAGCAGCTCCCGACCGGTGGCATGGTCGTGCGCCGGCTCACCCCGCGGGACGCCGCCGAGCTGTATGCCGTCCGCGCCCGACTCGAGGGTCTCGTCGCGGCGGCTGCGGCCGAACGAGCGGAGCCCGCGGACGTCGACCGGCTCATGGCGTTGCTGCACCGCAACGAGGCGCTCGCCGGTCTCGCCAACGGGGCGATGGAGTCCGGCCACGCGATCCACGTCGAGCTGGAGCGCATCGCCGACCACGCCTGGGCCTCACGGGTCCTCGCCCAGATCGAGGGTCAGCTCGCGCGCTACCGCAGGTTCAGCAACGCCTCGCCCGAGCGCCGGGAGGCCGCGCTCGCCGAGCACCGCAGCATCATCGAGGCCGTCGCGGCCGGCGACCCGGCGCTCGCCGGCGCCCTGGCGGAGGAGCACGTCCTCGCCGCGCGCGAGGTCACCGTGGCCGAGCTCGAGGTCAGCCTCGGTCCGTCCAGCGACGCAGGATCATCGGGATCACTCCCCCGCTCCTGAGCAACTCGACCTCGACGGTCGTCGATGGCGGGGCGGCTCGGTCAGTGACCGGCAGCCGGGGCGGCGAGTCCTGGGTCCTGGCCGTGCCGGGCCAGCGCCTCGGCGACCCACCCGCTGTCGATGAGCTCGTCGACGGCTCCGCGCACCCACGCGACGGTCGCCTCGTCGTGGCGACGTGACACGGCCACCGCCTGCGGGATCTGCATGAACGCCCCCTCAAGGACACGCAGCCCCGGGTGTGCCTCGACGTAGGCCGCGATCGGTTGTGCGACACCGGCAGCCACCTCGAGCCCCTGCTCCTCGAAGACGTCGATGCCGTCGGGGCCGCGCACGATCTCGGCCGACGTGATCTCGCGGGTGAGGTGGAGGTCGTAGGCCGAGCCCGTCTTGACCCCGATCCGTATGCCGTCCCGGTCGACCTCGTCGGCCGCGCGCAGCGACGAGTCGTCGCGGACGGCATACGCGCCCTCGATGAGGACGTAGGGCGACGTGAAGGCGAGCTCCTCCGCGCGGACCGGGTCGACGGCGAGGAAGCAGACGTCTGCCTCGCCGTCGCGAACGGCGTCGACCGACTTGCGCGCGGCGTCCCAGAGCACGAGCTCCACGGGGACGCCGAGGCGACTGCCGAGCTCGTGCGCGATGTCGACGCTGATGCCCCCGGGCGACTCGGACGAGCCGTTGGTGAGCACCGCATTGCCGAGGTTGATCGAGGCGCGCAGCGCGCCGGTGGGAGCGAGGTCGAGGGGTCCGGTCACGAGTCGATGCTCCCACCCGCGAGGGCTGCAGCAGTCGGCTCGTCCTCGACGATCTCGGGTCGCTGACGCGCCCAGTGGCGCAGGACAGCCTGGGTTGCACCCCAGTCGGCCTCCCCACGGGCCACCCGCGCGACGAGCCCCGACTGCTCGCTGATGACCTCGAAGCGCTCGGGTCGGTTGGCGGCGTTGACAGGGCCGCCCTGGGGGACCCACCTGATCTTCCGGACCTCTCCGAGGTCGACCCGGGCACGCCCCAAGGGAGGGTCGACACCGCCGGCATCGAGGACCGTGCGGTAGGTGAGGAGCACCTTGATCGCCGGCGGGATGACGACGAGCAGCACGGCGAGGATGAACCACCCCACGAGGGCGCCTCCCACCCCGAGCCCGGAGTCACGCACGTGTGCCATCCAGTCCCGTTCGCGGACGGCGAGCACGACCGGTGAGAGGAAGAGGACCCAGGTGCCGAGGAGCAGCGGTGGCCCGAGCCACCTCATCCACGTCGGAGGTCGCACCACGACCGGGGCGGGGAGTCCTCCCCATTGAGCGTCCGTCACCGCCTCAGTATCGTCTGGTCGGCGAGGCGACGCACTCCACCGGGGGTGGGCCGGCGCCAGCCGAGAGGGAGCGCGGATGACATTCAACGTCGACACGGAGCAGATCAGGACGCACGCCACCGCCGTCGGCGGTGTCCAGGGCAACCTGGCCGTCATGAGCGACGCCGGCGCGCCGGACGCCGAGGCCTATGGCGCGCTGCTGGGGCTCCTCGGGCTGCCCGGGGCCGTCACCGGCTCGGTCGATGCGGTGTGGGACGCGATCAACGCCGCGCACACCGGCACCGGTCAGGTCGAGAACGGCCTCAACCACATGGCCGACCGCTACGACGTCGACGACGACATGGCCGCCTTCCTCCTCAAGCCGACGGTTCCCGTGATCGGCCCGGCTCCCAGCAGTGGTGGTGGCGGTGGTGGGGGTGCGAGCATCGGGCCCTCCTATGCCGCCTCACCGTCCGAGCGCAGCATCCTCTCCGGCGCCGGCATCCTCGACAGCGGATCGACGACGATCAACGCGCTCTGCTCGGGCAACTGGGTCGACGCAGCGCTCTCCGGTGTCTCGACCGTGCTCGACGCAGCCGCGACGGCTGCCGACCCGCTCGGGTCCCTCCTCGCGGCAGGGATCGGCTGGGCCCTTGACCACCTCAACCCCATCAAGGACTGGTTCAACGACGTGGCCGGCAACCCCGAGTCGGTGGCGGCCAAGGGCGAGAGCTGGGCCAACATCGCGGGCGGCATGGAGCCGCTGGCGCAGTCGTGGCAGGACTCGCTCGACAAGATCGCCTGGATGTCGGGCGATGCCATCTCGTCCTACCGAGCCCAGGCCGACGCCCGCATCACGACACTCCGACGCCTCAAGGGCAGCAGCGAGGGCGCGGCACAGGCGATGGACCTCGTGGCCATGGTGGTCTCGTTCGTCCACAGCTTCCTGCGCGACCATCCTCTCCTCGCTCGTCGGGGCGATCCTCAGCTGGGTTGCCCAGACAGTGCTCTCGCTCGGCACCCTCATCCCGTGGGTCTGCAGCCAGATCGCGACGCGCATCGCCTCCGTCGTCGGCAAGTGCTCCCGCTACGTCACCGCCCTCACGAAGTCGGGCACCAAGCTCGCCAGCCTGCTCAAGGCTCTCAAGGGCTTCGGCGACGACATCCTGCGCTTCCTCAACAAGATCACCCCGAACCCGCATCTCTACACGCCGCGGCACGGTGGACCGCCGGGAGCACCGGTGCCGGCGGGGCCCTGGCGCCCCCCACCCGGCTGGACCCCACCTCGGGGCGACCACGCCAAGACTCCGTGGGACAACCTCGTCGAGATCCCCGGGAACCTCCCCTGGCGCGACTCGACGGTCAACGCCGGATCGCAGGCGGGTCAGACCGGCACCGACGACGACTGACCGGGCCTCGTCGGCGGTGGGGTTGTCGGGTTGTCAGTCAGCGGCGGAGCAGCTGGACGAGCACGTCGATCGGCAGGTAGGACAGGACACCGATGACCCAGAGCCAGACGACGTGGCGCACCACGAGCCCGGTCGTCGTCCGCGCCTCGGGCTGCGGTGCACGGAATGCCGCGAACCAGCGGTTCTGCGCCATGAAGGTGTATCCACCGCTCGGTTTGCGCTCGAACGGCAGCCACGGGTTGTGCGCCGCCACCGCGCGCACGAGGTGAAACACCCACGGCACCGCGAAGAGCGCCCAGATCACGCCGAAGAACGTCAGCGACCAGACGTAGATGTCGTTCGAGCCCTCGGGAGCCGGATCCATGCGCCCACTCTCCTGTCGACCCCCACGGCGAGACTGCCCGCCGTCCTGATGTGAGGATGATGTCATGAGCTCCGACGACGTCGCGCAGCAGATCCTGGCGCGGATCCAGGCCCAGACGAGCGAGGCGGAGGAGCGGCCGGCGACGGTCGACCGGTGGCGCGACGAGGTGCTGGCCACCACCGGCCGCGGGACCGCCGCCGCCGGCCGGGTGGTCGCCGAGGTCGACCTGCAAGGTGTGCTCACCGGTCTGGCCGTGAGCGACATCGTCGCCGCGCGCGGTGGCCGCGTCGTCGGCCCCGCCGTGCTCGCCGCCATCACGGCGGCGCACGAGGACGTGCGGGCCAAGGTCGACGCGTCCTCGTCGCACATGTGGGGTGCCGACGCGTCCACGACCGGTGCGCTCAACGCCGAGGTCGCCGCCGACAACCCCTCGCTGCACGACGGCGACGACACTCCCCCACTTGCGACGCGACCCACCGAAGGGACGTGGTGACGTGACGAACCTCGACCCGCACCTCTTCGAGGACACCCCCCTCGCCTCGGGCGACCTCGCCCGGCTCATGGAGCAGGCTCAGGCGGCGTTCCGCTGGCGCGCCGAGGTCGACCGGCTCATCGGGAGCGGCGAGGCCGACGGCGTCTCCGCGTCCGTGACCGGGGGTGGCGCCGTCTCGCGCCTCGACGTCAGCGACGCGGCCTGCGCGGACGGCGGCGAGGAGCTGAGCCGCCGCATCATCGCTGCGGTGCGCGCCGCCCAGGACGACCTCGCGGAGCAGGTCCGCCGTTCGGCGACCCTGACCTTCGGCGAGGACTCGGCGCAGGCCCGCACGGTGAGCGAGGGAAGCGCGCAGCGGTTCGGGCGCTCGGCCTCGGTCATTGAGACCGACTTCGGCGACTCGGTGCAGTGGGGCGACGGCCGCGACCGCCGCTGACCTGTCGGCGGGGCCGCCTCAGCCTTCGGCTGCCGGTTCCGCCGACCCGGTCTCCAGCAGCGTGACGAATCCGGCCTCGTCGAGGATCGTCAGTCCGAGCTCGCGCGCCTTGGCCTCCTTGGACCCGGCGCCCGGGCCGACGACGACGTAGTCGGTCTTCTTCGACACCGAGCCCGACGCCTTGCCACCGCGGGCGAGGATCGCCTCCTTGGCCTCGTCACGGCTGAACCCGTCGAGCGAGCCGGTGACGACGACGGTGAGCCCGGCGAGGGTCTGCTCGACCGACTCGTCGCGCTCGTCCTCCATGCGCACGCCGTCGGCGGCCCACTGGTCGACGATCGCGCAGTGCCACTCGTTGCCCTCGCGGTCGAACCAGTCGCGCACCGACTCGGCGATGACTCCGCCGACGCCCTCGACGCCCGAGAGCTCCTCGACGCTCGCCGCACGGATCGCCGCCATCGAGCCGAAGTGCTGGGCGAGGGCGCGTGCGGCCGTCGGCCCGACGTGCCGGATCGAGAGCCCGACGAGGACGCGCCACAACGGCTGCGCCTTCGCCGACTCGAGGTTGGCGACGAGCTTGGCCCCGTTGGCCGACAGCACGCGGCCGTCGACCACGGCCTCCTCGGGGTCGGTCTTCTTCGCGGCACGGGTGTAGAGCGGGACCCGCGCGATGTCCTCGGCGCCGAGCCCGAAGAGGGTCGACTCGTCGGTGAGCACGCCCGACTCGAGCAGCGCGACCGAGCCCTCCCAGCCGAGCGCCTCGATGTCGAAGGCGCCCCGCCCGGCCAGCCCGGAGAGCCGCTCGCGCAGCTGGGCCGGGCACGACCTGCTGTTGGGGCAGCGGATGTCCTTGTCGCCCTCCTTCTCGGGGGCGAGCGTCGTGCCGCAGGCCGGGCACTCGGTCGGCATGACGAACTCTCGCTCGGTGCCGTCGCGCAGGTCGACGACCGGGCCGAGGATCTCGGGGATGACGTCGCCGGCCTTGCGCAGCACGACGGTGTCACCGATGAGCACGCCCTTGCGGACGACCTCGGTCGCGTTGTGCAGCGTGGCGCGCTCGACGGTCGAGCCCGCGACGACGACCGGCTCCATGACCCCGAACGGCGTGACCCGGCCGGTCCGCCCGACGTTGACCTGGATGTCGAGGAGCTTCGTGTTGACCTCCTCCGGCGGGTACTTGTAGGCGATGGCCCACCGCGGGGCACGTGAGGTCGCACCGAGCTGCCGCTGGACGGCGATCTCGTCGACCTTGACGACGACACCGTCGATCTCGTGCTCGACGTCGTGGCGGTGCTCCCCCGTCGAGACGATGAAGGCGTTGACCTCCTCGATCGTGTCGACGACGCGGTAGTGGCTCGAGACCGGCATACCCCACGCGCGCAGCGCGTCGTAGGCCTCGCTCTGGCGGGTCAGGTCGAAGCCCTCGCGCTTGCCGAGGCCGTGGACGAGCATCCGCAGGTCGCGGGTCGCCGTGACGCGGGGGTCCTTCTGGCGCAGCGACCCGGCCGCGGTGTTGCGCGGGTTGGCGTAGGGCGGCTTGCCCGCCTCGACGAGCTGCGCGTTGAGCTCGCCGAACGCCTCGATCGGGAAGTAGACCTCCCCGCGCACCTCGACGAGGTCGGGCACCGGGTGGTCGTCGGTCCCCTTGAGCTCGGTCGGTATGCCGTGCACCGTGCGCACGTTGAGGGTCACGTCCTCGCCGGTGCGGCCGTCGCCCCGGGTGAGGGCGCGGGTGAGCCGCCCCTTCTCGTAGAGGAGGTTAACGGCGAGACCGTCGATCTTGAGCTCGCAGAGGTAGTGGAAGCCGGTGCCGGCGTCACGGGTGACCCGCGCGTTCCACTCCGTCATCTCCTCGGGAGAGAAGGCGTTGTCGAGGCTGAGCATCCGCTCGAGGTGGTCGACCGCCTGGAAGTCGGTCGAGAAGATCGCACCGCCGACGGACTGCGTCGGGCTGTCGGGGGTGCGCAGCGAGGGGAACTCCTCCTCGAGCGCGTTGAGCCGCTTCATGAGTGCGTCGTACTCGCCGTCGCTGATCGTCGGCGCGTCCTTGACGTGGTAGGCGAACTGGTGCGCAGCCGCCTGCTCGGCGAGGTCGGTCCACTCGTGACGGGCCTCCTCCGGCACCTCTGCGGCGGGCTCGCCGTTCGCGTCGATCTCGTCGGTCACGTCGCTCTCGCTCACGCGCCCATCCTGCCGCAGGACACCGACAGCGGAGGTCCGTGACGGCCCGGATCGTGGGGTCAGCGGACCGGTGTGCCGACCACGTGGGCCGCCGGGTCCCCGGCTTCCGGGCCTGCCTCGAGCGCCCGACGGGCACGCACCGGTCCGGGAGTGCGTCGCAGGTCGGCCGACAGCCGCGCGAGTCGCGACGACGGCTCGGGCGCGAGCGAGAGCAGTCGGCGGGCGGCCTCGCGCAGCTCGCCCACGGTGGCCCGGTTCGGGTCGTGCGCCTCTCCCAGCCCGGCCTCCTCGACGGCCGCCGCTCCGGTGAACTGGTCGGTGGAGAGCGGCAGGAGAAGCATCGGCACACCGGCGGTCATCGCCTCCGTCACGCTGTTGTTGCCACCGTGCGACACGGCCAGCGCAGCCCGAGCGAGCAGCGTCACCTGCGGCAGCTCCGCGCGCACGAGCCACGAGGGCGGGATCGACCCCAGGTCCTCGCGAGGTGTCGACCCGGACGCGAGCGCGACTCGCACGTCGAGGCCCGCGAGCGCTTCGGCCACGCGCGCCAGGACGTCGCCGCGCACCGAGAGGAAGCTGCCGAGGCTGACGTAGACGACGGGCGCGTCGTCACGGGCCAGCCAGTCCTCGACCTCGGCATCGGGCTCCTCGGTCCGCACCGCCGACCCGAGGAAGGCATGTCGTGGAAGGAGGGCCGTGCGCTCCGGCGGGTGCAGCTCGGCGGGGTAGTTGAGGAGCAGCACGTCGCCCGTCTCGGCGAAGGCGTCCTCGCTGGGCGTCGCCGACGGGTCGAGCACCGACAGGACGGCGTTCCACTGGTCGGTGAAGGCGTCGCGCACCACCTCGCACCGGCGCCGGAGGTGGGCGAGGGCTTCGGGGTCCGGCCGCAGCCGGCTCGGCCACGCCGGTGGGAGGCCGTAGACCTCGTCACCCACCGTGAGCGCCGAGGGGTGCCCGAGCACGACGTCGGCATGGCTCACCCCGGTTCCCGTCAGCCCCAGACGCGCGCCGAACGCGAGGTGGTCGACGAGGACGTGGTCGGGACGGACGCGCTCCACCACGTCGCGGACCTCGTGGGCCACGCGCATCGGCTCCCACAGCAGGTCGTTCCCACGGGCGTCCGCCTGGAAGGTGAGGGTCGGCACGGCGCCGCGGCGCGTGGCCTCGAAGAAGCCCCGCAGGGCGTCGTCCTCACCACGCGGCTGGTCCTCCGCCCGGATCACCCCGGGGTTGGAGCCACGCCCGAGACGGAGGTCCTCGCGCCCGAACCCGAACCGCCGCACGATCGCATCGGTCGCCGGCCCGGTGGCGACGACGACCCGCTCGCCGGCGTCGGCCCACGCGGTGGCCAGGGTCGCGAGCGGCAGCAGGTGCGAGGCGTAGTCGGGGCTGATGACGAGCAGGGTCACCGGGCGACCTTCGCATAGACCTCGACGAGCGAGGCGGCCATCGTGGAGATGCCGAAGTCGCGGGCGACGGCGTCCCTCGCCTTCTCGGCGCGCACGGGCGCGTCCGGCGACGAGGCGAGGTCGAGCGCGGCCCCGACGGCCTTCCCGAGAAGCGCCGGCGAGGTCGTGTCGACGAGCAGCCCGGTCACGCCGTCGTCGACGTAGGTCGCCGGGCCACCCGAGTCCGGCGCGACGACGACGAGCCCAGACGCCATGGCTTCGAGGATGGCGATGCCGAACTCCTCCTTGAGGCTCGCGGAGACATAGACGCCCCCGGGCGCGCTGAGACCGGGCCGCCCGAACCGCACCGCCGCGAGCCACGCGGCGACCACGCCGTTCGGCCGGTGGCCGGCGAGGACCAGCCCGCTCTCGGCGGCGGAGGCGCGAGGCACCATGGCCTCTATCCGGTGGAGCTGTTCGGCCTCGTCACCGGACGGGTCGTCGAGGTCGCCGCCGACGACGAGCAGGTTGCACCGCTCGCTGAGCGTGTCGTTCGCCCAGGCCTCGACGAGGGTCGCCATGCCCTTGACGCGGTGCAACCGGCCCACGGTGACGGCGATCGGGAGTGCCCTGCGTGCGTGTGGCAGCTGCTCGAGGAGGGCGTCGAGCTCGGCGAGCGCTCGGTGGACCGACCGGTCGGCTGCGTCGCCGAAGCCGCCGACGCCCATGGCGCTCGTGCCACCCTCGTCGGCCGCGGCCACCTCCGCCACGGCCCGGTCGATCGGCTCGAGGTCGATGCCCTCCGGGACGACGGCCACCGCCTGCTCGTCGGGGTCGATGTGCAGCAGGGTGCGCAGGTCGTGCTCGAACCGTGGACGAGGGAAGGCCACGAGGCCGGCGGCCCCCGCCGCGAGGTCGCGCAGCAGCCGGATCCGGAAGACGAGGTGCTCGACCTCGTCCGCGGCGCCGAACGTGGCGCGGGTGAGCGCCCCCGACGCCTCTCGGGCGGCGACGAGCGCGTGCGGGTCGGGTGCGAGGGTGAGCACGGTGGGGATGCCGAGTTCGACCGCCACCTCGGCCGCGGCCCACGACCCGACCTCGGCCATCCGCAGGTGGAGGACGTCGACGGGCCCGGCGGCCCGCAGCACCCGCCGCAGACCCCGGCGCACCGCCACGTGCAGCGGCCACGCGTCGGCGGCGGAGCGGACCGGTCCCGGGAGCGGCACTCCGAGGTAGTGGTGACCGGGCGCCGAGACGTCCTCGGGCACGCCCCCGTCGTGCCCGACCACGTCGGACCCGTGCCGGCGCGAGAGCGTGAGCACCCGGTCGACCCGCGGGTCCGCGACGAGGGCGTCGCCGAGGTGCACGAGCAGCGTCGCGATCCCGCCGGTGTCCCCCTTGCCGCTCTGCAGGAGGCTGCCGTCAACGTCGGCGTGAAGGAAGAGCTGGGCGACCGTGAGACCCGAACGGATCGAGGGTGCGTCGGTGCCGGCCTCAGTGGGCTTGGCAACCAGCCCGTTGTCGTCACCCGGACCGTCCGATCCGTCTCCCCCGGCGAGCCCCCACGCCTCGAGGGTGGACTCGGCGAGCACGCCCCCGAAGCCACCTTCCTGCTGCAGCGCGCGAAGCGGCTCGACGGCCTCGAGAAGCGGGGTGCTCGACCGCAGCGCCCACGCGGCGTGCTCGCGCAGGTGGCCCACGGGCGAGCCCAGCAGCCGGACGACGAGCGCGGCGGCGGTCGCGGCGCCTCCAGCCGCGGCGGCGTGCACCGCGACGATCGCCGTCACCTGGTCGGTCTCGTCCTCGATGGCGTCGGCGAGCGGGGGCACGGCCGCGTCGCCGTCTCCGGCGGCGGCCCGTGAGACCTCGTCGACGAGCTCGAGCGCATCGAGGATCGAGGGAGCCGCCCGGACCTCGTCGAGCATGGCGAGCGTCGCTGCGGCACAGGTGGTGGTCACCCGACCATACTACGTCCAAACCTTGGACAAACCTTGGACACGCCTCACCGTTCTCCGACCGTATGCCGGGTGGCCGGCATACGGTCCCCCGTGCGTATGCCGGGTGGCCGGCATACGGTCCCCGTCCGGCACGCTCAGCGCACCGTGGAGGACTCCCCCGTTGACGCGGGCTCGCCGTCACGGCTCCACCGCATCAGGAGGTCGGCGGCCACGCCCACGGCGATGGTGGCCGGCTCCTTGCCGACGAGCCCCGGCAGCCCGATGGGGGTCGTGACGCGGGCGAGCTCGTCCTCGCCGAAGCCGCCCTCGGTCTCGAGGCGGTGCCGCAGCCGGGACCACTTGGCGCGCGACCCGATGAGCCCGATGTCGCCGACGCCCGTGGTGCGCAGGGCGGCATCGACGATGGCGGCGTCCTCGGCGTGGTCGTGGGTCATGACGAGGACATGGGCCCCGGTGGGCAGCTCGCCGAGGACGAGCTCGGGCAGCACGGGGACCCGATGGACGTGCACCCGCGCATCGGCGTCGGCGAGAGGGGCCAGCGCCTCCTCGGTCAGCGCCTCCGGACGCGTGTCGACGAGGTGCAGGTCGACGTCGTGCCGGGCGAGGATGCGGGCGAGCTCGTGGCCGACGTGGCCCATCCCGAAGATCGCGACGACGGGAGGCACGACGACGGGCTCGAGCAGCACGCCGACCTCGCCGCCGCAGCACTGCATGCCGTGCTCGAACGGTGCCCGGTCGGACAGCGACGACGTGAAGGACTCGGGGGCCCGACGCCCATCGGCGATCATCTCGCGCGCCCGGGCGACGGCGACCGCCTCGAGGTTGCCGCCGCCGATGGTGTCCCATGCCCGCGTCCGGCCCACGACCATCTTGGCCCCGGCCTCCCGCGGCGCGTGCCCACGGACCGACGTCACGGTGACGAGGACGCCCGGCTCCCGGGTCTCCCGGAGCTGCTCGAGGGCTCGCAGCCAGCGCACGGTCAGGGCTTCGCGAGGTCGTCGACGGCGGCCTCGGACTCGGGGCGACGGACGGGCGCGCCGGGGTCGGGTGAAGGCGGGGTCGGCCCGACCCCGGGGGCCACTTCGCCGTCGGGCTCGGCACCGGCACGGGCTCCCTGGAGTGCCCAGAACACCGCCTCGGGCGTGGCTGGGCTCGGCAGGTCGACGCTCGTCCCCGGCGGGCCGAAGGCGGCGCACGCCTGGCGCAGCGCCTCCCTCACCGAGAGGGCGAGCATGAGCGGCGGCTCGCCGACGGCCTTCGAGCCGTAGACGGCCCCCTCCTCGTGGGCGCGGGCGAGCAGCGCGACATTGAGGACCTCCGGCAGGTCGGCGATGCTCGGCAGCTTGTAGGTGCTCGCCGAGGCCGTCGCGAGCCGGCCGCGCTGCTCGCCGTCGCCCGTGTCCCAGCGCAGGTCCTCGAGGGTGAGCCAGCCGGCCCCTTGGACGAAGCCGCCCTCGATCTGGCCGATGTCGACGAGCGGCGAGAGGCTGTCGCCCACGTCGTGGACGATGTCGACCCGCAGAGTGCGGTGCATCCCGGTGAAGGCGTCGACCTCGACCTCGGTCGCGGCGACACCGTGCGCGAAGTACTTGAACGGGCTGCCCTGCATCACGCTCGAGTCCCAGTGCAGCCCCTCGGTCCGGTAGTAGCCGGCGGCGGACAGCTGGACACGCGCGAAGTAGGCGGTGTGCACGAGGTCCGCCCAGGTGAGCGTCTCGTCGGTGCCCGTGGCCGAGACGAGGCCGTCGACGACGGACACGTCCTCGGCGGGCACCCCGAGGCGCTCCCCCGCGACGACGGCGAGCCGCCCGAGGATCTGCTCGCACGCGTCCTTGACCGCCCCGCCGTTGAGGTCGGCGCCCGAGGACGCCGCGGTCGCCGACGTGTTGGGCACCTTGTCGGTGCGGGTGGGCGCGAGCCGCACGATCCGCAGCGGCACGCCGAGCGTCGTCGCCGCTACCTGGAGCATCTTCGTGTGCAGGCCCTGGCCCATCTCGGTGCCCCCGTGGTTCACGAGGACCGACCCGTCCTTGTAGACGTGCACGAGCGCGCCGGCCTGGTTGAAGGCGGTGAGGTTGAACGAGATCCCGAACTTCACGGGCGTGACGGCCAGCCCCCTGCGCGCGTGCTCGTGGGTGGCGTTGAACTCCGCGACCTCCGCGCGCCGGCGGTCGAGCTCGGCGTCCACGGCGACCTGCTCCCACGCCCGCTCGAGGCGGTCGGCCTGGGTGATGACCTGCCCGTAGTGGGTGGTCTGGCCGTCGGCATAGAAGTTGCGGCGCCGCAGCTCGTGCGGCTCGATGCCGAGCAACGGCGCGCACCGGCCCAGGATGTCCTCGACGACGAGCATCCCCTGCGGCCCGCCGAAGCCGCGGAAGGCGGTCTGGGACGTCTTGTGGGTGCGGGCCACGCGTCCGGTGACCCGGATGTCGGGGACCCAGTAGGCGTTGTCGACGTGGCACAGGGCTCGGGCGAGCACCGGCTCGGAGAGGTCGAGGCTCCAGCCGCCGTCGGACGTGAGGGTGGCCTCGAGGGCCAAGAGGCGCCCGTCGTCGTCGAAGCCGACCCGCCACGTCGCGTGGAACCCGTGGCGCTTGCCCGACATCGTGAGGTCCTGCGTGCGGTTGAGCCGTACCCGGACCGGTCGGCCGGTGAGCCGTGCGCCAAGGGCGGCGACGGCCGCGAACCCGTGTGGCTGCATCTCCTTGCCGCCGAACCCGCCACCCATCCGCAGGCACTGCACGGTGACCTCGGAGCTCTGCAGACCGAGGACGTGGGCGACGATCTCCTGCGTCTCGGTGGGGTGCTGGGTGCTGCTCTCGACGAAGACCCGTCCGTCGTCCTCGACCCGCGCGAGCGACGCGTGGGTCTCGAGGTAGAAGTGCTCCTGGCCCGCCATCTCGGTCTCGCCGTGGAAGACGTGCGCCGCACCGTCGAGCGCCGCCTGCGCGTCGCCGCGCTGCACCGTCGGCTGGGCTCCCTGGAAGCTCTCGGCGGCGATGGCCTCGGTGAGGGTGAGCGTCGACGGGAGCACGTCGTAGTCGACCTCGACCGCGAGGGCACCTCGGCGCGCGGCCTCGGCGCTCTCGCCGAGCACCCAGCAGACGGCGTGACCGTGGAAGCACACCTCGCTCGGGAAGAGCGGCTCGTCGCCCTTGATCCCTGCGTCGTTGGTGCCCGGCACGTCCTCGGCGGTGAGCACCCGCACGACGCCGGGCACGGCGAGGGCGGGCGCCACGCGCAGCCCCGTGACGAGGGCGTGCGCGTGCGGCGCCTGCACGGGCCACGCGTGGAGCACGTCCTTGGTCCGGGGGTGCAGGTCGTCGGTGTAGAGCGCCCGACCGGTGACGTGCAGCTCGGCGGACTCGTGCGGCAGCGCCTGCCCGACGACCGCGTCGTCGGGTCGCTGCGAGAGGCGGCTCACGGCTGCGCCTCGCGCTCACGGGACTGCACGGCATACAGGCGCAGGAGCGACTGCCCGAGCATCGCGCTGCGGTAGCGCGCGCTCGCGCGGTGGTCCGAGAGCGGGGTGCCCTCGGTCGCGAGGACGGCTGCCGCGGCGTCGACGGTGGCGCGCGTCCACGGACGGCCGACGAGGGACTCCTCCGTCCGCAGGGCCCGCAGCGGCGTGGGCGCCACCCCGCCGAGCCCGATGCGCGCTCGGGCGACCGACCCGTCGACGAGGTCGAGCGCGACGGCGACCGCGACGCTCGAGATGTCGTCGACGCGACGCTTCGCCACCTTGTGGAAGTTGCTGGTGGCGGCCAGGGGCAAGGGGATCCGCACCTCGCGGATGAGCTCGCCGGGCCGGCGGACGCTCTCCCGGTAGCCGGTGAAGTAGTCGGCGAGCGGCACGACCCGCTCCCCCGTGGCGCTCGTGAGCACCAGCGCGGCGTCGAGGGCGAGCAGCACGGGCGCGGCGTCGCCGATGGGCGAGGCGGTGCCGAGGTTGCCGCCGAGCGTGGCGCCGTTGCGGATGAGCGGCGAGGCGAACTGCGGGAAGAGCTGCGCGAGCAGCGGCACACGGCCGGCGAGCCCGCGCTCGACCTCGGTGAGCGTGAGCCCGGCGCCGATCCGGATCTCGTCGTCGTCGACGTCGAGACCACGGAGCTCGGGCAGCCGGTCCACGGCGACGAGGAGCGGTGGCCGCGCGCCCTTGAGGTTGACGTCCACGCCGAGGTCGGTCGCGCCGGCGAGGAGCACCGCCTCCGGCCGCGACAGCAGGAGCCCCAGCGCCTCGGAGAGGTCGGCTGGGCGCACGAGCTCGGCACCGTCGGCGCGCAGGTGGGTGCGTCGCGCGGGGGTGGGGGCGGTCCGGCGGCGCTCGGCGAGCGGGTCGGACTCGTCGGGAGCGCCGAGGGCCCAGGCGGCGTCGCGGATCGGCCGGTAGCCGGTGCAGCGGCAGAGGTTGCCCGAGATCGCGTGGAGGTCGAACCCGTTCGGGCCGCAGGAGCCGTCGCGGGCGCCGTCATTGGCGCCGTGAGCGGCGTCGACGCGGCCGGGCCGGTAGTACTCGGCAGCCATCGAGCACACGAAACCCGGTGTGCAGTAGCCGCACTGCGACCCACCCCGCTCCGCCAGCTCGCGCTGCACCGGGTGCAGCCGCCCGGGCTCGCCGAGCCCCTCGACCGTGACGACCTCCTGGCCGTCGAGCGCGGCGACCGGGACCAGGCACGAGTTGAGCGCGACCCACTCGGTGCTCGTCCCGTCGACGGCCGGGCGGGCGACGAGGACGGCGCACGCGCCGCACTCACCCTCGGCGCACCCCTCCTTCGAACCGGTGAGCCCTTGGTCGCGCAGCCAGTCGAGTGTCGTCGTGTGCGGCGTCGCGCGGTCGCCCAGCGGCACCGGCGTGCCGTTGACGGTGAGGGAGGCCGCCGCGGCCTCCGTGGGCGCCGTGGTCGTCATGATCGCCGATCCTAGTTCGCGGGAGGCCGGCGGGGACCCGCGTTCGCGCGCGCCCCTTCGAGGTCACGGCGCCGCGTCGTCCACCTCGTCGGTGAGGAGCACGTCGCGCGTCACCTCGAGCTGGCCCAGGTGCTGGGCGAGCTCCTCGTAGACGTGGAGCAGGACGTCCCCCTGCGTCGCGTATGCCGTGCCGTCCCGTCCCGTGGGCGGGTTCACCGGCGCTGCGGTCGGGTCGCAGGCGCGCACGTCCTCGTGGAAGCGGGCGCGGCCGGACTCGAGCAGGGCGAGCGCCTCCTCGACCGTCCCGGTCGCGGTGAACTCGGCGTCGCGGTCGCGAGGCACGACGATGCCGCGGTTGACGGTGCGACCCCACCGGCCCATGACGCCGACGACGTGTGCGACGAGGGCGAAGGCCGAGTTCGAGCCGGGGACGCCGGGGGCGACCGCGTTGACACGGGAGTCGCCCAGCTGACGGGCGATGACGGCATACGCGTCGAGGGCGTCGTCGCAGAAGGCGAGGTAGGAGTCGCGGGTGATCACGCTCAGGAGTCTTTCAGGCGCCGCTCTCCCCACGCGGGGGCCCCGCGGACCACAATGGCCGACGACCCCGTCTCGGCAAAGGAGCCAGCCCATGGGCAGCGCAGAGTCCAACCTCGCATCGCACCTCGTCCGCACCGCCACGTCGAGCCCGGACCGCCCGGCGCTCAAGATCAACGGGCAGGACGTCACCTACGGCCAGCTCCACGGCATGGCGGCGAAGCTCGCAGGAGCGCTGCGCGCCAATGGAATCCAGCCCGGAGACCGGGTCGCGCTCATCCTGCCGAACGTGCCGGCCTTCCCCGTCGCCTTCTTCGGGACCCTGCTCGCGGGCGGTGTCGTCGTCCCGATGAACCCGCTGCTCAAGGCCGGTGAGATCGACTTCTTCTTCACGAACTCGGGCGCCAAGGTCGCCTTCGTCTGGCCCGATTTCGTCGACGAGGCGACCAAGGGAGCGCAGACGTCCGGCACGACGATCGTCCCGTGCGGGCCGATGGGGCCGGTCGAGGGCTCGTTCGAAGGCGGCGAGCCGATCACCGAGCCCACCGAGCGAGAGGGTGACGACACGGCGATCATCCTCTACACCTCGGGCACGACAGGCCGACCCAAGGGCGCCGAGCTCACGCACGACAACGTCTCGCTCAACGCGATGCGCTGCGCAGAGGTCATCCAGCAGATCACCCCCGACGACGTCATCATGGGCTGCCTCCCGCTCTTCCACGTGTTCGGCCTCGTCGTGGGGCTCAACGCCGCGGTCCGGGTCGGCGCATCGCTTGCCCTCATCCCCCGCTTCGACCCGGCGGCCGCCATCAAGGTCATCGGCGACGAGAAGGTCACCGTCATGCAGGGCGTCCCGACGATGTATGCCGCGATCCTCAACCACCCGGACTCGGACTCGCTCGACGCCTCGTCCCTGCGCACCTGCGCCTCCGGCGGGTCGGCGATGCCGCTCGAGGTGATGAAGGCGTTCGAGGAGAAGTTCGGCTGCGTCATCCTCGAGGGCTACGGCCTCTCCGAGACCTCGCCGGTCGCGTCGTTCAACATGCCCGACCGCGAGCGCAAGCCGGGCACCATCGGCCTGGCCATCCCCGGCTGCGAGATGCGCGTCGTCGACCTCGACGGCAACGAGGTGGCGAACGGCGAGGTGGGCGAGATCGCGATCCGCGGCGACAACGTCATGAAGGGCTACTGGGACAACCCGGAGGCGACGGCCGAGGCCATCCCAGACGGCTGGTTCCGCACCGGCGACCTCGCGACCCGCGACGACGAGGGCTACTTCACCATCGTCGACCGCAAGAAGGACATGATCCTGCGCGGGGGGATGAACGTCTACCCGCGCGAGGTCGAGGAGGTCATCTACCAGCACCCCGACGTCCTCGAGGTCGCCGTCGTCGCCGTGCCCGACGAGCTCCTCGGTGAGCAGGTCGGTGCCGGGGTCGCCCTGCGCGAGGGCTCGACGGCCACGCCCGAGGACATCATCGCCTTCACGAAGGAGCGGATCGCGGCCTACAAGTACCCCCGTCAGGTGTGGCTGCTCGACGAGCTTCCCAAGGGCCCGACGGGCAAGATCCTCCGGCGCGAGGTGAAGGCGCCGGCAGAATCCTGAGCGGCGGGAGCGGCGGGAGCGGCGGGAGTGTCGGAGATCCGGGGTCATCACGAGGTGCATGACCCCGGATTCCCGACACCCGATGGTCGCGGTGCGGGTCAGGCGTGCCGACCGGCCGCTGCGACCTCCGGTGCAGGCGTGGCCACCCGCCGCGCCGGGGCGTTGATGACCGCGGCCGCGGCGAGGACGATGACGAAGCCGACGACCTCCCAGACGCCGAGCGCCTCACCGAGGACGAGCACGCCGAGGAGCACCGAGACGATCGGGATGAGGTAGGTGATCGTCGAGCCGACGACCGGCCCGGCGCCGCGGACGACGTCGAACTGGAGGATGTAGGCCGCGCCGGTGCCGATGATGCCGAGGGCGAGGATGCAGAGCAGCGGCAGCCACGGCCACCCGCCACCGTCGCTGCCCGCCTCGATCGTCGAGGTGCCGAGCCGTGCGGTGTCGTAGGCCCAGATCGACCCGACGCCACCCGGCTGCAGCGCACCCCAGACGAGCGTCACCGGCACCATGAGGAGGCACCCCATGAGCAACGTCGCCGCCGGCTGGCTCAGCCCGCCGAGGTCGGCGCCCGCGAGGAAGCGACGGTTGTAGGTCCAACCGAGCCCGTAGCAGACACCTCCGGCCAGGGCCATGCCGAAGCCGACGAGGTCGGGCCGGGCCGAGGTCCACGGCTGCATGATCGTCACGACCCCCAGGAAGCCGACGACGACCGCGATCACCTTCGGGCGCGTGGCGCGCGCACCGGGCAGGAAGGCCATCGTCGCGAGCACGGTCGCGATCGGCGTCGTCGCGTTGCCGATGCCCGCGAGCGCCGAGCTGACCCGGGTCTCGGAGAGTGCGAAGAGCGTGAAGGGGATCGTCCCGAGCAGCAGGCCGGTGACGATGAGATGCCCCCACACCCACCGCTCGCGCGGCAGCGAGCCGCCGCGCATCCACAGCAAGGTGAGGATCGTCGCGGCACCCGTCACGAGCCGGAGCGCCGCGATCTGCACCGCCGACAGCGACTCGAGCCCGACCTTCATGAGGAGGAAGCTCGAGCCCCAGATGAGGACGAGCGCGAGGTACTTCGCCTGCCACGGAACCTTGGGCACGGGTGACATCAGTCCTGCTCCTTCTCGGTGAGCTCGCGGGCGGTGGCGACCGCCACCCGTGAAACGTCGACGGCCCCCCGGGGTGTGAGCGAGGGCAGTCCGCAGGCCGGGGTCACGGTGACGTCGGCGAGGGTCGCGACCGGCAGCCCGACCCGGGCGAACCCGTCGCGGACCCGTGCGGTCGCCGCCCGCACGGCGTCGGCGGTCGAGGCCGGCGCGCTCGTCGGGACGACGCCGGCCCACAGCCGCGTCCCGGACTCGACGACGCCGGCGACCTGCTCCCAGCGCTGCGGCGAGGCCTCGGTGAGGTCCAGCGCAACGGCGCTGACACCCGTCGATGCAAGGAGGTCGACGGGCGCGGCCGGGTGGCACGAGTGCAGGACGACGTCACCGTCGTGCGCCTCCCGGACCTCCCGTATGCCGGCCGCCACCTCGACGCGCTCGACCGCCCTCACCCGGCCGTAGCCGGAGGCGGTGGGCAGCTCGCCGCGCAGCACCGCGACGACCGACGGCTCGTCGACCTGCACCGTGACGACGGCACCGGGCACGAGGCGCCGCACCTCGGCGACATGGCGGCGCACGCCCTCGGCGAGCGAGGCGACGAGGTCGCGCCGGGCGCCCTCGTCGGTGACGGAGCGCTCGCCCCGGTTGAGTTCGATCGACGCGGCGAGCGTCCACGGACCGGCGATCTGGATCTTGAGCGGGCCGGCATACCCGTCGTAGGCCTCGGCGAGCTCGTCGAGGTCCTGGCGCCAGAGCGAGGTGGCGCGCGCGTGGTCGCGGCCCGGTCGGTCGGTGAAGCGCCAGCCCGACGGCTGGAGGTCGACGGCGAGGTCGGCGAGCAGCGCCGCGGACCGGCCGATGACGTCGGCCCCCGGACCGCGGGCGGGCAGCTCGGGGAGGTAGGGCAGGCCGAGGCCGTCGGCGTCGGTGAGGAGGTCGCGCACCGTGACGATGGCCTCGCGTGCGGACTCCCCCGGCCAGGAGCCGACTCCGGATACGTGTGTCACGCGAGAACTCTCGCACCCGCGAAGTCACGGACCGACGCAGGGACCTCGGCCGCGACGGAGGTCGGCGCGGGCTCCGGCGGGAGGGCGACGGTGCGCAGCTCGACGACCCCGTGCCACGCCTCGGTCGCCTCGTCCGGGGCGCTCGCCGTGCCCGTGCGGGTCTTGGTCAGGTACGCGCCGGCGGTGATCGGCAGCGACATGACGAGGGTCTTGGCCATCTCCTGCCGGGTCATCGGGCGCACCTCGGCGGTGCGACCGGGCAGGATCCGCTCGGACAGCGCGTCGAGCGCCGCCGGTCGCTCGTCGTCGGCCAGCGGCTCGAGGTGTCCGTGGACGACGACGGAGCGGTAGTTCGCCGACGAGTCGAAGGTCGTGTGGCCGACGACGAGCGCGTCGACGGCGACGACCGCGAGCGCGGCCGGTGCGCCGGCGGCGACGTGCCGCAGCGCGCCCGCGCCCGTGCTGCCGTGGAGGAGGACACGGTCATCCTGCCGCGCGAAGAGCATGGGCACGACCCACGGCCGGCCGTCGACGACCGTGCTCAGGGTTCCGGCCAGGACGTCGTCGAGGATCGCGTCGAGGACGGCGCGCTCGGTGCTGCCGCGCTCCTTGTGCCGGTGCAGGGAGAGGTGCGTCATGCAGGCCATCCTCGGCTGCAAGTGGACCTCCATCGAGAACCACTATCGCCACCGGCACAGGACCAGTATCGTCCCTCGCATGCCGCGTTCCGCCCGCCCGGTCGACCTGCCTCTCGTCCTCGACGACGGCGACCGGCCGCTGCGCCACCGGATCGCCGACGCCGTCGTCACACAGCTGCGCGAGGGACGGCTCCGCCCGGGCGACCCCCTGCCCTCGACCCGGGTCCTCGCCTCGGAGCTGCGGGTGTCGCGCGGACCGGTCGTCGCGGCCTACGACGAGCTCGCGTCGGCCGGCTTCATCGAGACACACGCCGGGTCGGGGGCCGTGATCGCCCAGGGCGCCGACCGGGCGGCCCGTGCCGGTGCGCTCTCGTCGGTCGAGCCGATGGCGCCGTGCCGCCCAGCACCCTCCCGGCCCGCGCGTGCGGAGGTGCGCCACGACCTGCGTCCCGGGCGACCGGACATCGGCTTCCTCGACCGCACGGCGTGGCGCCGGGCGTGGCGGCACGCGGCCTCGCTCGTGCCGACCAACGACCTGGACAGCGGCCCCGCGCACACCCGGCTGCGGACGGTCCTCGCCGACCACATCCGGCGCAGCCGTGGCATCGCCGTCGACCCCGACGACCTCCTCGTCACGCCCGGCGTGAGCGCCACCGTCCAGGCACTGCCCGAGGCGCTCTGCCTGCGCGGACGCAGCGTCGCCGTCGAGGACCCGGGTTACGTCGAGGCGTGGACGGCGTTCTCCGACAGCGAATGTCGCGTGCGGGCCCTGCCCGTCGACGACGACGGCCTCGACCCGGCGATGCTGCGCCGCACCGACGCCGCGGTCTACGTCACCCCGTCGCACCAGTACCCCCTCGGAGCCCGTATGCCGGTCGTCCGGCGGACGGCGCTGCTCGACTGGGCGCGGAGCTCGGATGCCCTGATCCTCGAGGACGACTACGACGGCGAGTTCCGCTACGACGTCTCACCGCTGCCCGCACTGCGCTCCCTCGAGGGTGCCGACGACCACGTCCTCTACATGGGGACGGCGTCGAAGATCCTCGTTCCGACCCTGCGCGTCTCTTGGCTCGCGCCCCCACGCCACCTGCGCGACCGCATCCGCACCGAGCTCGAGCGCCGTGGCCTGCTCGTCAACGAGATGACCGGGGAGGCGGTCGCCGAGTTCATCGCCGGCGGCTCCCTGGCGGCACACCACGCCCGCGCCGCCCGCACCTACGCCGCCCGTCGCGCCCGGCTCGTCGACGCCCTCTCCCGCCACCTGCCCCACCACCGGCTCAGCGGCGTCGACGCCGGCCTCCATCTCGTCCTGCTCCTCGGCGACGACGTCGACGACCACGAGGTCGCGATGTCGCTGCTGCGGCACGGCGTCGCGGTCAACCCTCTCTCGGCCTACGCCGTCGAGTCGGACCGTCGCGGACTCGTCATCGGGTATGCCGGCCTGCCCGAGTCGGCTGCCGACGTCGCCGTCCGGGCCCTCGCCTGCGGTCTCCCCTGACCCGTCGCGCTGCTTGCGTCCGCAACTCGACTCCCGCGCACGTCGTCAGCCGAACGGACAGCCTGCTCGGAGCTGCCCGCGTCAGCCGGCGGTGACCCGGGCGCGGTCGGTCGCGGCGATCGTCGCCGACCCGACGACGCGCGTCCCCTCGTAGAGCACGACCGACTGCCCCGGCGCGACGCCGCGCAGTCGTGCGTCGAGCCGCACGTGGACGACCTCGGGGTCGGTGTCGTCGACGCGAGCCCACGCTGCGACCTCCTCGCCGTGCGCGCGCACCTGCGCGCCGACACGGACCTCCGCGGTCGGCGCCGGCCCGCACCAGCGGGCGTGGTCGGCGGTGAGCAGGTCGACGCCGAGGAGGTCGGAGGTGCCGATGAGGACGCGGTTGGTCGGGGCGTCGACGCCGACGACGTAGCGCGGGTCTCCGTCGAGGGCCGACCGGTCGAGCCCCAACCCGCGCCTCTGTCCGACGGTGAAGCCGTAGGCGCCCTGGTGCGTTCCGACGACCTCGCCGCTGCCGGCGTCGACGACCTCACCGGGCTGCTCGCCGAGGTGCTTCGTCAGCCAGCCGCGGGTGTCGCCGTCGGCGATGAAGCAGATGTCGTAGGAGTCCGGCTTCTTCGCGACAGAGAACCCGCGGGCGGCGGCCTCTTCGCGGATCCGCGGCTTCGTCGTGTCGCCGAGCGGGAAGAACGCCCTGGCGAGCTGGTCTGCGTCGAGAACCCCGAGGACGTAGGACTGGTCCTTGTCGGCGTCGACGGCCCGGTGCAGCTCGCGCACGACCTCGCCGTCCGGCGCCACCCGCTCGACGACCTGCGCGTAGTGACCGGTCGCCACCGCGTCGAACCCGAGCGCGAGCGCCTTGTCGAGCAGCGCTGCGAACTTGATCGACTCGTTGCAGCGCAGGCAGGGGTTCGGCGTGCGCCCTGCGGCGTACTCCGCGACGAAGTCGTCCATCACGTCGCGCTGGAACCGCTCGGCCATGTCCCAGACGTAGAACGGGATGCCGAGCCGGTCGGCCACGCGGCGGGCATCGCCTGCGTCCTCGATCGTGCAGCAGCCGCGGGCCGACTCCCGCAGCGTCGCCGCCGAGCGCGACAGGGCGAGGTGCACGCCGACGACCTCGTGACCGGCATCGAGCATCCGGGCCGCGGCCACGGCCGAGTCGACTCCCCCGCTCATCGCGGCGACGACCCGCATCAGGCCGCCCCGCTCGCGCGGCGGGCGCGCTCGACCACCGCCGGCAGCGCCGCAAGGAAGGCGTCGACGTCGGACTCGGTCGACGTGTGGCCGAGCGAGAGTCGCAGCGCCCCGCGCGCCTCCGCCTCCTCGTAGCCCATCGCCAGCAGCACGTGGCTGGGCCGCGGCACGCCGGCCTGGCAGGCGGACCCGGTGGAGCACTCGACCCCGGCGGCGTCGAGGAGGTAGAGCAGCGAGTCACCCTCGCACCCGGGCACGAGGAGGTGCGCGTTGCCCGGGAGCCGCCCGGTCGCGTCGCCGGCGGTCCAGCAGCCGCTCACCGTGATGCCGAGGTCGAGGCCGAGGGCGCCGGTGACGAGCCGGTCGCGCAGGGCCGTGAGCCGGGCGGCCGCAACCTCCTGCTCGGCCACCGCCTCGGTGAGGGCCACCGCGAACGCCCGTATGCCGGCCGCGTCGAGGGTGCCCGAGCGCACGTGCCGCTCTTGCCCACCACCGTGCACGAGGGGCACGAGGGGCGCGTCGCGACGGGCGAGCAGGGCGCCCACGCCGACGGGACCGCCGACCTTGTGCGCCGAGACCGTGAGGAGGTCGGCGCCGCTCTGCGCGAAGTCGACGGGCAGCTGGCCGACGGCCTGCACCGCGTCGGTGTGGAACGGCACGCCTGCCTCACGAGCGACCGCCGCGAGCTCGGCCACGGGCTGGACGGTGCCGACCTCGTTGTTGGCCCACATGACGCTGACGACCGCCACCGAGTCGGGGCCGGCACCGTCGAGGGCGGCGCGGAGGTCGTCGACGGCGATGTGGCCGCAACGGTCGGGCTCGAGCCACGAGACCTCGGCGCCCTGGCGCCGCACGAGGTGCTGGACCGGGTCGAGGACCGCGTGGTGCTCGATGCCGCTGGCCACGAGACGGGTGGCACCCACGGACCGGTGGCGGGCGGCATACGTGCCCTTGACGGCGAGGTTGTCCGCTTCGGTTCCCCCCGAGGTGAAGACGACCTCGGACGGGCGCGCGCCGAGCGCGTCGGCGATCTGCTCGCGGGACTCCTCGACGACGGCACGGGCGGCGCGGCCTGAGGTGTGGAGCGAGGACGGGTTGCCGCCCCGCTGCGCCTGCTCGACCCACGCCTCGCGCGCCGACGTCCGCATGGGGGTCGTCGCGGCATGGTCCAAGTACGCGCTCACGAGCAAATCCTACGTTCGTCCCCCCAGAACGACATGTTGCCCGTTCCAGCGGCTCCCAGCACCGGTGGACGGTGCCGATGACGCGCTGGAACGGGCAACAGGTCGGAGGCGGGGTGGGTCAGCCCTTGGCCTTCTTCACGGCCTCGGTCGCCTGCGGCAGGACGGTGAAGAGATCACCGACGACACCGAAGTCGACGAGCTCGAAGATCGGGGCCTCCTCGTCCTTGTTGACGGCGACGATCGTCTTCGACGTCTGCATGCCGGCGCGGTGCTGGATGGCACCGGAGATGCCCGCGGCGACGTAGAGCTGCGGCGACACCTGCTTGCCGGTCTGGCCGACCTGGTTGCTGTGCGGGTACCAGCCGGCGTCGACCGCGGCGCGCGAGGCGCCGACGGCGGCGCCGAGGCTGTCGGCGAACTGCTCGACCGGGCCGAAGTCGCCACCGGTGCCGCGGCCACCGGAGACGACGATCGCCGCCTCGGTGAGCTCGGGACGACCGGTCGCGGCCTTGGGCTTGGACTCGACGATCCGAACGGCCTTGGCGGCGTCGGAGAGGGTGACGTCGACCTTCTCGACCTCACCGGCGGCCGGGGCCGGCTCGATGGCGACCGAGTTGGGCTTGACCGCGACGATCGCGGTGCCCTTGGTGACGGTCGACGTCACGCTGTAGGAGCCGGCGAAGACCGACTGCGTGGTCTCGACGCCCTCGCCACCGGGCTTGACGTCGACGGCGTCCGTGATGACACCGGACTCCGTGCGGATCGCGAGGCGGGCAGCGATCTCCTTGCCGGCCGCGTTGCTCGGGATGAGCACGGCGAGCGGGGAGGTCTTCTCGACGACCGCGGTGAGGATCTCGACCTGGGGGGCGACGAGGTACTCGAGGGCGTCGGCCGCGTCGTAGACGTAGACCTTGTGGGCGCCGTACTTGGCGAGGGTGACCTGCGCGGTCTCGGCGTTGGGGCCGACGTAGACCGCGGAGGGCTCGCCGAGGCGGCGGGCGAGGGTCAGGAGCTCGGCGGTCGCCTTGCGGATCTTGCCGCTGGCGTGGTCGACGAGGACGAGAACTTCAGCCATGGGTGCGTACTCCTCAGAGGAACTTCTGGGCGGACAGGAACTCGGCGAGCTTGGTGCCACCGTCGCCCTCGTCGGTGACGAGCTGGCCCTGCTCGCGCGGCGGGCGCTTGGCGAACGCGGTCACCTTGGTCCAGGCGGCGTCGAGGCCGACCTGGCCGGCGTCGACACCGAGGTCGGCGAGGGTCCACGTCTCGACCGGCTTCTTCTTCGCGGCCATGATCCCCTTGAACGAGGGGTAGCGCGGCTCGTTGATCTGGTCGGTGACCGAGACCAGAGCCGGCAGGGTCGACTCGATGGTCTCGGACGCGGCGTCGCCGTCGCGGCGGATCGAGACCTTGTCGCCGTCGATGGTCAGCTCGGAGGCGTAGGTGACCTGCGGGAGGCCGAGGCGCTCGGCGAGCATCGCGGGCACGACGCCCATGACGCCGTCCGTCGATGACATGCCGGTGAGGACGAGCTGGGGCGTCTCGCCGCCCGCCGCCTTCTTGACGGCCTCGGCGAGGATGAGCGACGTCGCGGCGGCGTCGGAGCCGTGGATGGCCTCGTCGCTCACGTGGACGGCCTTGTCGGCACCCATCTGCAGCGCCTTCTTGACGGCGGCGACGGCCTGCTCCGGGCCCACGGTGACGACGGTGACCTCGCCCTCACCGGCCTCGGCGAGCTTGAGCGCCTCCTCGACGGCGTACTCGTCGAGCTCCGACAGGAGGCCCTCGACGCCTTCGCGGTCGGTCGTGTTGTCGGCCTCGTTGAAGGTGCGGTCGGACTGTGCGTCGGGCACGTACTTGACGCAGACGACGATGTTCATGCGTGCCTCGTCCTCTTCTCTGGGATGGCTTCCGGACTGGTTACTGGTCCAGGTCCGAGCGTATGCCGGGTGCTCGCCCTCCGAAGAATCCTCCCGGCGTGATGGTGGGCACAGCCCCACCACGGACTGCCCGGGAGATTGCCCGACGCCGAAAGCCCTCCCGACCGGGGGAGTGAGAGACCATCGACTCGTCAGGTACCCGAAGAAGCCGGGAGGCGAGACGGTGATCACCGCGTTGCTTCTCGACCTCGACGGCGTGCTGCGGATCTGGGACTCCGCGCTCACCCCCTCGGTCGAGACGGCATACGGGTTGCCTGCGGGTGCCCTCGCCGCGGCGGCCAGCGCGCACGGAGGGCTCGACCGCGCGCTCACCGGCGACCTCGACGACCGGGCGTGGCGCGACTCGGTCGCCGACGAGATCGTCAGCGGCCACGGGGAGCAGGCGAGGGCCGCCGTCGAGGAGTGGATGAGCCCGTCCGGGAGCGTCGACGCCGAGGCCCTCGCCGTCGTGCGCCGGGCCCGGTCGCGGGTGCGGGTCATCCTCCTCGTCAACGCGACGAGCCGGCTCGAGGCGGACCTCGAGCGGCTCGGCCTCACCGACGAGGTCGACGGGTGGGTGTGCAGCGCGGACATCGGCCTCGCCAAGCCCGACCCCGACGTCTTCAGCCGGGCCGCCCTGCGGACGCAGCTCCTCTTCAGCCAGATGGCCTACGTCGACACCTCGCGCGCGAGCATCGCGTCGGCCGAGATCCTCGGGATCCGCGCGCACCTCTACGAGGGCGTCGAGGGCCTCGAGGAGTTCGTCGAGGAGATCGTCCAGTCGACCAAGGTGCACTGCTGACCCATCCGGCCGAGCCCCGCACGAAGGACGTGCCCGGAACGCCCGTCAGGACGCCCCGGGCACGTCGCTGCCCGTCGGTGGTGGGTCAGGCTCCCTCGAAGGTCGCCTTGCCGGGTCCGTTCTCGATGAACGAGCGCATGCCGGCGTCACGGTCCTTCGTCGCGAAGACCGAGGCGAAGAGCAGCCGCTCGATCTCGAGCCCGCTCTGCAGGTCCACCTCGAGACCGGAGTCGATCGCCTCCTTGGCCGCGCGGATCGCGTAGGCCGGCCCGCCGGCATACTTCTTCATCATGTCCTTGGCGGCAGCGAGGACGGCCTCCGAGCCCCGCTCACCGGGATCGACGACCGCGTCGACGAGGCCAATCGCGAGCGCCTCGTCGGCGTCGACGAAGCGGCCGGTGAAGATGAGGTCCTTGGCCTTGGCCGGGCCGACGAGACGGGCGAGGCGCTGGGTGCCGCCGGCGCCGGGGATGACGCCGAGGAGCACCTCAGGCTGGCCGAGCTTGGCGTTGCTCGCCGTGATGCGGAAGTCGCACGCCAGGGTGACCTCGCAGCCCCCGCCGAGGGCATAGCCGGTGATCGCGGCGACCGTCGGCTTCGGGATCCGCGCGAGCGCGCGGGTGAAGTCCTGGAAGAGTTGCGAGTGGTCGACCATGTCGGTGTAGGACCAGTCGGCCATCTGCTTGATGTCGACGCCGGCGGCGAAGACCTTCTCGCCGCCGTAGACGATGACGGCGGAGACGTCCTTGCGCTCGGTGGCCTCCTCCGCGGCGGCGATGATGCCGCGCTGGACGTCGGCGTCGAGCGCGTTCATCGGCGGGCGGTCGAGCCGGATGACGCCGATGCCGTCCTCGACCTCGAGGCGCACGACCGGGGCCGCCGACGACATCAGCTGCCCTGGCCGGGGGTGGAGCCGTTGGCGTCGGGGCCGGACTGACCGCCGTCCTGGTCGGCCTGCGTCTGGGAGCCCTGTCCGGGCTCGAGGCCGAGCGCGCGCTCGTGCCACAGCTGGACCGCCGAGAGGATGATCGACGTGCTCACCTGCACGAGCGTGGCGACGTCGGCGCCCTGGACGACGAGGTGCTCGCTCGTGACGACGAGGGTGTTGTTGGCGACGCCGGTCTTGACGCAGTTGAGCGAGAGGTTGACCTCGTTGCACGTCGCGGACACCTTCTCGGCGTCGCTCGCCACCTCCTCGGGCAGGGTCCACTGGCCGAAGACGCGCATGACGGGCAGGTCGCCCTCGGTGACGCGCACGAAGATCGTCTGGTCGTTGGCCTGGTAGGCCACGTCGCCGTCGGTGTCGATGTTGGGCTGGGCGCCGGCGTCGACGAGGACGTCGAGGACGCGACCGCGCAGGGGGTGCTCGTTCGCCGGCGGCGGGAAGTTCGGGAGGGAGGTGGGATCACTCATGGGTCCACCTTGTCACGGCCTGCGGACGACTCGCGCGGGAGGACTGGACGCTGCGGCCGGGTGGTGGTGGTCAATAGGCTGCCGGGCATGACGCCCGTGACGTCCGCTGCCGCCGCCCCCTCGCTGCGGGTCGCCCCCGACCTGCCGCCGGCCCCGGGCGTCACCCTCCACGACGGCGGGATCGAGGTCTGCGTCTACGCCGGGCACGCCGACTCCGTCGAGCTGTGCCTCTTCGACACCGGGGACTCCGAGGGCGCGAGCGAGCGTCGAGTGCCGCTCGTCGACCATGCCCACGGATGGTGGTTCGGGTTCGTGCCCGACGTCGGGGTCGGCCAGCGCTACGGCTTCCGGGTCGGTGGCGCCTGGGATCCCGAGCAGGGCATGCGGCACAACCCGGCCCAGCTGCTCATGGACCCCTACGCGCGCGCCATCGAGGGTGAGGTCCGTTGGGGCCCGTCGGTCTTCGGCCACGTCGTCGACGACGAGGAGTGGCGCGGCGACGGCACGGCGCCGTCGGACACGGACTCGGCCCCCGACATGCCGCGCTCGGTCGTCGTCGACCCGTCCTTCGACTGGGGCGACGACGTGCCGCCGGCCACGACCCGCAGCGAGACGGTCATCTACGAGACCCATGTCGTCAACCTCACGAAGACCCTCCCGGGGGTGCCCGAGGAGCTTCGGGGGACGTATGCCGGTCTCGCCCACCCAGCGACCGTCGAGTACCTCGTCGGGCTGGGCGTCACGGCCATCGAGCTGCTGCCGGTGCACGCCTTCGCCTCGGAGCCGTTCCTCGTGCGCAAGGGGCTGGCCAACCACTGGGGCTACAACACCCTCGGCTTCTTCGCCCCGCACGCGCCCTATGCCGCGGCGACCGACCCGCAGGGCGTCGTGGACGAGTTCAAGGGCATGGTCAAGCTGCTCCACGCCGCCGGCCTCGAGGTCCTCCTCGACGTCGTCTACAACCACACCGCCGAGGCCGACGGCACCGGTCCGACGCTCTCGTTCCGCGGGCTCGACAACCGGGCCTACTACCGCCTCGACGAGCGCGGGCGCGACATCGACGTCACCGGCACGGGCAACACGCTCGACCTGCGCCACCCCGTGATGTGCCGGCTCGCGCTGGACTCGCTGCGCTACTGGGTGCAGGAGTGCCACGTCGACGGCTTCCGGTTCGACCTGGCCGTCGCGCTCGGCCGCGGCCGCACCGACGAGTTCGACCCCGACCACCCCTTCCTCGTCGGCATGCGCACCGACCCGGTCCTCTCCCGCACCAAGCTCATCGTCGAGCCGTGGGACGTCGGCATGCACGGCTGGCGCACCGGCCAGTTCCCGCCGCCCTTCTCGGAGTGGAACGACCGCTTCCGGGACTCCGTGCGTGACTTCTGGCTCGGCGACCACCGGTCGTCGGGGCCGGGCCAGGTCGCGCACGGCGTGCAGGACCTCGCCACCCGGCTCGCCGGGTCGCGTGACCTCTTCGGCACCCGCGACCGCGGCCCCACAGCCTCGGTGAACTTCGTCGCCGCCCACGACGGGTTCACGCTCGCCGACCTCACGGCATACGACGAGAAGCACAACGAGGCCAACGGCGAGGAGAACCGCGACGGCTCGAACGGGAACCGGTCGTGGAACCACGGGGTCGAGGGGCCGACCGACGACGAGGACCTGCTGGCGCTGCGGCGGCGGTCGATGCGCAACCTGCTCGGGACGCTCCTGCTGTCGTCGGGGATCCCGATGATCAACGCCGGCGACGAGCTCGGGCGCAGCCAGGGCGGCAACAACAACCCCTACAACCAGGACAACCCGACGACATGGTTCGACTGGGACCTCGAGCCGTGGCAGGAGGACCTGCTCGCGACCACCAAGCACCTCATCGCGATCCGCCGCGAGCACCCGGCGCTGCGCCAGCGAACCTGGGCCGAGGGCAAGGAGGTCCACGCGGACGGGTCGATCGACCTCGCGTGGTACGCCGCCGACGGTGAAGCGATGCGCGACTGGTCGGCCCCCGGCCAGCGAACGCTCCAGATGCTCGTCAACGGCGCGTGGCTCGGGCACGAGTCGGTGCTCGTCGTCCTGCACGGCGGACGCGAGGAGCAGCCGGTCGTGCTGCCGAAGGCGCCGGGGCTCTCCGCGTACCGCCTGCTCTGGGACAGCGTCTGGAAGCGACCCGAGCACACCGAGCCGACCCCGGCCGGCGAGGAGGTCGCCATGGCGCCCTTGAGCATGCGCGTGTATGCCGTGACCGACCCGACCTGAGGCTGCTCGCGTTCGCGTCGTCGCGCGGTGGCTGTGGAAAAGCCTGCGGCGGTTTCTCGGCTTCTTCCTAGCCTCTCGGCATGGAGACCGCCGTCGAGCTCGACCTGACCGTCCTGCTGCCCACACGTCGTGGCGACGCCGTCGACGTCAGGGTGGCGGTGCCGGCCGGGACGACGCTCGCGGAGGTCCTGCCGCTGCTCGCGGACACCCTCGGGACCGACGTCGGGCGGGTGACCTCGCGGGGCGTCGAGGTTGCGGCGACGTCGCTCCTCGGCGTTCCCCCGCTGCTGCACGGCGCGACCCTCGTCCTCGGGGAGCCACCCGGCCCGGCGACGACCCCGGCCACCCCCACCGACCTCGTCGTCGTCGGCGGCCCCGACGCCGGGAGGCGCCACGCGCTGCCCCGGGACGGGCTCGTCGTCGGGCGCGCGGCCGGCCTCGGGCTCAGCCTCGACGACGAGCGTCTCAGCCGTCGCCATGTGTCGATCACGCCTTCTGACAACGGTTTTCGCATCACCGACCTCGGCTCGACGAACGGCACACGCTGCGGTGACACGACACTGAGCACCGAGTCGGACGAGGCCCTCGTCGACGGCAGCGACCTCGTCTCGGTCGGGTCGTCGCTGCTCCGCCTCGACCGCGCGGGCGGAGCGTGCGCCCCCACGCGCCCGGACGGCGCCGGCCGGCTCGCCGTCAACCGGGCTCCGCGCACGCTCCCGCCCGAGGTCGCGTCGACCGTCCGCTCCCCCACCCCGCCGAGCGCCCCGCGTCGCGTGCGCATCCCGTGGCTGGCGGCCCTGCTGCCCCTGCCGTTCGCGGTGCTGCTCGCGGTCGTCGTCGGTCCGCAGATGCTCGCCTTCGCCCTCCTCTCGCCGCTCATGGTGGTCGGGTCCGTCGTCACCGACAGGTTCGGTTCCCGACGCGACCACGCCCGAGACGTCGCGGCGCACGAACGTCTCCTGGCCGAGCGACGGTCGGAGCTCGACCGCTTCCTCGCCCTCGAACGGCGGCAGCGCTGGCACTCCGGGCTGGACCCCGCCCTTCTTCTCGCGGTCGCCGGTGGCCCCGGCACGCGGCTGTGGGAGCGGAGGCCGAACGCCTCCGACTTCGGCCGCATGCGGGTCGGGGTCGGCGAGCTGCCGGCCCGCACGGCATGGGCTCCGGCACAGGGCGACCTGGAGCACCCGCTGCTGCGGGACCTGCCCGTCGAGGTCGACCTCGACGGTGTCGGAGGTCTCGGCGTCGCCGGCCCCGCCCGAGAGGTCGAGGCCGTCCTGCGGCACCTCGTGGGCCAGCTCGCCACCCTGCACTCGCCTCGCGACCTCCGGCTCGTCGTCCACGAACCGACCGGCGCCACCGCCCTCGGTTGGGCGAGATGGCTGCCGCACACCACGGCATACGGGTCGGTCGAGAGGTGCGTCGGCGTGGTTCGGGAGCTCGTGGCGAGACGCGAGGAGGAGCGCGAGCGCGGGGGGTCCGTGGCCGGTCCGCGGGTGGTCGTCGTGCTCTCCGGTGCCGACGACGCCGACCCCGAGCTGCTCGACCTCCTCGAGCGTGGCCGCGACCTGGGCGTGCGCTGTCTCGTCGGGGCCGGGCACGTCGGCGCCCTTCCCGGCTCGTGCCACGCGGTGGTCGGGCTCGGGCAGGGTGTCGACGGGTCCGCACGGCTCGACGTCGACGGGGCCGAGCCCGTACTCTCGTTCGTCCCCGACCTCGTTGGATCGTGGTGGGGCGAGCGCATCGGGCGGGCGCTGGCGCCCCTCGTCGACACCTCCGGCGGTGGCGAGGCGCTGCCCGACGTCGTCGACCTGCTCGACCTCGTCGGCTGGCTGGACGGCGGCTCGGCACGGGCAGGGTCCCTCGACGCGGTCGACGACGTCGTGGCGCACTGGCGCTCCGGCAACGGCCGACCGGTGGCCCGGCTGGGTCGTCGGGCGGGTGGCGAGTGGGTCGTGGACCTCGCGAGCGACGGCCCCCACGTGCTCGTCGGTGGCACGACCGGGTCGGGCAAGTCCGAGCTGCTTCGGACCCTCGTCACGTCGCTCGCCCTCGAGTGCTCGCCCGAGGACATGTCGTTCGTCCTCGTCGACTACAAGGGCGGTTCGGCGTTCGGCGAGTGCGCCGACCTGCCGCACACCGTGGGGTCGGTGACGAACCTCGACGAGGGGCTGGCGGCCCGGGCGCTCGTCAGCCTCGAGGCCGAGATCACGCGGCGCGAACGGGTCCTCGCCGAGGCCGGTGCGCGCGACTACGACGACTACCACCGGACGGCCGGCTCGGACTCGGGTTCGAGGTCGTGCTCGGGCTCGGGCTCGGGCTCGGGCTCGAGGGCGCCGCTCCCGCGGCTCGTCATCGTCGTCGACGAGTTCCGGCTGTTGGCCGAGGAGCTCCCCGACTTCGTCGACGGCGTCGTCGCCCTCGCCGCAGTCGGGCGGTCGCTCGGCGTCCACCTCGTCCTCGCGACGCAGCGTCCGGCGGGTGCTGTCACCCCCGACATCGCCGCCAACGTCAACCTTCGCATCGCCATGCGGGTGCGGGACGCGGCCGACTCCCACGACGTCGTCGGCGCCGCCGACGCCGCCCTCATCTCGCCCCAGACGCCCGGTCGGGGCCTCGCCCGTGGCGGCGACGGCTACCTCGTCGAGTTCCAGGCCGCTCGGGTCGGGGGCGCGAGTGAGCACGCAGGGATACAGGTCTGTGTCCTTGGCGCCGACGGGGAGCCGACGGGGCTCGTCGTGCGCGGTCCGGGCGCCGGGGAGGCCGACGGGCTGGTCGGTCGGCGCCGTGCCGCCGACGGATCCGACGTGGACGACGAGCCCGACTCGGGTCTGGCACCACTCGTGCGACTCCTGCGGACCGCCGCCTCCACGACCGGCATGCCCTCTCCGCACCGCCCCTGGCTGCCCCCGCTGCCCGAGTGCGTCGACCTGGCCCGGGTCGGAGCGGACCGCCTCGGGCTCGTGGACCTGCCCTCGAAGCAGCGACAGGAGGTCCTGACGCACACGGGCGAAGGGCACTGGCTCGTCGTCGGAGGTCCGCGGTCGGGCCGGACAGCGGCGCTGCGGACGGTGCTCGCCGCCCACCTCGCCGAGCCCGGCCCGAGGCACGCCTGGGTCCTCGACACGACGGGGGAGCTCGCCGACCTCGAGGCTCTGCACCAGGTCGGGGCGGTCGTCCACGCCGCCGACGGCTCTCGCGTGCGCCGCCTTCTCACCGCATTGCGTGCTCGAGGTTCTTCGGCCGGGGACGCGACCCCGCCCGGGCTGCTCCTCGTCGACGGGTGGGAGCGCCTCGACCCCACACCGGACCTCGGACTCGGTGGGCTGCAGGACGACCTCCTCGACCTGCTGCGCGGTGGCGATCCGACCCTGCGCGTCGTCGTCACCGGGGACCGCAGCGCCCTCTCGAGCCGGCTCGGCTCCGTCGTCACGGAGACGCTGCTGCTTCCCCTCGCCGACCCGGCCGACGCGACGTATGCCGGCCTCTCCCGGCGCGACCTTCCCTCCAGCCGTGCGCCCGGACGGGCACTGCGGCTGCGCGACCGGGTCGAGGTCCAGCTCGCGCTCCGCGACCCGGTGGCCGAGGCCGTCGGATCCGTCGCGGCAGTGCCGGATGCAGCGAGCGACGTGCCCTTTTCCGTGCCCAGGCTTCCTGCGCGCATCGACCGCGCCGAGCTGGCCGTCGTGCCCTGGCCTGCCGCCGGACCAGAGGCACTGGTGGTGGGTCTCTCGGCGGACACCGGCGGTGCCGCCCTCCTCGACCCGGCCCGGGACGGGCGCCGGATCCTCGTCGCCGGCCACCCGCGGACGGGCCGTTCGACGACCCTCGCGACGATTGGTGTCGCAGCCGTGGAGGCCGGGCGCGTCGTCGCCGTCGTCGAGGGGCCTGGCGGGTCGGTGGCTTCCGCCATCGAGTCAGCGGCGGACGTGAGTGGAGGTGCGGCGGGCGCCATGGAGACGGGCACGGGGTCGGGCACGGCGGCCGGCACGGAGACGGGCATGGAGTCGGGCACGGAGACGGCCACGGAGGCGGGCACGGCGAATGCGGGCGCTCTCGGAGAGGGCCGCTGCCTCCGCATCGACCCGTGGGACCCGCGGTCCCTCGTCGCGGCGCGACGCACGCACCCCGACCTCGTCGTCCTCGTCGACGACGCCGACCGCCTCGAGGGCACCCCCGTCGAGGCGCCCCTGCTCGAGCTGACCTCGCTCGTGGACCGCGTCGGCGGGCTCGTCGTCGCCTCCTGCACCATCACCTCCGTCGCGGCCCAGTTCCGCGGCGTCGTCCCCGCGGTGGCCCGGGCCCAGAGTGGTCTGCTCCTCGCGCCGCGCACACCGGGAGACGGCGAGGTGTTCGGCATCAGCGCACCGCGTGGGACGGCACCCGTGCCGGGGCGCGCCCTCCACGTGAGCGGCCGCGAGGCTCGGGAGCTCCAGGTCGGCACGGTCTCGCTCCGGACTGCGGACCGCACGTGCCGGAACGTCTGCGGCAGGCCGCTCGTTGCCCCTGACGGAAGCCGTTCGCGGCGCAGCGGCGTCCCAGATTCTGCGGTTCTGACCCTGTCCAAATTGGGTAGCGGGGTCTAGACTGGCACTTCGGACGTCTGCGTGTTGACGTCCGATGGTTTGCAAGGGCGCAACCTCCTGTTGGCCCTGCTCCACCCCCGCTAGCGGCCAGCACCACTGAACTCCACGGACAAGGAGCACCACCCATGGATTGGCGCGACCGCGCTGCCTGCCTCGATGAGGATCCCGAGCTGTTCTTCCCCATCGGGAACACCGGCCCGGCGATCATGCAGATCGAGGAGGCCAAGGCCGTCTGCCGCCGCTGCGACGTCGTCGACACCTGCCTCAAGTGGGCGCTCGAGTCCGGTCAGGACGCCGGCGTCTGGGGCGGACTCTCCGAGGACGAGCGCCGCGCTCTCAAGCGTCGCAACGCCCGAGCCCGCCGCGCAGGCTGACCGCAGCCCGGACATGACGGCCCCGCCTCCCGGCGGGGCCGTTTGCTTTGCCCGCCCGCTCAGCGCGTGAGCGGGCGCAGTCGTGCGGTGAACTCCACCCGCGTGCCGTGTGGCGTGGCCGGCTCCCAGCGGATCCTGCCCTGGAGGTCCTGCACGAGCGAGGTGACGATGCGCGTGCCGAGTCCGGCGAGGACGGGACGGAAGCCGGCGGGCAGTCCCGTGCCGTCGTCGGTGATCGCCACGGTGAGGCCGTCGACACCCGGATCGACCTCCGCCCGGTCGACGTGGACGTTGATCGTCCCGCCGCGCGACGCGAGCCCGTGCTCGACGGCGTTCTGGACGAGCTCGGAGACGATCATCGCCAGCGACGTCGCGTCCTCGGCGCGCATCCGGCCGAACGAGCCGGTGACCGAGGAGTCCACGCGGTGCTCGGTGACCGCGACGTCGACGACCGCTCGGAGCCCGCGCAGTGCGATCTCGTCGAAGTTCACCGTCTCGTCGATCCCCTGGCTCAGGGTCTCGTGGACGAGGGCGATCGTGCCCACCCGACGCACGGCCTCGTCGAGGGCGTTGCGCGCCGTCTGGTCCGGGACCCTGCGTGACTGGAGGCGCAGCAGCGCGGCCACGGTCTGGAGGTTGTTCTTGACCCGGTGGTGGATCTCCCGGATCGTCGCGTCCTTGGTGATGAGCTCCTGCTCGCGGCGCCGCAGCTCGCTCACGTCGCGCAGGAGCAGCAGGGCACTCGTCCGCGTGCCGTTCTGCGTCAGCGGGATGGCGCGCAGGCTCACGCTCGCCGACTGCGTCGAGACCTCGGTCCACCAGGGGGCCCGGCCCGTGATGACGACCGCCAGCGACTCGTCGACCGTCGAGCCCGAGGCCTGGAGCAGGTCGGCCACGACCGTCGCGAGCACCTCGCCGATGACGTCACCGCGGTGGCCTAGCCGGTGGATGGCGCTGATCGCGTTGGGGCTCGCATAGAGGACCGTGCCCTCGAGGTCGAGGTGCACGACACCGTCACCCACACGCGGCGCCCCTCGACGCGCACCCGTCGGCGCCGCCGTGCTCGGGAACTCCCCAGCAGCGATCATCGTCGTCATCGACTCGGCGAGCAGCCGGTAGGTCAGCTCGAGACGGCTCGGCGTGCGACCAGTGACGACGTTGCTGTGCTTCGTGATGACCGCGAGCGACCGTCCCTCGCGCACGACGGGGATCGCCTGCTCGCGCACCGCCGTCTCGCCCTGGCTCTCGGGTTCGCGCCCGTTGACGATCCGCCGGTGACGGTAGGCCTCGGACAGGATGGGTTCGCGCCACCGCCCCGACGACCGTCCGACGATGTCCTCGTAGAAGACCATCGGGCCGGTGTTGGGGCGCACGTGCGCGACCGCGCGCCATCCGTCGAGGCCGGTCGGCACCCACAGCACGAGGTCCGCGAAGGACAGGTCCGCGATGAGCTGCCAGTCCCCCACGACGAGGTGGACCCATTCGATGTCGTGGTCCTCGAGGGTCGTCGACGCCCGGAGGGACTCTGCGAGGGTGCTCACGCGGCGAGCCTAGGGCGTGACCTCGTCAGCCTCCCTGCCGGACCACGGACCGAAGCGTCCGCAGGGCCACCGAGAGCGCAGCGATGTTGGGCTTCTCGAGCGACCGTATGCCGGCCAGCTGGCTGCTGACCCGCTCCACGGCTCCGTCGCCGGCCGCGTCCCACGCCTCGATCCGCTCGTCGGCCGTGACGACGCCGTCGCCGTCGAGGTCCTTGGCGAACTCGAACGCGTTGCGGGTGAACGACTCGAGGACGGAGTAGAGGTCGTCGCGCAGGGCGCCGCGAGCGAGCGCGTCCCAGCGGTCGTCGCGCGGCAGGCCGGCGACCCGGTTGAGCATCCCGTCGATCCCGAACCGCTCGGAGAGCCGGAAGTACACCTCGGCCACCTCGTGGGCGGTGTGGTCGACGTCCGAGGCGATCTCGACCACGTCGAGCAGCGAGTAGCTGTCGAGCAGCGAGGCGGCGCGGGCCGCGAGCTCGCTCGGCACCCCGGCCTCCTCCCACGCGGCGGTCTGCGCGAGGACTCGCTCGCGCTCGCCGCCCTGGAGCAGCTCGGGGATGCGCGGCACGAGGTCCGCGACGACCGGGGCGAACCGCTCGACCTCGGTCGTGATGTCGAGACCGCTGGGCCGGGCACCGAGCAGCCAGCGCACCGCACGGTCGAGCAGGCGCCGGAACTCGAGGTAGAGACCCGTCTGCACCTTGGTCGGCAGCTTGTTGTCGAGCTCCTCGACCGCCTTGACGTAGCCCCGCAGGTCGAAGACCTCACGGCAGACGATGAACGCGCGGGCCACCTGGTCGGGCGTGCACGTTACCTCCTCCGCCGCGCGGAAGGCGAACGTGATGCCACCTCGGTTGACCATCGAGTTGACGACCGAGTTCGTGATGATCTCGCGGCGCAGCGGGTGCTCACCCAGCTCCGCGGCATACGGCTCGCGCAGTGCCTTCGGGAAGTAGTGAGCGAGGGTCGCCGCGAAGTACGGGTCGTCCGGCAGGTCACTCGCGAGGATGTCCTTCTTGAGCGCGAGCTTGGCGTAGGCGACGAGGACCGAGAACTCGGGCGACTTGAGCCCGAGCCCCTCGGAGGCGCGCTTGGCGATCTCGGCGTCCGTCGGGAGGAACTCGAGCGACCTGTCGAGCTCGCCGCGCTCCTCGAGCCAGCTCATGAGGCGCTGGTGGACCGGCACCATCGAGAGGTCCTGCGCACGGGCGTTGCCGAGGAGGACGTTCTGCTCGTAGTTGTCGCGCAGCACGTGCTCGGCGACGTCGTCGGTCATCGACGCGAGGAGGGTGTTGCGCTCCTCGGTCGTGAGGTCGCCGCGGCGCACGACGTCGCCGAGGAGGATCTTGATGTTGACCTCGTGGTCGGAGGTGTCGACGCCCGCGCTGTTGTCGATGGCGTCGGTGTTGACCCGGACGCCGGACAGCGAGGCCTCGATGCGGCCGAGCTGGGAGAGGCCGAGGTTGCCGCCCTCGCCGACGACCTTGACGCGCAGCTCGTTGCCGTTGACGCGAATGGCGTCGTTGGCACGGTCGCCGATCGACAGGTGGTCCTCGCTCGCCGCCTTGACGTAGGTGCCGATGCCGCCGTTCCACAGCAGGTCGACCGGCGCGAGCAGGATCGCGTGGATGAGCTCGGTCGGGGTCATCGTCGTGACGCCGTCGTCGAGCCCGAGGGCCGCCCGCATCTCGGGCGTGACCGTCACCGACTTGAGAGAGCGGGGGAAGACGCCGCCGCCGGCGGAGATGAGCGAGCGGTCGTAGTCGTCCCATGACGAGCGCGGCAGCTCGAAGAGGCGCTTGCGCTCCCGGAACGACTGTGCCGCAACGGGTTCGGGGTCGATGAAGACGTGACGGTGGTCGAACGCCGCGACGAGGCGGATGTGCTCGGAGAGCAGCATGCCGTTGCCGAAGACGTCGCCGCTCATGTCGCCGACGCCGACCGCGGTGAAGTCCTCGGTCTGGGTGTCGACGCCCATCTCGCGGAAGTGCCGCTTGACCGACTCCCAGGCACCTCGGGCCGTGATGCCCATCGCCTTGTGGTCGTAGCCGGCCGAGCCACCGGACGCGAACGCGTCGTCGAGCCAGAAACCGTAGGACTGGGCGACGCCGTTGGCGATGTCCGAGAAGGTCGCCGTGCCCTTGTCTGCGGCGACGACGAGGTAGGGGTCGTCGCCGTCGTGGCGCACGACGCGCTCCGGGGGGACGATCTCGGAGCCGACGCGGTTGTCGGTGATGTCGAGCAGGCCGGAGATGAAGGTCCGGTAGGCCGACTGGCCCTCCTCGAGCCACGCTTCGCGCGAGACGGCCGGGTCGGGCAGCTTCTTGGCATAGAAGCCGCCCTTGGAGCCGGTCGGCACGATGACGGCGTTCTTGACCATCTGCGCCTTGACGAGTCCGAGGATCTCCGTGCGGAAGTCCTCGCGCCGGTCGCTCCAGCGCAGACCACCGCGGGCCACCGACCCGAACCGGAGGTGCACGCCCTCGACCTGCGGGCTGTAGACCCAGATCTCGTATGCCGGTCGCGGCGCCGGCAGGTCGGGGATCGCCGTCGGGTCGAGCTTGAGCGAGACGTAGGCGCGGGGCTCGCCGTCGGCGGCGGGCTGGAAGAAGTTCGTGCGCAGCGTCGCGCGCATGACGGCGAGGAAGGACCGGATGATGCGGTCCTCGTCGAGCGAGCTCACGTCGTCGAGGGCGGCGGTGATCCGCGCGGCGATCTCGTCCTGTCGCTCCTGGCGCTGCTCGTCCTCGTCGGCGCGGAAGGCCTCTGGGTCGAAGCGTGCCTCGAAGAAGGCGACGAGGTCGGCCGCGATCGACGGGTTCCCGACGAGTGCGTCCTCGAAGTAGGACTGGCTGAACGTCGCCTGCGTCTGGCGGAGGTACTTCGCGACCGTCCGCAGCACGACGACCTGCCGCCAGCTGAGGCGCGCCGCGAGGACGAGCTGGTTGAACCCGTCGGACTCGGCACGCCCGTCCCACACGGCGAGGACGGCACCCTCGAAGAGCTCGCGCAGGTCCTCGTGCGCGATGCCCGACCAGATCTCCTGGTCCTGCACCCGCAGACCGAAGTCGTAGACGTGCAGCTGCGCACCGTCGGACCGGTTCACCTCGTAGGGCTGCTCGTCGACGACCTCGACCCCCATGTCGGTGAAGATCGGCAGGATGTCGGTGAGCGACAACGGGTCCACGCGGAAGAGCTTGAAGCGGCGCAGCCCCTCGGGCGAGTCGGCGGGGCGGTATAGCGCGACGCTCGTGCGGCGCTCGTCGCTCAGCCCGTCGAGGTGGTGCAGGTCGGCCACACCCTGGACGACGGAGAACGTCTCCTCGTATGCCGTGGGAAAGCCGCGCCCGAACCGGTCGAGCAGCCGGTCGCCCTCGACCTCGCCGAGGCGGTCGCGCAGGCCGTCACCGAGGCGGTCCGCCCACGTCCGGCTGACCTCGACGAGCCGGCGCTCGAGCCGCTCCCGCTCGTCCTCGTCGAGGTGTCGGACGCGCTCTCCGACGGGGACCCGGACGACGAACTGCAACCGGGAGAGCGCGCGCTCGCTCACGCGTGCGGTGAACTCGACGCTCTCGCCACCGAAGGCGTCCTTGAGGATCGCCGCCATGCGGGTCCGGACGCCGGTGTTGTAGCGGTCGCGCGGGATGTAGACCTGGCACGAGACGAACCGGCCGAAGTCGTCCTCGCGCAGGAAGAGCTTGGTGCGACGCCGCTCCTGGAGCTGGGTGACGGCCATCGCCGTCTCGTAGAGGTCCTCCGGCGTCGCCTGGATGAGCTCGTCGCGCGGATAGGTCTCGAGGACCTCGAGGAGGTCCTTGCCGGTGTGCGAGTCGGGCGCGAGCCCGGACTGCTCGAGCACCGACTGGACCTTCTCGGCGACGACGGGCAGTCGCAGCACCGACTCGGTGTAGGCCGTCGACGCATAGAGGCCGAGAAAGCGCTTCTCCCCCGCCGTGCTGCCGTCCGGAGCGTAGGTGCGGATGCCGACGTAGTCGAGGTAGGTCGGGCGGTGCACCGTCGAGCGCGAGTTCGCCTTGGTGAGGACGAGGACGCCCCGCTCGCGGGCCTTGCGGCTCGACTCGGGCGAGAGCGGCACGATCTTCTTGTCGGCCGGCGGGTCCTGCTTGAGCATGCCGAGGCCGGTGCCGCTCAGCGGCCGGATGACGTCTCCCTCGGCGGTGTCCTCGAGGGCGTACTCGCGGTAGCCGAGGAAGGTGAAGTGGTTGTCGGCCATCCACCGGAGGAAGGCGGCCGCCTGGCTGACCTCCGCGGGGTCGACGCCACGCGGCGGCGTGCCCTCGAGCTCGGCGGCGATGACGAGGCAGCGGGTCCGCATCGAGGGCCAGTCGGTGACGGCCTCGCGCACGTCGAGCAGCACGTTCTCGAGGACGGCGGTGAGCTGGTCGCGCGCGGTCTGCTCGCTCTCGCGGTCGACGGTGAGCAGGATCCACGACTCGTTGTGGACGTCGGCGTCGCCCTCGCGCACGCCGGGGTCGTCGGCGTCGCAGGTCTCGAGGAGGTGTCCGGACTCGTCGCGACGGACGCGGAACTGCGGGTGGATGACGAGGTGGATGTCGATGTCGCGCTGCACGAGGGCGCCGGTGACCGAGTCGACGAGGAAGGGCATGTCGTCGGTGACGACCTGGATGACGGTGCGGGCGCTCGACCACCCGTCGGTGTCGGTCGTCGGGTTGAAGACCCGCACCGCGGCGGTGCCGGGCGTGCGGCTCTCGGCGAGGTCGAGGTGCGACTTCACCGCTCCGGCGAGGATGCGCGCAGGGCGTGCGCTCAGCTCCTCGTCGGGCACGTGGCGGAAGTAGCGTCCGACGATCTCCGCGCCGTCCGGTCGTGGGTCGAGACCGGCGAAAGCCGAGACGATGGCGTCCAGTGTGGTCGATCGGGGGTGGACCGATGACTCAGTCATGGTGCGCTGCAGATCCTTTGAGTTGCGGCTTCGCCGATGGCCACGGCGGGACACTGCACTGTGTCCAGCACCGAGACTACTCACTTGCCGCACCCTGTGGATGAGGGGTCGGAGGTGGGGCACGTGAGCACTAGAGTGACGAGGTGCGCAGGCTCCCGGAAGCTCCCTCGCTGCCTGGGGTGAGCACCGTCCTCGAGGGCCTGTCCGCCACCATCGCGAGCGTCGAGGACGACCTCCTCGCGAGCCTCGTCGTCCTCGGCGAGAGCGACCCGCAGCGCTCCGTCGACGGATGGGTCGACCAGGTCGTCGACCTCCTCCGTGCGGTCGACGAGGTGGCCGCGCAGCACCGCACGACGCTCGCCCTGGCCCACTCCCGCGCCACTGCCCGCGGCGGCTCCGCGCCGGAGGACGCCGCGAGCGACGAGGTCCGGGCCACCGTCGACTCCTCCCGGCGGGACCCACCGTGAGGGGGCTCGTGCCGGGTGACCCGGCCTCGCTCTCCGCCCTCGGCGCCTCGGCCACCCGCGCCTCGCGCGAGCTGGCGGCTGCCTGCGAGGCCAGCGGGACGGCATACGCCTCGCTCAAGGACGTGTGGGGCACCTCGACGTCGGTCCGCGTGCGCAAGGAGGGCCGCCGGGCCCTCGACGCGCTCACCGTCGGCGGGCGTCACACCGAGGCGGTCGGTGCCGCCCTCCAGTCGTATGCCGTCGAGCTGAGTGCGTTGCAGGCGCGCGCCCGCGCGGTCCTCGACGAGGCGTCGGCTGCGGGCATCACGGTCGAGGCCGGGAGGGCCCGGCTGGCGTGGGGCGTCACCGGCGAGGCCGACGCCGCGACGACCCGCGGCCGCGCCGACACGGTCGCGAAGGTGCAGGCCGAGCTCGACGCCGTGGCCGCGCAGCACCGCCGCCGACGCGACCGGTTCCTCGCCGAGGTGGCGGCGTCGACGACCGAGCTCGAGGCCCTCGCCCGCAGCCTGCGTGTGTCCTGAGGGGCCGGCGTTCGGGCGGTGGCGCGTCGGTGACGGGTCCGCGGTGAGAGGATCGGCGGGCCGGACCACGCCAAGGAGGAGCACGTGAAGTTCACCCACCGCGCCGAGTACCCCGCAGCGCCCGACGTCGTCTTCGCGCAGATGTGCGAGCAGGAGTTCCAGGACGCCAAGTGCGACGCGACGACGACAGGGACGTGGAAGGCCGACGTGTCGACGAGCGGTGACCGCACCGTCATCTCGACCGAGCGGGTCCTGCCGACCGACGGCCTGCCCGACATCGCACGGTCGTTCGTCGGCGAGACGCTCACGGTGGTCGAGGTCCAGACGTGGGGTCAGGCTGCCGCGGACGGGTCGCGCACCGGCGACCTCAACCTCCATGTCAAGGGAGCGCCGATGACTCTCAAGGGAGCGGTGCGCCTCTCTCCCAAGGGTTCCGGCACCGTGCACGAGCTCGTCGGGGAGCTCAAGGCCGGCGTGCCGCTCATCGGTGGCAAGCTCGAGAAGGCCGCCGCCGACCCGCTGCTGCACGCCGCCCGGACCGAGACGGACCTGCTCCACAGCCGCGTGGGCTGACCCGCCCCCGCCCCGCCCCACCCGTCCGAAGCAGTCGAGAGTAGACAGATCCCCGCCCGGCGCGTCGCCAGGCGGGGATCCGTCTACTCTCGACTGCTTCCCCGAGGCGTCAGACGCCCATGTGCGGGTAGGTGTGGTTCGTCGGTGGCACGAACGTCTCCTTGATCGAGCGCGGGCTCGTCCAGCGCAGGAGGTTCTGCGCCGAACCGGCCTTGTCGTTCGTGCCCGAGGCACGCCCGCCACCGAAGGGCTGCTGGCCGACGACGGCACCGGTCGGCTTGTCGTTGACGTAGAAGTTGCCCGCCGCGAAGCGCAGGCGCTGGGTGGCCTCGGCGACGGCGGCGCGGTCCTGGGCGATGATCGAGCCGGTGAGCGCGTAGGCCGAGGCCGAGTCGATGGTGTCCATGACCTTGCCGAACTGGCGGTCCGGGTAGACGTGGACCGAGAGCAGCGGACCGAAGTACTCGGTCGTGAAGATCTCGTCGTTCGGGTCCTCACCGACCATGATCGTCGGGCGGACGAACCAGCCCTCGGAGTCGTCGTAGGTGCCACCGGCGACGATCTCGATGCCGCTCGTCGCCCGGGCCCGGTCGATCGCGGCCTTGTGCTTGGCGAACGCACGGTCGTCGATGACGGCCCCCATGAAGTTCGACAGGTCGGTGACGTTGCCCATCGTCAGGCCCTCGGTGAGCTCGACGAGGTCCTTCTTGATGACCTTCCAGATGCTGCGCGGGATGAACGCGCGCGACGCGGCCGAGCACTTCTGGCCCTGGTACTCGAAGGCGCCGCGGATCATGGCGGTCCGGACGACGTCGGGGTCGGCGCTCGGATGGGCGAGGATGAAGTCCTTGCCACCGGTCTCCCCGACGATCCGGGGGTAGTGCCGGTAGGTCGTGAGGTTCGAGCCGATCTCCTGCCACAGGTGCTGGAAGACGCGCGTCGAGCCGGTGAAGTGCAGACCCGCGAACTCGGGGTGCTTGAGGACGACGTCCGAGACCTCGGTGCCGTGACCGGTGACGAGGTTGATGACGCCGGGCGGCATGCCGGCCTCCTCGAGGATCTCGAGGACGAACTGGGCCGCGAGCGCCTGCGTGTGCGACGCCTTCCAGACGACGGTGTTGCCCATGAGCGCCGGCGCGGTCGGCAGGTTGCCGGCGATCGCGGTGAAGTTGAACGGCGTGATCGCGTAGACGAAGCCCTCGAGCGAGCGGTAGTCCGTGCGGTTCCAGATGCCCGGGGCGTTGGCCGGCGGCTGCTCCTCGAGGATCTGGCGGGCGAAGTGGACGTTGAAGCGCCAGAAGTCGATGAGCTCGCACGCGCTGTCGATCTCGGCCTGGTATGCCGTCTTGCTCTGTCCCAGCATCGTCGCGGCGTTGACCTTCGCGCGCCACGGGCCGGCGAGCAGGTCGGCGGCCTTGAGCAGGATCGAGGCCCGGTCGTCGAAGGACATGTCGCGCCAGGCGGGGGCGGCGGCGTTCGCGGCGTCGACGGCGGCGCGCGCGTCGGCCTTCGTGGCGTCCCGGAGGGTTCCGAGCACCGAGCGGTGCGCGTGCGGCTGGCGCACGTCGATCTTCGCGCCACGTCCCTCGACGCGCTCGCCGTCGATCGTATGCGGCAGGTCCCACTTCGTGCTGCCGACCTCGGCGAGCGCGACCTCGAGGGCCGCGCGCTCGGGGCTGCCCGGCGCGTAGTCACGGACCGGCTCGTTGATCGGGGCAGGGACGTGGGTCACAGCGTCCATCGGTGTCTTCCTCGATTCGTGGGGTTCTGGGGGTCGGCCCATCGTCCCACGGTGGCGCGGTGGGCCGTGCCGCCCCCTCTCGCGTCTGCCGTGCCGCGCGCCTCCGCTTGCGTCCGCAGGTCTGGCGCCCTGACCCCCAGATCTGCGGACGCTGCGTATGCCGTGCCGGGCACCTCCGCTTGCGTCCGCAGGGATGACGCCCTGGCCACCAGAGTTGCGGACGCTAGGTGGTGGGCTCGTCGCCGCGGACGAGGCGGATGACGTCGTCGAGCTCGGTGACGTCGTACCAGAGGAGGTCGGCGACCTCGCCGCCCGGCTCCTCGTCGATGTGGAAGGAGGCGATGCGCGGCAGCGCGACGACGCTGTCGAGCTCGACGGTTGTGCCGTCCTCGGTTGTCGCGTTGACGACGGCGGCGTCGACGTCCGCCGACGCGACGCCCCGCCGCTCCCCGCGCTGCGCGAGCGCGGCGGCGTCGGTGGCGGCAGCCGACCACGCGGCATACTCGCGTTCCTCGTCGTCGTTGCCGAGGCCCGGACGCGCGCTCGGCGCGACCGCCGTGTGCCCGGCAACCGGCGCCGGTCCGACCTCTCCGGTGCGGCGCAGGGTGTCGAGCGCACCGGCGTCGAGCGGGAGGTAGACGCGAACGAGGGGCATGGCGGGTCCTTTCAGCGGGCTCGGCTGCGCGGGGCCTCGAGGAGCTCCTGCAGGGCGTCGACGATCGACTGGCCGAGGACGTCGGTGTCCGGGAGGGCGTCACGGTCGGCGTAGAGGCCGTAGTAGACGCCGCCGTCGTAGGACGTGAGGCCGATCGAGAGCGCCTTCGACGGGCCGAGCGGCATGACCGGGTAGGTCGAGGCCATCTGTGCGCCCGCGATGTAGAGCGGGTGCTGCGGCCCGGGGACGTTGGTGATGGCGACGTTGAAGAGCCGCCGCGAGACCGCACCCCCGAGGCGGGCGGCAAGCGTGTGCATCGTCGGCGGGGCGAAGCCACCCAGTCCTGACAGGGTGTCGGCGTCGACCGCCCGGCCTGCCTCCATCTGCTGGCGCATGGCGAAGGCGATCTGGTGCAGGCGCATCGACGCCCCGGGCTCGCCGACGGGCAGGTCGACGAAGCACGCGGTGAGGTGCCGGCCGGGAGCCATCTCGCTCTCGGCGTCGTGCGTGCTCACCGGCACCATCGCCCGGACCGTGGTCGCGCCGTGCACGCTCTCGCCCCGGGTCATGAGCCAGGTGCGGAAGGCGCCGGTCACGGTCGCGAGGATGACGTCGTTGATCGAGACGTCGTCGGCGAAGGCGCCCTTGGTGAGACGGGACCGGACCTTCTTGTAGTCGTCGAGGTCGGTGCCGACCATGACGAACCGGCGGGCGCGCCCGACGCGGGCGTTGAGCGGTGACTCGGGGGCCGGGCTGGTCGAGGCCCGGGCGACGGCCGAGACGACCTCGCCGGCGGCGCCGAGGACCCGCCCGGCCGTCTCCTTGACGTCGGTGATCCCGGACTGGACCGTGTCGATGATCTGGCTGGGGGCGCGCACGGTGTCGGCGAGCGCGCTGACGATGAGCTCGGTGTGCGACGGCTCGCGGCTCGGGCGCCATGTGTCGTCGATGCTCTCGGTGCTCGGGGTCTCGGAGTCCTCGAGGATGAGGTGGGCGATGTCGACCGCGTTGACGCCGTCGACGAGCGCCTGGTGGGTCTTGGTGACGATCGCGAACCGGTCGTCGGCGAGGCCCTCGACGAGGTAGACCTCCCACAGCGGTCGGCTGCGGTCGAGCTGGCGCGGCTGGATCCGCGCGATGAGCTCCTCGAGCTGCTCGTCGCCGCCCGGACGCGGCAGGGCCGATCGGCGCACGTGGTAGGTGACGTCGAATCGCTCGTCGTCGATCCAGACCGGGTTCGCGAGACGTCCCGGGACGAAGCGGACGCGCTGGCGGTAGCGCGGGACGTAGGCGATCCGGCGCGAGATGATGCCGACGAGGCGGTCGTAGTCGAACCCCTCGTCGGGGGCGTCGAAGACCATGACCGACCCCACGTGCATCGGCGTCGACGAGTTCTCGAGCGTGAGGAAGCTGCTGTCGAGGGTGCTCATCCGGTCGGCCACGAGCCCATCGTGTCAGATGCGCGAGGTCCGGTCGTGCGGCCCACGAGGACTGTGGGGACCGTCATGAGCGTGCTGGCCTCACGCTCCCGACCCGTCAGGCCGAGCGGCGGGCCCGCCTCCCGAGACGCACCCGGCTCCGGCGACCGGCGCGGGTGTCGGGTGCCGCGTGCTCGGGACACACCGCGTCAACGACCCGGGCGACGGCTGCGGCGACGAGCCCGCCACCGGGCTGCTCGACGAGGCTGCGGCCGGCGAGCAACGCGACGTCGCACTCGTCCGGCGCCCACGGCACGAAGTGCGGGTCCTCGAGCCCGGCGAACCGGCCGAGGACCTCGGTGATCGCCTTCTCCGGGGCGGACCCGGCGGCCGACGCGCGCACCTTGTTGACGACGACGACCGGCTCCGGCGACGGCACGACGCCGACGTCCTGCACCGCACGCACGAGTCGCTGGAGACCGACCGGGTCGGCCGACCCGACGACGACGAGGTCGTCGGCGCACTCGAGCGCGGTGAGGGTCGTCGCGTTGCGCCGCGGCGCAGCGGTGTCGTAGCTGAGCTCCTCGTCGTCCTCGATCGCGAACCCGCAGTCGACGACGACGTGGCCGACGAGCGTACGCGACTTCTCGAGGACGTCCTCGACCGCCGCGGCCCGCAGCTCGGGCCACCGGTCGGGCTTGGGTATGCCGGTGAGCACCCGCAGCCCGGGCGTCACCTCGGGCGCGACCCGCGACAGGGACGCCCGGTCGAGGGTGCCCTGCTCCGAGGCGCGAGCGGCCGCGGCCACGCCCGGCGCCTCGTCGATGAGCGCAAGCGCCTGGGCGACGCTCGCGCCCCATGTGTCGAGGTCGACGAGCAGGGTGCTGACGCCACGCGCGGCGAGCGTCGCGGCCATCGTCACCGCGAGGGTGGTGCGCCCCGGGGCGCCGGTCGGCCCCCAGACGGCGGTGATGCGGGTGCGTCGGGGGATGCCGTCCCCGTCGTCACCCCAAGAGCCGGGTCCGTCGGAGGTCCCGCCGCGGTTGGGCACGGCCCCGCCGGACGGGTGCGGTTCGCCCTCACCGGCGGAGCCGCCGAGCCACGCGGCGAGCTCGTCGTCGCTCACCACCGACCCCCCGGTCGCCCCATCGGCGGCCGAGGGGCCAGCGGCACTCGCACGGCCACCCGTTCCCGCCACGCCGGCCCTCCCCGCGGCGCCACCGACACCGGGCGCGAACCCACCCTCGGCGAGGTCCACGAGGGTCCGGGCGACCTCCTCGGGCTCGGTTCCCGGACGCAGGAGGACCCGCACCCCGAGCTGGCGCAGCCGCGCCTCGCCCGCGTCGTCGCCGGTCGCGACGAGCCCCGCCACGCGCACGCCGTGACCCGCGAGGTGCCGCAGCGCATCGCGGTCGAGGCCGCGGAAGTCGGCGGAGACGACCGCGAGGTCCGCCACGCCGGACGCGCCGGTCGACAGCAGCTCGGCGACGTCCGCACAGCGACGGACGACGCTCACGCCCGACGCGATCTCGAGCGCGGACACGAGCTCCTGCTCGTGGTGGTGCGAGACCCCGGTGACGACGCCGACCGTCATGACGTGGGGGCCGCGATCGCGCCGGGAACCGCGACGAGGGTGATCTTGGCGCCGAGGTCGACGTCGCCGACGAGCGACTGCACGGTCTCCTTGGGGACCATGACCTGCACCGGCCTGGTGTCGCCCGAGGAGCCCATCATCCCGTCGTCCTTCGACAGCGCGACGACGGTCACTCCCTCGAGGGTGAGCTCGGGTCCTTCGAACGTCTCGGTCCCGACACTGCCCTTGGTGGGTGCCGTCGGCCGGTTGACGTAGACGTCGACGACGGAACCCGGCTGGAGCGTCGAGGCCGCCGTCGCGTCGACCTGGAGCGCCAGCGGCTGGCTCGTCGCCTTGTCCCGCGGACCCACGGCCGAGGCGGGGATGAGCTCGCCCGCACGCACCTCCCGCAACGCCACCTGGTCCGCCGGCAGGTCACCGGCAGCGCTGACGTAGCCGCTCCCGGCGTCCCCCAGCTGCACGTCGACCCGGACGACGTCGTCGGCCGTGAGCGGCTGGCCGGCCATGAGACCGGACTTCGCGGCATACATGGGGACGCGGTCGTCGGCGCGGCTCATGACGTAGGCACCGATCGCGGTGGACGCGAGCACGAGGAGGACGCCGACGACGAGCCGGCTGTCGCGCCACGAGGGTCGGCGAAGGCGCTGGGCGGTGGGCGTGGAGGTCTCGCTCATCAAGGACTCCGGATCGTCGAACTCGGCAGTCGGGCAGGGATGAGGGATCGCCGTGCTCTTCCCCCGCCGACGATTGTGTCCCACGCAGCGCCCCGACGCGCGACGAGATCGTGCGCCTGTGGACAACCGGCGCCGCGTCGACCAACCCGAACGACGGTGTCGTGTCGTGTGGATGAGCGCCGAGGCGGCCGTGGCCCTGCGTGGCAGACTGGAGCGGCGATCCCGTCCCCGTCCGACCAGCCCCGAGGAGCACGCCCGTGGCCAAGCGGTTCATCCCGCTCACCGAGGTGTCCGAGATCCTCGACATCTCCTCGGCGCAGGCCTATGCCCTCGTGCGCTCCGGCGAGCTCCCCGCCATCAAGGTCGGCGGCCGCGGCCAGTGGCGCGTCGAGACCTCCGAGCTGGAGGACTACATCCAGCGGATGTACTCGCAGACCCGCGACTTCGTTCGCGCGCAGGGCGACGACTGACGAGCCCGTCCGCGTCTCCCGGACCGCCCTCGCGGGTCAGCGCGCCTCGACGAGCACGACGGCTCGGAACGGCACCGTATGCCGTCCGCGCACGTTCTCGGGCCGGCGGTCCTCCCCCAGCGCGTGCTCGGCGAGGTCGAGGTGGTCCGCGCCCACGGCGTCGATCGTTCCCGTGACGACCTGACCGCTCGTGTCGGTGAGCGCGACGTGCGCGCGGTCCCGAGACAGTCCTCGGAGCGCGTAGCCGAGGGTGAACCGGCGCGCCGTCCGCGCACCCGTGGCGCGCGGTGCGAGACCGAGAGCCCCGACGACGGCAGCGAGGGGGACGACCGCCTCGCGGCCGGTCCTCATCCGGAGCAGGAGCCAGTCCTCACCGAGGTCGAGCAGCTCCCCCTCCAGATGGGCGCCGGTGACGAGGCGCAGCCGGACGGCCTGACCGACGGCGGCGGCGAACCGGGCACCCAGCTCGACAGAGGCCCGCTCGCGACGGGTGCGGTCGGCCACCTCGGAGTCGCGCTCGCGGCGCTCCTCGGCTCCGAGCTGTGCCTCGAGGTCGTCGAAGAGCCGGTCCCACCGCATGAGCGGGAGCCTAGAGCCGTCGACGGCACCCTTCCCGTTGCGACACCGATGCACATCATCTATCGTCAAAAACATGCAAACGGCATCAAACAACACCAAAGACGCTCTTCCGACGGTCACGGCGCGGGTCGGGAGGTCGGCTCGACCTGTCCTCGTCGGCTTCCTCGCGGTCGCGGTCGCCACGGCAGCGGCGTGGATGCTGTGGCTCGCCTGGCTCTCGGCCTGGACCCGCGTCGACGCGACCGGACCCGCCTCGACCGCCGAGCTCCTGACCCTCGTGGCGGCGTCGGCAGCGATCGCCCTCGCCGCATGGCTCTGCCTCGGCGTCGTCCTCGAGGTCTGCTCCCACCTGCCGGGCCGGACAGGCGCCGCGGCCGGTCGGTGGGCCGACCGCCTCACCCCGGCCCTGGCGCGGCGCGTCGCGGCGTTCGTGCTCGGAGTCGGTGTCGGTGTCGCCGGTGGTCCGAGCCAGGCCGTCGGCGCCTCACGCGACCTCGGCGCCTCGGTCAGCGCCTCGACCGCTCCGTCGCCAGGCTTCGTGCCCACCCACGAGGTCGCTGCGGCGCCCGGCTTCGCACCGACGCACGTCGACCGGACGACACCGGCCCCCGGCTTCGCACCGGCCCCGGTCCGCGGCCCCCATCCGGCTGCCGCGACCGAGGCAACACCCGCTCCTCCCGCTGCCCCCGCTCCCGGCTTCACGCCCTCCGCACCCCGGGTGCGCAAGCAGGCCGACCCGACGCTTCTCGGCGCCCGCCCGGCCCGCCCC
>NZ_AVPI01000086.1 GCF_000768675.1 Knoellia flava TL1 | reverse complement strand
ACGGGTCCTTCGCCTTCATCGACCCGGACGCATCGAGCATCAGCAGGAGCTTGCCCGGCACCGGTTTGTCCGCAGTCGGGCTCGTGGCGGCGGCAGGGCCGGCCATCAGCAAGATGGCGGTCGAGGCAGCGACAACCGCCGTGCGGAACCTGTTCATGCGATCGGTCCTGTCGTTGTGTCGGCATGGGAATGCCTGCGGCGCATGGCGTATGCCGTCGCGGCGCCTCCCAGGAGAACGAGGGCGCCCAGCCCGCCCCAGAGCGCGACCGGCGTGGCCGACTCGGCGTCCCCTGAGGGACGTGTCGAGCCTGCGGCATCCGGCGTCGGGCTTCCGTTGGTGACACCGTCAGCGGCCCGCGAGGCCTGAGCTGATGGTGCGGTGCCGGCATACGCCGGTTGCCCCGACGTGGTGCCGTTGACGGCGATGGAGAACTTGATGGGGATGGGCACTCCCGCGAGGTTCTTGCCGCCGTGTTCGGTCGTCATACCGACGGACACGTAGTAGTCACCGGCGAGCGAGAAGCCAGCTGCGACCTTGGACCATCGGTTGCGATACTTCACAGCCGGGATGACGTTGACCATGCTCCTGGCGTTGTTCTCCGCCTCGTAGACCCACAGGCTCTCGAGGCCATCCCACGTGTCCACGGGGATCCGGTCGGGTGAGAGGACGTGTCCGTAGAGGTGGAGCCTGTCGCGCAGGCCGCGGTCGTACAGAGAGGGGTCGGCGGGGCCATCAACCGATATGACAGCGGACTGCCCCCAGTCGACGGCGACCCGGAAGAAGGTCTCCTCGCCGGGAATGACCGAGGTGACGTATGTCCCGGGCGTGAGGCGTTCCGAGTCGGAGAATGATGCGCCGCCGATGACGGTGGGTCCGGACGCCGATGCTGGTGACGCCGCCTTCGGGTCGATGCTCGTGACTGCCCCGGGCAGTTGCGACTCGTTCGTGACGGGCGGCTCCTCGACGTATCGAATCTCGGTCGGGGCCGGGCCGCCGTTGCCTGATCTGGCCGTGCTGAGAATGAGAGTGTCGGTGGTTGCGCACTCGTCGGGGCCTGCCTCGCCCAACCTCGGGTCCTTTGGAATGGACGACACGGAGGCAGACACGATCTCGCTGCGACCCGTCTCGGAACGGATCAACTCAGAAGCCTGCCCACACACCTTGTTGTCCTCGGTCCTGAGGTAGAGGTGCCATCCCTCCACCGCGACCGTTGCGTCCCGGCCCGGTGGACGGGACGTGACGCTGATGCGAGGGGTCGATCCGGGGATGGTCCGCTTGATCCGGTAGTAGAGAGTCGTCTCGAAGCCACCTGTCGTCCGGGCCTTCTCGCGGCCCGAGCCGCCGAATGTATCGACGTACTGGCCAGGCGCGAGTTCCGGTGCACCGTCGATGGTCTCGTAGGCACCCTCGATGGGCTTGCCCGAGACGGTGAAGGGGCGGAGGGCGCGTTGGCTGAGCTTGTTCAGCGAGGTGGTGAGGGCGTCGGCGTCCCGTGCGTCGTAGTAGGTGCCGTTGCCGGCGTCGG
>NZ_AVPI01000085.1 GCF_000768675.1 Knoellia flava TL1 | reverse complement strand
GCGTTCCGGGGCGTACTAGCCAGCGAGCCAGTGACGACGCCAAATAATCGATGTTCCACCCATGAGCACCTGCCGTCCCACACTCGGGGACGAAACAGGGCCTGGACCACATAACGTGGCCAGTGCTCCTTAGAAAGGAGGTGATCCAGCCGCACCTTCCGGTACGGCTACCTTGTTACGACTTAGTCCCAATCGCCAGTCCCACCTTCGACGGCTCCCTCCACAAGGGTTGGGCCACCGGCTTCGGGTGTTACCGACTTTCGTGACTTGACGGGCGGTGTGTACAAGGCCCGGGAACGTATTCACCGCAGCGTTGCTGATCTGCGATTACTAGCGACTCCAACTTCATGGGGTCGAGTTGCAGACCCCAATCCGAACTGAGACCGGTTTTTTGGGATTCGCTCCACCTCACGGTTTCGCAGCCCTTTGTACCGGCCATTGTAGCATGTGTGAAGCCCAAGACATAAGGGGCATGATGATTTGACCTCATCCCCACCTTCCTCCGAGTTGACCCCGGCAGTCTTCTATGAGTCCCCACCATCACGTGCTGGCAACATAGAACGAGGGTTGCGCTCGTTGCGGGACTTAACCCAACATCTCACGACACGAGCTGACGACAACCATGCACCACCTGTATACCGACCTTGCGGGGCACCTGTCTCCAGATGTTTCCGGTATATGTCAAGCCTTGGTAAGGTTCTTCGCGTTGCATCGAATTAATCCACATGCTCCGCCGCTTGTGCGGGCCCCCGTCAATTCCTTTGAGTTTTAGCCTTGCGGCCGTACTCCCCAGGCGGGGCGCTTAATGCGTTAGCTGCGGCACGGAACTCGTGGAATGAGTCCCACACCTAGCGCCCAACGTTTACGGCATGGACTACCAGGGTATCTAATCCTGTTCGCTCCCCATGCTTTCGCTTCTCAGCGTCAGTAGTGGCCCAGAGACCTGCCTTCGCCATCGGTGTTCCTCCTGATATCTGCGCATTTCACCGCTACACCAGGAATTCCAGTCTCCCCTACCACACTCTAGTCTGCCCGTACCCACCGCAAGTCCGGGGTTGAGCCCCGGATTTTCACGGCAGACGCGACAAACCGCCTACAAGCTCTTTACGCCCAATAATTCCGGACAACGCTCGCACCCTACGTATTACCGCGGCTGCTGGCACGTAGTTAGCCGGTGCTTCTTCTGCAGGTACCGTCACTTTCGCTTCTTCCCTGCTGAAAGAGGTTTACAACCCGAAGGCCGTCATCCCTCACGCGGCGTCGCTGCATCAGGCTTTCGCCCATTGTGCAATATTCCCCACTGCTGCCTCCCGTAGGAGTCTGGGCCGTGTCTCAGTCCCAGTGTGGCCGGTCGCCCTCTCAGGCCGGCTACCCGTCATCGCCTTGGTGAGCCATTACCTCACCAACAAGCTGATAGGCCGCGAGTCCATCCCAGACCGAAAAACTTTCCACACGCTCCCCATGCGGAGGCGTGTCGTATCCGGTATTAGACGCCGTTTCCAGCGCTTATTCCAGAGTCAGGGGCAGGTTACTCACGTGTTACTCACCCGTTCGCCACTGTTCACCCCGAAGCAAGCTCCGAGGGTCACCGTTCGACTTGCATGTGTTAAGCACGCCGCCAGCGTTCGTCCTGAGCCAGGATCAAACTCTCCGTTGATGATTGCAATCCCCCAGCCCACCCGAAGGCGAAACCAGGGAAAAACCATACCCACAAAGGGTTGTGAAACCCGGCTGAGCAAGAACAACCAGCAATAACTGCTAGATGATCATTGTCAACCAAAGGAAATCAATTCGCACCGCAACACACCACCACCCACCAGAAAGGCGAGCAGCACCATGCCCCGGCGACGAGGTAATTGGCATCGATTTTTGACACGCTGTTGAGTTCTCAAGGATCGGACGCACACCATCAACCAACCCCATCAGGGCCAATCTCCAGGGCAACCACTCAAAACTACCCGCGGCCACACTTGGGCGTCAAACCCG
>NZ_AVPI01000084.1 GCF_000768675.1 Knoellia flava TL1 | reverse complement strand
CCGCCGGAGCGGCCCCCACCCGCGGGGCGCGAGCCGCCTCCGCCGCCACCCTGCGGGGCCGCGCCGGGCACGGTGAACGCGCCGGGGAAGGTGCGCTCGCCCGGGGCGAGCTCGGTGAGGAGCGGGTGCGACGCGTTGACCTTGGTCGTCGTCGGCTTGATGCCGGCCTTGCGGGTGAGGTCGCGGACATCGCGGACCTGGTCGTCGGTCATGAGCGTGACGACGGTGCCGGAGTTGCCGGCCCGCGCGGTGCGGCCCGAGCGGTGGAGGTAGGCCTTGTGCTCGACCGGCGGGTCGGCGTGGATGACGAGGCCCACGTCGTCGACGTGGATGCCGCGGGCGGCGATGTCGGTCGCGACGAGCGTCTGCGCGGTGCCGGAGTGGAACGCGTCCATCGTGCGGGTGCGGGCGTTCTGGCTGAGGTTGCCGTGCAGCTCGACCGCGGGGATGCCCTCGGCGTTGAGCTGGCGTGCGAGCTTCTTGGCGCGGTGCTTGGTGCGCGTGAAGACGACCGTGCGACCCGGCGCGGCGACGAGGTCGACGAGCACCTTGAGGTGCGCGTCGTTCGTCACGTGGAGGACGTGGTGGCTCATCGTCGACACCGGCGACTGGGCCGAGTCGGCCTCGTGCGTCACGGGCGAGGTGAGGTAGCGCTTGACCAGCGTGTTGATGGCTCCGTCGAGCGTCGCCGAGAAGAGCATGCGCTGGCCGTCGCGCGGGGTGCGGTCGAGGATGCGCTTCACGCCGGGGAGGAAGCCGAGGTCGGCCATGTGGTCGGCCTCGTCGAGCACGGTGATCTCGACGAAGTCGAGGTTGACGTGGCCCTGACCGATGAGGTCCTCGAGCCGGCCGGGGCAGGCGACGACGACGTCGACGCCCTTGGCGATGGCCTGGACCTGCGGGTTCTGGCCGACGCCGCCGAAGACCGTCTTGGAGGTGAGTCCGAGCGGCTTGGCGAGCGGGGCGAGCGCCTCGTCGATCTGGGTCGCGAGCTCGCGGGTCGGCGCGAGGATGAGGGCGCGGGGGCGCTTGGGCTGGCGGCGGCGGCCCTCACCGGCGAGGCGGGCGAGGACGGGCAGCAGGAACGCGTAGGTCTTGCCGGAGCCGGTGCGGCCGCGTCCGAGGACGTCGCGCCCGGCGAGGCTGTCGGGAAGGGTGGCTGCCTGGATCGGCGTCGGCGACGTGATGCCGCGGTCGGCGAGGACCTGCACGAGGGACTCGGGGACGCCGAGGTCGGCGAAGCCGGTCGTCGGGCGGGCGGGGGCAAGGGTGTCAGTGGACACGAAAGGGGTACTCCAGAGAGTTCTGATGCAGTCGGTTCTGCCCGGCGCGTTCCGGTCGCGACCCAGCGGCCGACATCGGTGTCGTCGTGGTCGTGGTCCCGGTCGCGGCGCATCGGCATCGACAGGAAGAAGAAAGAAGCAGGTCCGAGGCAGAACGGTGCGGACCGCTGTGGTCAACCTTAGTGGCAGGTGCCGGTATTCCTTGCATCGAGGACAACGGGACCCGGTCGTGGCCCGGTCGCGACTCGGTCGGCCGGCCCGCTGAGACGCTCGCGACCGCCCGGCGGGCACCCCCATAGACTGGCGCCCGTGGCGACGAGGCTGATGGCGGGAGTCGATGTCGGCGGCACCCGCGTCAAGTCGGTGCTTTGCGACGTCGACGGCTCAGTCCTGTTGTCCCACACCGCATCCACGCCTTCGCGCCCTGGCGAGGGCGTCGTCGACGTCATCGTCGACACGATCGGTGGGCTGCTCGACGCCGCCCGCTCCGGCGAGGCCGGCGACCTCGGCGAGGTGACGCTCGCGAGTGCCGCCGCCGTCGTGCCCGGGCTCGTCGACGAGACCGCCGGCCAGGCCGTGTGGTCGGCCAACCTCGGCTGGCGGGACCTGCCCCTGCGCGACCTGCTCGCCGACCGCCTCGAGGTCCCCGTCGCGCTCGGCCACGACGTGCGCGCCGGCCTGCTTGCCGAGCACCGGCTCGGTGCCGCGCAGGGCGTGCCGGACGTGCTCTTCGTCCCGCTCGGCACCGGCATCGCCGGCGCGCTGCTCACCGGTGGCCGCGTCGCCAACGGCACCGAGTGGACCGGCGAGATCGGTCACGTCGTCGCCGTGCCCGGGGGCGCCGAGTGCGGCTGCGGTCGCCGCGGCTGCCTCGAGGCGGTGGCGAGTGCCTCGGCCATCGGCCG
>NZ_AVPI01000083.1 GCF_000768675.1 Knoellia flava TL1 | reverse complement strand
GGGAGCGGCCGCCGACCGCGGTGCGGTCGGAGCCGCCGCGGTCGTGCGACCCCCGGGAGCCTGACTGGTCGGACGCGGGGCGCTCGGCGCCTTCGTCGTCGTCCTCGGCGTGGGCTTCGGTGCAGCAGTGGGCTTGGGCGCCGCGGTGGTCGGCGCGGGAGCCGAGACCGTGGCGGGTCGCGTGCTCGGGGCCGACCCCGAGCCGAAGCGGAAGCCGACCGAGCTGCCCGGCTTGGGGTTCCAGCCCTTGATCCCGACCTGGCTGTAGGTCCACGATCCACCGTTGGGGGCGTGCCAGAACGACCAGTAGGCGCTCGCCGGCGGCATGTTGACGCACGGGTCGGACGCCGGGTAGCCGTCGATCCGGCAGAGCGCGTCGGGGAAGCGCTGGACCGCCGTGAGCGAGAAGCCGGCGCTCTGGAGCGCCGACCACGCCGACGAGGGGTCACCGCTCGCGCAGCGCACCTGGGTGCCCTGCGAGCTCTGCACGACGACCGTCACGCCGTTCGTCGACGAGCAGGCGGCCGCCTGGGCCGGGGCGGCCGCGCCGGTGAGCGCGGCTGCCCCGAGCGCGGTCGCCGCGCCCAGCGAGAGGAGGCGGCGAAGCATCAGGCGTGCACCCCGCGGCGGCGCGAGACGAGGACGAAAGCGGAGCCCGCGAGGAGCAGCAGCACGGCCACGGCCAAGGCCGGCCAGACCGCGGCGCCGGTGTAGGCGAGGCCCCCGTCCGAACCCGAGCCCGTGTCGGTCCCGGACCCGCCCGCGGTGCCGTCACCGGGACCGCCGTCGGAGCCACCGGTGCCGGGCGTGGTCGGCTCGGTCGTGCCACCGGTCGGCGTGGCGCTGGAGCTGGCGCTGGTCGTCGGCGTGGGTGTCGGCGTCGCCGTGGGGGCCGCGGCGACGACGAGGGTGTCGAAGCCGGGGAGCCCGAAGGCGAGCATCGCCTGCGGCGTGGCCCGCTCCCACTGGTCGGTGCTCGTCGCCGGGCCCGCGGCGAAGGCCTCGGGGGAGTAGGCGATCGCGCCGACGTTCGTCGCGGCGGCCGCACCCGTGGTGGGGAGGACCTGGAGCCCGGCCACCCACGCACGACCCTTGGTCACGGCGCCCTCGGCCGCAGCAGAGCCGGGGTGCTCGTCGAGGTAGGCCTGCAGTGCCTGCACCGCGAGACCGGTCGAGTTCGTGTTGACCGTCGTCGTGAAGGCGTCGTTGGCCCATCCGCCGCTCGTCTTC
>NZ_AVPI01000082.1 GCF_000768675.1 Knoellia flava TL1 | reverse complement strand
TGAGGTTGGCGTCCGCCACGTCGACGCCCGAGCGCTCCGCGGCGAGCATCGCCTGCAGGCCCATCGCGGTCGCGTCGACACCTGCGTCCTTGTCGTCGGCGCACGCGGCGCCGTGGCTCAGGCGGAAACCACCCGACGGGCACTGCTGGGTGAGCATCGCGTCGAGGACCTTGGTGTCGAGGGCGTCGGCGCGGGCGAGCGCGAGCACGGCGAGGGTCTGGCCGAAGCCGTATGCCGGCGCGTCGCCGTAGTCGAGCACCCGGCCGTCGTCGTCGATTTTGGACTCGAGGGTCTTCGCGACGTCGAGGCCGCCGACGTCGTTGACGTCATCGCGCACGGCCTCGGCCGCGAGCATCGCCTTGGCGGCCGAGGGTCCGTCGACGTAGCGCGTGCCGTCGTCGGCCGTGAAGTCGACCCACTCCGGGATCTGCTTCTCGATCGAGGCCCAGAGACCGGCGATGGCCTCGTGGTCCGGGTCCTCGGCGACGAGCGCGAAGAGCATGTCGATCATGAGGCCGGGGTTGAAGCCGTAGGACTGGAGGTCGTAGGTGCCGTCGCCCTTCGCCGCCCTCGAGACGAGCCAGTCGGAGGCGAGGTCGGCGCGACCGGGACCAGCGGGGGTGCTCGGCTCCGGTGTCGGCGTCACCGAGACGGTCGGCGTCGGGGTGGGCGTGGGCGTGCTGGTGGCCGGCGTCGTGTCGACCCGCGGCTCCGGGGCGTCGTCGACGTTGTCGACGAGCGAGAGGCCGACGAACGTGCCGGTCGGTGCGGCGGTCTCGTGGGCGCCGGTGAGGGCCTGGTTCCAGCCCGCGTCGGTGCCGGTCCAGAACGACCACCACACCCCGGTCCACGCGGCGCACGGGTCGGTCGACGGGGCGCCGTCGACCTGGCAGATCTGCGGGCCGAAGCTCGTCGCCTTCGTCGCGACGTCGAAGCCGGCGTCGGCGAAGGTCTGCAGCGAGTTCGTCGAGGAGTAGGCCGAGCCCCCGGTCGTCGACGTCACGCAGCGCGCGACGGCCGGCGCCGAGCCCTGGAGGTCGACGACGGCGGTGACACCCTCGGCGTCGGGCGCGCAGACGCCCTCGGCCCACGTGGTCCCCGCGGCGGGCGGCAGCCCGGATGCGACGCGCGGC
>NZ_AVPI01000081.1 GCF_000768675.1 Knoellia flava TL1 | reverse complement strand
CGCGCGCACCCGCGGCCTCGAGCGCCGCCGCCTCCGCGTGCGGTGTGCCCGCCCCGCGGTGCCAGCCGTCGGCGACGAGGGTGCCGTCGGGGGCGACGAGGACGCAGCCGACTCTCGGGTTGGGGTCGGCCTGCGGGCCGCGCTCGGCGAGCATGAGCGCATGGCGCATCCACTGCTCGTCGGTGCTGCTCGTCTGCTCCATGCGTCCTGCCCTCGTGCTCGAGACCTGTCGGTCGAGCTCCGGGGGACGTGCGGGCGACGTGGCGCCGTCGACGGTGGCGCAGGGTTCGCGCAGGACGCCGCACGGCGCGACCCTCTCGGGCCTCGCTGTCACGTGCTGCCTACCATCCGGACTCTCACCGTCGGTCTGGGAGTTCCACCCAGTCAACCGGCCGCTGGCTGCGGTCGGGTCGCGGACTGTCACCGCCGGTTCGGAATTGCACCGACCCCGGAGCACGTCGTCCTCCAGTATGCCGCAGCCGGGGTCCCGCGCCGAACTCCCGTCCGCCGTGACCCTCGTCTCCCACCGCCTCTCCCCCTTGCGTCCGCAACTGTGGTGGCCAGGCCGTCACCCTGCCGGACGTTGTCGTATGCCGTCCGCCCACCACCCCTTGCGTCCGCAACTGTGGTGGCCAGGCCGTCACCGTGCCGGACGTTGCGGGGCTCAGTCGATGGTGAGGCCGAAGACCTCGAGCAGCCCCGGCGTCGCGTCGAGGTCGATGCGCGCTCCCTTGAGCCTGTTGTGGCGCGGGTCGAGCGCGAGCCCGCGGGTGCCGCGCAGGTCGGCCTCGCGCAGGTCGGACTCGGAGAAACGGGTGCCCGACAGGTCGCTGCCGCCGAGGTCGGCACGGCGCAGGTCGGCCTCGGTGAGGTCGACGTCCGTGAGCTGGCAGTCGCGGAAGACGAACCCGGTGAGGTCGAGCCCGGCGAAGGTCGTGCCGTCGAGTCGGCACCGCTCGAAGCGCAGCGGCTGGGCGAGCATCGACCCCGCCCCGGTGGCGGTCCAGTCGACGGCGAGCAGCTTGCAGCCGACGAAGGTGCAGTCGACGAACCTCGTGTCGGTGAGCTTCGCCATCGACAGGTTGCAGCTCGTGAAGGTGCACTCCTCGAAGGTGCAGCCGACGAGCGAGGCGCCCTCCCACGTCAGGCCGCTCAGGTCCTGCCCCACGACCTCGCGACCGCGCACGACCTCCCCCGGCGCCAGCGAGCCGAACGGCTCCTCGGTCACGATCCGTGCCCGTGGGACTCGGCGAGCGCACGGAGCTCGTCGACCGCGGCGGCCGCGGACTCGGCGCCGTAGACCGCCGACCCGGCGACGAAGACGTCGGCTCCCGCGTCGGCGCACTGCTCGATGGTCTTCGCGGAGACTCCCCCGTCGACCTGGACCCAGATCTCGCCGCCGTTGCGCCGGACCGCCTCGCGGACCTGGGCCACCTTGGGCATCTGGTCGGCCATGAACGACTGGCCGCCGAAACCAGGCTCGACGGTCATGACGAGCACCATGTCGAGCTCGGGCAGCAGCTCCTCGTAGGGCGCCCACGCCGTGCCGGGCTTGACCGCCATGCCGGCGCGGGCACCGGCCGCCCTCAGGGTGCGAGCGAGCGCCCGCGGATCGCGCGCCGCCTCGACGTGGAAGGTCACCGACTGCGCCCCCGCCTCGGCGTAGCCCGGTGCCCACCGGTCGGGGTCCTCGATCATGAGGTGGCAGTCGAGCGGGATCGGCGACACCTTGAGCAGCGCCTCGACGATCGGCAGCCCCAGCGTGAGGTTGGGGACGAAGTGGTTGTCCATGACGTCGACGTGCGCCCAGTCGGCGTTCGAGATCGCGTCGAGCTCGGACTGGAGGTTGGCGAAGTCGGCGGAGAGGATCGACGGTGAGATCTGCACGGCGCTCACCCTATCGACGGCATGCGACCGCGCCCGACGCGCTCAGGCCTTCTTGCGCAGCAGGGCGAGGAACATCGCGTCGGTGCCGTGCACGTGCGGCCACAGCTGCACCTCCGGCCCGTCGCCGAGGTCGTGCAGGACCTCGCCCGAGGCGTCGCGGAAGAGCTCGCGCGCGTCGAGGACCTCGATGTCGTCGCGCTTCTTGAGCACGTCGCGCACGACGAAGGTCGTCTCGGCCGGGTGGGGGCTGCACGTGGCGTAGCCGACCACACCACCGGGCGCGACGGCGTCGAGGGCGCTGCGCAGCAGGTCGCGCTGGAGCGGCCCGAGCTGGGCGAGGTCGCCGGGCTGGCGCCGCCACCGGGCCTCCGGTCGCCGGCGCAGCGCGCCGAGCCCCGTGCACGGCGCGTCGACGAGGACCCGCCCGTATGCCGTCCGCTCGGCCTCCCCGACCTCGCGGCCGTCCGCGGTGCGCACCTCGACGGCACGGCCGGTCTCCCTGGCGAGGGCGGTCACCGGACCGAGCGTCGATCGCACGAGCTCGGCACGGTGCTCGCTCACCTCGACCGCGACCAGGTCCGCGCCGGTCTGGAGGGCGAGCGCGCCGAGGACGCCGCTCTTGCCACCCGGCCCCGCGCAGAGGTCGAGCCAGCGCGCCGGCACGTCGGCCGTGACGGGCGCGGTCGCGACCGCGACGGCCAGCAG
>NZ_AVPI01000080.1 GCF_000768675.1 Knoellia flava TL1 | reverse complement strand
CGCGCCGGCAGCGAGTCCGGTCGTCGCCGCGCCGACGTCGGCGCCCACCCCCACCGTCTCGGTCCCGGCTCCCGTCGCGACTCCGACCCTCGCGGCCCGACCGACGGTCGCCCCCGCGCCCGCTCCGACGCGCAGGGTCGCCGGCGCGTTCGTGCTCACCGTCGGCGTCACCGACGGTGACACCATCAAGGTGCGGGTCGGCGCGACCACGGAGCGGGTGCGGCTCATCGGCCTCGACGCCCCCGAGCTCAAGGGCGACGAGTGCTGGGCCCAGAAGGCGTCGAGCAAGATGCAGAGCCTCGTGCAGAGCCGCTCGGTCCGGCTCGTCGCCGACCCCACCCAGGACGACCGTGACCGCTACGGCCGGCTCCTCCGCCACGTCGTCACCGAGGACGGCCGGCTCGCCGCGAAGGTCCTCATCGAGGGCGGCTTCGCCAAGGAGTACACCTACCGCAACGCCTACGAGCACCGCGGCGACTACCTCGCCGCGCAGAAGCGCGCCCAGGCACGCAAGCTCGGTGTCTGGAGCGCGGCGTGCTCGGCCCCCGTCGTCGCGGCACCGGCAGTCCCCGGCACGACGACCAAGCCGTCGAGCTGCGTCATCAAGGGCAACATCTCGTCGTCGGGCGAGAAGATCTACCACGTCCCCGGCGGCGGCAGCTACGACGCGACGGTCATCACCGCGAGCAAGGGCGAGCGGTGGTTCTGCACCGAGGACGAGGCGCGCGCCGCGGGCTGGCGCAAGGCGCGCAACTAGCCACGAGCCCAGCGCGCCGAGCCCAGCCCTTCGTATGCCGGACGCGGACCTAGGCGAGCGCCGCCTCGGTGAGCTGGTCGGCGGCCTTGGCGAAGAGGTCCTGGAGCTCGCCCTCGGGATAGCTCGCGGCGATCTCCGCCGCCGCCAGCGCCCCACCGAGCAGAGCGGACGGGACGACACCGCGACGGAGGTCCGGGTCGGGACCCGGCTGCGGCGGCCGCGGCCAGTTCTTCGGCCAGCCCGTCCCGCACCAGTCGTCGATCTCGGCGAGGAACGCCTCGCGCGCACCGGGGTCCCGGCCGCCGACGACGATGATGCCGCGCGCCATGAGCTGGAGGAGCAGCCGCCCGGAGTCGACCGGCGGGAGCGGCTGGGGGTTGAGCGCGACGAGGTCGGCCCGGCTGCGCAGGCCGAGCGGCCCGCCGCCGACGACCTCCCAGACTCGGTCGTCGAGGAGGGCGAGGAACTCGAGCCGGTCGCGGTGCGGCGAGGTGATCCTCGCGCTCGCGATCGCCCTGACGAGGTCGGTTGCTGTGGCCATGGGACGTCCTTCCGGGTTCGGACGGCTCACGCCGAGCCGTCACCGTGGAAGGAGGCCCGCCGCCCGCACCAGATACACCAGCCCCACCAGGCTCAGCGGAGGGCGGGCACCCGGCGACACACGGCATACGTCACGACAGCGGTGACGGCGGTCGCGACCGTGCCCCACATCAGGTCGACGAGGACGACCCCGGCCGGGAAGCCCTCGAGGACGGCGAGGTTGGTGAGGTCCCACGTCGCGTAGGCGACGAGCCCGAGCAACCCGCCGTGGACGAGCGCCGTGCGTCCGGACTCCTCCGCCAAGGCCGGACGGGTCGCGAAGAAGGTGATGCCGAGGACATAGATCACATAGAACGCCACTGCCGCAACGGCATTGGGGTTCTCCGCGAGCAGCTCGCCGAGCTGGTCGTCGTAGAGCGGCCGGGCGACGACGCCCAGCCAGAGTCCGTCGAGGACGCCGAAGACGGCTGCGGCCACGGCGTATCGGCCGATCCAGGCGAGCATCAGTCGCGAGTGGGCAGGCGCTCGTCGAGCCATGCGAGGACGTCCGCGGTGACCTCGTCGCGGTTCGTCTCGTTGAGGAGCTCGTGCCGGGCGCCGGGATAGATCCTCGAGGTGAGGTCGGTGACCCCCGCCTCGCGGTAGCCGGCCTCGACCTCGCGAGGTCCCCTGCCGCCGTTGCCGACCGGGTCGTGCTCACCGGACATGAGCAGGATCGGCAGGTCGGTGGGCACGGCGGCATACGCGCTCTTGCGCAGGACGCTGCGCAGGCCGGCGGCGAGGTCTCCGTAGAACGTCGTCGACATGACGAAGCCGCAGTGGGGGTCGGCGAGGTAGGCGTCGACCTCGGCCTCGTCGCGGCTGAGCCAGTCCGAGGCGGTCCGGTTGGGCTTGAACGCGGCGTTGAACTTGCCGAACGACAGGGAGTCCATGAGGCCGGAGGGGTGGCGGCGACCCCGTAGCCGGGACTGGAGGGCCGACAACGCGACGCCGACGGGCGCCAGCGGGTTCGCGCCGCTGTTGGCCGACAGGATGAGGGCGGCGAGCCGCGACCCGTGGATCGCGGCATAGCTGCGGGCGAGTATGGCGCCCATGCTGTGCCCGAAGAGGACCACCGGGACACCGGGGTGCTCGGTCTGTGCGAACTCGGTGACGGTGCCGAGGTCGTGCACGACCGTGTCCCAGCCGTCGTGGTCGGCGAAGTGGCCGCGGTCGCTCGCTGAGCCCGTGAGCCCGTGACCACGGTGGTCGTTGGCATAGACCGCGTAGCCCTGCGCCGTGAGCGCCCGGGCGAACCGCTCGTAGCGCCCGGCGTGCTCGGCCATCCCGTGGGAGATCTGCACGATCGCGCGCGGCGGGCCGTCGGGGAGCCAGCGGTAGGTGTGCAGCGGGGTGCCGTCGGCTGCGCTGACGGCGATGGTGCTCGACTCCATTGACGGCTCCTGGAAGGGGTGGGCTCGCGGCTGCCGACGCTACCCCGTGGGTGCCGCCGTCACGGGGCGTTGTGGTCGAGTTCTCGCGCCCCGGTATGCCGTCCGCCCCCGGGTGCGTGCACAACTCACCAATTCCTCCCGTTCCGCACGGCAGGCCGGGTATGCCCCCCGACGCGACCGTGCCCCGCCGCACGGAGCGACGGGGCACGGGAGGAGCGAGGTGGCGTCAGCCGCGGTAGCCGCGCGACTGCGACGAGAACGCCGCGATGCCGCCGCCGGAGCCCCGGCGGGCGCCGCCCTGTCCGCCGGAGCGACGCGGGCC
>NZ_AVPI01000079.1 GCF_000768675.1 Knoellia flava TL1 | reverse complement strand
CCTCGTCCTGCACCGCGGCGCGCCGCTCCCGGACCGCGGCGATGGCGCCGGGGTCGCCCGAGCCGAGGACGGCGCCGTGCGGCGACGTCTCGCTCGCCGTGGCCCCGGCGGCGACGAGCTCCTCCACGGAGGCAAGCCCTGGTCGGGCCACGAGGCTCACCTTCGCGGGGGTGTTGTCGCTCTCGAGGAGCGCGCGCAGCTCGGTGTCGACTGTCTCGGCGGTGGCGCGGCCGTGCCCGAGCAGCGCTCCCCGCAGCGCGCTGACGACCCACTCGGGGTGGGAGTACTCGACGGCCAGGGCTGCGGTCGACCCGCCCTCGGGGACGACCTCGGTGACCCACTCCTCGCGGGTCCGCTCGCTCACGCGGCGCATCACGGCGTTGACGAAGCCGCTGGCACCGGCCCCGCTCACGGTGCGCGCGAGGCCGACGGTCTGGTCTGCGGCGGCGTGGGGCGGGACGCGCATCCCGAGCAGCTGGTGGGCGCCGAGCCGCAGGACGTCGAGGACTCCCGCGTCGATCTTCGTCGTCGCCCGGTCGGCCGCGCGCTCGATGACGGCGTCGTAGAACCCCTGCATCCGCAGCGTCCCGAAGGCGAGCTCGGTCGCGAAGGCGGCGTCGCGGGTGTCGAGCCGGTGGCGGCGGAGGATCGACGGCAGCTCGAGGTTGGCGTAGGCACCGTCGGCGACGGCCCGCAGCAGCGTGTAGGCCGCGAACCGCGCGGGCTCGGCGTGCTTCGCCCGGTCGCTCGGCCGCTGGCGCGAGCGCTGCCCGTGGGGGCGTCCGCCGCCGGAGGGACGGCGGCGGGGCTGGGGGCGCTGGTCGGGTGCGGGCATCAGGACAGCGTAGTGGCGCCGGCGAACGCCTCACCCGCGTCGATCCGCACCCCACGGGCCCAGTCGGCGGCGGCCATCGGCTTCTTGCCCTGCGGGCGCACCTCTCCCAGCGTCACCGCGCCCGCGGCGGTGCCGACGTGGACGGCTCGCTTCGTGGCGAGAATCTCCCCCGGCGCGAGCGCAGCCCCGTCCGCGCCGGCGGCGACGGAGGCGTCGGCCAGCGTGATGGGACCGAGCCCGAGGCGCTCGCCCCGGAAGGTCGTCCACGCCCCGGGAGCGGGAGTGCACCCGCGCACGTGGCGGTCGACGGCATACGCGGGGGTGGCCCAGGTGACCTGCGCGTCGGCGGTCGTGAGCTTCGCGGCGTGCGAGACGCCCTCGGCGGGCTGCGGCACGGGCACGAGGTCGCCGGAGGCGAGGCCGTCCATCGTCGCGACGAGCAGCCCGGCGCCGGCGTGCGCAAGGCGGTCGAGCAGGGTGCCCGAGGTGTCGCCGGCGCGGATCGTCTCGGTCATGACGCCGAGGACCGGGCCGGTGTCGAGGCCCTCCTCGATGACGAACGTCGTCGCGCCGGTCGCCTCGTCGCCGGCCATGATCGCGCGCTGCACCGGGGCCGCGCCACGCCAGGCGGGCAGCACCGAGAAGTGGAGGTTGACCCAACCGTGGGTGGGCACGTCGAGGACCTCGCGCGGCAGGAGCGCGCCGTAGGCGACGACGGGGCAGGCGTCCGGCGCGATCTCGCGCAGCCGGGCCTGGAAGTCCGGGTCCTTCGGCGACGTCGGCGTGAGCACCTCGATGCCGCGCTCGAGCGCGACCGCCTTGACCGGAGACGGATGCAGCGTGCGCCCGCGACCGGCGCGTGCGTCGGGCCGCGTGACGACGGCGACGACCTCGTGGTCGGAGCCGAGGAGCGCCTCGAGTGCGGGCACCGCGGTCTCGGGGGTGCCGGCGAAGACCAGCCTCATCGGGTCCGCCAGCGCTCGCTCGTCACGCTGGGCAGTCTACGAAGCCGGTGCCGGCGGCAGGTCAGCGCTCCCCGGCGCGCGTGAGCCGCTCGAGCGCGGCGCGGACCTCCGCGGGGCGCTCGAGGTGCGGCGAGTGCCCGCACCCCTCGAGCCGGGTCTCGGTGAACGTCCCGCCCGCGTCGGCATAGCGCTCGACCACCGCCCGGGTCTGACCCACCATCGGCTGCGGCGGGCAGGCCTCGAGCCCGGGCCAGCCGGGCACGACGCCGAGCTGGCCGAGGTGGGCCATGTCGAAGAGCGAGGTGTCGCTGACGATCGCGTCCGCGGTGCCCCACAGCCACTCGACCGGCGGCTTCGGGTCGAGGTCGACGAGCTCCTCGGCCACCCGGAACCACCGGGGGCTCATGGCGTTGGCGACTCCGCGCGTGCCCGGCCCGACCATCGGCCAGCTCTCGCTGGACACCGAGTCGCCCGGGTAGTGGTCGTCGCCGGTCGCCGTCGTCAGCACCGTGTCCACGAGGGCGTCCTCGTCGTCGCCGAAGACCTCGGGGTCTGCCACGTATGCCGTCCGCATGACGTTGCGTGGGCTCGTCGGCTCGTCGCCGCTGCGGTCGCCGGCATCGATGCGGGCGACGAAGTCGGGGTTGACGGTGCCGCCGCCGGTGCCGGCGAAGTCGTCCGTCGTCGGGGTGCCGTCGAGGTCGCGGGTGCCCCCGAAGCCGTAGGGCGAGAGCGGGGCGGTGAGCAGCAGCCCGGCGACGCGCTCGGGGTGGTCGACGGCATACTGCATCGCCACTCCGCACCCCATCGAGTGGCCGACGACGACGGGTCGGGCCTGCGGACCGAAGACCGCCTCGACGAGCGCCGCGACGTCGTCGGCGAAGTCGCGCAGGGCGCGGGTGGCGTCGACCGGTGCCGGCTCGCTCCCGCCGAACCCGCGCAGGTCGGGGGCGACGACCCGCCACGGTCCGTCCGTGCCGATGTGGTCGCGCACGAACGGCTCCCAGTAGCCGCCCGACGAGCAGTTGCCGTGGAGGAGGAGCACGGGCACGCCGTCCTCCGGCCCCCACGTCCGCACGTGCTGACGAACCCCACCGGCGTCGACGATGTCACCCATGCCCGGACCGTACGCGTCCCGCCGGACGACCGACCATGTGCTCCCGCACCAGCCGGGGTGGGTCCCGGGTGTGGCGCCCGGTCAGCCCGCGGGGTCACGCGGGTCGAGCCGGGCGATGAGCGGCGAGGTGTCCTTGCGCGCCGACCGCCGGGCCCGCATGGCGGCGACCTCCGCGGCGAGCTCGGG
>NZ_AVPI01000078.1 GCF_000768675.1 Knoellia flava TL1 | reverse complement strand
CGGGCGCAGCGGGAGCCTTGGGACCCGGCGTCGCTGCGGGTGCGGCAGCAGCGGGCTTGGCGGCGGCCTTCTTGGCCGCCGGCTTGGCGGGAGCCTCGGCAGGAGCCGCCTTCTCGACGGGGAACTTCTCCTGGTACCGGCGGACGACCGGTGCCTCGATGGTCGAGGACGCCGACTTGACGTACTCGCCCATGTCGTTGAGGCGCTCGAGGAGGACCTTGCTGGTCACTCCGACTTCCTTGGCGAGTGCGCTGACTCGGACCTTTGCCACGTTTCTCCTTCATCTGGTCCGTGTGACCTGACGAAGCAGCAGGCACGGACCACTAGTGCTGGGGGGAGCTCATTTCTGAGAACTCATCGGATGCTCATCGGGTGCTCATCAGCGTCAAACCACTCTCTGTTCAGAGCTACGGTTGGTTCCCTGAGGACGGACGGTTCTGCTCGTGGGTGGCGATCTCCTCCGCCACGGCGGTGGTGTCCAGAGGCACGCTGACTCGCAGCGCACGCCCGAACGCCCGTCGTCGGACGGCGAGGTCGAAACATTCTCCGGTGGGATGCAGCCAGGCGCCGCGCCCCGGGAGACACCGTCGAAGGTCGGGAACGAGGTCCCCGTGGCCTCCGACGACCACTCGCAGGAGTGCCGACCGGCTATCCGACATCCGGCACCCCACGCAGGTGCGCACCGGTCCCGTCACTGCTGACGTATGCCGTGTGCCCGCCTTCGCGTGCGGCGCCCGAGTCCGGAGTCCAGCCCGGTCGGTCCCGTCCATGGTAGCGCCTAGTGGGGGTCGGGAGTGTCACCGGACGCCGCCGACGGGCCCGAGGACCCCTCGCGCGGGGCACCCGAACCCGGGTTGTCCGAGCGGATGTCGATGCGCCAGCCGGTGAGCTTGGCGGCGAGCCGGGCGTTCTGGCCCTCGCGGCCGATGGCGAGCGAGAGCTGGTAGTCGGGAACGACGACACGGGCCGCCCGCAGGGTGCGGTCGACGATCTCGACGGACTGCACGCGCGAGGGGCTGAGCGCAGCGGCGATGAAGGTCGCCGGGTCCTCGCTGTAGTCGACGATGTCGATCTTCTCGCCGTGCAGCTCGGCCATGACGGCCCGCACGCGGGCACCCATGGGACCGATGCAGGCGCCCTTGGCGTTGAGGCCGGCGACCTTGGTGTGGACGGCGATCTTCGTGCGGTGACCGGCCTCACGGGCCAGTGCGGCGATCTCGACGCTGCCGTCGGCGATCTCGGGGACCTCGAGGGCGAAGAGCTTGCGCACGAGGTTGGGGTGCGTGCGGGAGAGGCCGATCTGCGGGCCGCGCATGCCGCGCTTGACGCTGACGACGTAGGTCCGCAGCCGCTGCCCGTGGACGTACTTCTCGCCCGGGACCTGCTCGGCGAGCGGGAGGATCCCCTCGACGGTGCCGAAGTCGACGGTGACATGCCGCGGGTCGGGGCTCTGCTGGATGATCCCCGCGACGATGTCGCCCTCGCGGCCCTTGAAGTCGCCCATGATCGCGTCGTCCTCGATGTCGCGAAGGCGCTGGACGATGACCTGGCGGGCGGTCGCGGCGGCGACGCGACCGAAGTCACGCGGGGTGTCGTCGAACTCGGGGCCGTACTCGCGGCGGGTGCGCGGGCGGGCGGGCTCGGCCGGCTCGGCCGGCTCGGTCGTGGCGTCGTCGCCCTCCGCGTCGTCGTCACCCGCGTCGGCACTGCTTGCGTCCGCACTTCCGGGGGCCCCAGCCCCCACAGTTGCGGACGTTGCGTCAGCCGCCGGGCTTGCGTCCGCAGATGTGGGGCTTCCGGCCCCCACAGTTGCGGACGCAGCCGTGTCGGCGGCCAGCTCGGGGGCCTCGTCCTCGACGGGGACCTCGAACTCCTCGCGAGCCCAGATCGTCACGTGGCCGGTCTTGCGGTCGAGCTCGGCCCGGGCGTTGCGGTAGGCGCCCTCGGTGCGGTGGTAGGCGAGCAGGAGCGCCTGCTCGATGGCGGGGATGAGGACGTCGAGCGAGATGTCGCGCTCGCGCTCGACACCCCGCAGGACGGCGAGGTCGATGTCCATGGGTCAGCTCTCCTTGTGGCCCGACGCGTCGGCGTCGGAGTCGTCGGTGGGGCCGGCCGGGGCCGGGGTGGTGTCGTCCTTGCGCGAGAACTCGACCTGCACCTCGGCACGGTCGAGGACGGCATACGGGAAGGTCTCGTCGCGACCGGGCGTCTTCTTGACGGCCGGGATCGCGAGGGTGAGGTCGTCGGCGCCGGCCCGGGTGATGCGGCCGGTCACGGGCGCGCCGTCGCGCACGGCGAGGGTGACGAGCCGTCCGACGTTGCGCTGGAAGTGGCGGGGCGCGGTGAGCGGTCGGGAGACGCCGGGCGAGGTGACCTCCAGGGTGTAGGGCTGCTCCCCGAGCACGTCGGAGTCGTCGAGGACCTCGCTCACGGTGCGGGTCGTCTCGGCGATCTCGTCGAGCGAGAGGGAGTCCACGGTGTCGGTGACGTCGCCAGTGGTGTCGAGCGCGCGGTCGACGACGACCCTGACGACGCGGCGGCGGCCTGCGGGGGTGATGCTGACCTCTTCGAGGACGACTCCCGATCCGTCCAACGCACCTGCGAGCAGCTCCTGCACTGCGGTGTCCCGGGTCATCGATCTCCCTCTCTGTAGTTCTCGGTCCGCGTCCTGCACCTTGCGGAGACGCCCACTCTAGCCGGGCGCGGAGGTGGCCTTCCACGCGTGCGAGGATGCCGACATGCGTGACGCCACCCCGTCGGCCCCGGGTCCGACCCGGCGCCTCGTCACCGCGGGGGCACTGGGTGCGGTCGTGGCGGCTCTCGCCGGCTGCGGCATCCGTCTCGAGGACGACGCCCCGCGGGTGCCGCTCGTCCCGACCCGCGAGCCGATCGACGCCGAGAAGGCCCTCCTGCGCCTGCACGCCGCCGTCGTCGCCGCCTCGACCGCGTCGTTCGTCGCGACCGACCCGCTCGCGCCACTGCTGCCGCAGCTGCACGCCAGGCAGGCGACCGTGCTCCACGACGCCCTGCGCCAGCGTGGCGTCCCCGAGAGCGAGCTGGCGACGCCGTCCGCCACCCCGTCCACCTCTGGCACTGCGTCGGCGACGTCCTCTCCCGGCGGTTCGCCCGCGTCGGCGACCCCCACCTCGACGGCCCCGGCCGTGGTGCGACGGCCGGTCGCCGAGGTCGAGGGCGAGGTCGTGGCGGCGGGCAGCGGGCTCGAGGGTGCCGAGGCCGAGCTGCGGCCGACCCTCGTCGCCGTCCTCGGT
>NZ_AVPI01000077.1 GCF_000768675.1 Knoellia flava TL1 | reverse complement strand
CCGCCCGGACGGCGGCCGCGCTGCTGCTGCTTGGCCTCGAGCAGCGGCTTCCAGACCTCGTCCGGCACCGCGACCATCGACGGCGTGCGCCCACCGGCGGCGGCGACGTGCTCGTCGCCGGGGCGGACCCGGACCGGCTCGACGTCGAGGCCGGCGGCTTCGGCCAGGCGCGCCATCGTCCGCTTCTGGTGCGGCAGCGCGAAGGTGACGACCGTGCCCCTCTCCCCTGCCCGCGCGGTGCGACCGGCCCGGTGGAGGTAGTCCTTGTGGTCGGCCGGCGGGTCGACCTGCAGGACGAGGCCGATGTCGTCGACGTGGATGCCGCGGGCGGCGACGTCGGTCGCGACGAGGACCGGCAGCGAGCCGTCGCGGAACGCGCCGAGCGCACGGTTGCGCAGGTTCTGCGACAGGCCGCCGTGGATCGCGGCGGCGAGCACGCCCTTCTCGCGCAGCTCGCGGGCGACGCGGTCGGCGCCGAGCTGGGTGCGCACGAAGACGACGGTGCGGCCGTCGCGGGCAGCGAGCTCGGCCGTGAGCTGCTTCTTGTTGTTCGGGTCGATGAGCATGATGTGGTGGCTCATCGTCGAGACGCTGGCCTGCGCGTCCTCGGTCGAGTGCGTCACCGGGTCGGTGAGGTAGCGCTCGACGAGCTGGTCGATGCCGCGGTCGAGCGTCGCCGAGAAGAGGAGGCGCTGGCCGCCGGTCGGGATGCGGTCGAGGATCTCGGTGACCTCGGCCATGAAGCCCATCTCGGCCATGTGGTCGGCCTCGTCGAGGATCGTCACCTGCACGTCGTCGAACTCGACCGCACCGCGCTCGTGCAGGTCGGCGAGGCGACCGGGCGTGGCGACGAGGATGTCGAGGCCCTTGGTGAGCGCCTTGATCTGCGGCTCGTAGGACAGGCCGCCGGCGACGAGCTTGTGGCGCAGGCCGGTGACGTGGACGAGCGGCTCGAGCGCGTCGCTCACCTGCATGGCGAGCTCGCGGGTCGGCACGAGGATGAGCGAGCGCGGGCGCTTGCTCGCGGGCTTGGTGCCGTCGGCGAGACGGGTGATCGTCGGCAGGCCGAACGCGAGCGTCTTGCCCGAGCCGGTCTGGCCGCGGCCGAGGACGTCGCGGCCGCTCAGGGCGTCGGGGATCGTCGCTGCCTGGATCGGGAACGGCTCGGTGATGCCGTCACGGGCAAGGCGCTCGACGAGGCGCGGGTCGAGTGAGAGGGCGGCGAAGCCGTTGTCCTCGGTGACGGCCGCCGGGCCGCCCTTGGCCTTCGACTCGTACTTCACCCACGTGTCGGCCTGGGCGCGCTCGGCCTCGGCCTCCTCGAACGTGCGCGGCTGCTCCGGCAGGTCGTGGCGGTGCTCGTCGAAGTGGCGGCCCTCGTGCCGGTCGCGCCGCACGGGGTCGGCGACCCGGCGGGCCGGGCGGTCGTCCTCGCGGCGGAACGGCGGCCGACCGTCGCGGCGCTCGCCGTAGGCCGGCCGGCTGCCGCGGTCGTCACGACGCTGCCCGTATGCCGGTCGGTCGCCCCGGTCGTTGCGACCCTGGTAGCCGCCACGGTCGTCACGACGCTGGCCGTATGCCGGACGGTCACCCCGGTCGTTGCGGCCCCGGTAGCCGCCGCGCTCCTCGCGCCGGTCGTAGCCAGCACGCGACTCGGACCGGTCGTCACGACGCTGGCCGTATGCCGGTCGGTCCCCTCGGTCGTTGCGACCCTGGTAGCCACCGCGGCTCTCGCCACGGTCGTCCCGACGCTGGCCGTATGCCGGTCGGTCCCCTCGGTCGTTGCGACCCTGGTAGCCGCCACGCGAGTCGGACCGGTCGTCACGGCGACGCTCGCCGCCCCGGTCGTCCCGGCGGTCACGACGCTGCGCGCCGCGCTCGGCGCGGTCCTCGTCGGTCCAGCGCGGGCTGCGCTCGGAGCGGGGCGCCTTGGTGCGCGGGCCCTCGGGCTGGCCGCGGTGGTGCGGCTTCTTCGTGGCCCCGGTCTTCGCGGCCTTCGCCTTCTGGGCTGCGGTCCAGCGCGGCTTCTTGCCGCCGGAGGGGTTCTTGGGCATGGAGAATCACTCGATCCGAGTCGTTGGTGGTGGCGTCTACGGCCCTCCACGACGACTTCTGTGTCAACGAGATTCAACGGGCTGGAACGCGGCGCCGGACGTGGCGCAAGGGTCGACTTTACCAGCGGTGCGTGCTCGGCCGGACCAGCGCGCCCGGCTGTCAGCGTCCGGCAGTCTGGGGCTCATCGCCACCAGAACGCCGGACGCTGTGGCGAGAGCCGGTGCTTCCGCCCTCAGCGTCCGGCAGTGTGCGGGTCATGGCCACCAGAACGCCGGACGCTGCGGGCGGCGACGGCGCGCGCGGTCAGGACACCGAGCGCGACCCCGGCGAGGTCGGCGACGGCGTCCCACGGGTCGCCCGACCGCTGCGGCAGCAGCAGCGCCTGGACCACCTCGCTCACCGGTGCGTGCAGCGCCAGGACCGCGGCGACCGGGATGAGCGGCAGGCGCGCCAGCAGACCGAGGAGGACCGGCAGGGCGAAGACCGAGGCGTGGACGAGCTTGTCGACGTACGGGAAAGGGGCCGCTCCCCCGCCGGACGGTGCATAGAGCACGACGAGCTGCAGCAGCAGCGCGACCCCTGCGGGCAACAGCGAGCGACGGCGCCGGGGCGCCTCGCTCACGCGTGGGGTTCGGACGTGGCGGCCTTGGCCACGGCGGCGGCGACGACCTCGGCGACGTCCGGGTGGAAGACGCTCGGGATGATGTAGGTCGCGTTGCGCTCGTCCTCCTTGACGACGCCGGCGAGGGCCTCGGCAGCCGCGAGCAGCACGGCGGGCGTGAGCACCTTGGAGCCGGAGTCGAGCAGACCGCGGAAGACGCCCGGGAAGACGAGCACGTTGTTGATCTGGTTCGCGAAGTCGGAGCGTCCGGTGGCGACGACGGTGGCGTGCTTGGCGGCCTCGACGGGGTCGACCTCCGGGGTCGGGTTGGCCATGGCGAAGACGACGGCGTCGTCGGCCATCGTCGCGATGTCGTCGCCGGTGAGGATGTTGGGCGCGGAGACGCCGAGGAAGACGTCGGCCCCGGCCAGCGCCTCGACGAGCGTGCCCGAGAGGTTGTCGGGGTTGGTGTGCTCGGCGATCCACTCGTGGTTGGGGTGCTCGCCGGAGAGCACGTCCTCGCGGCCCTTGTGCACCACGCCGTGCATGTCGGCGACGACGACGTTGCGGGCACCGGCGAAGAGCAGGAGCTTGAGGATCGCGGTGCCCGCGGCACCGGCGCCGCTCATGACGAGCTTGACGTCCTCGAGCTGCTTGCCGACGACCGCGAGTGCGTTGCGCATCGCCGCGAGCGCGACGATGGCGGTGCCGTGCTGGTCGTCGTGGAAGACGGGGATGTCGAGCTCGGCCCGGAGGCGCGCCTCGATCTCGAAGCAGCGCGGGGCCGAGATGTCCTCGAGGTTGATGCCGGCGAAGACGGGCGAGATGGCCTTGACCGCGGTGATGATCTCCTCGGTGTCGGTCGTGTCGAGGCAGATGGGGAACGCGTCGATGTCGGCGAACCGCTTGAAGAGCGCCGCCTTGCCCTCCATGACGGGCATCGCGGCGAGCGGGCCGATGTCGCCGAGCCCGAGCACGGCCGTGCCGTCGGTGACGACGGCGACGGTGTTGCGCTTGATGGTGAGGCGGCGCGCATCCTCCGGGTTCTCCGCGATGGCCATGCAGACACGCGCGACGCCGGGGGTGTAGATGAGCGAGAGGTCGTCGCGGTTGCGGATCGGGACCTTCGACTCGATCTGGAGCTTGCCGCCGAGGTGCATGAGGAAGGTGCGGTCCGAGACCTTGCCGATCTCGACGCCGGGCACCGTGCGCATCTTCGCGACGATCTCGTCGGCGTGCTCGGGATCGCGGGTCATGAGGGTGACGTCGATGCGCACCGCGTCGTGACCGGAGGCGGTGACGTCGAGGCCGGTGACGACTCCCCCGGCCTCCTCCACGACCCCGGTGAGCTCGCTGACGGCGGTGGCTCGGGCCGGGACGACGAGACGGACGGTGACGGAGTTCGCAGCGGAGGGGAGGGCCATGGGGACGATTCAACCGGCTACCGGTGAGTTCACGAGAATCGGCCCGCCAGCCGGGACCGTCGCGGCCACGTCGCCTTCGCGTCGGTTTCGCGTCGTCGTCGGCGAGGACGCGCCGGACCTACAGTTGCCCCCATGAGCGAGCACGTCGAAGTCACCGGCCAGGGCGCCCACCACGTCGTGCCCGACCTCGTCATCGTGAGGGCGAGGGTGCAGTGCGACGCGCGCGACGTCGCGGGTGCCCTCTCCGCGTCGTCGGAGCGGACGGCCGCCGCGCTCCAGGCCGCGTCCGACCACGGGGTCGAGGCGCGGGACCGTCGCACCGAGGACGTCGGCATCCACCCGCGCCACGACCAGAACGGCCGCAAGGTCATCGGCTACACGGCATACCAGGCGTTCACGCTCACGGTCCGGGACACGACCCGGGTCGGCGACCTCCTCCAGGCCCTCGCGGGAGCGGCCGGCGACGCGCTCGCCGTCGACGGCATCGAGATGACCGCCGAGCAGACGACCGAGGCCGTCGAGGCGGCGCGAGAGGCCGCCTTCGAGGACGCTCGCGCCCGCGCGACCCAGTTCGCGAGGCTCGCCGGCGTCGGGCTCGGCCCGGTCATCTCGATCCACGAGGGCGGCCTCGAGCCCGGGCCCCGCCCGATGATGGCCCGCTCGGCCGACGCCTTCGCCGGCGCCATGCCCGTCGAGGGCGGCACCCGCGCGATCCGCAGCACCGTGACGGTCCGGTGGGCCCTGGCATGAGTTGGCTCGACGCCCTCGGCTGGTTCGGCTCGGCACTCCTCGTCTTCTCGCTCCTCCAGGCCCGCATCCTGCGGCTGCGCGTCCTCAACACGGTCGCCTGCCTCATCCTCACCGTCTTCAACGCCCTCATCGGCGTCTGGCCGATGGTGGCGATGAACGTCGTCCTCGCCGCGATCAACCTCTGGTTCATCGCCACGATGCTGCGCGAGAAGGGCGACGCCGACGCCTTCCGCGTCATCGAGGTCGAGGAGGACGACGCCTACTTCCAGCACTTCCTCGACGTGCAGGCCGCCGACATCGCGAAGTTCAACCCGGGCTTCGTCGGCGTCACCGAGTCGGCCTCGCGCTACGCCTACCTCGTCCTCCACGGCCACGAGACGGTCGGCGTCGTCGTCGTGCGCGACGCCGGCGGCGGCGTCGGCCAGATCGAGCTCGACTACGTCACCGAGCGCTACCGCGACTTCACGCCCGGCGAGTTCGTGTGGCGCCACAGTGGTCTCTTCGCCGGCCACGGCTGGCGGACGGTGCGCACCCCCGACGACATGGTCGGCGCCTACTACGAGCGGCTCGGCTTCCGTCGCGACGGCGCCGCCTGGGCGCTCGACATCGCGGGCATCACCCGCCCGGGGGACTCGCTCGACGGCTCCGCTCGAGCGTGAGCCGCACTCGGTGGCCGGTGATGACGCAGGCGAGCCAGCCGAGCCCGATCGCCCACCCCGCGACGACGTCGGTGAGCCAGTGGTGTCCGAGATAGACGCGTGAGAGGCCCATCGCCACGACGAATGCCCCGAGCCCGATGATGACCACCGTGCGCCACCGCTTCTTCCGCAGCCAGATGACGAGCAGGTATGCCGTGAGCCCCAGGACCACGGTCGCGTTGAGCGTGTGCCCCGAGGGGAAGCTCGCCGAGGTCTCGTAGGGCGGCACGGTCAGGGAGCGCGGTGGTCGGGCGCGTCCGGCGAGGTCCTTGCCCGTGAGGGTCATCGCCAACGAGCCCGCGCTCGCGATGAGCATGAGCACGACCGGAGTCCAGCCGCGCCACAACAGCGCCAGCCCGACCGTGACGACGACGGCGATGACCGGCATGCCGATGGTCCCGCCGAGGTCCGTGAAGTCGGTGGCGAGGCGCTCGGTCATCGGCGTGCGGGCCGCCACCGACCAGTCGAGCACCGGCTGGTCGACGACCGAGATGCCGTCGCGGTCGACGACGTTCTCGTAGACCTCGGCCGAGGTCGCCGCGAAGCCCCAGACGACGGCCAGCCCGACCCCGACCGTGAGGAGGAGGGCGAGGTTGGCAACCGACCAGCGACCCAGCCGGGCGACGAGGGTCGCTCCGCGCGCGGCGCCGCGGACGACGAGGCGGCCGGCGTCGGTGCGCCAGTCGGCGAGGTCGCGGTCGCCGATCCGCTCGTCCTCGGGAGGTGACGAGGACGGCGGGAGGGGGGCGGACGGCATACGAGATCGTCACACACGAACACGCCCGCAGACGCGAGCACCCGGCCGACCGGCGAACCGGTCGACCGGGTGCGGTCGCTCGTGGGATGAGCTCGGTGGTGGAGGTGGCGGGAATCGAACCCGCGTCCACTGACGGGAAACCAAGGCTTCTCCGGGTGCAGTGCGCTGTGGATTTTCTCGGCCCCGGGGCTCGCGCGCACACGTTCCCCGACAGGCCCAGTCGGATTGGAGTCCCGCGACTCCCCCCGACGAGGGAGCCGCAGCAAGATCTCTAGCTGACGCTGGTGACTAGGCCGAGATCGAGCCTAGGCCAACGGACTTCGGGCTCGCTCAGGCGGCGAGGGCGAAGTCGGTGCGCTTGGAGTTGGCACCTATTGGTTTGCACGGAGCGTTGACGAGATGACCGTGCATCCTCGACCCGCTTCCCTTGATCCGCCGACCAATGTCGAAACCGATCACCCCCCTGAGGGGGCTCATCCCACGCTGTTGAGTTGTGACAGGAACTCTACCTGCCAACGCAAGACGGGCTCGAATTCTTTCCGCCGTGGGCCACGCGCCACCACGGATCGCTCGACGAGCGGACCCACGGGTAACTCGTTAGCGTCCCAAGGACCCAGGCAGGACGCGGCTGCACGCCACCGATCTGCGGCGAGGAGCCCGTCCGGCACCGTCCGACCCGGAGGACCCGCCCATGTCAGCACGCCGCCCGTCCCGTCTCAGGTCCGCGATCGTCGTCGGCCTCACCGCCTGCGCGCTCGCGGCCGTCCCGGCCACCACGTCGGTGGCCGACCCACCGCCGACGACCCCGGGTGGCCCGTGGGGCGGGACCAACCTCAACGGCATCCACTCCTACGAGGAGCTGTGGTCGACCCTGCGCCAGGTCGACGCCTCGGCCAAGGGGTCCTTCGACCTCGCGGCGGCCCCGTTGCAGAGCAACACGGGACGCGACATCCCGGTCGTGACGATCGGCGACGGCCCGACCGACGTCATGTTCATCGCCAACCAGCACGGCGACGAGTTCGTCGTCAGCGAGGGCATGCTCTCGCTCATCCGCACCCTCGCCAACGGGTCGGCCGCCTCCCAGGAGATCCGCGACGCGCTGACCGTGACCATCGTGCCGCGGGTCAACGTCGACGGGTTCGACGCCGACGTCGTCGACACCGCCGGCCGCACCACACCGTGGCGCCAGAACTTCGACACGCGCTGCACCGCGGCGCCCTGCGACCCCTTCTACCAGGTGGGCCGGGGCTACGACATCAACCGCTACCACTCCTACTCGGCGTCGGCCTACGACCACCCCTACATCGCCGGTGCGGACACGCTCAACCCGGTGCCGGAGGCGATCGCCATGCGGCTCCTCTGGGACGAGCGCCAGCCCGCCCTCGTCGTCGACTACCACCACCAGGGCACCTACGTCGACGACGACGGCCGGATGATCACCGGCTCGATTATGTGGCCCAACGCCGACGCGGAAGCGGCACGGCTCGGGCTCGGCGACGCGTGGACGCAGGACGTCGAGGACTCGCAGCGCGCCGTCGCGGTCATGCTCAACTCGGTCGAGAACAAGGGCTACGCCAACATCACGCGCTACCCCAGCACGACGACCCCGGGCATCGCTCGCAACGCCTATGCGCTGCTCGGCTCCGCGTCCGTCCTCTTCGAGCTGCGCGGTGACATCGGCCAGAAGTCGGCGGGCTACATCGCCAAGACGGCCGAGACCACCGGCTACGCGCTGCTCAGCTCGGTGGCCGACGGGTCCTGGCTCTCCACCGACCTCGCGCCGGTCGAGAACCTGCCCGAGCGGGGCGAGCCGGTCGAGGCGCCGGAGCACCAGCACGGCTGACGCTGACCCGCGACCGCACGACGGACGGCCTCTCCTCGCTCGAGGGGAGGCCGTCCGGTCGTGGCGTCAGCGCAGGCCGCTGCGCACGGCCTCGGCGAGCGGGGTCGTCGGGCGACCGAGAAGTCGGGAGAGGTCGCCGGTCTCGACGAGGAGCGCGCCGTCACGCAGCCCCGCGTCGCTCTCGGCAAGCGCCCGCGCGTAGCCCTCGGGCAGACCGGCACCGACGAGCGCAGCGGTGTAGTCGTCGACCGACAGGTCGCGGTAGGCCACCGGTGCACCCGCCACCTCAGCGAGGGTGGCGGCGTACTCGCCGAGCGTGAATGCCTCGTCGGCACCGAGCTCGAACACCTGCCCGGCGAGGTCGTCGGACAGGACGGCGACGGCCGCCGCCTCGGCGTAGTCCGCCCGGGTCGCGGCGCTGACCCGACCGTCGCCGGCGGCTCCGAGGACGACGCCGTGCTCGATCTGCTGCGCGGCCTGTCCGGTGTAGTTCTCGACGTACCAGGAGTTGCGGAGCAGGACGTGGGGCAGGCCCGAGGCGGCGAGGGCCCGCTCGGTCGCGAGGTGCTCGGGGGCGAGGCCGAGCGGCGAGGTGTCCGCCCGAGTGATGCTCGTGTAGGCGACGAGCCCCACGCCGGCCCGGACGGCCGCGTCGACGACATTGCCGTGCTGCTCGACCCGCCGGCCGACCTCGGAGCCGGAGACGAAGAGGAGCCGCTCGACTCCCTTGAGGGCGAGGTCGAGCGAGCCGAGGTCGTCGTAGCTGCCGACCCGCACGTCGATGCCGAGGTCGGCGAGGTCGCGGCCGCGGTCGGCGTCACGGACCAGCGCGGAGACCGAGGCGGGGTCGACGCCGCGAGCGAGGAGGGCGTCGATGGCGAGCCGTCCGAGGCGGCCGGTGGCGCCGGTGACGAGGATGGAGGTCATGGGGGGCCTTTCGAGGGAGGTGGCGACGTGCTGACACTCCCGACCAACGAGGGACCGGACGGCATACTTCCCATCAGGAAGTACCCACTTTCACGTAAGGTACCTACATGAAGGTGAGCAACCCGCTGGAGCGGCACTTCCCCGACGCCGTCTTCGCCGCCGGGTGTCCGAGCCGCACCGTCCTCGACCACGTCATGAGCAAGTGGGGGCTGCTCGTCCTGCTCTCCCTCTCCGACGGCGAGGCGCGGCGATGGAGCGAGCTGCGACGGCGGGCCGAGGGCGTGAGCGAGAAGATGCTCGCGCAGACCCTGCGGACCCTCGTCGCCGACGGGCTCGTCCTGCGTGACGCGCGACCCGTCGTCCCGCCGCACGTCGAGTACTCGCTCACCGAGCGCGGACGCGAGCTCGCCGCGCTGCTCGTCCCCCTCATGGACTGGGTCGTCGTCCACGCCCCCGACATCGTCGAGGACGCCGCCTCTGCGTGACGGCGGCGCCCTCAGGGAAGCAGCGGCGGGCCCGTTCCAGACGGACGGTCAGGCTGCGGCCTGCTCCTCCGGGTCCTCCGCGAGCAGGAAGGACTGGAGGCCGGCGAGGTCGTCGGTGTTGAGGACGTCGACGTCGGCGGCGACGAGCTCACGCCACAGGGCCTCGCGGTTCGGGGCCGTGGCGTCCGGCGTCGCCCAGAAGCGGATCTCCTGGCCGCGGGCGTGCGCGGTCTCGACGATCGTGCGCAGCTTGGCGCGCTCGGCCTCGGGCATCGGGCCGACGCCGAGCCAGGTGAAGTGCTTGGTCCAGTTGTCGCTGATGAGCGGCACGAGCTCGGCTCCGAGCGGACCACCGAGGTCGCCCATCCGGCCGTCGTAGAAGGAGAACCGCGTCGTCGCCGCCTGCATCGCGGCGAGGTCGCGGTTGCCCGAGATGACGGCCGTCACGGCGCGCTCGTGGACCCTCCCCTGCCGGTATGCCGTGAAGAGCTGCGGGTAGTCGGCGAGCTGGCTCTCGATGACCGGCCACGCGGCCGTGCCCTCGCTCTTGACGTCGACGAGCAGCCGGAAGGTGTCACGCCACTGGCGGTGCACCGACCCGCCGTTCTCGCGGAACCGCTGCGCGAGCGGCTCGAGGTAGGTGCCGCGCAGCGTGCGCGCGAGGTCGGGTCCGTCGTGCCCGATGTAGAGCTCGCCGTCGACGAGCCAGACATCGGCCTCGGCGGAGGTGAACCCGTGGTCGAGGGCGTCGAACAGGGGGCGGTCGTGCTCGTAGTCGTTGTGCGCGTGGGCACGCTCGAGCGGTTGCACGCTCGACCACGGCGCGGCCGCGGCGATCGAGGGGGCGGACGTGGCGGAGGCAGGGGCCGCGGACGCGGCCGGTGCGACGGCGGCCGGACCGGCGAGAGCCGCGCCGAGCGCGGCTGCGGTGGCGACGAGGAGGCGAGTGAACGGCATACGGGTCATGTCGTCCACCCTCCCGCGCCACGGCGGATCCCGCGCGTCGAGAAGGTGACGAGCGTCCGCACTGTGGGCGAACGGTCTCACGGGCTGGTCGGTCACTACGCTTTCGCGAAAGCCGCTCCTTCCGACGGAGGTATGCCGTGTTCCGCAAGGTTCTTGTCGCCAACCGGGGCGAGATCGCCGTCCGCGCGTTCCGCGCCGCCACCGAGCTCGGTGCGAAGACAGTCGCCGTCTTCCCGCACGAGGACCGCAACAGCGAGCACCGGCTCAAGGCCGACGAGTCCTACCAGATCGGCGAGGAGGGCCACCCGGTCCGCGCCTACCTCGACCACGAGAACATCGTGCGCGTCGCGGTCGAGTGCGGCGCCGACGCGATCTACCCCGGCTACGGCTTCCTCTCCGAGAATCCGCTGCTCGCCGAGGAGTGCGCGGCCAACGGCATCACCTTCATCGGCCCGCCGGCCGAGGTCCTGCACCTCACCGGCAACAAGGCCAAGGCGATCGCCGCCGCCCGCGCCGCCGGGCTGCCGACGCTGCGCGGGTCCGAGGCGGGCACCGACCTCGACGCGCTCGAGGCCGCTGCGGCCGACATCGGTTTCCCCGTCTTCGTCAAGGCGGTCTCCGGCGGCGGTGGGCGTGGCATGCGCCGGGTCGAGGAGCCGTCGGCGCTTCGCGAGGCGCTCGAGGCGGCCCAGCGCGAGGCCGACGCCGCCTTCGGCGACCCGACGCTCTACATCGAGGAGGCCGTGGTCGACCCGCGGCACATCGAGGTCCAGGTCCTCAGCGACGGCACCGGAGGCGAGGCCGGCGTCCTCCACCTCTTCGAGCGCGACTGCTCGCTGCAGCGCCGCCACCAGAAGGTCGTCGAGATCGCCCCCGCCCCCAACCTCGACCCCGAGACCCGCGAACGGATGTGCGCCGACGCCGTGCGGTTCGCGCGCGAGATCGGATACGTCAACGCCGGCACCGTCGAGTTCCTCCTCGGACAGGACGGTCGCTACGTCTTCATCGAGATGAACCCGCGCATCCAGGTCGAGCACACCGTGACCGAGGAGGTCACCGACGTCGACCTCGTCGTCTCGCAGATGCGCATCGCCTCGGGCGAGGACTTCACCGACCTCGACCTGCGCCAGGAGGACATCCGGCTGCGCGGCTTCGCCCTGCAGTGCCGGATCACCACCGAGGACCCGGCCAACGGCTTCCGCCCCGACGCCGGCACCATCACCGTCTACCGCTCGGCGGGCGGCGGCGGGGTGCGGCTCGACGGCGGCACGGTCTTCGTCGGGGCTCGCGTCTCGGCGCACTTCGACTCGATGCTCGTCAAGCTCACCTGCCGCGGGCGCGACTTCCCCATGGCGGTCCGGCGCGCGCGAAGGGCGTTGGCGGAGTTCAGGATCCGTGGCGTCTCCACCAACATCCGCTTCCTCGAGGGCGTCCTCGCAGACCCCGTCTTCCAGGCCGGTCGGGCGACGACGTCGTTCATCGACGAGCGCCCCGAGCTGCTCAACGCGCGCACGCCCGCCGACCGGGGCACCAAGCTGCTCACCTACCTCGCCGACGTCACGGTCAACCAGCCACACGGTCCGGCGCGCACCCGCGTGCGGCCCCGCGCCAAGCTACCCGTGCTCGACCTCGACTCCCCCGTGCCGCCCGGCTCGCGGGACCTGCTCCAGCGGGTCGGCCCGGCCGAGTTCTCGCGGCGCCTGCGCGAGCGCACCGAGGTCGCCGTCACCGACACCACCTTCCGCGACGCGCACCAGTCGCTGCTCGCCACCCGGATGCGCACCCGCGACCTGCTCCACGTCGCCGGGCACGTCTCGCGGCTCACCCCCGAGCTGCTGTCGATGGAGGCCTGGGGCGGCGCGACCTACGACGTGGCCCTACGCTTCCTCAGCGAGGACCCTTGGGAGCGGCTCGCGCTGCTGCGGGAGGCGATGCCCAACATCCCGCTCCAGATGCTCCTGCGCGGTCGCAACACCGTCGGCTACACGCCCTACCCCACCAAGGTCACCGACGCGTTCGTCCACGAGGCCGCGCGGTCAGGGCTCGACATCTTCCGCATCTTCGACTCGCTCAACGACGTGAGCCAGATGCGCCCCGCCGTCGAGGCGGTGCTCGACACCGGCACGGCGGTCGCCGAGGTCGCGCTCTGCTACACCGGCAACCTCAGCGACCCGGGCGAGCAGCTCTACACGCTCGACTACTACCTCCGCCTCGCCGAGGAGATCGTCGACACCGGCGCCCACGTCCTCGCCATCAAGGACATGGCCGGGCTGCTGCGGGCGCCCGCCGCCCGCACCCTCGTCACGGCGCTGCGCGAGCGGTTCGACCTGCCGGTCCACCTGCACACGCACGACACCGCCGGCGGCCAGGTCGGCACGCTGCTCGCCGCCATCGACGCCGGGGTGGACGCCGTCGACGCGGCCTGCGCGGCGATGGCGGGCACGACGAGCCAGCCGTCACTCTCGGCCCTCGTCGCCGCCACCGACGGCACCGACCGCCCGACCGGTCTCGACATCGACCACGTCTTCGCGCTCGAGCCCTACTGGGAGGCCGTGCGCCAGCTCTACGCCCCCTTCGAGTCCGGGCTGCCCTCCCCCACCGGCCGTGTCTACTTCCACGAAATCCCGGGCGGGCAGCTCTCAAACCTGCGCCAGCAGGCGATCGCCCTCGGGCTCGGTGACCGGTTCGAGGACATCGAGGACACCTATGCCGCGGCGAACCGCATCCTCGGCAACATCGTCAAGGTGACCCCGAGCAGCAAGGTCGTCGGCGACCTCGCGCTCGCGCTCGTCGGCGCCGGAGCCGACCCGGCGGACTTCGAGGAGAACCCGACCCGCTACGACATCCCCGACTCGGTCATCGGCTTCCTCGAGGGCGAGCTCGGCGACCCGCCGGGTGGCTGGCCCGAGCCGTTCCGCACCAAGGCGCTCCAAGGCCGCCAGGGCAAGCCGCGCGTCACCGAGCTCACCACCGAGCAAGAGCAGGCGCTCGAGGCCCACCCCCGCGCCACCCTCAACGAGCTGCTCTTCCCCGGGCCGACGAAGGACTTCCTCTCCTCGCGCGAGCGCTTCGGCGACCTGTCCGTGCTCGGCACGGTCGAGTTCCTCCACGGCCTCGACCAGTCTCGCGAGTACGAGGTCGAGATCGAGGCCGGCAAGCGGCTCCTCCTGGGCATCTCCTCGATCGGTGAGGCCGACGCCAAGGGCATGCGCACCGTGATGTGCACCCTCAACGGACAGTTCCGCCCGATCACGGTGCGCGACAACGCGATCAAGGTCGACGTCAAGGCCGCCGAGAAGGCCGAGCCCGGCAACCCGGCCCACGTTCCCGCGCCCTTCGCCGGCGTGGTCACCCCCAACGTCGCCGAGGGAGACACGGTCGAGGCGGGCGCCGTCGTCGCGACGATCGAGGCGATGAAGATGGAGGCCAGCATCACCGCGCCCTCGTCCGGCACGGTCGAGCGCCTCGCCATCGGCGGTCACCAACAAGTGGAGGGCGGAGATCTCCTTCTGGTGCTCTCGATCGGCTAGCGTGAAGGAGCATCCCCGGCGTCAAGGAGCGGCGCCCCCAGTCGATGCAGATCCCTCATCCGCAACACCAAGGAGCTTCACCATGGGTATCGGAGACAAGATCGACAACATGTCCGAGGACGCCAGCGGCAAGGCCAAGGAGGCCACCGGCAAGGCGACGGACAACGAGCGCCTCGAGGCCGAGGGTCGCGCGGACCAGTCCAAGGCCGACATCAAGCAGGCCGGCGAGAAGATCAAGGACGCCTTCAAGAACTGAGGCGCCACACGGCATACGGAGGACCGGCCCCCACAGGGAGGGGGCCGGTCCTTCGTCGTTCGCGGGGGGGCTCAGCCGACGGCGTCGAGCAGCGCCTTGGTGAACGCGGGGATGTCGTCGGGGTTGCGGCTCGTGATGAGGTTGTCGTCGACGACGACCTCCTCGTCCTTCCACGTGCCGCCGGCGTTGCGGATGTCGGTCTGCAGACTCGGCCACGAGGCGAGGGTGCGGCCCTCGAGGACCCCGGCCTCGACGAGGGTCCACGGCGCGTGGCAGATGGCGGCGACGGGCTTGCCCGACTCGACGAACGCCTTCACGAACGCGACGGCGTCGGCGTCCATGCGCAGCGCGTCGGGGTTCGCGACGCCACCGGGCAGGACGAGCGCGTCGTAGTCGTCGACCGACGCGTCCTTGACGAGTCCGTCGACCGGCCGGGTCTCAGCCTTGTCGAGGTGGTCGAAGGTCTGCACCGTGCCGGACTCGGTGCTGAGCAGCGTGGCCGAGTGGCCGGCGCCGGTGACGGAGTCCCAGGGGTCGGTGAGCTCGACCCGCTCGATGCCTTCGGGGGCGGTGAGAAACGCGATCTTCTTGGTCATGTCCTCAGGCCACCACATGACGGCCCTCGATCGGGTGCTAGGACGTGGCGAAATGTCCGCGTATGCCGTCCGCATGCCTACCAGGACCCGCCGCCGCCTCCGCCGCCACCGCCACCGGAGAAGCCACCGCCGCCCGAGAACCCACCGCCGCCGAGGCCCGAGCCGCCGGACGAGCCCGGTGTCGAGACGAAGGTGCCGGCCGCCTGGGTCGAGAAGGAGTCCATGCTCGAGGCGACATGTCCGAAGTTCCATCCCGTGATCGGCCCGGCGTACCAGGTCGGCGCGGCGATGACGTGGCCCGCTGCGGCCGCGGCGGTCGCGACCTCCTCGAAGACCGTCGCCCACCGGTCGGCGAGGCCGAAGACGATGGCGTAGGGCAGGAACCGCGAGAAGACGTCCTGCGCCTCCTCCCAACGGATCTGGTTGGCCTCCGCGGTCGCGATGTAGCGCTCGAAGCCCTGGGACTGGGCGAGCACGGCGCTTCCCTCGGCGGTGCGGGAGGCCATCCGGCGACCGAGGAGCTGGACGATGAGCCCGGCGACGATGAGGCCGATGCCGAAGACCCAGCCCTTGGCGACAAGGGCGCCACCACCGAGCGCCCCCAGCGCACCCGTGCCGAAGAAGAGTGCGAGGACGCCGAGCCCCATGACGAGGAAGCCGAGACCGACCCAGCCCGCGCGCTGGGCGTCCGGCGAGCGCCGGAACCAGTGCCGCTGGACGGCCTCGGTGTACATCATCGACTGGACCTGCTTGAGCGTGCTCGAGAAGTGGTTCTTGAGCGCCGACAGCCGGGTCTCGTCGGCCGTCGAGAAGACGCCGTCGAGCAGCCGCTGCTCGTAGGGTGCGAGAGCCGCGGCGCCGGCGGGAGGGGTCTGGCGGCGCAGGATCCAGTCGTCGCTGCGGAAGCGACCGCGCTCCTCGTTGGTGATCGTGAGGTGGCCGCGGACCGCGAGGTCGATGAGCGTGGCCGTGACGTCGACGACGTCGGCCTTCTCGTCCATGATCGTGCCGACCATGCCGGGCTGGACTCCGGGCGGCGGGTTGAACTGCACTGCCACCGTCGGCGCGCCGCCGCGCACCACCGGGGCACTCTCCCCCACGCCCGGCGACAGGCCCGGCGTGAGTCCGGCGTAGACCTCGTCACGGCCCCGGGTCCACACGAGCAGCCCCATGAGTCCGCCGGCGAGCAGGGGCAGGAGCACGCCGCTGCCGGCGAGGGCGGCGCCGAGGTAGCCACTCTGCTCCGGCGTGAGCGAGGGCCCCGGGTCGTAGCCGCCGCCGAAGGCGCCGTCGTCGCCGGTCTCGCGCAGGTCCGGGGTGAGGTCGCCGAACGCGGTGCGCGGCCAGGACACGACGATCGTCGCGCCCTGCCCGGGCGAGATGTCGGGGATGGTGAAGCGCGAGGTCGCACCGGCCGTCCCGGTGCACGTCGTGTCCTCCTGGAGCGCACCCCAGTAGCAGGCGACCTGCGTCGCGGGGACCGGACCGGTCACGTCGGCGCTGACGTTGCGGTAGGCGTACTCGTTCGAGGGGTCGATGTGGTTGTAGTAGAGCTCGGCGGTGCCGTCGCCGATGTCGTTGACGACGTGGGCGAGCGAGTAGGTGAGGACGTACTCGTGCACCCCCTCGACCGTCTCGTCGGGGCTGCCGATCCGCACCTGCTCGTAGGCCCCGAAGTCGGAGATGTCGGTGTCGGTCGGCGCACCCGTCGGCGACGTGACCTCGACGTCGGACAGCTCGTAGTGGCGGTACTGCGTCGTCGAGTCCTGGTAGCCGGCGCGGGTCTGGATGGTGCGGTAGATCCCGTGGCGCTCCTCGCCGTCCGGGAAGTCCCAGCGGATGCGCTGGGTGACCTTCATCGATCCGTCCTCCTGGACGGCATACGCGACGTTGAAGGCGGCGGCGTCGTCGTCCATCGGGACGAAGCCGACGACCGACGCCGGTGAGGCGGACGCCGTGGGCACGCCGAGGGTGGCTCCGAGCGGGATGGCGAGGCATGCGGCAGCGGCCAGCGCCGCCGCCCAGCTCCGAAGCCGACCGGTCACTGGCTACCCCCTGTAGGTGCCGAGCGCGCGCTCGGTCTCACGACGGTCCTGGCGCTCACGCAGTGCGTGGCGCTTGTCGTACTCCTTCTTGCCCTTGGCGACCGCGATCTCGACCTTGGCCCGGCCGTCCTTGAAGTACAGCTGGAGCGGGACGATCGTGTGCCCGCTCTCGCGGGTCGCCTGGAGGATCTTGGTGAGCTCCTTGCGGTGGAGCAGGAGCTTGCGACGGCGTCGCGGCGTGTGGTTGGTCCACGTCCCCGAGACGTACTCCGGGATGTGCACCCCCTCGAGCCACAGCTCGTCACCGCTGAAGCTCGCCCACCCGTCGACGAGGCTCGCGCGCCCCATCCGCAGCGCCTTGACCTCGGTGCCCATGAGCACGAGACCGGCCTCGTAGGTGTCCTCGATGAGGTAGTCGTGGCGCGCCTTGCGGTTGCTGGCGACGAGCTTGCGCCCGTCATCCTGCTTCTTTCTCCCGGCCTTTGCCATGGACGCCCACCTCCTCGAGTTCGTGCGACACGCTACGTCAGCGTATGCCGTCCGCGCGCCTGTGTTCGCACGGCGCCCCGCGGTGTGGCGAGCACGCCTCAGAGGTAGTTGCGCGGGTCGACGAAGTTGCCGTCCTCGTAGACCTCGAAGTGGAGGTGGCATCCGTTGGAGTTGCCGGTGGAGCCCTCGTAGCCGACGACGGTGCCGCGACCCACGCGGCCGCCGTGGGTCTTGATCGAGCGGAGGTGGTTGTAGGTCGTCGCCAGGTGGACGCCGCCGATGACCCCGTGGTCGATGATGACGCGGTAGCCGTAGCCGCTGTTGTAGCCGGCCTCGATGACGGTGCCCGCTGCGGCCGCCTTGATCGGCGTCCCGCAGGGAGCGGCGTAGTCGCGACCGCTGTGCAGGCGCCACACGTGCTGGATCGGGTGGAACCGCATGCCGAACTCGGAGCTGATCCAACCCTTGGTCGTGGGTGCGCTGAGCGGTCCGCCGCTCGAGCCTGCGCTGGAGCCGCTGGAGCCACTCGAGCCGCTGCTGGACCCCCCGCCACCCTTGCTCTTGTTGCGAGCGGCGCGGGCCGCGGCGTCGGCCTTGGCCTTGGCGTTGGCGGCAGCACGGATCTTCGCGGCGCGCAGGGCTGCGGCGGCGCGGGCCTTGATGACGGCGCCGAGTCGGGCGGACTCCGCCTGGGCCGCGGCGAGACGTCCCTGCTCGGCGACGGACTGTGCCTTGACGGTGGCCGCCTGCCTGGTCTGCTGCGCGGCGAGCGCGTCGAGGGCGGCCTTGGCGGCCGTGGCCCGGTCACGCGCGGCGTTGGCGGCCGACAGCGTCGCCTCGGCCTTGCGCTTGGCCTTCTCGGAGTCGGCGCGCAGGGCCGAGAGGTGGTCCTCCTGCGCCGTCTGCGATGCCTTGGCCGTCGCCAGCTTGACCATCGACTGGCCCTGGAGGTCCATGACGGTGCCGATGAGGGCGATGCGGTCGGCGAACTGCTGCGGCGTCGTCGACGTCATTGCCATGTCGAGCTCGCCGAAGCCCTGCTCCTGGTAGATCTGCGCGGCGAACTGGGCCACCTGGCCACGGCTCTCGCGGATCTCCTTGCTCGTGGCGGCGAGCTCGTCCTGCGCCTTGGTCTCGTTGGCCTGCGCGACCTCGAGCTCCTGGGCGGCCATGGCGTTGGCGACCTCGGCCCGCGATGCGGCCGCCTGGGCCTGCGTCAGCGCCGCCTGGGCACCGGGGAGCCGGGCCTGGGTCGTGCGCAGAGCGATGTAGGCGTTGGCGAGGTCGGCGTTGGTCTCGTGGAGGTCCTCACGCAGCTGGTTGATCTGCGCGTCGACGCTGCGCTTCTGCTTCGACGGGTCGGGGTCGGCACTCGGCGAGGCCGAGACCGGGGCCACCATGGCGAGGGAGGCCAGCAGGGCCACCGACATGCCGGTCACTCGGCGCGCGGAGGCGGTGCGGGGCGCAGGGGTTCGCCACATGGTCACCATTGGTAACACGAGTCACCTCCGTTTGGGAACATTTCCGGGCAAGGTCCTGGCCCGGATGTCGGGTGGCGGCTCGTCCACGTGGCGCCGAGGGGCCACCTCCATGGTGGCTGACTAGTCACCGCCGCGCTGGCGAATCGCCGCTTTTCGTGCGGGGTGCCGGGCGGACTTCGACGGTCCGAGCGGGGCCGAGCGGAGCCGAGCGGGCCGAGCAGGCCCGAGCGGCTCAGACGCGCAGGTAGCGGCGCAGGGTGACGACGCTCGTGAGCACGGCGATGAAGATGACCCCGCCGAAGAGCCAGGGCGTGAGCGCCCAGACGTCGCCGGCGCCGATGAGCGCCTTGTTGAGGACCACCTGGTTGAAGCCGGCGTTGAAGATGAGCCTCAGCCCGACCCAGAGCATCCCGACCGCGAGCGCCACGCCGAGCGTGGCCACGACGAGCATCTCGAGGATGAACGGCATACGGATCGTCCAGTTCGAGGCGCCGACGAGACGCATGATCCCGATCTCTCGCCGTCGGATGAAGGCAGCCTGCCGGATCGTCGTCGCCATGAGCAGCGTCGCGCAGATGACCATGAGGCCGGCGAGGAAGACCGAGAAGCCGGTGATCCAGTTGATGATCTGGAAGAACCGCTTGAGGACCTTCTCCTGGTCCTGGACGCTCGCGACCCCTGGTGCGCGTTCGAACTGGCTCGTGACGACGGCATACTTCGTCGGGTCCGAGAGCTGGACGCGGAAGCTCTGCGGGATGTCCCCGAGCTGGACGTTGCCGGTGATGGGGCTGTTGCGGAACTGCTCCTTGAAGCGCTCGAACGCCTGTTCCTCGGACTCCTGGAAGACCGCCTTGACCTCGGGCAGTGCCTCGAGCTGGGTCCTGATGCTCTGCTCCTGCGCCTCGGTCGCGGCCTGGCCCTGGCAGTTGGGCTGGAGCGAGTTGTCGGTGCAGAGGTAGATCGAGACCTGGATGCGGTCGTACCAGTAGCCCTTCATCGTGTCGGCCTGCCGCTGGGCGAGCAGCCCGAGGCCGAGCAGGAACATCGACACCATCGTCACGAGGATGACCGAGAGGGCCATCGAGAGGTTGCGCCGCAGGCCCGACCAGACCTCGCCGGCGATGAACCCGGCCCTCATCGGTCCTCCCCTCCGAACCGCTCGGGGTCGAGGTCGCCGATCTCCTCGGCGACCTCCGCGTCCTCGACGGCCTCGGGGTCCTCGACCGGGGACTCCTCCGGGACCACGGGCGCGAGGTAGGTGCCGTGCTGCTCGTCGCGCACGATCCGGCCCTCGTCGAGCTGGACGACCCGGCGGCGGAGCTGGTTGACCGTGTCGGCGTCGTGCGTCGCCATGACCACCGTCGTGCCCGTCCGGTTGACGCGGTCGAGGAGGTGGACGATGTCGAGGCTGATCTTGGGGTCGAGGTTGCCGGTCGGCTCGTCGCACAGGAGGATCTGCGGCTTGTTGACGATCGCCCGGGCGATGGCGACGCGCTGCTGCTCACCACCGGAGAGCTGGTGCGGAAGTCGCTTGCCCTTGCCCTCGAGCCCGACCATCTCGAGGGTCTCCGGGACGAGCTGGCGGATGGCCGACGACGGCTTGCCGATGACCTGGAGCGCGAAGGCGACGTTCTGGTCCACGGTCTTGCCGGGCAGGAGGCGGAAGTCCTGGAAGACGGCGCCGATCTCGCGACGGAAGCGCGGGACCTTGCGCGCCGAGAGCGACCCGAGGTCCTGGCCCGCGACGAGGACCGTGCCCGACGTCGCCCGCTCCTCACGCAGCGCGAGCCGGAGCAGCGTGGACTTGCCGGAGCCGGACGGCCCGACGACGAAGACGAACTCGCCGCGCTCGACGTTGACGTTGACATCGGAGAGCGCGGGCCGGGTCGACCTCGGATAGACCTTGGTGACGTTGTCGAACCGAATCATCGCTGGTGGCAGGCCTCAGGGCTCGGGGGTGGGATCGCCCCGAGCATAGGTTCCGCACCTGTGCCCTCGTGGCACCTCGTGGCAGGACGGCGTGTAACACCCGTGGCCGCTGGGTCTATGAAGTTGCTTGACGCAACCAAAGGGAGTTCAATGGTTGACATGGTCAAGCAATCCCTCGCCGGCGACGAGTTCGAGCTCTTCGCCTCGAGCCTGTTCCGGCTCACCCGCTCGCTGCGGGCGGCGTCGCACCTCTGGCTGCAGCTGCCGGGAGGCCTGTCGCCGACCGACGTCACGCTGCTCAAGGTCCTCGAGGACCACGGCGACGCGCGCTCGGGCTTCATCGCCGAGCGCCTGCACGTCGGACCCTCGGTCATCAGCCGGCAGCTCGTCTCCCTCACCGCCGAGGGCCTCGTCGAACGGCGCAGGGACCCGGCGGACGGCCGGGCCGAGCTCGTCTCGCTCACCCAGGAGGGCCGCGCCCGCCTCGCGTCTCTGCGCCTGGCCTACGTCGAGCGGATGCGTGAGCACTTTACCGACTGGGACGCCGAGACCGCGACCGGCGCGGCCCGCACCCTCGACGAGATCACCGACCACATCATCCCCGCGCTCGGTGGCTCCTCCCCCGCGGTGCGGTCCCGGACCAGCACCGCCCTCGACACCGACGACACCGACAACACGGACAACACCGACCCGCGCACCGCCACCGCCGACGACAGCGACGACACCGACTCGCGCACCGACACCCAAGGACCCGCATGACCGCCACCGCCTCCCCCACCCTCACCCGGGAACCCGAGCTCAGCCACAAGGAGGTGCTCGAGGTCCTCACCGGCCTGCTCTCCATGCTCTTCGTGGCCATGGTGAGCTCGACCATCGTCAGCACCGCCCTGCCGACGATCATCGGCGACCTCCAGGGCAGCCAGACCTCCTACACCTGGGTCGTCACGACGACCCTGCTCGCGATGACCGTCTCGAGCCCGATCTGGTCCAAGCTCGCGGACCTCTTCGACAAGAAGCTCCTCGTGCAGGTCTCGGGCGTGCTCTTCCTCCTGGGATCGCTCGCCGCGGGCTTCGCCCAGAACGTGCCGCAGCTGCTCGGCGCCCGCTCGCTCCAGGGCCTTGGCGTCGGCGGCCTCATGGCCCTCGCCCAGGCGATCATGGGCTCGATCATCCCGCCGCGTGAGCGCGGTCGCTACAGCGGCTACATGGCTGCCGTCATGGCCGTCGCCACGGTCTCGGGCCCGCTCCTCGGAGGTCTGCTCGTCGACAGCGTCGGCTGGCGCTGGTGCTTCTGGGCCGCCGTGCCGATCTCTCTGCTCGGCCTCGCGATGCTCCAGAAGTTCCTCCACCTCCAGCACGTCCGGCGCCGGGTGCGGATCGACTGGTGGGGCGCGGTCCTCATCTCCATCGCCGCGAGCCTGCCGCTCATCTGGGTCTCGTTCGCCGGGCGCAGCTTCGACTGGGTCTCCGTCGAGACGGCCGAGTTCCTCGTCCCGACCGCGCTCGCCGTCGTCGCCCTCGTGTTCGTCGAGCGCCGCCACCCCGAGCCGCTCATCCCGCCGAAGATCCTCCTCGAGCGCACGACGACCCTCGCCATCATCGCGAGCATCGCCGTCGGTATCGCGCAGTTCGGCACGTCGGTCTTCCTCAGCCAGTTCTTCCAGGTGGCGCAGGGCTTCTCGCCGACCGAGGCCGGGCTCCTCATGCTGCCCCTCATCCTCGGCAGCATGGTCGGCGCCACCGTGTCCGGGCAGCTCATCACCCGCACCGGCATCTGGAAGCCCTGGATGCTCGTCGGCACGGTCGTCCTCATCGCCGGCCTGGCGCTCATGGGCCCGACCGACCACACCACGCCCATCTGGCACCTGTCTGCCTACATGGTCCTCATGGGCCTCGGGCAGGGCACGCTCATGCAGAACCTCGTGCTCGTCGTCCAGAACACCGTCGACGTGCGCGACATCGGGGCGGCGAGCGGCGTCGTCAGCTTCTTCCGCTCGCTCGGCGGCACGGTCGGGATCGCCGTCCTCGGCGCCGTGCTCGCGAGCCGGGTCGGCGACCACATCGCCACCGGGCTGCGCGACGCGAAGCTCCCGGTGCCCGCCGACACGAGCGGTGGCGGCGGGAGCCTCGACCTGAGCGCGCTGCCGGAGCAGGTCATCACGATCGTCCGTCACGCCTACGGCGACAGCACCGGCCACATCTTCCTCATCGCCGCCGCGGTCGCGGTCGTCACGCTCGTCGCCGTCGCGCTCATGCCGCACACCGAGCTGCGGACGACGGTCGCCAAGCACGACGAGAAGGACCCGCTCGGCCTCGAGCAGCCCATCGACTGACTGCCGATTCCAGCACCCCCACCCGCGACTGATTGCCCATTTCGTCCGCCGCCGCGGTCCGCTCGCGGTCCCGGTTCGGGACGAAAAGGGCAATCAGTCGTTCATCCCGGGGTCGGGGGTCAGGACAGGGCGCAGGTGTGGAGCAGGTCGCCCGAGGTCGGCCGGGTCACGGTGGCGTCGGCCGGCGGGGTGGTGCCGTCCTCGACCCACGAAGTGAGGGCGTCGAACCCGGAGCGGGCGCACGGCAGGAGCGGACGCAGGCGGTCCGGGAACGCCGGCACGAGCGCGTCGGTGTGGGTGCCGTCCTCGACGCGGTAGTAGCGGTGCAGGTCGCCCTTGCCGGCGTCGTCGATGAGCTCGTCGTAGACGTCGGAGTCGGTGCCGATCGGCAGCAGGGTGTCCATGTCGCCGTGGACCGTGATGAGCTGCTTGCCGATCCGGCCGGTGAGCTCGACCGAGCGGACCGCCTCCTTGACCGACGCCGGGCGGCTCGCGTAGTCGTAGTCGGCGTCGCACTGCGGAGTTCCGCTGGCGCAGTAGGGCGTTCCCGCCTTGGTGTCACCGTCGAAGGTCGGGTCGAACTCCTCGCGGTAGATCCGCTGCGTGAGGTCCCAGTAGACCTGGTGGTGGAAGGGCCACAGGAACTCGCTGCCGGGGGCGAAGCCGGCCGCGATCATCGCCGCGTGGGCCTCGGGACTGCCGGTGGCGGCATACGAGGGGTAGTGCTTGAGCGCGGTCGGCAGGTAGGTGAGGAGGTTCGGGCCGTCCGCGCGGAAGAGCGTGCCCTCCCAGTCGAGGCCGCCGTCGTAGAGGTCGGGGCGGTTCTCGAGCTGCCAGCGGACGAGGTACCCGCCGTTGGAGATGCCGGCCATCCACGTGTGCTTCGGCTTGCTCGCGCGGACCTGCTGGAGGACCTTCTTGGTCGCGACGGTGAGCTCGGTGACGCGCGAGTTCCACTCGCGCACACTGCCGCCCGGCGCCGAGCCGTCGTCGAAGAAGTTGAGGCCGATGTTGCCCTTGTCGGTGCTCGCGAAGGCATAGCCCTTGGAGAGCACCCAGTCCGACCAGATGAAGTCGTTGGCGTACTGCGTGCGGTTGCCCGGTGCGCCCGTGACGACGAGGCCGCCGTTCCAGTCGTCCGGGATGCGGATGACGAACTGGCTGTCGTGGTTCCAGCCGTTGTTCGTGTTCGTCGTCGAGGTGTCCGGGAAGTAGCCGTCGACCTGGATGCCGGGGATGCCCGTCGGGTTGACCGTGCCGGGCGTGTGCAGGCCGGCGAAGTCGGCGGCCTTGCTGTGACCGGTGACGACGGTGCTCGCCGTCGTGAGGTCGTCGAGGCAGGCGACCTTCTGCATCTCGGCGCCGGGGACGGCGATCTTGGACTGGCGGGCGCAGTGGCCGCCACCGGGCTTGTCGCTCGCCCGGTCGGCCGAGGCCTGGGGTGCGGCGACCGTGAGGGTCAGGGTCGTGGCGAGGGCGGCCACGGCCGCCAGGAGGGTGCGTGGAGACGTCGTTGTCGGGCGCATGGGCGTCAGCATCCTCGCGCGCCCGGTCCGTGCCCATGTGACGTGAGGCCACTCCGCGGGACGGGCATGTGTGGTGCGGCGAGGTTTGCTCGCTGTAGCCATTGCCGGAAGTGGACAAGCCGTTAGCGGACAGCCAAACGTCAGCGGGCCGCCGGGCCGGGTGTGACGCTGACGCTGCACCATCCTCACCACAGCCATCACCACCACCAGCAAGGGGAATCACGACATGGCCTTCTTCTCCACCCTCGCCTTCACGCCGTCCTTCGCCGACATCCTCGTCGCCCTCCAGGGCGCACTCTCCGGCGTCAACGGCTTCTGCGTCGTCTGCTGGTGACCCGGACCTGACCCGGGGCCGGCGGCGACGCCCCGACACCGTCCGGGCGCCACGTCGCCCGGACGGTGATCGCCTACCATGACCGCATGCGGCCGGGGCCAACGGAGACGTTCGGGCGGGGCGACGTCCGGGGCGACGTGCTCATCGCGGTCCTCGAGGCCGTCGTCGCCCAGCAGTGGCTCGACGCGGCAGGCATCGCCGCGGTCTGCGGGCTCGACGAGAAGGTCGTCCGCACCAGCCTCGACCACCTCGTCAACCTCGGTGTCATCTCTCCCTCCGACGACGAGGAACCCGGGTGGCGGCTCATCCACCCACGGGCCGCTCTCGGGGGCCTGCTCGCCGAGCGCGAGAAGCTCGCGTCCTTCCACATGGACGAGCTGGCCGACGCACGGCTGCTCGTCGACCGTCTGTCCGGAGTCTTCGGCGGGACCGGCCTGCACCTGGACAGTCCGGGCATCGTCACGCTGCACCGGCGCGAGCAGGTCATGGAGCGCCTCGCCGAGCTCGGCCGGGACGTGCGCGACGAGGTCTGCTCCTTCGTCACGACCCAGCCTTCCGTCGAGGCGGCCGCGGAGGGTCGAGGACTCGACCAGGGCCTGCTCGAGCGCGGCGTCACGCTGCGGATGATCTGCATCGAGGCCTTCTACCGTGACGCTGCCGTGGCCCACCACCTCCTCGACTCGGTGAGCATGGGGGTGAAGATCCGCACCCGACCCACCCTCCCGACACGGCTGCTCGTCTTCGACCGTCGGGTTGCGGTCATCCCGCTCGACTCGGAGGTGGCCGCCGAGGGTGCCGTCGTCGTCGAGCACAGCAGCATCGTCCATCTCTTCCACAGCCTCTTCGAGCTCGTCTGGAAGGACTCCCAGCCGCTCACGGCGAAGGTGCCACCGTCACCGCTCGACGGGCCCCGGCCGATGGAGCTCGCGATCCTCAACATGCTCGCGCTCGGCCACAAGGACGAGGCCATCGCCCGCGCCACCGGCCAGTCCACGCGCACGGTGCGCCGCGTCGTCGCCGGCATCGCGGTGACCCTCGATGCGCGGAGCCGCTTCGACCTCGCCCTGCGGGCTGCAGCCCGGGGATGGATCGACAGCCCCTTCGAGTGACGTCAGGCGGTTCGCAGCACGCGAACCGGGTCGCGCAGGCCGGCGAGGACCGCGGAGGGGACCTGTGCCGAGACGGCCAGCGCCACCGTGGCGACGACGAGGGCCGCCAGGAGCGAGGGATCGACGAGCTGTGCCCAGAGGGCCCACCCGACGGCTGACCCGGCCGCGGCTCCGGCCACGGCACCGAGCGCGATGACGAGGACGCCCTGGGCCACGACGAGTCCCACGATCGCGCCGCGTCCGGCTCCGAGGGCGCGACGCCGTCCGAACTCCTGCCGGCGGCTGTGCACCATGAGCAGGGACAGCAGGCCGAGGACGAGGACACCCGCGCCCATGACGGTGGCGACGATGACGACCGCCCACGCCTCCACGGTCGACCTGACGTCACCGCCGATGGCTGCCGCGTCGGTGGAGCGCTCGACCGTGAGGTCGGTCGGGCCCGTGACGTCGGCGAGTCCGGCCGCACTGCTCACGGTCGCGTCGACGTCGGCGGCCGAGCCGGCCACGACCGTCACCGAGCGCGGCGGCGTCGTGCCGGACCACGGCACGAGGACCGACCTGGGCGCGCGCTCGTGGTCGGGCACGAAGGAGCCCACGACGCTCCACGCGCGCCCGAGGTCGTCGTGCACCCAGCCCCCGGTGGAGTCGATGCCGAGCGCGGCTGCACTGCCGTCGTCGACGACCGCCTCGTCGGGGCCGTTCGGGAGGCGCCCGCTCGTGAGGGTGATCGGCAACCGCGACCAGTCGGCCTCGAGCATGTGTGCCGACGCCCGCGCCCCCTCCGCCAGGCTGCCGTTGCTCACCTCGAACGCCTCGGACGACGACCACGCCCTGGTCACCGTCGAGAGAGACGAGACCCGGCTCGGCATCTCCGGCGGCAGCACGCCCTTGTCCTGGTTGTCGACCAGCACGACGGTGCGGAACTGCTCACGCTCGAAGGCGACGCGCACGGACTCCCGCTGCGCCTGCACCTGCGCGGTGAGCAGGACGACCGCGAGGACGACCGCGCCGGCGAGCCCCCCGAAGAGGATGGAGAAGGCGCGCGAGGCGAGCGCGCTCGACCAGGCCTCGCCGAGGATCGCCGCCGGCCTCACGACAGCACGACCCTGGAGGTGCAGCGGTCGACGACACGGTCGTCGTGCGTGGCGATGACGACGACGGCGCCACGGCGGGCCGCTCCGTCGAGCGCGTCGAGGACCGCCTCGGCGGACGCATGGTCGAGGTTCCCCGTCGGTTCGTCGGCGAAGACGACGCCGGGTTCCATGAGCAGCGCACGACACACACCGATGCGCTGGGCCTGGCCGCCGGAAACCTCGCCGGGGCGCGCGTCCGCCTGGAGGGCGACCCCCATCGACTCGAGCAGACCGAGCGCACGTGGAACCCACCGCTTCGGTGGGTGGCCGGCATACCGGGCGGGTTCGAGGACGGAGTCGAGGATGCGGCGACGCGGGTCGAGGACGACGTCCTGGAAGACGAAGCCACAGGTCCGGGCCCGCAGCAGCGAGCGCTCCGCGTCAGCCAGCTCGCCGAGGTCGACGCCGTCGAGCCGGACCGTCCCCGACCACGGCCGGAGCAGTCCGGCGAGGAGGTAGAGCAGGGTGCTCTTGCCCCGGCCGGAGGGTCCGGTCAGCGCCACGACCTCACCGGGCCGCAGATCGAGGTCGACCCCGTCGAGGACGGGGACGTCACGCCGGTAGCCGTAGGTGAGGTCCCTGGCGACGACCCTCGGCGCGCCCGTGTGCTCAGCCACGGGGACGACGACGGTCTCAGCCACGGGGAGCCTCGTTGACGAGGATCCGCTCCCCCACGCGCAGCCCGGTGACGATCGACAGCCCACCGGCCGTCGCCTCCACGGTGACGGGCCTTCGGGTGCCGTCGACGCCGCGCACATATGTCGCTCCGTCGGCACCGGTGAGGACGGCGCGCACCGGGACTCCCGTGCCGGTGCGCGACGGGACGACCGCGACGTCGACCGTGACGCTCCTGCTCAGCGCCGACCCGAGAAGCGACGCGCACGGACCGGCGCTGGCGCACAAGGGTTCCCGGCCGTCCGGACCGGCGACGTCGAGGGTCATGGCCTGCTCAGCCTGCTCGGCGTCCGGACCGGACGAGACGGCTGCGGAGGCGCCGGTCACCCGACCCGTCACCTGGCCCAGTGTCAGAGGTGCACCCGGTGGCACCAGCTTGGCTTGGGCGGGCGTGACGCGGACGTCGAGAGTCGGCGCGCCACCAGCGGTGAGCACGGGCCTGTCGTCGGCGGTCACCCGGTTGCCGACGGCGGCCGTCGTGGCCGGCCGTACCCGAGCCGGCAGCTCCGGGAGCCACATGACCTCCGAGGGCTGGACGACACCGGTCTGCGTGACCCCCAGCGACTTCTGCCAGGCCTTGACCGCGGAGCGCACGGCCGGCGAGAACGTCGTGCTGGCAGCGCAGGACGTGAGCACCTTCTCGGTGCAGAGGAAGCGACGCAGCTGCGCGACGTCCGGCCCGACGGTGCCCACCTGGAGCGGGCGGAAGGCCGGCACGGTGCCCTGCCCCGCCACGATCGGGTGCAGGTCCACCTCGGCCACGACGTCGCCGGAGGAGACGGTCCGGCCCTGCGAGGGAGGCAGCGCGGTGAGCATGCCTGCCACACCCACGAGCGGTCCGGGACTGTCCACGAGGCGGAGCGTCGCCGGCAGCCTGAGGGTCCGGCCGACCCGCTCCTGCTTGACGGTCCACTCGACGGCGGCCGGGCCGGCGACGACGCCGGCGCTCGCCCGCTCGACACCGGCGAGGCTGCTGCGGCCGGCGACGAAGGCCGTGCCCGGGATGACGAGGAGCGCCACGACGCCGGCGAGTCGGCGTCCCAGCCGCGCGGTCGCGCGCATCACTGCGCCTCGAGGGCCGCGACCTCGTCGGGGCACAGCCCGGCGGCGCGCTCCATCGTGACCTCCTCGGCCGCGGACAGCACGTTGAAGGCGCCGTCCTTCTCGACGAAGACCGCCTCCGTCGGCCAGGCCGCCATCGTGATCCCCTTGGTGGTGAGGCAGGCGTGGAGGCGCGACATCGATGCGTACTGCGCGGTGAGGCTCGCCCCGGCGGCGACGACCGTGCCGTCGGCCTCGAGGTCGCGCAGGCACTGGCTGCGTGCCGTCGTGTAGCTCGCCCCCTGCGTGTCCTCGGGGTCCTTGAACTCGATGGCCCCCCCGGCGCCGCGCGTCACCGCGAAGCCCTGGTCCATGAGGCACCGGTAGAGCGCGTCGTTCGCCGCGGCGTCGTCGGTCGTGCGGGAGACCGCAGGGGCGGGCGCGGGATCCGCGCTCGTGCACGCCGTCGTCCCGAGCCCGACGACGAGGAGGACGCCGGCCGCGCCCAGGGTGCGCAAGGCCCGACGAGCGAGCGCGGGAGGAAGCAGGTTCATCGGAACACCTCGGTTCTCTCGATGGAGCAGGTCTCTGGTTCGTCCGGTCGGGAGTCGGTGACGATGGCGGTCGCACCGGGGTCCACGTCGTTCGAGGAGTAGGCCTCGCGCTCGGTGTCGCCGGCCCGCTCGAAGGCCACGTGGACGGTGTAGCGCTCGACCTCGCTGGCCCGGTTCGTCACGGTCACCTCGACCGTGCCGGCGGGGCACGCCACGGACACCTCGGGCGGGGGCGCGTCGGAGCCGCAGCCGCTGAGACCGAGGAGGAGCACGGCGAGCCCGGCGAGCGATCGCGTGCGCGAGGACATCACGCCACGCCTCCGACGGAGGGGGCGGCCTCGGCGGCCGAGGCGGCCGACGGGAGGGCGTCCGGCAGGTCCAGCGCGGCATACGAGTCGTCGACGTTGCACACCGACGAGGAGGCCGCGGACTCGCGGAGGTAGCCGTCGAAGTCTCCGCGGCACCCACCCCAACGACCCCGGAGGGCGGCCGAGACCACCGAGGGCGCGAGTGGCCATGCCCCCTCGATGTCGTGCAGCGCGAGGGAGCCGGTGACGAGGATGGAGCTCTCGATCTCGGCGGCCGGCCGGCTCGTGAGGCCCTTGCGGAGCACGGGCAGCAGCGCCGCGACCTGCCGGTCCTCCTTGGCGGCGACGCCCCTCGCCCGGAGGAACCTGGCGAGGGTCGGGGCGGCCACGTCGGGGCTGACCTCCTGCCACCGGGTGACGGCGGTGGGGGCGAGTCCGCGGTAGGGCATCGGCACGGCCAGCGCCCGGGCGTACTCCGCCAGCTGGGTCCAGGCCACAGCCTGCTCCAGCGTCATGGGACCGGTCCCGGGCACGAGTGTGGTGACGGCCTCGTCGACCACCTTCTGCCGTTCGTCGGCAGGGACCGACGCCGGGTCGAGCAGCGCGAGGGTGGCGGTGACGGCGAGGCCGTGCAGTGCGTCGACCGCGCGCTGCCCGGAGAGGGTGCGGGCGAGCTCCGCGCGGCCACCCTTGCCGAGGAAGTCGTCGAGGTCCTGTCGTCCGGAGTGGTAGCGGACCATGCGGAAGGTCGAGCCGACCGAGCCGTTGAACTCGGGCACCTCGAGCACGGACCCGTCGGGCAGGACCCGGCGTGAGTCGAAGCGGGCGAGCACCGCGCGGGCAGTCTCGAGGCGGCCGGCGGCGGCATAGGCCCGGGTGAGGTAGTAGAGCACCCAGTCGTCGGTGCGGGCAGCCGCGAGAAGGCTCGGGACGAGGCCCGCGTTGTGGACCTCCGGCGGCTCACCCCCGAGTCCGCGGAGCATGAGCAGCAGCGCCGCCTCGCGAGGGCTGTCGGTGCGGGCGCGCTCGGGAAGGGTGGGCAAGGGCGCGCCGGAGACACCGTCCCGGCGAGCGAGGACCGCGGCCGCGACGTGCTGCCCGAGTGCGTCCGCCCCCGTGCGGGCCGCCTCCAGTCGGCTGCGGTCGGCAGCCGAGAGGACGGCTCGCCCCCCGCGGGCGCGGTCAAGGTCGTCGGCCATCCACACCTGCAGCCACTCGCCCGAGGCGATCGCCAGGGCCCACCCGGTCGGTGGCGTGGACCCGTCCCCCGAACCGGCACCCACCGGTTCGGAGCCCTGCGCCACGAGCCACGCCGCCTCGAGGGGCGAGGACTCGTCGGCGAGCAGGGCGGGGGTGTCCTTCGCCGCCCACGGGGTGCGGTCGAGGGCGCCACCGGCCTGGGCGGTGGCGAGTGCCCGGAGCATGCCGGCCTCGCGGGACTCCCCCACGGCGCTCCAGAGCTCGGGCGGGAAGTAGAGGCCGTTCGAGGAGCGGAAGGACGCGCCGGCGACTGCGGCCCCGGGCGCGGCCGCACCGCCCTCGTCGTCCGAACTCGGTCGGCAGGCGGTGAGCGAGGCCACGACGGCCGCCACGAGGGCGGCTCCGACGAGCCGACGGACGCCGTGCGGCCGTAGGCTTGCCGAGGGCCGGGCCCCCTCCATTGCGGGGAGGGGGCCCGGTGTCGAGCTCATCGTCACCAAGTGGTCCAGCCGGAGCTGGGGTCGGCTGCGGCGGTGTCGAGGCGCGAACGCGACGCGACGGAGACCGAGAACACGCTGGGGCGGGCGACGCCGGCCATGTAGTTGTAGCGGCCGTAGCCCGACTCCCTGGCCGTCGCCAATGTGGTCGAGTTGCCGGTGATCGTGGCACCCGCGTCGGCGGAGATCGTGATCGAGACGCTGATGCCGTTGGCCTTGACGTCACCGCGGTGGGTGAAGCTCTTCGAGTTGGACATCGAGGTCTCGGCGTCCCAGCTGCACGAGCTCCAGTAGAGGTTGCACGACCACGCCTTGACGTAGTAGTTCGTGCCACCGACGTAGACGGAGCTGCTCGACGTGAACGCCTGTGCCGGCGCCGCGACCAAGGTGGCCCCGGCCAGGGCCGCCCCCGCAGTTGCTGCGAAGACGGACCGACGGAGGATCTTGTTCATACCTTCCCCTTTCGTCGTCCCCCACCTCGTTGTGGTGGGACTGGCTGCAACGTAGGTCCGGCTGCAAGAGGGGGACAAGGACTTCGGGACGGCGCGGCTCGCACCGCTGCCGGCACACAAAATCGGGAAGGTGAATTCCGCTGTTGCACAGCAGAATTCGCTGGTTTCAGCGCGGTAGTCTCGAGGGTGTCAACTACCGGTCATGGCCCTTTGGGACGGCGTCTGTGTCACGCCTCGGCGGCGTAGACGACGTCGCGCAGGGTGCGGGTCACGAGCTCGGCCGCCGCCTGCGCGTCGTCCCTCGAGAGGTATGCCGTCTGCGTCACGTCGTCGGGGAACCACCGGTTCCAGACCCGCTCCTCCATGGAGATCGGTCCGGGCTCGCGCCACCCGATCTCCGCCAGCGTCGACTCCTCGTCGGGGCTGAAGAAGAAGTCGCCGCCGAACTCCTCGCTGCCGACGAGCTCGCAGACGGCGTGGTCCTCGTCCCGCCGCACCCGCACCCACGGAGCCATGTCCTCGTAGCGGGCCGGGATGACCCCGAAGAACCTCGCCTTGCGCACGAGGTGCGGTCGCGGGAACTCCGAGACCGTGACGGTGACGGAGTCGCCGTCGGCGAGCGACCGGATCGTGGCGGCGAGGTCACGGGACCACGCGCCCCAGTCGACCGGTCCCCCGGGAGGTGGCTCCACGGCATACGTCATGGGTTGCTCCCGTCAGATCCACTGCCCCGCTACGGGACTCAGTCCTCGGCCTTGCGCTCGGCGATCTGCCAGCGGATGCCGGCCTCGATGAAGCCGTCGATGTCGCCGTCGAAGACCGCGGTGGGGTTGCCGGTCTCGTACTCGGTCCGCAGGTCCTTGACCATCTGGTAGGGGTTGAGGACGTAGGAGCGCATCTGGTCGCCCCAGCTCGCCTTGACGTCACCGGCGAGCTCCTTGCGCTCGGCGGCCTCCTCGGCGCGCTTGAGCAGGAGGAGGCGGGACTGCATGACGCGCAGCGCGGCGGCGCGGTTCTGGATCTGCGACTTCTCGTTCTGCATCGAGACGACCGTGCCCGTGGGGATGTGGGTCATGCGCACCGCGGAGTCGGTCGTGTTGACCGACTGGCCGCCGGGGCCTGATGAGCGGAAGACGTCGATCTTGAGCTCGTTCTCGGGGATGTCGATGGAGTCGGTCTGCTCGATGAGGGGGATGACCTCGACGGCGGCGAAGCTCGTCTGACGGCGACCCTGGTTGTCGAAGGGGCTGATCCTCACGAGGCGGTGCGTGCCGCCCTCGACGGAGAGGTTGCCGTAGGCATAGGGGACGTTGACCTCGAAGGTCGCCGACTTGATGCCGGCCTCCTCGGCGTAGGACGTGTCCATGACCTTGGTCGGGTAGCCGTGGCGCTCGGCCCAGCGGAGGTACATGCGCATGAGCATCTCGGCGAAGTCCGCGGCGTCGACGCCACCGGCGCCGGCGCGGATCGTCACGACGGCCTCGCGCTCGTCCCACTCACCGGACAGCAGGGTGCGCACCTCGAGCTCGCCGACGGCCTTCTTGACCTTGACGAGCTCCTTCTCGGCCTCGGCGAGGGTCTCGGCGTCGTTCTCCTCCTGGCCCATCTCGACGAGGACCTCGAGGTCGTCGATGCGGGCGTCCATGCCGGTGACGCGGTCGAACTCGGCCTTGGCCCGGGAGAGGGCGGAGGTGACCGCCTGCGCCTTCTCCTGGTCGTCCCAGAGGTCGGGGGCCGCCGCCTGGCTCTCGAGGTCGCTGATCTGGGCCTCGAGCGCGGTCAGGTCGGTGACCTCGCGCACGGAGGTCATCGTCGTGCGCAGGTCCTTGATCTCTTGGGTGAAGTCGGTGGCCACGAGAGCCAAGACTACGTGCCCGTATGCCGTGTCCTCACCACGCGCCGCCCGCCGTCGCCCCATCGTCGGTCCGTGGCCTGTGTGCTGGTGGACGAGTGACGGGTGACCGACCCTGTCCCGGCCACCCGCCACCGCCCCCCGCGTCTTTACATGGGCGGCTCGACACCGCAGGTGTCGTAGGCGCCGATGATCGAGTCGCCGTAGGCCGGGAAGATGTGGTCGATGCCGTGGCCGTCCGCGTTGTTGGGACCGCCGACGAGACCGTCCTTGCCGGCACGGATCTTGATGGTGAACGACGCGGGGACTCCGCTGGCTTCGAGCTCCCCGAGGATGCACTCGCCGGTCTCTGCGTCGTACATGTCCTCTGCCACCTCCCCGGCGATGATGTCCGAGACGTGAAGCGTGAACCAGGCCTGGGACTTGGAGCCGGCCATCTCGTTGCCCTTGTCGGAGCGGCTGGCGTTGTAGCACTCGTGGGCTGCAGCTCCTGTGGCGGTCGCGAGGCCCAGTGCCGCGGTGAGCGCCACGGACTTGACCAGGCGCGAGGCGAAGTGGTGCATGACGGATCCCCTTCTCGGAGCACCGCCGTGGTGACGGGAGCGTCGCCTGGGTGCGGCAGGCTCCTGACCCACGATCGTTCTCCTGCACGCGAAGGGCTGTCCGAGGATTGTCGGAAATGCCCGTAGCCCGTCGGAGGCATTTTGCTTTCCTCCGTTCGGGTCAGTTTCGGGTCAGCGTCGCCCTTCTGGGAGTCGCCGGTCGGCCGCGATGAACCCCCACGTCAGCGCGACGAAGAGGACGGCGACCCCGGCACAGGCGGCCAGTGCGCCGGCGTAGCCGTGCAGCCCGACGTCGAGGAACGGGTAGGGGTACCAGCCGGTCACCGCTCCCCTCACCAATGTGTAGGCGAGCCATCCGACCGGGTAGGCGAGCGAGGCGAGGAGCAGCCGGCGCTCCGCCTTGCCACGCGGCCCGAAGGCGGCCCAGCCGACGAAGGCGAGCAGCGGCACGACGACGTGGAGCAGCTTGTCGGCGAGCCAGTCGGCGCCGTCGAGGTCGAGCAGCGGCCGCAGGAGGAACCAGTGGACGAGCCCGGTCACGGTGATGCCCACGATCGCGTTGAGCCGGAGCACCTTCCACCACGTCGGGTAGCGGTCCTGCGCCAGCGCGAGCGTCGTCGTCGTCACGGCGACGAGCAAGTTGGTGAGGATCGTGAAGTAGGAGATGTAGCGGATGAGCCGCGTGCTCAGTCCCGGCGGCGCCGCGTCGTCGAGCACGACGCTGCCCCGCACGACGAGGACGAGCTGCAGCAGCAGGGCCACCCAGGCCACGACGGCAGTGAGAAGGTGCCAGGAGCGGGCCGACCGCGCGGTGTCCACGGGGTCATTGTCGCTGCGTCTCCCGCCGAAACACCGCAACCTCGGCCTTCGCGAAGGTGGGACGGCGTGGCGTGGATGCGCGCGGCTACCGGACGAGGTCGGCGCGGGCGCGTGAGGTGACGGTGATCGTCACGCCGTCACCGAGGAGCCAGCCGACGAACGGCACGTCGGCGACCCCGGACAAGCTGACGACGGCGCTCGTCCCGTCGGGGGTGCCGGTGCTGCTGCCGAGACCCCACTCGGTCAGTGTCTCGGGCCGGGGGTCGGCGCGACACGTAGTCGGCCGCGGTCTGCTGGACGGTCGCGTTGCTCAGCGGGACCGCCTCACCGACACCACCTCGGTATGCCGCGGACGCCAGTGGTGAGGCGTGGCGACGCGGAACAGGCGATGTCGAGCGAGCCCACGTCCGTTAACTCCTGGCCTGAAACGGGCTCCGCGCCGGCATCACCCTTCACCGGCCCAACCTCGGCGAAAACCGAGCAACGGTAGGCACCATCCGCAAGGCACAGACCGAACGGGCGACCGTCGTCGACAGCCAGAGGTCACTCCGCGCCGGACACGAGATCCGCGCCCCCGTCGTTGGGTAGCTGAACCTCACCTACTTTGCCGGTAGGCGTCAGCTGGCCCTACCCAGCAGCGCCTCACCGCCAGCCATGGGGCACCCACCCACACCATTCCCCGGCCGAAGAAAAAGTTCCCCGGGGGTTAACCCATTGCCGGGAGGCTGCCGCCGAGGGCCTGGCGGGGAGCCCCTCCCCTTGCCGCGCGGCCTACACCTCCGGGTTAGGCGCGATATCTCCCCCAAGTTTCTCCACCAAGCCAGAAGGGATGCACGATGACCGACGACGCCGATGCCACGAGCGCTGACCCAGTGTCGGTGCTGGTGGCCCTCTGCGCTGGGGCCTCGCGCTTCCGCGACCAGCCCTCGATGCACCCAGCATGGCGCCCAAGAACTCCGTATGCCATCACCCGTCGGTGGGCGGTGGCATGATGCCGTACGTGTCGACAAAGCAGCTCGTCGTGCAGCCCGGCCCGTCCGGCGCGGAGCTTCTTGACGCGGTCGACCAGAGGGTCGATGCCCGGCCGTGGGACTACGAGGATAAGGAAAATGGCACTCGGCCGAAGATCCTCGGAACCCGGGGGCTACTTGAGTTGGCACACGAGTTGGCTCAACATGGGTACCGCATCTCTGAACTGGACCTTCGAGATTCAAACTTTGAGCCTCTGCCGTCGGAGCTGGAAGAAGGACTCGAAGCGTCACTGAAGAACATCGTGAAATTGCACGGTTCCTTAGAATCGGCTGATTTGGTCATTCTCGAAAATGATGCTGTGGTGGTTAGCATAACGGCCCGGATACCGCACTCTGCGGAGGAACTGCAAGTAAACCGGGATGGAGAGATTCGATACCGGCGAGATGAGTCGTTCAAACGTTTCCGCGAGGATCTTGAGCGGGCTCTCGGCTACGGGACCGGATCCTGACAGGTGAAATCATGGTTCGGCCCGATCGACGGGCTGCTGCGCACTGCCACCGCCTTATTAAGCTACCTTGCGGTCTTGTGGATCAAAGAGGAATTCGGGTGGACTCCTCCGTTCCTAGCCGCACAAGCGTTCGCAGTCGTTGTGGCATTAGCCCTCTCGGGGCTCGCAAGCACGAGAATTTGGAAGATTCCTTCTCTGAAGCTGGTGTGGAAGAGTGACAAAGTCGTCGTTGAGGACCGTGTGTTCTCCATTCGCTCTAGCGACTCTCGAAAGCGACGTCTCATCACACACGAGGTTCAAGCCCCTGACCGGTCCTTGCTTTCTTGGATCCTGATGCGTCGCCTGTCCAAGGAGCAGGTGTGGCTCTACATCCGGGTGATACCTGATGGGGTGTTTCACCTCAGCGAGGACATGTCGCCGACGAACATCACGTTCCAGATGGCGACAGCAGGCTTTGAACACAACTTGCCTGACCTTGACCAGGTCGGGACGGTGGCGCTTACGCGCGTCGAGTGGGAACCGGTGAGCAAGGGCCTCCCCGTCCGCTGCAAGGTAAAATATGCGCTGCGATCTTCTAGTAGAAGAGGACGCGCGCTCGCGCGTCTGGTACACCTTGACGCCTCGGTGAAGGCCGTCGAGCTGAGCTAGACATGGGGGACGCATGCCGACGACGACATCTGGACAGATCTCGGTAACGCCAGTCCGAATACTGACGAGCGCACCTTTAGAGGACATCGCGGCCGCCTTAAGGGACGCCCGCTACACCGGGGAACCAGGCACCCGCGGATGGGGTTCGGTCAGGGACGACACCGACCAACTTATCGGGCAGGTACTCCGCAACCGTCCCACCGGTGGCCGCCCAGAGCCAGTTCTTGAGTCGGAGGACTACCCCGACCAGGTGCGCGCACGGCTCTACTGGGACGAGCCTGACCGAACACTGGAACGCGTGTTCGGCGTAGAGGCGGACAGCCGAGTCACTGCCCGGCTTAGAGCCGCGGACATCACATTCGCCGAGGGCGTTGAGGATGGCGAAGTGCTGGGTTTGCTAGGCGAGAGAAATGACACGCGCCTTCGAGCCCACGTCATTCCTGCAGTGGAAGACCTACTACAGAGCGTGGACGACTCGGCCGCAGTGATGCGTGACTCAAACGACTTAGAATTCGGAGACGACGACTTTTTCCGGTGGATTCTGTATCGCGCCACCCATGACCCGCAACTGAACGACGACCTAGAAGTCGTCAACGTCCGGTCGATGTCCAATCAGGATATGGCCTATCGACCTACCAACATGTCGCGAGGCGTGGAGATGGACCGGCCGGAGTTGCTCGCGCTTCTAGCTGGCACTCTTAACCGATTTGGCCCTGCCAAATTTGTTGTTTGGTCCGAAGCGCTCTCTTTGCGCGCCTCGCTGGAGGTCACGGCAAGCGGTCAGTTTTCAATATATCGGGGACAGAGCGAATATGACCTTGCGTTGGACGAGGAGATGACGCATGAGGAGGAAGGCCTGAAGCTGCTGCAGGACACGGCATTTGAGTTGCTTCCTGAGTTAAAGCGAGTGCATAGCGCGGATTCTGAATGGAGGCGGACCAACCGCCAAGCGTTCACACAAGAGGCACGCGACCTGCTGCGCGACATACTTGCACGGCTCTGAGCTCACTCATCGATGAGCATCGTTGGCGTGCCCAGCATCGACGTCAATGCCGTTAGGTAGAGGAACCGCTGCGTGGCTTCTCAGCTCTACCGACTCAGGGGCGGAATTGCAGGCGGGGCGCCGGTGAGGACAGCGCCGGAGAGGAGGACCATCGCCCCGATCGTGGACGAGTAGGCTTGGATCGACTCAGGTCGGGCCTCCACACACGTCCGCGATTCGATTCTCAGGACTTTGGGGAGTCGGCTGGGCCTGGGGTCCACCAATACAATGCGAGGAGCTTAGAAAGCCAAACCTATCCAAGGACTTGCAGGGCGAACTGGACGCGTGCCTCTATCTGGGTGCGGAGTGTTGCCGCCGTCGCGGTCGGCACCGGCTCGTAGTAGCCGATGGAACTGTCCGCGTTGATCCAGGTAGTAAGCATCCATGCCGCGTTGTAGACGTTGGTGGCGATAAATCGTTGGACCGCAATCTCGTATTGGGACGCGTAGGTCATCGGCTCGAACTCCGGGTCGACTGAAAACAGCGGTGCGCGGTTGAACTTGTAACCCACGGGGGCGCCGGTCTCACAGTTGGCGTTGAAGGTCATGCACCAGGCGGCCCACACACCCAGATCGCCATACACGCCTGAGTAGTCCTGCACCGTGTGTGCATCGACCGCGCTCCCGACCGCTTCCTCAAGTCGGTTGTTCGCGTTGTTGCCCGGACTCGACTCCTGCGACTTCAGCTCGACGACGCCCACGAGGTGGCCCTTACGCATCGCCACCACGTCCCACTCCTTGGAGCGTCGGTAGAAGCCTGGAACGGCGCGATCGAGCACCACGTCGCTCGAGTCGAGCCCCGCGTCGATGAACATTTGGCGCACGAATGTAGCCATGCTCTGCATGTGAAGGGCATCTCGCGCTTGAGCACCGGTGTTGGAGCGCCCTGCGGCCGCAAGACGCTGCGCGGACTCGCCTCGCCTCGCCCAGAAATTGATGAGTAGCGGCTCGATCTCGTCAGGTTGTAGCAACGGGTGTCTCCATTAGCTCGTAGTGCGCAGGGTCGATGGAGTATGCCTGCGCAGCGGCGAGCGTCGCAGCAGAAACGTCACGTTGGCGGAAAGCCGTTCGAAGCGCCTCGGCAGTTGCTTCGCTCACAGAGCCCGGATCGGGCACTCGGATCTTCTTCAAGTATTGCGACTGGAAGCGCAGCGTGCCGCCACGCATTCGGACGCAGTAGGCCTCGATGAATGCCTGCGCAATCCGCGACAACAGCAGTCCGCCCAGAACCTCCATATCCCAAGAGTCCGAGGTGACGTAGTACAGATTGTGGTGCGGATAGTGGCCACCCGGTTCGAGCACCGGGTGGATGTGCGCCTTCATGTCCTGCAGGAGCAACTTGGGCTTCTCAGTGAGGCCGGGCGTCACCTTGTCGATCGTGCGATGCCATGAAGCGGGGGCCTTCTTGGCGACGTGCCGGTCTTTCAAGCCGGGATGCTCGCTGAGGTACGCCGCCATGCGGGGATAGTCCGCAAGGTCGACCAATTGGCCATCGGAGTCCCAAGGGTTGACGAGGTAGTTGCCCTGCCACTCGAATTCGCCTCGCATGAGGTCACGCCGCATCGCTAGTGGCAACATCCGGTCGGGCTCGGCCACGTTTGGGTTCTTCGTGACGTACACCTTGTCTGCGCCGGAGGCAACGCCGATCGAGACCTTGGTGCCCGTGTTCGGGTTGTGAAGCGGCTCGAAATTGTCATTCAGCAGCTCGATCAAGGCCAGTCGGGCCGGCGAGCCCGTCGGCCACAGTTCCGACCCTTCAAACCAATGCGGCACTCTGTGAGCCGCTACGCCTACGTCGGAAAAGCCGCTGGATCCTTCCGCGTTCTGTGCCCACTCAAGCAGCGTTACTGCACTCGACGCCCCGAAGGCGGACGTAGTGTCGGCAACAACGACAGAACCCTGAGGGCGTCGGCTCATGACAGTGATTGCGGGGTAGGCGGAGACCTGGGCCTCGAACGCGTCCACGTCGTGCATCGTCCACACCTGCTCAACCGCAAAGCCATCAGAGACGAATGCCCGCAGCGGTGCGCCGTACTGGTTACGCATCCACCTGTCGGCGCAGATGAAACCGACCCGGCCACCCTGCTTGAGCATGAGCAGCGAGCGCTCGTAGAAGCCAACGTAGATGTCGCCTCGACCACGCATTGTCGGCCAGCCGAGCCGATAGGCCGTCGCCACCGCCGAGGGAAGGTCGTCGTACCGGATGTACGGCGGGTTCCCGACCACAACGTCGACCGGCTCTTCATCAACCGGGTCAATCAAGAAGTCAGCGACCTTGACCCACTGCTCCGACAGCTTCACAGCAACTAATGAATCGACCCCAGCCGCGAGCAACAGATCGACGCACTTCCGTCGAGACACATCGACGTGCTCGGGCTGCAAGTCGTAGGCACGAATCGCACCGGCCAGCACGTCTAGCGGAACACCATGACGCTTCGCGCTCGCGATCAGCCGCTCGACGATCGGGCCCAGAAAGGCACCTGAACCACAAGACGGCTCGCACAGCCGAAGGGTCGTCAAGTCGGCCTCGGACGAGTAACCGACAGCGTCCAAGATGGTGTCCACTACCCATCGGCGCGTGAAGATCTCTCCGTAGTTGGTCCAGTCAGAGTCGGGCACAGCCTGACCCTAGCTGCGAGGCCTGACAGCGGCTTGACGCGGACTCATCATGCGCCCGTGCCCACGATCAGCAGCTGCTCGTCAGTCGATGTTCTGCCGCGCTTCGGGCTGGCAGGACGGTCACCTTTTCATCGCCGAGCGGAGCACCGCCCGCTGTACGTCGAGCGGTGCATCGAGGTAGGCCTTACCGGCTAGAGGGTTGAGAACCATGGCCGCCGAGGACTGCTGGAGGTCCGAGGCGAGGCGGGCGTCGGCCGGACGACTTGGGCATCCGCTCGACGAGGTCGCGCACCTCGCGGCGGTGAGCAGAATCGTCGCCGTCTCGGGGACCAGCGGCTGGTCTATTCTCCGGGGGCCGTTGCCGCCTCGCTGAGGCTCCACCTCGACGTCGACGCCCACGACACCTTGGCCGATATCCGAGTTCCCACCTTCTCATTCACTCAACTCAGAACATGGAGATACCGGTGGAGTGCGGTCGCGAGATGGCCGACCAGATCCTTGGCGCTGAGCTGTTGGAGCGCGCTGGCTCGGACCACCTGTCCTGGCTCGGGGACCAAGACGAAACGTTGCGGGCCATCCGCGACCCTGCTCGCGAGGACACCGTGGCGACCGCTGTGCCCGCCGGCCGTGTAGGGCACTACCTCGGCCCAAGAGCGGATGGGGGAGCAACACTGATGCCGAGATGGACTGGTTCGACTTCTCGTGGGCGGCAACACCAATCGGAAATCGCCCAACGCCTCTACCTGTCGCCGCGCATCGTCGAGACTCACGTCGCCCAAGTTATGCAGACGCTCGGCCTTGCCCGCCGAGCCGAGATCGCCGCAGAAGGCAGCCGACAAGGCCTTTGACGAGAGCGAGGCGTACACGGGAGCCATCAGTCGGTGTCATCAGCCGTCGATCAGCGCGACTGTTCGCGACGATGATGGACACATCTTCCTGATTCAGGTTCAACCGTTAGTTGCGCGGACCCATGGCCCACGCCCTGACACCGCTGACGCGTGATGTCGTGGCCGGAATACCGAGCCGCGGTGGGCTTCAACAACGGTGTAACGGGTCAGGGGCTCGTGATAGATAGGCGACATCGCCGCGTTCGCGCTGCGCCAGTTGATCCCGGCTGAACGCCTTGGCAATCTGAAGCCGCGGAAAGCTACCTTCACAACCCGCCGTAAGCGGTCATTGATCCATGCCTCTGCGCCTGCGCGTTATGTCGTTGCAGGGACGGTGTACGCCAACCCAGGCCCCCGGCTTAGAGATGATGAGAGATCTGTCACCGGTGCACGGCTCCTGCGTGCCGCGCTTGGTCTCGGGTCATGGCTCCACACAGGGGACAGGTCTCAAGTGCGGCTCGCTCGAGCCAGTCCTCGAAGTTCTCCACCGTCCAGAGCCGCCGCTTCGAGGACACCTGAGGAGCGATAAGGAATCCCGTCGATACCCACTTGCAGAGCGTGGGTACTGGCACGCGTAGTCGATCGCTGATTTGAGTGATCGTGACGTGCTTGTCGATCTGGAACTTGTTTGTGAAAGGGCCATGTTCTCGTGTTGCGCGCTGCACCCGCTCGACGCTGACGCCGTGCTCCCGAGCCACTTGAGCAGCCGACTTGCCAGCCCATCGCTCTCGCACCCAGACAGCTACGGTCTCCCGAGAGGGAGTACCAGCGCGGGGAAACGGGCCATACGGTTTGGTCACGCGAGAGACCCATTGATGGCAGACGCCTTCTCGACGGGCTATGGCGGCGGTGCTGACGCCCTCCAACCGCTCAAGAGCCCACGGGTGTGTCGCAACCATCGCGACAGGCTATCTATCAGGTGGTCGTGCGAGGCGGGTGAACCTGTCTCGATTCTCGTTCGGGTGAACGCCTTGCTGCCTCACCCAACGGACTGGGCGGATCGGCCTCTTGGGTTTGAGCGTTTCGCAGCACACATCAGGTCACGACAAGCCGTTTGCGTGGTTGACGGCCTAATCGCGTGTTGGACGATGCCCTGTTGCTCCCGACGGGTAGTCGATCATTGCCTGGTGGTTGTGCAAGGTATACCGGCGATCCAGCAGTCAGCGCATCACCAAGGAATCAATCGAGCTGCCCACGCTAAGACTGAATCGATCTGGTTCTCTGCCATCGTCATGGCGACCGCAAATAGACCCGCAGCCATTAGGCAGACGAGTACTCCACCCGGGACGTCGCCTCGTTCCTTGTCAGAGAAGACGCAGCCTGTGCCTGCGCGCTGGGTCGATCCTGCGGAGCGAGAAAAGCCGGCTGGCACTCGATCTTTGATCCAGATCTCCTCGACCGTCGGGTCGTCGAAGTACTGCTGCAGCGGTCCGAACCCGGCGACGGTGTCCCACACCGACTTCTCCGCCTGCGTGACGTCACTGAGGACGGGCATGCCGCCGTGCATCGAGCGCTGGTCGTAGTCGGCGACGGCGTCGCGTACGAGCCGCTGCACGGCCTTCGGGTCGCGGGCGGGGTCGACCCCGGAGCGACGGACGAGCTCACGAACCTCGGCCTCCACGGTGCGCACGGCGTCCACGACGCGCCCCCTTCCCCAGTGCTGCGCGCGCTCGCCTTCCCGGCTCACGCGCGACCTCCGACCCTGACCCGTCGGTCCCACCGACCCGGCCATGCAAGCAGGATTCGGCCTTAGCGCCGTGGCGTTGTCCACAGCCCCTCGGTCGAACCCAGACCACAGGCTAACCAGCCACGCGGGACCCAGCCACTCGAGCGGCGGCACGCCGACCTCCCCGCCGCGCGGCCACCGCCCTTATGCCCGCCGACCTCCGGCTGTCCGGCCCCGCGCCCTCGGCGCCCCCCGGTGGGACATGCGACGCATCACGAGCACGACGACGACCGTCGTGACGGCGCCGGCCACCAGCACACCGCTGCGCGCCAGCCTGTCGACCGGCTGGGCCTCCCCGCTCGACCCGAGGACGACCTCGCTGACGACGATCCCGACGGCGGTGCACGCGAGCGCCGTGACGGCCATGGCGTCCAGGCGATGGGCGACGCCGTTACCGACGAGCAGCCCGGCAACCGCGCCGAACGCCAGCGACAGGGCGACGAGCGTGCCGAGACCACGCAGGCCCAGGTCCCAGTCCATCGCGCACCTCCTCGATGCCTGCGTCCAGCGTGGGCCGGTGGCGCCGACCGGAACAGAGGCCTTCGGCCCCGTTCGTCCGTCGCCAGATGGGCGACCCGCCACCGGCCCGAACGGCCCATCCTCTGACTAGGTTGGGGTGCCATGGGTCGACCAACGGAGGTCACGCGGTCCGGCGACGACGTCGAGCGGACGGTGCCTCCGGACCCTGCCGACGCACCCGCCGGCTCCGCTGACGCCCGCTCCGCCGGCGACTCGTCCGCCACGACGTCGACGAGCCTGCGCGAGGTCCGCGAGGAGTCGACGACCGACGTCGAGGGGCTCATCGGCGAGTACGACGAGGAGCGCCCCGGCCGCCGCCTGTCCCCCCGGCTCGACGAGGTCCTCACCGCCGTCTGCTTCCTCGTGTCGATGTTCGTGCTCTACCAGGTGTTCTCGCCGCTGCGGCAGGGCGGGCAGTACTACCTCATCCTCTTCCTCGCCGCGGTCCTCCCCCTCGTCTTCGTCTGCTACCGCGCCACCCGTCGACGCGCACGCGCGAGCGAGACCGAGCGGGACGGCATACGCGACGACACCGAGGCGACCACGGCGCAACCGGAGCGACCGGCGCGACCGGCGCGACCGGCGCCCGGCAGCGACGACCCCGGCATCCTCGACTGGGCCCTCGCCGCCCTCGCCCTGCTCGTCTGCCTCTACCCCGTCCTCCCGGTGACGATCGGCGACGGTGGCGGCGGGTTCAACGCCTTCCTCGACCGGCAGGGCTCGCTCGGCGCCGTCGACGTCGCGATGGGCACGCTGCTGCTGCTCCTCGTCATCGAGGCGACCCGCCGCACGACCGGGCTCGTCCTGCCCATCGTCTGCGCGGTCTTCCTCGCGTTCGCCTACTACGGCGGCTTCCTGCCCGTGTCGTGGTCGATCAGCCACGCGGGCATGAACTTCGGCGACATCATCAACGGCCTCTACAACGACGCGTCCGGCTTCTTCGGCATCCCGCTCGACGTCGCCGCGACCTACATCGTCCTCTTCACGATCTATGGCGCGGTGCTCGAGGCGACCGGTGCGAGCCGCTTCTTCATCGACATCTCGTTCGCGGCGTTCCGCAAGAGCTCGAGTGCGCCCGGTCGCACCGTGGCGCTGAGCGGCTTCCTCCTCGGCACCGTGAGCGGCTCCGGCACCGCGACCGCCGTGAGCCTCGGCTCGGTCTCGTGGCCGATCCTCAAACGAGCGGGCTACCCCCGTGAAGCCGCCGGCGGCATGCTCGCCGCGGCCGGCATCGGCGCGATCCTCTCGCCCCCGACCCTGGGCGCCGCGGCGTTCATCATCGCGGAGTACCTCGGCGTCAACTACCTCCAGGTGCTGCTCTGGGCGACGATCCCGACGCTGCTCTACTACCTCGGCATCATCCTCGCCGTCGAGATGGACGCCCGCCGCTTCGGCGCCCGCGAGGTGCACGTCGCGACCCGCAGCGCGCTCCAGCTCCTCATGCGCTTCGGCTACCACTTCCTCTCGCTCTTCGTCATCGTCGGCTTCCTCGCGCTCGGCATCCCGCCCTTCAAGGCGGTCGTCTACGCGACCGGTGTCGCCGCCCTCTTCGGCCTCGTCGAGCGCCTCGTCTCGGGCCGCGATCCGCTCGACCCCGACGCGTCGCGACTCCCGCTCCCCCAGGCACTGCGCGCGTATGCCGTGGACCTCTATCGCGGTCTCGCCATGGGTGTGCGTTCGGTCCTGCCCGTCGCCTCGGTGTGCGCCGCGGCGGGCATCATCACCTCGGTCATCGTCAAGACCGGCATCGGCCAGTCGCTCGCGTCGATGCTCGTGTCCGCGGCGCAGGCGCTCACGAGCAACGAGACCGGGGTGCTCGTCCTCACCGCGGTCTTCGCGGCCGTGGCGATCGCCGTGCTCGGGCTCGCGGTGCCGGTGACGGCGTCGTTCATCATCGCGTGGGTCGTCATCGGCCCGGCGCTGCAGACGCTCGGGGTGAGCGCGCCGGAGACGGCGATGTTCATCTTCTACTACGCCGTCCTCTCCGAGGTCTCACCGCCGACGGCTCTGGCGGCCGTCGCCGCATCGGCGATCACCGGTGGTGACGCGATCCGGACGATGTGGAACGCGTGGAAGTACACGCTGCCCGCCTTCCTCGCGCCGCTCGCCTTCGTCATCACCGACAACGGCTCGCACCTGCTCATGCAGGGCGACGCGCTCTCGATCGTCTGGACGACGGTGGTGTCGATGCTCGCCGTCGCCGCGCTCGCGGTCATCACGGGCGGCTGGCTCTTCGGCCCGGTCAAGCCCGTCGTCCGCGCCCTCTGCGTCCCCGCCGCCGGGCTCCTGCTCTATCTGCAGCCGTTCTCGATCGGCGTCGGGCTCGTCTTCCTCGCCGCCGCCGTGGCCCTCGCGTGGTTCACGAGGGCGAGCACACGGCATACCCCCACAGCTGACGAAGGCACCACCAAACTGGAGGAAAAGGCATGAGTCGCAACCGAGTTCGCACATCCGTCGTCGCGGTGGCCGCGGTCACCGCACTGGCCCTCGCCGGCTGCGGTGGCAAGCAGGACCGCACCAGCGACTCCGCGGCGAGCGGGGGATCTGGAGGAGACGACTGCACGGCGAGCGCCGGCCAGATCACCATCGCGACGGGCAACAGCACGGGCGTCTACTACGCGCTCGGCGGTGGCCTCGCGCAGGTCATCAGCGCCAACACCGAGCTCAAGGCGACCGCGGCCGAGACCGGTGCATCGGTGCAGAACATCCAGCAGCTCGTCGACAAGAAGTACGACATCGCGTTCTCGCTCGCCGACACCGCGGCCGACGCGGTGACCGGCAAGGGCGCGTTCGAGGGCAAGAAGGCCGACGTCAAGGCTCTCGCGCGGATCTACTCGAACTACACGCAGGTCGTCGTGTCGAAGAAGTCGGGCATCACGAAGGTCGAGGACTTCAAGGGCAAGCGCATCTCGACCGGCTCGCCGAAGTCGGGCACCGAGGTCATCGCCAACCGGCTCATCCAGGCTGCCGGGCTCGACCCGGCCAAGGACGTGCAGGCGCAACGGCTGGACCTCACCAAGACCGTCGACGGCATGAAGGACGGCAGCATCGACGGGCTCGTGTGGTCCGGTGGCCTGCCGACCGGCGGTATCACCGACCTCATGACGGCGATGGGCGACCAGGTCCAGTTCATCGACATCACTCCCCTGCTGCCGAAGCTCAAGGAGGTCAACCCGGTCTATGCCGAGGACGTCATCCCGGCGGCGACCTACAAGACGCCGGCGGACGCGAAGACGGTCGTCGTGCCCAACGTGCTGCTGGTCCGTTCGGACATGTCCGAGAACAACGCCTGCGCGCTGACCAAGCTGCTCTTCGACAAGAAGGCCGACCTCGAGAAGGTGCACCCGGCGGCCAAGGACCTCGACCCGGCGACGGCCAAGGAGTCCGAGCCGGTCGAGCTGCACCCGGGGTCGCAGAAGGCGCTCGACGAGCTCGGCTGAGGCTCGATCGACGGGGACGGAACGACAGGGCCGTCGATGGGCAAGGTCTTCGCGCGGCCGTTCGTGCTGCTCCCACTCGGCGTCGTGTTCCTCGTCGTCGGTCTGTTCACGGCTCTCAACGCGGTCGGCGCCGCCCGGTGGGGTGGCGTCGTCGCGGAGGGCCGGACGTGCGGGAGCGAGGCGAGCGGGATGTGCCTCGTGCGCACCGACGTCACGGTCGACGGTCCCCACTACTCACGGCGGGATGCGGGCGACGACTGGGACCTCGAGCCGGCGTCGGGACGTGCCGAGGAGGTGTCGCTGCCTGACCGGGCCTCGGCGAGACTGCGGGGCGCCGAGGTGACCCGCGGCGTCATGCTCTCGCAGCCCGACGGCGACGTCGTCGGACTCGAGGCTGCCGGCGAGCGGGTCGCGACGACGTGGACCGGGACCTACGGCGCGCTGCAGCGGGTCGGCCTCGGGCTGCTGGCCGGAGGTCTGGGTGCCGGGCTCGTCGTCGTGGCGCTGCGGATGCGGCGGGCGGTCGGCTGGACCGGCCATGAGCCGGTCCAGAAGCACGGCTCCGCGGCCGTGGCCCTGCCCGTCGTCCTCGGCTTCGTCCTCTGGATGCTGCCCCGCTTCATCTGGTGAGGGGCCGGCATACGGAGGAAAGGTTGAGGGTCCGGAGGGAAATGTTCCCTCCGGACCCTCAACGTTCCCGCATGGGGAGCAAAAGCTGGGGCGTCAGGCGGTGGCGACGAGGCCGAGGCTCGCGGGCGTCGCGAGGCCGGCGTGCTTGGGCACGACCCGCACCGTGTAGCCGAACGCGCCACTCGTCTTGAGCACGAGGTCGCCGGAGAACTGGTGGCGGCCCTGCTCGTAGGTCTCGGAGTGGTGCAGCGGCAGCGTCGTCACGTCGTGCAGCTCGTCGCCGCGGTGGTTCGTGCGGCCGTGCGCCACCTGCACCTCGACGTCGGCCGGGTCGAGCCCGTCGAGCGAGACGTAGGCGTTGACGTGGAGGGTCTCGCCGATCTCGGGGCTGTCGCCGAGACCGGTCGACTCGACGTGGTCGACGCTCACCTTGGGCCAGGCCTCCTTGACCTTCGTGGCGTATGCCGCGAGGTCCTTCGCGCCGGCATAGTCACCATCGCGCATCGCCCATCCGGAGCGGGCCGCGGGGACGTAGAGACGCTCGGTGTACTCGCGCACCATGCGGCTCGCGCGGACCTTCGGGCCCAGGGTCGACACCGTGTGCATCACCATGGCGAGCCAGTTCTGCGGGAGGTCGTTCTCGTCGACGTCGTAGAAGCGCGGCGCGACCTGGTTCTCGATGAGGTCGTAGAGCGCGTTGGCCTCGATGTCGTCGCGGCGGTCGGGGTCCTCGACACCGTCGGCGGTCGGGATCGCCCACCCGTTGTTGCCGTCGAACCACTCGTCCCACCAGCCGTCGAGGATCGAGAGGTTGAGGGCGCCGTTGAGGGCGGCCTTCATGCCCGACGTGCCCGACGCCTCGAAGGGACGCAGCGGGTTGTTGAGCCAGACGTCGCAGCCCGGGTAGAGGTGCTGGGCCATCGCGATGTCGTAGTTCGGCAGGAAGGCGATGCGGTGCCGGACCTCGGGGTCGTCGGTGAACTTGATCATCTGCTGGATGAGCTGCTTGCCGGTCTCGTCCGCCGGGTGCGACTTGCCGGCGATGACGATCTGGATCGGGCGCTCGGGGTCGAGCAGCAGCTTCTTGAGGCGGGCGGGGTCGCGCAGCATGAGCGTGAGCCGCTTGTAGGTCGGCACGCGGCGGGCGAAGCCGATCGTGAGGATGTCGGGGTCGAGGATCTCGTCGGTCCAGCCGAGCTCGGCCGAGGAGGCGCCGCGCTTGACCCACGACGCGCGCATCCGGGCCCGGGCCTCGCGGACGAGCTGCTCGCGCAGCTGTCGCTTGGTCGCCCAGACCTCGTCGCGCGGGAGGTCGGCCATCGCCTTCCACGAGTCCGTGCTGTCGAGCACGGTCGTGTCGATGTCGACCGCGTCGGAGTGCCGGTCGGCGAGCTCGTAGACCTTGCGGTCGACCCACGTCGGGCCGTGGACGCCGTTGGTGATGCTCGTGATCGGCACCTCGTCGGCGTCGAAGCCCGGCCAGAGGCCGTCGAACATGTCGCGGCTGACGACACCGTGGAGCTTCGAGACGCCGTTGGCGCGCTGGGCGATGCGGAGCCCGAGGACGGCCATGTTGAAGACCGAGGCGTCGCCGCCCTCGTAGGTCTCGGCGCCGAGCGCGAGGAGGCGGTCGAGCGGCACGCCGGCGGGGGCGAGGTCGCCGCCGAAGTAGATCTCGATGAGGCGGCGCTCGAACCGGTCGATGCCGGCGGGCACCGGCGTGTGCGTCGTGAAGACGGTCGCGGCCCGGACGGCCTCGAGCGCCTCGTCGAAGGAGAGGCCGGCGCTCGTGACGAGCTCGCTGATCCGCTCGATGGCGAGGAAGCCCGCGTGGCCCTCGTTGGAGTGGTAGACGTCGGGCGTCGGGGCGCCGGTGAGGCGCGACCACAGGCGCAGGGCGCGGACGCCGCCGATGCCGAGGAGCATCTCCTGCTGGAGGCGCTGCTCGCCGCCGCCGCCGTAGAGGCGCTCGGTCACGGCGCGGGCGGCGTCGTCGTTGCCGGTGACGTCGGAGTCGAGGAGGAGCAGCGGCACGCGACCGACCTGCGCGCGCCACACCTGGGCGCGGATCTCACGGCCACCGGGAAGCCCGAGGACAATGTGGCACGGCGTGCCGTCCTCCTCGCGGAGCAGCGACAGGGGCAGGCCGTCGGGGTCGAGGACGGGGTAGTCCTCCTGCTGCCAGCCGTCGCGGTTGAAGCTCTGGCGGAAGTAGCCGGTCTTGTAGAAGAGGCCGACCCCGACGATCGGCACGCCGATGTCGGAGGCGGACTTGAGGTGGTCGCCGGCGAGGATGCCGAGGCCACCGGAGTACTGCGGCAGGGCGGCGGCGATGCCGTACTCCGGGCTGAAGTAGGCGATCGACGACGGAGCACCGGCGTCACCCTGCTCCGCGGACCACTGCTGGTACCAGCGGTCCTCCCCGAGGTAGCGGTCGAGGCCCTGCTTCGCCTCCTCCACGCGGGCGACGAAGGCGTCGTCGGCGGCGAGGGCGTCGAGCTCCTCGACGGACGTCGCCGAGAGCATCGCCACCGGGTCGGCGCCGACGGAGGCCCACCGCTTGGGGTCGATGCTCTCGAAGAGGTCGCGCAGCGGGGGGTGCCAGCTCCAGCGCAGGTTCATCGCGAGGTCGCCCAGCGGGGCGATGCGGGCGGGCAGGACGGGGCGGACGCTGAAGCGACGGATGGCCTTCACGAGGGTGCATCCTAAGGTCACGCCCCGGCGTGGCGGAAACGTTTCCGCCCACTGTTTCCGACTGCGGTCACAACTCGTCCCCGACGGCACGAGGACGATAGCGTCGGCACGTGACCGCAACGCCGCTGAGCACTCCTCCCCAGTCCCCCATCGGCCGCATCCCCGTCCTCGACGTCGAGCCCCTCGTCGACGGAGGGGCCCGACCCACGAAGTGCGTGGTCGGAGAGCAGTTCCTCGTCAGCGCGACCGTCCTGCGCGAGGGCCACGACGCCGTCGGCGCGTCGGTCGTCCTCACCGACCCGGATGGCGTCGACCACGTCTCGCCGATGGTCTGCACCAACCCCGGGCTCAACGCCTGGGAGGCCACGGTCGCCGCGGATCGTCCCGGCATGTGGACGTTCCGCGTCGAGGGATGGTCCGACCCGTTCGGGACCTGGGAGCACGACGCGACCATCAAGGTCCAGGCGGACGTCGACACCGACCTCATGCTCGCGGAGGGCGCACTCTTCCTCGAGCGGGCCGCCGAGTCCGAGGGCCGCAGCCCCGCGGGCCGCGACATCGTCCTCACCGGGCTCACGGCCCTCACCGACGACAGCCGTCCCCCGCTGGCGCGGCTGTCGGCCGTGACCCACGGACCGGTGCACGAGGAGCTGACGACCACCCCGGTGAGGGACCTCGTGAGCCCGAGCACGGCATACCCGCTCCTCGTCGAGAGGGAGCTCGCGCTCACCGGCGCCTGGTACGAGTTCTTCCCCCGCAGCGAGGGCGCGGTCTACGACGACACGACGCACGAGTGGCGCTCGGGCACGCTGCGCACGGCGGCCAAGCGGCTCACCGCGGTGGCGGGCATGGGCTTCGACGTCATCTACCTCACGCCCATCCACCCGATCGGCCAGGCGGCGAAGAAGGGTCCCAACAACACCCTCGACGCCGGACCCGAGGACCCGGGCAGCCCCTACGCCATCGGCTCCCCCGACGGCGGGCACGACGCGATCCACCCCGACCTCGGCACGTTCGACGACTTCGACGCCTTCGTCGCGGAGGCGCGGCGTCTCGGGCTCGAGGTCGCCATGGACATCGCGCTCCAGTGCTCGCCCGACCACCCGTGGGTCAAGGAGCACCCGGAGTGGTTCACGACGCGTGCGGACGGGACCATTGCCTTCGCCGAGAACCCGCCGAAGAAGTACCAGGACATCTACCCGCTCAACTTCGACAACGACCCCGCGGGTGCCTACGCCGAGATGCGCCGGATGGTCCAGGTCTGGATCGACCACGGCGTCACGCTCTTCCGTGTCGACAACCCGCACACGAAGCCGGTCGAGTTCTGGCAGTGGCTCATCCAGGACGTCGCGCGTGACCACCCGGAGATCATCTGGCTGAGCGAGGCGTTCACGAAGCCGGCGATGATGCGCACCCTCGCCAAAGTCGGCTTCCAGCAGAGCTACACCTACTACGCGTGGCGCAACACCAAGCCCGAGCTGCAGGAGTACGTCGAGGAGCTCGCCACCGAGACCGCGCACTACATGCGACCGAGCTTCTGGCCGACGACGCACGACATCCTCACTCCCTACATGCAGTTCGGCGGGCCCGCGGCGTGGAAGCTGCGCGCGGCGCTCGCGGGCACCCTCGTCCCGACCTACGGCATCTACGCCGGCTACGAGCTCATGGAGCACGTCGCGCGCCCGGGCGCCGAGGAGCAGATCGACAACGAGAAGTACCAGTACAAGAACCGGCACTGGGAGGACTACGAGCCCGGCGGGTCCCGGGAGGGGCAGTCGCTCGCGTGGTACCTCAGGCGGCTCAACGAGATCCGGCGCGCCCACCCGGCGCTGCACTGGCTGCGCAACATCACCTTCCACCACGTCGACGACGAGAACATCATGGCGTTCAGCAAGCGGCGCGTCGTCCCGGCCGACCCGACGACCGGCGCACCGGAGCACGAGGACGTCGTCATCGTCATCGCCAACCTCGACCCGCACAGCACCCGCTGGAGCCGCGTCGTCTTCGACATGCCCGCGATGGGGCTCCACCCCGACGAGGGCTTCCGCGCGCACGACCTCATCACCGACCAGTGGTGGGACTTCCTGCGCGAGACCATGGTCCACCTCGGACCGGACCACGAGCCGGTCCACATCATCGAGCTGAAGAGGTACTGACGACGTGACGGCGACGCAAGGACTCGGACTCCCCCAGCCGGGGCTCAAGCACGATCCCGAGTGGTTCAGGACGGCCGTCTTCTACGAGGTGCTCGTCCGGGCCTTCGGTGACTCCAACGGGTCCGGCGCCGGCGACTTCCAGGGCGTCATCAACCGGCTCGACTACCTCCAGTGGCTCGGCGTGGACTGTCTCTGGCTGCCGCCGTTCTATGCCAGCCCCCTGCGTGACGGCGGCTACGACATCGCCGACTACACGCAGGTGCTCCCCGAGTTCGGCACGCTGCCGGAGTTCCAGCAGCTCATCACCGAGGCGCACGCCCGCGGCATCCGGATCATCACCGACTTCGTCATGAACCACACGAGCGACCAGCACCCGTGGTTCCAGGCCTCGCGCAGCGACCCCGAGGGTCCCTACGGCGACTTCTACGTCTGGTCCGACACCGACGACAAGTACACCGACGCCCGCATCATCTTCATCGACACCGAGACCTCGAACTGGACCTTCGACCCGATCCGGCGCCAGTTCTTCTGGCACCGCTTCTTCAGCCACCAGCCGGACCTCAACTTCGAGAACCCAGCCGTCCACGACGCGATGTTCGAGGTCGTCCGCTTCTGGATGGACATGGGCATCGACGGCTTCCGCCTCGACGCCGTGCCCTACCTCTACGAGGAGGAGGGCCACAACGGCGAGAACCACCCGAAGACGCACCAGTTCCTCGCCAAGCTGCGCAGGATGGTCGACGAGGAGTACCCGGGCCGCATCCTGCTCGCCGAGGCCAACCAGCCGCCCGCCGACGTCGTCGACTACTTCGGCACCGAGGACGACCCCGAGTGCCAGATGTGCTTCCACTTCCCGGTCATGCCGATGCTCTACTACTCGCTGCGCGAGCAGAAGGCGCAGCCGATCATCGACGTCCTCGCCGAGACGCCCGCGATCCCCGCGGGCACGCAGTGGGGCACCTTCCTGCGCAACCACGACGAGCTCACCCTCGAGATGGTGACGCCGGAGCAGCGTGCCGCGATGTACGGCTGGTACGCCCCCGACCCCCGCATGCGCGCCAACGTCGGCATCCGGCGCCGCCTCGCTCCCCTGCTCGACAACAGCCGTGCCGAGATCGAGCTCATCCACGCCCTCGTGCTCTCGCTCCCCGGTTCGCCGTGCCTCTACTACGGCGACGAGATCGGCATGGGCGACAACATCTGGCTCAACGACCGCGACGCCGTCCGCACGCCGATGCAATGGACCCCGGACCGCAACGCGGGGTTCTCGGCGGCCGACCCGGGCAAGCTCTACCTGCCCGTCATCTCCTCGCTCGTCTACCACTACAACGGCGTCAACGTCGAGGCGCAGATGGCGACCGGCCACTCTCTGCTGCACTGGCTGCGCGGCATGCTCGGCGTCCGCCGGCTGCACCCGGCCTTCGGCCTCGGCGACTTCGTCATCACGCCGACCGACAACGAGTCGATCCTCGCCTTCACGCGCTCGTGGTCGGGCGACCGCGACCACCCGGGCGAGACGGTGCTCTGCATCAACAACCTCTCGGACAAGCCGCAGGCGGCGACGATCCAGCTGCCGGAGCACCTCGGCGAGAAGCAGCTCTTCGACCTCTTCGGTGGCGCGAACTTCCCGTGGATCGCCGCCGACGGCCGCGTGACGATCACGATGGGCAGCCGCGACTTCTTCTGGCTGCGCGTCGGCGAGGAGAGCCGGTCGGAGGCGCAGCACCGTGGCTGAGCTCCACAAGGGCGCCACCCTCACGCCGACGAAGGTCGAGCTCGTGCAGGCGTGGATGGGCTCACAGCGCTGGTATGCCGGCAAGGGCACCTCCCCCGACGTCCGTCGCCTCACGTCGTGGAGACTCGGCGACCCCGCGGGCGAGGTGGGTGTCGAGGTCCTCGTCGTCGCCGACGCCTCGGGACCCCGGCCCGTCGTCTACCAGGTGCCGCTCACCTACCGCGGCGCGCCGCTCGAGGGTGCCGAGCACGCCCTCGTCGGCACGATGGAGCACTCGGTCCTCGGACCGCGCTGGGTCTACGACGCACCGCACGACCCCGTGTATGCCGGTCAGCTCCTCGAGCTCGTCCAGGGCCGGGTGCATGCGGAGTCCACGGCCGCGAGCGACGCCTTCGACGACACCGTCGTGGCGACACCGGGTGCGGCGTGGTCGCGCGACGTGCGCGTCGTCGGTTCGCGCGTGCTCTCGGGCGAGCAGTCCAACACCTCGGTCATCCTCGACTGCGAGGACTCCTCCGGTGCGTCGGTGCCGGTCATCGTCAAGGTCTTCCGCATGCTCTCGGCCGGCGAGAACCCCGACGTCGTGCTCCAGTCGGCGCTGCGCGAGGCGGGATGCGCCCGCGTGCCCGCCGTCGTCGGGTCGGTCGCCGGGCAGTGGCCCGAGCCCGACGGGAGCGGTGAGCCGTCCGCGGAGGGTGAGCGAACGGCATACGGGCACTTCGCCTTCGCGCAGGAGTTCCTGCCGGGGGTCGAGGACGCGTGGCGCGTGGCCGCCGCCGCCGTGCGCTCGGGTGAGGACTTCAGCGGTCCGGCGCGCGCCCTCGGCGAGGCCACGGCCGAGGTGCACGCGACCCTGGCCGAGGCGCTCGGCACGACGCCCACCGACCAGAAGGTCGTCCGTGAGATCCTCGGCGGGATGCGCCTGCGCTATGCCACGGCGGCCGCCGAGGTGGGTGCGCTGCACCACCTGGAGGACGCCGTCGGGTCGGTGCTCGACGCCGCCGAGAACGCGAGCTGGCCTGCGCTGCAACGGATCCACGGCGACTACCACCTAGGTCAGGTGCTCCACACGCCTGATGGCGGATGGGTGCTCCTCGACTTCGAGGGTGAGCCGCTGCGGCCGCTGTCCGAGCGCGTCCAGCCCGACCAGTGGATCCGCGACATCGCCGGCATGCTCCGCAGCTTCGACTACGCCGGTGGCGCCGTCGAGCACGAGACCGGAGGCTCAGCGCGCGAGTGGGTGACGACGGCGCAGCAGGCGTTCCTCGACGGCTACGCCGCGACCGCCGGTGAGGACCCACGCGACCGGGCCGCCCTGCTCGCCGCGTTCGAGCTCGACAAGGCGATGTACGAGGTCGTCTACGAGGTGCGCAACCGCCCGGCGTGGGTCGACATCCCGCTCGCGGCCATCGAGCGCCTCGCATCCGGGTTCCAGCAGCACGCCGCAGCCCCGCAGTCCCACTCCCAGGAGGACACCCCGTGACCCCGACACCCGCCCACGAAGTCAGCGGCGCGATCAACGCGCTCATCCATGGGCGCCACCAGCAGCCGCACGACCTGCTCGGACAGCACCTCGAGGACGGAGGCCTGCGGATCCGGGCGATGCGGCCGATGGCTGCGTCGGTGCGGGTGCGCTTCGCCGACGGCGAGGAGCTGGCGCTCGAGCACGAGGCCGAGGGCGTGTGGTCGGCCGTGCGTCCGGGCACGACCGAGACGATGGACTACCGGCTGCTCGTCGACTGGGGCGACGGCTACGAGCACGTCCAGGACGACCCCTACCGCTTCGCCCCCACGCTCGGCGAGGTCGACCTGCACCTCGTGGGCGAGGGGCGTCACGAGCAGCTGTGGACCGTGCTCGGTGCCCGCGTGCACGAGTACCCCGGCCCGCTCGGCGCGGTGCGTGGCACGTCGTTCGCGGTGTGGGCCCCGCGTGCCAAGGCGGTGCGGGTCGTCGGCGACTTCAACGGCTGGGACGGCCGGATCCACCCGATGCGGCTCATCGGCAGCAGCGGCGTGTGGGAGCTCTTCGTGCCCGGCGTCGGCGCGGGCGCGACCTACAAGTACGAGATCCGTGGCGCCGACGACATCGTGCGCACCAAGGCCGACCCAATGGCTCGACGCACCGAGGAGCCGCCGCGCACCGGCTCGGTCGTCGACGAGGCACGGCACACGTGGCGTGACGACGAGTGGATGGCCAGGCGCGCCGAGTCGAACCCGCACACCGGCCCGATGAGCGTCTACGAGGTGCACCTCGGCTCGTGGCGACAGGGCCTGACCTACCGCGAGCTCGCCGAGCACCTCGTCAACTACGTCGTCGACCTCGGGTTCACCCACGTCGAGTTCCTGCCCGTCATGGAGCACCCCTACGGCCCGTCGTGGGGCTACCAGGTCACCGGCTACTACGCCCCGACGTCGCGCTTCGGGACGCCGGACGACTTCAAGTACCTCGTCGACACCCTGCACCAGGCCGGGATCGGCGTCATCCTCGACTGGGTGCCCGGGCACTTCCCGCGGGACGAATGGGCGCTCGCCCGCTTCGACGGGCTCCCCCTCTACGAGCACCCGGACCCGCGGCGCGGCGACCAGCCCGACTGGGGCACGCACATCTTCGACTTCGGCCGCCTCGAGGTGCGGAACTTCCTCGTCGCCAACGCGCTCTACTGGCTCGAGGAGTTCCACGTCGACGGGCTGCGCGTCGACGCCGTCGCCTCGATGCTCTACCTCGACTACTCGCGCAAGGACGGCGAGTGGCTGCCCAACGTCCACGGCGGCCGTGAGCACCTCGAGGCGATCGGGCTGCTCCAGGAGACGAACGCCACGGCATACAAGCGGGTCCCCGGCATCGTGACGATCGCCGAGGAGTCGACGTCGTGGCCGGGTGTCACCAGGGCGACGAGCGAGGGCGGCCTCGGCTTCGGGCTCAAGTGGAACATGGGCTGGATGAACGACTCGCTGCGCTACCTCGGCGAGGAGCCCTACCACCGCCAGCACCACCACGGGCTGCTCACCTTCGCGCTCATGTATGCCTTCAGCGAGAACTACGTCCTGCCGATCAGCCACGACGAGGTCGTCCACGGCAAGGGCTCGCTCGTCAACAAGGCGCCGGGCAACCGCACCGACCAGCTCGCCACCGTGCGGGCGTTCCTCGCCTACATGTGGGCGCACCCGGGCAAGCAGCTGCTCTTCATGGGCTGCGAGTTCGCGCAGCCGAGCGAGTGGGCCGACGGCAAGTCGCTCGACTGGTGGCTGCTCGACCAGCCGGCGCACTACCGCGTGCACAACCTCGTCAAGGAGCTCAACCGCGTCTACCGCGAGCACCCGGCGCTCTGGGCGCTCGACAGCCAGCCCGCCGGGTTCGAGTGGCTCGACGCCGACGACAACGGCGGCAACACCTACTCCTTCGTCCGCTTCGCCGAGCCGTCGCGACAGGGCGGCGACGTCGTCGCGTGCGTCGTCAACTTCGGCGGCGACGCCAAGGAGTGGCTGCGCGTCGGTGTGCCGTCGGGTGGACAGTGGAAGGTCGTCCTCGACACGAGCGGCTACGACCAGCACGGCACCCCCAGCCAGGCCGACCTCGTCCTCGACGCCGTCGAGGAGCCGTGGAACTCGCAGCCCTGGCACGTCGTCGTGCGGCTGGCCGGGCTCACCGCCCTCTACCTCGCGCCCGTCGTCGAGGAGGGTGGCGAGGACGCCCATGACGCCGCCGACGCGACGGAGGACACGACGGAGGAGCCGGTCGCCGAGCCGGCGCCGACCCGCCCGCCGGCACCGCAGCAGTCGGTCCGCGACGACGTGCCCGCCCCCGGGACGGCGTCGAAGATGCGGCACCGCACCGTCACCATCCCCACCCCGGCGATCGAGGAGCAGGAACGATGACCGAGTCCCGCGCGGGGCAGCCCGCCCAGCCCTCCGACCTCGTCGACGTGCCGCACCTCGTCACGTCCTACTACGCGCTCAAGCCGGACCCCGACGACGTCGACCAGCAGGTCGCCTTCGGCACGTCGGGGCACCGCGGCTCGTCGCTCAACACGGCGTTCAACGAGGACCACATCCTCGCGACGACCCAGGCGATCGTCGACTACCGCCGCGAGCAGGGATTCGACGGGCCGCTCTTCCTCGGGCGCGACACCCACGGCCTGTCCGAACCCGCGTGGGCGTCTGCCCTCGAGGTGCTCGCCGCCAACGACGTCACCGTGCTCGTCGACTCCGCCGACCGCTACACCCCCACCCCCGCGGTGTCGCACGCGATCCTCGTCGCCAACCGCGGCAAGGTCTCCGGCGTCGACCGTATGCCGTCCGGTGCCGGTCTCGCGGACGGCATCGTGGTCACGCCGTCGCACAACCCGCCGAGCGACGGCGGGTTCAAGTACAACCCGCCGCACGGCGGACCCGCAGACTCGGACGCGACGAAGGTCATCGCCGCCCGTGCCAACGAGCTCATCAAGGTCGGTCTCGAGGGCGTGAAGCGAATCCCCTTCTCGCGAGCACGTGCCGGCGCGACGGCATACGACTTCCTCGGGACCTACGTCGCCGACCTGCCCTCGGTCGTCGACCTCGCCCGGATCAAGGAGGCGGGCGTCCGTATCGGCGCCGACCCGCTCGGCGGCGCAGCCGTCGACTACTGGGGCGCCATCGCCGACCGGCACGGGATCGACCTCACCGTCGTCAACCCCCTCGTCGACGCGACGTGGCGCTTCATGACGCTCGACTGGGACGGCAAGATCCGCATGGACTGCTCCTCCCCCAGCGCCATGGCCTCACTCATCGGCCGCAAGGACGACTACGACATCGCGACCGGCAACGACGCGGACTCCGACCGGCACGGCATCGTCACGCCCGACGCCGGGCTCATGAACCCGAACCACTACCTCGCCGTGGCGATCCAGTACCTCTACGGCGGCGCCCGTCCGCAGTGGCGCGAGGACGGGTTCGTCGGCAAGACGCTCGTGTCGAGCTCCATGATCGACCGCGTCGCCGAGGACCTCGGGCGGCGACTCGTGGAGGTGCCGGTCGGGTTCAAGTGGTTCGTGCCGGGGCTGCTCGACGGCTCCGGCCCCTTCGGTGGCGAGGAGTCGGCGGGCGCGTCGTTCCTGCGGATGGACGGCTCGGTGTGGACGACCGACAAGGACGGCATCATCCTCGCGCTGCTCGCGTCCGAGATCCTCGCGGCGACCGGCAAGAGCCCGAGCGAGCACTACGCCGAGCTCACCGCGAAGCACGGCGCACCGGCATACGCCCGCATCGACGCCCCGGCGAACCGCGAGCAGAAGGCCCGTCTGGGGGCGCTCAGCGCCGACGGAGTGAGTGCCGAAAGCCTTGCGGGAGAGCCGATCACGGCCAAGCTCACCGAGGCGCCGGGCAACGGTGCCGCGATCGGCGGGCTCAAGGTCGTCACCGAGTCCGCCTGGTTCGCGGCGAGGCCGAGCGGCACCGAGGACGTCTACAAGATCTATGCCGAGTCGTTCAGGGGCGAGGAGCACCTGGCTCAGGTGCAGGCCGAGGCCAAGGAGGTCGTCGACGCCGCCCTCGGCACCTGAGCGATACCCGCAAAGGTGAACGACCGGGCTCGCGAGCCCACATGCTGCTCCCGAGCCTCGTTGATGAGGCTCGGGAGCAGCATGTGGGGCTCGGGAGCCCCGCCGTCTCGGGCTCCCTGTGGAGAACGCCGCGGCGTCGGGCGGCATCTGGAGCACCCTGAGCGGATGAGCCACCTGCCCCACTCCCTTGCCCGACTCGCCCGCGACCACCGAGGGCTCGTCACGCGACGCCTCGCCCTCGCGGCGCACGTGACGCCCGGCGTGCTCGAGGCCTCGGTGCGTTCGGGGAGCCTGCACCGGATCAGGCCAGGCCTGCTCGTCGAGACGTCGGTGTGGGAGGCGGCACCGGCGCACACACGCTACGAGCTGACTGTCCGTGGGGTGCTCGTCGACCGCCCGCAGTGGCTCGCCTCGCACCACGCCGCCCTCGCCCTCCTCGGCCTGCCCCTGTTCGCGGTGGACACCTCCGTGGTCGATGTCGTCGCGGCCGTGCGGACGAGCAAGCGCCGGACCGGGCACCACGTCCACGTGGCCACCGCGGCCCAGCGCGCGCTCATCTCCCACCCAACGGCCACCTCAGTGAGCGTGCCGGACGCGTGCGTGCTCACCGCTGTCGGCAGCGGCGTGGAGGCCGGCGTGGTCGCCATGGACGCCGCACTCAAGCGTGGAATGACGACCGTCAGTGCACTGTCCCAGAGCCTGGTCGAGCTCGCGGTGCGCTATCGCACGGGTCAGGCGCGCGGCGCCATCGCGGCCGTGGACCCGTCGTGCGAGTCCCCCGGTGAGACGCGGACGCGCCTCATCCTTGTCGGGGCGGGGTTGGACGTGCGGTCACAGGTCTCGCTGAGCGACGCCGACGGCTTCATGGGACGTGTCGACTTCCTCGTCGGCGAGCGCGTCGTGGTGGAGTTCGACGGTGCAGTCAAGTACGACGGCCTCGACGGCAGGCGTGCCCTCATCGAGGAAAAGCGCCGTGAGGACCGGCTGCGGGCCGCCGGGTTCCGGGTCGTCCGGGTGACGTGGAGCGACCTGAGGCGGCCGGAGGCACTCGTTGCCCGTATCCGTGGTCTGCTCGCCGCCGCCTGAGCGATGGGCTCGCGAGCCCTCATGCCGCCCCCGAGCCCCGTTGACGAGGCTCGGGAGCGGCACCCGGGCTCGCGAGCCCGGGAGCGTTCAGGCGTCGGCTCGCGAGCCCAGCCGGTGCTGCTCGTCGCTCAGCCACATGCCGAGCAACCCACCGAAGTGGCCCTCGAACTTCTCCCACTCGTGCGGCGGGTAGGTCTGGTGGATCGTCGTCTGGAGCAGCGTGCGGAACTCCTCGGACCCGACCCACTCGTGCACCATCTCGTCGACGTGCGGCAGCGAGGTCTCGCAGAACTCCCGGTAGCGCTCGGTCTCGAAGTGGTCGTCCGCCAGGCCTTGGTATGCCGTGAGCTTGGCCGAGTAGTCGAGCCCCTCGTCGTCGGCGATCGCGAACCACGGGTCCGTGTCGACCTGGGTCCGCGCCTTGCGACCGGTGACGGTGCAGAAGATCGACCAGCGCAGCAGCGCCTTCATCGCCCACGGGAAGTAGTAGTGCAGCGAGGTCACGGCGACGTCGGGGCAGGCGTTGGCGTAGTCGATGGGATAGACGACGCCGTCGCGCACGAGCATCTCGCAGGAGTTGAACTCCCACCGGAAGAAGGCGTTGACGGTCTGGGCGATGGTGACCGCCTCGCGACCGGTCTCCTCGGCGAGGAAGCCGTGCTCCACGGCATACCGGTTGTGCATGGGCTCGTCGGGCTGGAACTTCATCGTCATCGTCTCGGGTCCGATGGTGAGCGCGCGGGCGAAGACCTCGAACCCGTCGACGGCCTTCTGGAGGTGCATGAGCATCTCGCCGGAGTCGTCGTAGGCGTGGTGCAGCGCCTCGCGGTCCTTGATCATCGACACACCGCGCCAGGCGCCGCCGTCGAAGGGCTTCATGAACATCGGGTAGCCGAGCTCGTCGGCGATGGCGTCGAGGTCGAAGCTCTTGTTGTAGCGGCTCGACGTGTAGGCCCACCGCGCGTTGTCGACGGGGTTCTTGTAGGGGACGAGCACGGTGTCGGGCACGTGCATCCCGAGCCGCATGAGCGCGCAGTAGGCCGAGTGCTTCTCCATCGACTGGAACGTGAACGGGCTGTTGAGCAGGTAGACGTCGTCCATGAGCGAGACCTTCTTGAGCCACTCACGGGGGTGGTAGTACCAGTGCGCCAGCCGGTCGATGACGAGGTCGTGCCGGGGCTTGTCGCGCAGGTTGAAGGGCTCGATGGTCAGCCGCTCCGAGCTCACCCGGTGGTCGGCACCGTCCGCCGTGCGGATCACCCCGAGCCGCCTCGCCAACGCCTCGAAGGCGGTGGGCCAGTCGTCCTCCGCGCCGAGCAGGAGCCCGATGAGGTGGTCGGTCTTCGGTGCCATGTGCGTTCCCTTCGTCGGGTGCTGCGGTGGTCCGGTCGGTGCGCTGGGTCGTGGTGGGTGCGGTCGGGGCAGGTGGGTGAGGGGTCAGACGAACCGTGGCAGGTGGTGTGCGAGCTGGCGGCGCCACCACGGCCAGTCGTGCGCGCTGTCGTGCCCCCAGACGTCGAGCTCGTGACGGATCCCCTGTCGCGCCAGCACCTCCGCGAAGGCGCGGGTCTGCGGCAGCGACTGCGTCGGCGACACCTCGAAGGGCCCCTCCCCCACGACGAGCAGCACCGAGAGCCGCGACCGCAGCCACTCGAGGTGGTCGCCGTGCAGACCCGGCACGTATGCCGCGGGGTTGGCGAAGTAGGTCGCGTCACCGAGGTCGCCCCACGAGTTCCACGTCGTCGGGTCGTAGTTGCCGGAGAAGCCCATCGCGAGGGTTGCGACGTCGGCGCGCTGGAGCGCGAACTGGACGGCGTGGTAGGCCCCGAGCGAGACCCCGAAGGTGATGAGGTCGAGCGTCCCGCCGGTCTCGCCCGCGACCCACGGAACGACCTGCTCGTCGAGCCATGCCTGGTAGCCGCCGTGGCGGGCCGCCCGCTCGTCGGTCGGAACGGTGTTGTCCGACCACGTGAAGCCGTCCATGGAGTCGACCGCGAAGATGCTCACCCGGCCGGCGTCGACGAGGTCGCGCACGGCGTCGAGCATGCCGTTGGCCTCGAAGTCCCCGGCGCTCCCACCCTCGCTGGGGAAGGCGAGCAGCGGTCGGCCCCAATGGCCGTGCCGCACCACCCTGAGTTGGGCGTCGTGACCCGGCACGGGGAGGAACACCTCGGCCTGGGGCATGGGCCCTATCCTTGCGCGTCCCCCCACAGGTCGCGCAACACCTGCGTGAGATGTGGGTCGAGCGCGTCCCGCCACGCGGTGTAGTTGTGCAGGTCCGCGACCTCGACGTGCGTGACGTCGTGACCTGCCCTGCGCAGCGCTGCGGCCATGTCGCGGTTGTTGGCCGCGTTCTCCTCGAGCGCCCCGCACGTCATGCCGATCCGCAGCGGCCGTGCGGTCTCACGGGTGTCGATGACCTCCTGCACGCGCCGCGAGATGCGGCCGAAGTACTTGTAGTCGCTCTCCTGCCCGTCGTGCCGCGCCTGGAAGAACGAGCCGGACTGGCTGAAGACACCACCGATCTCGGGGACGTCGAGCAGCCCGACGAGTAGCGCGGTGAGCCCGCCGAGGCTCGCGCCCATGACGACGACCGGCCCGTCGATCGGCCCGTGCTCGTGCAGGCGCGCGATGCCCTGCCCCGCGATGGTCCGGAGGTACTTCGGCGAGCCGGAGTACCACGCGTCGCGCAGGACCGGGTGTGCCAGGGCGACCCTGTGCGGCGGCAGCTCGGCGGCCGCGATCTTGGCGGCGCTGAACTGGATGATCGACGCGAGCTGGTCGTACTCCGGTCCGTCGTGGACGAGGAGCAGCGGCAGCGGCTGCCCGTCCGTCCCCTCCGGCGCCCACACTGTCACCGGCACGTCGTCGGCGGTCTCGCCCTCGAGTGCCATCGGGGTGAGGGTCCCCGCGACGGCAGGGGCCGACAGCCAGGACGGGACGGCATACCCCGGCATCTCCATGACCGAGCGCGAGCCGAAGGCGGTCTCGACGGTCACCGGGTTGTCCGGGTCGAGCACCGTCTCCATGCCGAGGCCGGTGGGGAGCGTGCGGGTGACGGTGAAGCGGTACTCCATGCGCTGGAGGTCCGGGCGCGGCAGCGCGAGCTCCCACTGGTCGCCGACGAGGGCGAGCTCGCGCGACCCCCGGATGACCGGATCGCAGTCGAGCATCACGGCGACCACGTCGTCGCTCGCGGGGTAGCGGAAGCGGACGTGGTCGTCGAGGAGCTTGGGCGGCACCTCAGAAGAGCGCGTTCATGAGCGCGGTGCGGCCCTTGCGCACGCGCTCGTCGTGGTTGCCCACGACGTTGAACAGCTCGAGGAGATGGGTGCGGGCCCGGTCGCGCTCGTCGCCCTCCGTCGCCTTGACGGTGTCGATGAGGCGGGTGAACGCGTCGGCGACGTGACCACCGAGGACGTCGAGGTCGGCGACCGCGATCTGCGCGTCGACGTCCTCCGGCGAGGCCGCGGCCGCGGCGCGGACCGCTTGGGCGTCGATGCCGTCGGTCCGCTGCATGAGCCGCACCTGCGCGAGACCGAGCTCTGCCTCGTGGTCCTTCGGGTCGGCGGCAAGCGCCTTTTCGTATGCCGTGGCAGCGGCCTCGAGGTCACCGCGGTCGATCGCGTCGTAGGCCTCCTGGATGAGGGGCGGCAGGGGCGGCAACTCGTCGTCGAGGTCGGCGCCGGCGGCCGGACCGAGGTCGACGCGGCCGGTGATGCCGTTCTGGACCGCGGCCTGGACGAGCTGGTCGAGCACGAGACCGATCTCCTCGTCCGGCGGGATGCCCGGGAAGAGGGGCACCGGCTGGCCCTGGAGGAGGCCGAACGTCACCGGGACGGTGAGCTGGCCGAAGGCCTGGACGATGACCTGCTGGAAGGCCTGGAGGATCCCCGGCGAGGTCTGCACGTCGGCCGACACGACGAAGACGCGTCCCTCGAGGCGGGCCGCGGCGGCGGCGACCCGCTCGGCGAGACCGACGGTCTGCTCGTGGGCAGAGGACCACAGGACGAGGACGGCGGGGACCTTGAGGGTCCGGTTCATCACCTCGGAGAACGTCGCGTCGGTGACGTCGACGAGCACCCCGTCGGGAAGGCCTGTCGGTCCCGGGGCACCAGTCGCGCCGGCCGCACCGGTCGGCGAGCCGGCGGGTCCGGCCTGGCCCGCAGTGGCGGCGCCACGGCCGAGGGCCGAGAGGTCGATGGCGCCTCGCGCGCCCGAGGGAGGGGTGGGGGTGCTGCTCATGGAAGTGATTCTGTCAAAGGCCGACCCGACCTCGCGCCCGGGGCGAGAGGTCGGGTCGGAAGCGACGCCGTGGTCACTGGGCCGTCGCGGAGACCATCTGCTCGTCCGCCCCGACGGTCGTCGCGGCTCCCTTGGCGGGCACGACCATGACGACGCTCTCGAGGCTCGTGATCGTCAGGCTCCTGCTGGCCTTCGTCTTGCCGACGAGCTTGCTGTAGGGCGCGGGGATGACGAGCTCCTTCGCGGCCTTGCTCGTCGAGATGACGTCACGTCGTGCCAGCTGGCCGAAGGTCACCGTGCCACCGTCCGCGAGGCGGAACGCGAGGGTGAACGCCTCGGACGGCGTGTGCACCTGGCTGAAGTATGCGAGCTTGCCGAGCGACTTCACCTGCGCTGCGGCGGAGGTGCGCAGCGCGTTCGCGTAGGCGTCCTTGGTGCCGACCGCCGGGTTGGCGACGGGCTTCGGGTAGGCCAGCCCACCGGCATACGCCGCGAGGGCCTGGGAGGGAGCGATCGGTGCGCCGGCCTTGTCGTCCGCACCGACGAGTGGCGCGCCCGAGGCGAGGTCGCCCATGGCCGGAACGCTCGTGCCGGCGAGCATCGGGACCGAGGCATGGATCTTGAAGGGGTCGGCGGGCGCCTTCGACAGGAGGACGTGCAGCGTCTGGGTCTTGCTCGCCTCGTCGAGGGTGCCGACGAGGATCGCGCGCGGCCACGCCTTGCCCTTCGAGACCGCGACGACCTGCGGGTCGGTGGCCTTCTGCAAGGGGTCGGAGGCGGCCACGGTGCCCAGCTTGGTCGCGGCCTGCGCCTGCGCCAGGGCTGCGCCCGCGAGGATGGCGCCCTGGGCCTTGCCGGCCTCGGCGCCCTTGGCGGCACGGGCCGCGACAGCGGCGTCGAGGACGCGGCTCGCGACCTTCGTGGCGCCGTCGACGTTGAGCGGCGCGACGTCGGTGCGCTCCGCGGGGGCGTCGTGGACGCCGACGACGGCGTTGCCGACGCCGCAGCCGGTGAGCGCGAGGGCGGACAGGAGGGCGACGACGGGGGTGGTCATCGCGCGGCGGGTCGTCGGGATTCTCATGCGTTCTCCTCCACGCGCGTTGCGGGCAGGGTGTCGGTGGTCGGCGTCGCGTTGCGGCGACGGCGGGTGCTCCACAGCAGGCTGAGACCGCTGAGGAGGAGGAAGAGGCCGACGAGGGCAGCGATGACGGACTGGACGAACCAGGACTTGCGCTCCCACGTGACGTCGACGCGCTCGATCTGGCCCTTCGTGGCCTGCGCGATGACGGTCTCGGGGGCGTTCTCCTGCTCGATGGTCATCGTCACCGCGCCGTTGCCGGTCTCGGTGTTGCGCCACACGTCGGTGCCGGCGAGCGCCGGTGCGGCGCCGGTGCCGGTGTTCTCGGTCCGGAGCTGCCACGGGCGCGTGCTCACCCCGGTGACCGTCGTGTGGGCGGTCGTGCCCAGTACGGCCTTCGCGTCCGAGGGTGCGGCTGCGGCGAGCCACACGGTCCCCCCGCTGCGCGGCGTGGCGGTCACGGTGACGTCGCCGTCGACGCGGTTGAGCACGGTCTGGGGGACGAGCACCGGCGTCGTGCCGGAGGCCGGCGAGCTGAAGGTCGCGGTTCCGCTTCCTCCGAGGTGGAGGGCGTACCAGAGGCCGACGGCGGTGAGCACCACGCCCAGGAGGGCGAGGAGGCCACCGGCGACCCGCTTGGCGAGCGTGGGCATGCGTGGTCCTTTGGTTGCATCAGGGACGGACCGAAATGTCTCATTTCGGTCACGGGCTTCCCTCAACCATGACAAACGACGGACGCCGGGGCCAAATCCCCGAGGGCCTCGGAAGGAGCGGCCACGGCCTCCTCCGGCCCTCGACGACGCCCCCGCGACCGGTCAGGACGTGTGCTCCTCCGACCCCTCGACGAAGTCTCCGGCGGCCACGCGCACACCCCTGAGCAGCGAGAACAGCGCGTCCTGCTCCTCCGGCGACAGCATCCCGAGCCCGAAGTCCGCCGACTCGAGGTCGGCGGTCGTCGCCTCCATCGCGGCCCGCCCGGTGTCGGTGATCACAGCGATGGCGCCGCGCCGGTCCTGCGGGTTGGGGACCCGTTCGACGAATCCCTGGGCGACGAGGCGCTGGATCGTGTTCGTCGCGCTCGTCGGGTGCACCATGAGCCGCTCGCCGATGCGGCCCATCGAGAGCCGGCCCTCGCGGCTGAAGGCAAGGAGCACGAGCGCCTCGTAGCGGGCGAAGGTCAGGCCGTGGCGCCCGGCGATGGCGTCGAACTCGGTGATGAGCAGCTGCTGGACGCGCATGATCGACGTCGCCGTGACCATGGGGCGCGAGCGGCTGCCCTCGCCCCACCGAGCGCGCCAGAGGTCACCGGCACGGGCGATCGGGTCGAAGGGCAGCCTGAGGTCCTTGGGCACAGGAGCAAACTAGCCGCCCGTCACCGCACGCCGACGTCGCGACCGGGAGAACGTCCCTCCCGCTCCGACCCGATGGGCGAGGCCGGCGCCGGCGAGGAGTGCGACCCGCGCGGTGCGGCGCGGTTCACGGGGTCTCGTTGAGAGGCAGGGTGGTGACGGGTGCTCCTGCGGCGGGTGTCCGCGGGACGTGCTGCTCCGGGTCCGCGGGCAGCGGCTCCGCGGCGGCAGGAGCCCCGGCACCCTGGCCGGCCGCGTCCGAGGCGGCCTGGGCGTCCGAGAGCTTGGCGACCTGGGCGTCGGAGAGCTTGGCGATCGTCGCGGCCGCTCGACGCACCGCTCCGCAGGGGACGTCGGCGACGAGGTCGTCGAGGAAGGAGAAGCGGCGCTGCACCGATCGGGCCGCGGCGTTCGACGTCGGCTGGCGGCGGACCCTGTGCCACCAGTCCGCGATGTCGCCCCAGCCCGGCGCGGCGAGCGACCCGCCGAACTCCTGGACGGCCAGGCTCGAGCAGAGGGTCGCGAAGTTCATCCGGTCGAGGAGCGGCCAGCCGGCGAGGGTGCCGACCAGCATCCCGGCGTCGAAGACGTCGCCGGCGCCGGTCGGGTCGATCGCCTCGACGCGCAGCGCCGGCACGACGGCCTCCTCGCCCGTCCCGGAGTCGATCGCCACCGCCCCCTCGCGCCCGTTGGTGACGACGGCGAGCGGCACGAGGTCGGCGAGCGCATAGAGCGCGTCGTGGGCGGAGTCGGTGCGCGTGTAGGCCATCGCCTCGACCGAGTTGGGCATGAAGGCGTGGCACTCCTCGAGCTGGGTGAGCAGCAGCGGCGACCACACCCCCGTCGGGTCCCAGCCGACGTCGGCGAAGAGCAGCGCTCCACCGGCTGCGGCGACATCGGCCCACTCGCGCTCGGGGTGGCCCTGGCCCAGCGGACGCTCGGCGTCGAGGTCGAGCAGCACCGAGCGGGCCCGCGGCACGGCGCCGATCATGTCGGTGGCCGACTCCGGCGCCGCATGCCCGTGGGTGATCATCCGCCGGTCTCCGTGCACCGAGACCGACACCGTGACCGGGGTGTGCCAGTGCGGGTAGCGCCGCGAGCGGGAGAGGTCGATCCCCTCCTGCTCCTCGAGGGAGCGCCAGCAGAACTCGCCGTAGTCGTCGTCGCCGAACGCCGCCCCGATCGAGGTGTTGAGTCCGAGCCGTGCCGCGGCGACGCCGAGGTTGGCGATCCCCCCCGGGCACGATCCCATGCCGTCGGCCCACACCTCGGTGCCGCTCTTGGGCATCGCCGCGAGCCCGGTGAAGATGATGTCGAGGAAGACGGTGCCCTGGACGAAGACGTCGACCTCGGGGTCGCCAGCACGCCTCAGCGAGGCGAGCGGGTCAAACGTCTGGTCCACCGGCACCTCGTCATCGTGGCCCGTCACCGCCGTCTCCGCAAGACCGGCTTGCGCGTTCTTGCGCGTTTCTCTGCGCCACATGTGCGTGGCTGCCGGCGACGTGCGCAGGCGTGGTCGAAAATGCTCACTTTTGGTACCTTGCCCGGTGTGAGGGTGCAGCGGCACAGCGAGATCGTCGCCCGGGTGCGCGACGTCGGCACCGTCTCGGTGAGCGAGCTGTCGAGCGCGCTCGACGTGAGTCCCTCAACGATCCGCCGGGACCTGCAGCAGCTCGACCGCGCCGGCGTCCTCACCCGCGTGCACGGCGGCGCCGCCGTGACGACCGGCGACCCCGACCGGCTCCACCCCTTCGACGACGTCGCACGCGCCCACGCCGAGGCCAAGGCCCGCGTCGCCGTCGCAGCCGCGGCACGCGTGCGGGACGGCGAGGTCGTCGCCCTCGACATCGGCACGACGACGGCCCGACTCGCCCGAGAGCTGCGCGGGCGCGCGATCACCGTCGTCACCAACAGCCTCGCCGTCCTCGACGCGCTGCGCGACGACGAGTCCGTCGAGCTCATCCTTCTCGGCGGCATGCTCCGCCGGTCCTACCACTCGCTCGTCGGCGTGCTCACCGAGGACGCCGTGCACCAGATCGGCGTCGACCGCGCCTTCATCGGCACGAGCGGCATCGCGAGCGGCGGTCAGGTGATGGACTCGACCCTCGTCGAGGTGACGGTGAAGCGGGCATTCATCGCCGCCGCCCGCGAGGTCGTCGTCGTCGCCGACGGACACAAGATCCCGGGGTCGGGGACGCTGCGCGTGTGCCGCGTGGACCAGGTCGACGTGCTCGTCACCTCGGCCGGCGCCGACCCGCTCATTCTCGACGAGTGCCGCGACCGCGGTGTGGAGGTGGAGGTCGCGTGAGGCTGACGATCCTCGGCGGGGGCGGCTTCCGCGTCCCGCTCGTGCACCGAGCCCTGCTCCGCGACGAGTCGGACCGGCGGGTCACCGAGGTCGTGCTCCACGACCGCGACGAGGCGCGGCTGCGCGCGATGACCCTCGTCCTCGACCAGCTCGGCTCCGGCCACCCGGACGCGCCGCGGGTCACGAGCACGACCGCCCTCGACGACGCCCTGCGCGGGGCCGACTTCGTCTTCTCCGCGATCCGGGTCGGCGGGCTCGAGGGCCGCACCCGCGACGAGCGGGTCGCCCTGGACCTCGGAGTCATCGGCCAGGAGACGACCGGACCCGGTGGCCTCGCCTACGCGCTGCGCACCGTCCCCGTCGCCCTCGACATCGCCCGGCGCACCCGTGAGGTCGCGCCGGACGCGTGGTTCATCAACTTCACCAACCCCGCGGGCATCGTCACCGAGGCCATGCAGTCCGTCCTCGGTGACCGCGTCATCGGCATCTGCGACTCGCCGATCGCGTTGGCGCGCAGGGCGATCGGGGCGCTCGGCCTGGATCCGGCCACGACCGACATCGACTACGTCGGGCTCAACCACCTCGGCTGGCTGCGGGCGCTGCGCGTCGGCGGCACCGACCACCTCCCCCGCCTCCTCGCGGACCCCTCGGCGCTCGCGACGCTCGAGGAGGGACGGCTCTTCGGTCCCGAGTGGGTCGCCGCCCTCGGCTCGATCCCCAACGAGTACCTCTACTACTACTACTACTCGCGCGAGGCCCGGTCCGCGATCACCGCGGCGCCGCAGACCCGCGGCGAGTTCCTGCGCGACCAGCAGGACGCCTTCTACGCCAGCGTGGGGACCGACCCCGAGGGCGCCGCCGCCGAGTGGCACCGGGTGCGCGAGCAGCGGGACGCGACCTACATGCAGGAGGCCCGCGCCGAGGACGAGTCGCGCGACGAGGCCGACGTCGCCGGCGGCGGCTACGAGGGCGTCGCCCTCGCGATCATGGCCGCCATCAGCCGCGGTGAGCGTTCGTCGATGATCCTCAACGTGCGCGCGAGGGACGCGGTCCCCGGTATGCCGTCCGACTCGGTTGTCGAGATCCCGTGCGTCGTCGACCGCGACGGACCCACGCCCCAGCGGCTCGCGCCGGTCGAGGGACACATGCTCGGCCTCATGCAGGAGGTCAAGGCCGTCGAGCGCCTCGTCATCGAGGCGGCAGCGACCGGCTCGCCGAACGCGGCGCTCAAGGCCTTCGCGCTGCACCCGCTCGTCGACTCGGTGTCGACCGCGCGGGCTCTGCTCGAGGGCTACCGCCGCGCGCACCCCGAGATCGAGGCGCTCCTCGCCCGGCGCTGAGGAGTGGCCCAGGTGGGCGGTTTTGCGTCGATCGCCGATCGGGGTGCGGGGCCGAGAGGATGCTGGCTGGGGTCCGCAATCCCCCCCATCCGAGCGGAGACCTCCATGACGTCCAGGACACTCGGCTTCGCGGCCATCGGGACCGCACTCGCGACCTCCGTCGCCCTCCTCGCCCCCGCGGCGGCCCACGCGAACGGCGCCCCCGTCCCCGTGGCCTCCGGCCTCAACAGCCCACGCCAGCTCACCTTCTCGCCCGGCGGCCAGCTCTATGTCGCCGAGGCGGGTGTCGGTGGTGACGGCGCGTGCGCCGAGCACCCCGAGTTCGGGGAGTCCTGCGTGGGGCCCTCCGGCAGCATCGCCCGGGTCAACGGCAACGGCTCGGTGAGCCGCGTCGTCACGGGCCTGCCCTCCGTCGCCAACGAGCAGGACGCGACCGGTCCGTCCGACATCGCCTTCACCGGCAACTCGCGCTTCGCCGTCACCATCGGTCTCGGCGCTCCACCGGAGTTCCGTGACGCGCTCGGCTTGGCCGGCGCCTGGCTGGGCCACGTGCTCACCGGCGACCTGCGCTCCACGACCCTCCGGAGCGAGGCTGACCTCGTCGCCTACGAGACCTCGGAGAACCCCGACGGCACCGACCTCGACAGCAACCCGGTCGGTCTGGCCCGCTGGGGCAACACCTACGTGGTGGCCGACGCCGGCGCCAACGCGGTCGTGCGCACCAACGACACCACCGTCGCGACGCTCCCGCCGGTCCCGGCCTTCGCGCCCGCCGCACCGTTCCCGGGCTTCCCGGCCGACGCAGTGCCGACGGACGTCGTCCGCGGTCCCGACGGCGCGTGGTACGTGAGCCAGCTCGTCGGCTACCCGTTCGAGAAAGGGTCGTCGTCGGTCTGGCGGGTCGTCCCCGGCTCGACGCCCACGAAGTGGGCCACCGGCCTCACCAACGTGACCTCGCTCGCCTTCGCCGGTGACGGAAGCCTGTATGCCGTCGAGATCGCCGAGAACGGCCTCCTGGGCGGCCCGATCGGACGCCTGGCCAAGGTCACGAAGGGTGGCTCGAGCCACGCCACGGTGGCCGCCGGCCTCTTCGCCCCCTACGGCGTGGCGATCCGCGGATCGAACGCCTTCGTCACCACCGGCAGCGTGCTGCCCGGCGGCGGTCAGGTCGTGAGGATCGCGCTCGGCTGAGCACCGCACCTCCTGCCGGACGTGGCCGCCAGCCACGTCCGGCAGGCACGGTCAGCCTCCGACGACGCGGCCGTCGTCGAGCTCGATGACGACGTCCGCGCGGGCTGCCGCCTCAGGGTCGTGCGTCGCCATGATGACGACCGCACCGGCGTCCGCCCGGGCCCGCATGAGGTCGAGGACGCGCTCGCGGTTGTCGTGGTCGAGCTCGCTCGTCGGCTCGTCGGCGAGGAGCACCGGGGCGTCGATGGCCAGCCCGCGCGCGACCGCGGCCCGCTGCTGCTGACCACCGCTCAGCTCCTCGACGAGGTGCGTGCCCGACTCCCCGAGACCGACGGCAGCGAGCGCCTCCGTCGCGCGCGTGGCCGCCTCGTCGGGCGCGAGACCTCGCGCGCGGAGCGGGGCGAGGACGTTCTCGTATGCCGTGAGCACGCTCGCGAGACCGTTGCCCTGCGGGATGATCGCGACGGCGCTCGGGTCGCGACGCTGGGTGGCGCCTCGGCCGAGGTCGACCTCGCCGGAGGCGAGCGGGACAATGCCGGCGATGGCGTTGATGAGGCTCGTCTTGCCGGCTCCGGAGTGACCCGTGACGGCGAGGAAGTCGCCCGGGCGCGCCGACAGCGACACCTCCTCGAGGGCGGTGACGTCGCCGTAGGCCACCCCGACACCGCGCACGTCGACGAACCCCTCGGGAGCGCGTGACGTCCCGGACGCCTCGGCCGTGCTGCGACGCCCGAACGTCCGGTGCTGCTCAGAGTGCCGACCCATCGGGCACCTCCCCGTCGATGTCGTCGATGTCGTCGAGCTCGTCGCGCACCAGTGTCCAGCCGGCGTCCGACTCGACGAGCCGCACGAGCGTGCCGGGCGTGAGGGTGGCGAGCACGTGCGGCGGCAGCGGGACGGAGCCGTCGGCCGAGACGACCGCGAACTCCTCGCCCTCGCGCCCCTCGGCGCCGACCCGGCCGTCGCGGATGGTGACGGTGCGCGGCATACGGGCCGCGACCTCGGGGTCGTGGGTGACGACGATGACCGTCGTGCCCCAGGTCGCGTTGATGTCGGCGAGGGTCTGGAGGACCTGGTCTCGGGCGTCGTGGTCGAGCTGGCTCGTGGGCTCGTCGCCGAGGAGCAGGCCGGGCTTCGTCGAGACGGCGACCGCGAGCGCGCCGCGCTGGAGCTCGCCCGGAGTGAGCGACGACAGCGGCAGGTCGGCGCGCTCCCCGAGCCGCACGAGGTCGAGCACCTCGTCCACCGGCACGACGTCGCCGCGCGAGCGTCGCGACCCCTGGGCGAAGGCGACGTTCTCGCGCATCGTCTTGTGCGGGATGAGGTTGCGCGAGGCGCCCTGGAGGACGATGCCCACCTCTCGCCCGCGCAGGGCGTCGAGGTCGGGCTCGGACATGCGCGACAGCTCGTGGTCCCCGATTCGTATCCGTCCGGCGCTGGGGCGCAGCAGCCCGCCGAAGAGCGTGAGGAGGGTCGACTTGCCGGCCCCGGAGGGCCCGAGGAGCGCGAGCATCTCCCCCGCCTGCACGGAGAGGTCGACCCCGGCGAGGGCGGCGACGTCGTGGTGCTCGGCCCGGTAGATGTGCACCAGGCCGGCGGTGAGCACGGGGAGCCCTGTCACCACGCCTCCCTCAGTCGGTCGATGTCCCCGCGGCTCGACGCCCGGAGCGCGAGGAGCGCGGCCACGGCGCCGAGGACCGCGACCGTCACGGCCCACGAGGCACCCATGACGAGCCACGACGGCGCGAGGTCGAGGGCGGGCACCGGCGCGGGGGTGTCGAAGAGCGGGATGAGCGGCATCGCGAGCACCGCGCCTGCCACACCGCAGGCACCACCGACGACCGCCGCCAGTCCCACAGGCACGACGGCCTCACGCACCGTGGCCCTGCGCAGGTCGCGTCCCGGGACACCGGCCACGCGCAATGCCGCGATGTCGCGGGTGACGACCCGGCCAGTCGTCATCGCGACGACGACGAGCATGACCGCGGCGAGCAGCAGCGACAGCAGGGCCGTGAAGAGACCGAGCAGGAGCCCCCACCCCGTGGCCGACTCGTCGAGCAGGCGCTTGCTCTCGGGCAGCGAGCGAGTCGAGAGGACCTCGACACCCCGGTCGCGCAGGGCGCGCTCGGCGCCAGCGACCCCACCCGGGAAGGCGTCGTCGATCCAGACCTCCATCGAGCCGGAGGCCGGCAGCCTGCCGCCGAGTCGCAGCATGAGGTCGAGGTTGACGAGCGCGCCACGGTTGCCGACGAAGGGCAGGGCAGGGACACGCTGGGACGCCGTCGCGGGCGTCGTGCGGCCGGCGAGGCTCTGGATCTCGAACCTTTCGGCGGTCCCGCCCGTGGGGATGCGGCCGGACAGGAGCGCGGGGACGACCTCGGGGGCGTCCGCCCGGCTCACCGCCGCGTTGCGCCCGGTGTTGCTGAAGGTGAGGCGGAGCCCACCCGCGGGCGCCTTCTCGAGCGAGATCGAGTCCGCGGCAGGCCCCTCGACCTCCATCGGCATCCCGGTGGCGGGGTCGATCACCGTGCCGCCTCCGCCGCTGGGTGACTCGGCGGCTCCCCGCGGCCTGAGCCAGCCGGACGGGTCGTCGATGCCGAGCGACCGGCCGTCGAGCGCGAAGCCGGAGAGGTCGACCGAACCCGACACCGCGTCGAGCGGTTGGCCCTGCGCCAGCTGGACCCACACCGACTGGAGCCGGCAACCGTTGGGGCACAGGATCGGTGCGTCGACCGCTCCCGTGCCGCGGCCGGCATACGGGAGGGTCGCGATGTCCCGGGTGAGCACGTCACCGGCGGGGGTCGTCACGGTGATCCCGACCCGGAGCGGCGTGGCGTCGACGGCGCCGGGCACCCACGTCTTCGGGTCGATCCCCTGCGGCGCCGGCCCGAAGCCGAACCCGGAAGGTGAGAGGTCGTAGGCGATCCGGGCGGTGAGCCGGTCGCCGTCGAGCAGGACGGGGTCCTGGTCGGGCAGCGAGAGCGCGTCGAGGTCGAGTGCGACCTGCGCCGGCGGCGCCCAGGCGATGCGTCGCAGCTGGTCGGGCCGGGCAGCGAGGGTCGTCGTCGCGTCGGGGTCGCGGAGCTGGACGAAGCCGACCGGCATGGCGTGCTCCCGCTGTCCCGCCGGTAGCTGGTCGACGACCCGGGCGACGGCGGTCGGGTCCTTGGAGCCGGTGCGCAGCGCGGCGAACGCGCCGACCGTGACCTTGGCCCGGTTCTCGCGGTTGCGATCGGCCACGGCGACGGCGTTCGCGGCGAAGACGACGAGCGCCGAGACCGCCGTGACGACGAGCAGCACGTGACGGGTCGTGGGACGACGCCCCATGGCGAGACCGGCGAGACCGGACCCGAGGCGCCCGCGCCCGAGGGCTCGCCGGCCGAGGCGAGTGGCGAGGACGACGACCGCGACCCCGAGGAGCGCGCCCGCGGCGAGCGCGAGCAGCGTCGGCGTGAGGATCGCCATCGGTCCGGTGATCTGGCCCGTGACGATGCCGAGGACCCCGACCGCGGCGAGGACCACGAGGATGGTGTCGCCGACGCGCAGGTGCCGCGAGGTCGTCGCCGGAGGGACGCTGCGCAGGAGCGAGGCGATGGGTTCGCGCAGGACCGGCCGCGCGGCGGCATACACGACCGCGAGCGAGGCGAGCCCGGCGACGGCGGCGGCGAGCGGCACCTGCCAGCCGAGCTCGAAGGGCACGCCCGGCGGGAGGACGAACCGGCGCACGAGCTCGCTCAGCCCGACGGCGAGGAGCACCCCGAGCGGCAGGCCGAGCAGGACGGTGAGACCGAGCTCGGCGATGACGAGGCGACGGCTCGCGTCCCGGCTGCGTCCCCGCAGCCGCGCGACCGCGATCTCCGGACGGCGCTGTGCGACAGCGGCTCCCGCCACGAGGACGAGGACGGCGAGCGCGACGGCGACGAGCTGCGCGATGAGCAGCGGCACGAGCTGGCGGACGAGGCCCTTGCCGTCGTCGACCTGCTGCGCGATCCGCGGCAGTGGGCTGTCGACCGTCGCGAGGCTCGGCGGGCGCACGGCGTCGACCGCGCGACCGGCAGCCGCGAGCGAGTCGAGGGTGATCGTCGACGTCCGCAACCGGTAGTCGACCGACAGCTGCGCTCCCGTCCAGCCACGTTCGAGGCCTTCCGGCGCCACGACGAAGTCGTCCACCGCGTCGACGAGGTCGCCGTAGTCGACGAGCTTGCCCGACTTGCCCTGGAGCTCGGTGCGCAGCCAGTAGTCCGGGTCCGGCTTGGCGGTGTAGATGCCCGAGACGACGAAGGGCTGCGGCTGCGACTCGCTGTTGCGGACGACGAGGGTCGTCCCCAGCCTCCAGCCCCAGGCCTTCGCGTCCGCGGCCGACACGAGCAGGTCCTCGGCGCCGCCCGGGCACGCGCCCTCGCTCAGAGTGAGGTGGTCACAGACCTCATCACGCGCGACGAGCCGCACCGGCGAGGGCTTCTTGCCCTTGATGGGCACGACGTCGGTGTTGGCCGTCGTCATCGCGATGCCGGGCTCGTACCACGCGTCGAGCGTCCGAGGGATCTCGGCTTCGACCGCGCTCGCGGCGAGCTCGGGGTCGGAGGTGCGGCTCGCGAGGACGCCGAGCTTGAGGTCGGCCGGCTCGAGGCGCCCGAGCGTGGCGCGCAGCAGGGCCTGGTCGATCGAGCGCGAGAAGAGCGGCGCGAAGGCGGCGCAGGTGGCGACGAGTGCGGAGATGAGGACGAGGACGAGGGACTGGCCGCCGCGGTAGCGGATCGCCTTCCACATGCCCGGTGCTCCTCCTGCGTCGTCCCCGTTCCTCACGCCAACCCGGTCACGCTAGTCGCGCAGGTCGGTGCCGACGAGGGAGTCCCGTCGACCGTGACGGTTTCGAAACTTCTTGGCGCGGGTGGCGCGTGCGAGGAGCGGTCAGGCCCCGGACTGCTCGGCGATCGTCGCCTCGAGGCGCTCGAGCTTGCCCTCGAGCTCACCGGTCCGGCCGGGACGGATGTCGGCCTTGAGGACGAGACCGACGCGCGGGCCGCGCGCGGCGAGGGCGTCGACGCAGGCCTTGACGACGGCCATGCACTCGTCCCACTCCCCCTCGATCGTCGTGAACATCGCGTCGGTGCGGTGCGGGAGGCCGCTCTCGCGCACGATACGGACGGCTTCGGCGACCGGTCCGGTCACCCCGCCCTGGTCGTCGGAGACGGACGGGGACACGGAGAAGGCGACGAGCATGACCCCACCGTATGCCGTCCGGCTCAGCCCGCGTCCGGCGCCAGGTGGGCGTGCACGAGCGGCACGACACCCGCGCCCTCGCCGCTGGCCGACGCGACCCGCTTCATCGAGCCGCAGCGGATGTCACCGGCGACGAAGATCCCGGGGACGGTCGTCGCGAAGGGCTCCGGCGGCCGGCCACCCTGCCACGACTGCCACGGGGTGTCGGCCCCCGCGAGGACGAAGCCGAGGTCGTCGCGGGCGACGTCGTTGGGGAGCCACGAGCACATGGGCGCGGCGCCGATGAGCAGGTAGAGACCCGCCGCCTCGACCCGCTCGTCGGTCCCGGCGTCGACGTCGTGGAGGGTGAGCCACTCGAGGCGCCCCTCGCCACCGCCGTCGGTGACGACGGTGCGCGGCCGCACGGTGATCCGCGGGTTCCCCTCGATCTCGCGGATGAGGTAGCTCGACATCGTCGCCGCCAGCCCTTCGCGCCGGACGAGGATCGTCACGCTGCGGGCGAAGCGCGAGAGGTGCACGGCCGCCTGACCGGCACTGTTGCCGCCGCCGACGACGTAGACGTCCTTGTGCTTGACCTCGCGCGAGGTGCTCGCCGCCGCGCCGTAGTTGACGCCCCGGCCGACGAGGTCCTCGAGCGCGTCGATCCCGAGCCGCCTGTACTCCACCCCCGTCGCGATGAGCACGGTCCGCCCGCGCACGGTGTCGTCGCCGAGCTCGACGACGTGCGAGCCGTCCGGGCCCTCGCCGATCCGCAGCCCGGTCACCTGGTGCCCGGCGAGGAAGCGGGCGCCGAAGCGCACCGCCTGCGAGCGCGCCCGCTGGGCGAGCCGCATCCCCGAGATGCCGCGCGGGAAGCCGAGGTAGTTGCGGATCATCGAGCTCGTCCCCGCCTGGCCGCCGATCGGTCCCTGGTCGATGACGAGCGTGTCGAGCCCTTCCGACGCGGCGTAGACCGCGGCACCGAGGCCCGCGGGACCCGCGCCCACGACGACGAGGTCGCAGACGGCGTCCTCGCCGATGTCCGTGGGCCGCCCGTAGAGCACGGCGCCGAGGTCGGCGTTCGACGGGTTCGAGATGATCTCGTCGCTGTTCGACGCCTGGAGCAGCGGCATGACGGCGTCGGGACCGGCCGCGGCGAGCGCGGCGACGCCCGCGGGGCTGTCCGGCGCGTGCACGGTGTTGGGCAGCCCCATCCGGTCGAGGAAGTCGCGGATCCGGCTGAGGTCCGGCGACGGCCCGTCGGCGATGATCCGCGTCCCGTCGATCTCGGAGTAGTTCACCGACTGCGCCCAGTCCGAGAGGGTCTCCGAGATCGCCGTGTGGAACTCCTCGTCGCGGGCACCCTGCGGCAGCATGAGGTAGAGGTCGAGCCGCCCCTCGGCGAGGCTCTCGCGCAGCTGGGCCACCGACCCGCGGAAGCGTTCGACCGGCACGTAGACGAGCCGCCGCGCGGTCGGCATGAACTTCTGGAACTTCGCGAGCAGGTGGGTCGCCTTCTCGCCCCCGGCGAAGAACTCGCACGCGGCCAGGGCCACTGGCCGGCTGCCGGTCTTGAGCTCGGTGAGGACCTCGATCGCCTCCTCCATCGAGGCCGGCGCGACGATCTCGTACTCCGCCGAGTAGCGCATCGTGAGGACGTCGACCATCGCCTGCCGGTACTCCGCACCGAGGACGAGGATGACGGGGGTCGGTCGCGTGCCGGGAGGTGTCACCCGCACCACGCTACGCGGGCGGGGGCTCCCCGGTGACCCGTCCGACCACGCGCTCCGCGGCGGCATACACGTCGGTCTCGCCGGAGGCGACGGCGGAGGCGAGGTCGTCGGGGACGAGACCGCCCTCTCCCCCGAGCCGCCGGCGCAGCTCGGCGAGCGCGATGGCCTCGATCTCGGACCGCGCCCGCTCGCTGCGCCGCGCCGCGAGCGTGCCCGACTCGTCGAGCCAGCGGCGGTGTGCGTCAAGCGCTTCCACGAGATCCGGTATGCCGTCCGCCCGGCTCGCGACGGTCCTCACCACCGGGGTCCGCCAGTCGACGGAGCGCTCGCGGTTGCCGAGCTGGATCATGTGCCTGAGGTCGCGGACGGTGTCGTCGGCGCCGTCGCGGTCGGCCTTGTTGACGACGAAGACGTCGCCGATCTCGAGGATGCCGGCCTTGGCGGCCTGGATGCCGTCGCCCATGCCCGGGGCGACGATGACGACGGTCGTGTCGGCGCGTGCGGCGACCTCGACCTCGGACTGCCCGACGCCGACGGTCTCGAGAAGGACGACGTCGAAGCCGGCGGCGTCGAGGACGCGCAATGCCTGCGGTGTCGCGAACGACAGCCCGCCGAGGTGTCCCCGCGACGCGACCGAGCGGATGAAGACGTCGGGGTCGGTGGCGTGCTGCTCCATCCGGATGCGGTCACCGAGGAGCGCCCCACCCGAGAAGGGCGACGACGGGTCGACGGCCAGGACCGCCACTCGCTTGCCCTGCGCTCGCAGCGCCGCGATGAGCGCGGCGGTCGTCGTCGACTTGCCGACGCCGGGCGACCCGGTGAGGCCGACGACGTGCGCGTGGCCGGTGTGCGGTGCCAGCGCCGCCATGACCTCGGGCAGCGCGGGGTGCCCGTCCTCGACGAGCGAGATGAGGCGGGCCACCGCACGCGAGCGCCCCTCCCTCGCGTCGGACACGAGGGAGGGGACGTCGACGGTGCGAGGCGTCGCGATGGCTCGGCCCCGGGCAGCCGGGCTCGCTCGGCGGGTCAGCTCGCCGGGACGGTGAGGAGGAGGGCGTCGCCCTGGCCACCGCCGCCGCAGAGGGCCGCGGCACCGGTGCCGCCTCCGCGGCGCTTGAGCTCGAGGGCCAGGGTGAGGACGACGCGGGCACCCGACATGCCGAGCGGGTGGCCCATGGCGATGGCGCCGCCGTTGGGGTTGACCCGGTCGGCGTCGAGGCCGAGCTCCTTGGCGGAGGCGAGGCCGACGGCGGCGAACGCCTCGTTGATCTCGACGACGTCGAGCGAGGTCGGGTCGATGCCGGCGCGCTCGCACGCCTTGCGGATGGCGTTGGCCGGCTGGCTCTGCAGGCTGGAGTCGGGGCCGGCGACGACGCCGTGGGCGCCGATCTCGGCGAGCCACTCGAGACCGAGCTCCTCGGCCTTGCTCTTCTTCATGACGACGACCGCGCAGGCGCCGTCGGAGATCTGCGACGCCGAGCCGGCGGTGATCGTGCCGTCCTTGGCGAAGGCCGGGCGGAGGCGGGCGAGCGACTCGACCGTCGTGTCGGCGCGGATGCCCTCGTCGTCCTTGAACTCGACCGGGTCGCCCTTGCGCTGCGGGATGGAGACCGGGACGACCTCGTCGTCGAAGAACCCGTCCTTCCACGCCTTGGCGGCGTTCTGGTGGCTGCGCGCGGCGAAGGCGTCCTGCTCCTCGCGGGTGAACGCGCTCGCGTCGACGTTGTTGGCCTCGGTGAGCGAGCCCATCGCCTGGTTGGTGAGGATGTCGTAGAGGCCGTCGTAGGCCATCGAGTCCTGGAGGGTGACGTCGCCGTACTTGAACCCGTCGCGGCTCTTGGGCAGCAGGTGCGGGGCGTTGGTCATCGACTCCTGGCCGCCGGCGACGACGATCTCGAACTCGCCCGCGCGCACGAGCTGGTCGGCGAGCGCGATGGCGTCGAGACCGGAGAGGCAGACCTTGTTGACGGTGAGGGCGGGGACGCTCATCGGGATGCCGGCCTTGACGGCGGCCTGGCGGGCGGGGATCTGGCCCTCACCGGCCGTGAGGACCTGGCCCATGATGACGTAGTCGACGTCCTCGGGGCTGACGCCGGACTTCTCGAGAGCGCCCTTGATGGCGAAGCCGCCGAGGTCCGAGCCGCTGAAGCCCTTGAGGCTCCCGCTCATCCGTCCCATCGGGGTGCGGGCTCCCGCGACGATGACAGTGGGGTCGGTGTTCGGGGTCGAGGCGGTGCTCACTGCGGATCCTCCAACGTCGGTGTCGGGCCGGTCGCCCAGTTCGTCTCCGATGCTAGTTCCTGCCGCATCGGCGCCCCACCCCCGCTGTGACCGATGTCCCGTAGGTGTCCATCACCACACCCGCAACACCTGTATGCCGTGCGCTCCCCTCCCTAGGCTCCCCTCCATGAGCGAGACACACGGGCAGGCGGCGGTCGCCGGGCTCTTCACGGCGATCGACCACGTCGGCGTCGCGGTGCGGGACCTCGACGAGGCGATCGCGTTCTACCGCGACACCTACGGGATGACCCTCGCGCACGAGGAGGTCAACGAGGAGCAGGGCGTCCGCGAGGCGATGATGGCCGTCGGTGACTCCGGCTCGCACGTGCAGCTCCTCGCTCCCCTGTCCCCCGAGTCGACGATCGCGAAGTTCCTCGACCGCTCCGGCCCCGGCGTCCAACAGGTCGCCTACCGGGTCGAGGACATCGACGCGGTGAGCACCACCCTGCGCGACCGCGGCCTGCGCCTCCTCTACGACGAGCCCAAGCGCGGCACCTCCGACAGCCGCGTCAACTTCGTCCACCCCAAGGACGCCGGAGGCATCCTCGTCGAGCTCGTCGAGCCCGCCTCCACCGCCCACTGATTGCCAGTTCCAGCGCCAGTTCCCGACTTCATTGCCCGTTGGCAGAGCCGACCTCAAGGAGCACGACGACCCATGGACCAGATCCGCGACGCCATCCTCAGCGGGGACCGCACCGAGGAGACCTACGCGAACCTCTCCATCCCGCAGACCTACCGGGCCGTCACGGTCCACAAGGACGAGGTGGACATGTTCGAGGGGCTCGCCTCGCGCGACAAGGACCCGCGCAAGTCGCTCCACGTCGACGACGTCCCCGTCCCCGAGCTCGCCCCCGGCGAGGCCCTCGTCGCGGTCATGGCGAGCGCGATCAACTACAACACCGTCTGGACCTCGATCTTCGAGCCGGTCTCCACGTTCGGCTTCCTCGAGCGCTACGGTCGCACGTCCGAGTACGCCAAGCGCCACGACCTGCCCTACCACGTCGTCGGCTCCGACCTCGCCGGCGTCGTGCTGCGCACCGGCCCCGGCGTCGGCAAGTGGAAGCCCGGCCAGGAGGTCGTCGCGCACTGCCTCAGCGTCGAGCTCGAGGACGCCGACGGGCACAACGACACGATGCTCGACCCGCAGCAGCGCATCTGGGGCTTCGAGACCAACTTCGGCGGTCTCGCCGAGCTCGCCATCGTCAAGGCCAACCAGCTCATGCCCAAGCCCACCCACCTCTCGTGGGAGGAGGCGGCCTCGCCCGGCCTCGTCAACAGCACGGCATACAGGCAGCTCATCTCCAAGAACGGTGCCGCCCTCAAGCTCGGTGACCGCGTGCTCATCTGGGGCGCCTCCGGCGGCCTCGGCTCCTACGCGACCCAGATGGCGCTCGCCGCCGGCGCGACGCCGATCTGCGTCGTCTCCTCGCCCGAGAAGGCGCAGATCTGCCGCGACATGGGCGCCGAGCTCATCATCGACCGCAACGCCGAGGGCTACCGGTTCTGGAACGACGACAACACTCAGCAGGACCCGCGCGAGTGGCAGCGGCTCGGCAAGAAGATCCGCGAGCTCACCGGCGGCCACGACGTCGACATCGTCTTCGAGCACCCGGGCCGCGAGACCTTCGGCGCCTCGGTCTACGTCGCGCGCAAGGGCGGCACCATCGTCACCTGCGCCTCGACCTCGGGCTACATGCACGAGTACGACAACCGCTACCTCTGGATGAACCTCAAGAACATCCTCTCCTCCCACTTCGCCAACTACCGCGAGGCGTGGGAGGCCAACGCCCTCATCGACCGCGGGCTCATCCACCCGACGCTGTCGAAGACCTACACGATGGAGGAGGTCGGCCAGGCCGCCCTCGACGTCCACCAGAACGCCCACCAAGGCAAGGTCGGCGTCCTCACCCTCTCCCCCGAGGAGGGCCTCGGCGTCTCCGACCCCGAGAAGCGCGCCCGCTTCGAGAAGGAGATCAACCGCTTCCGCGACCACTGACACCGACCCACCCCGACTTCTTGCCCATTCGCGCCAACCCACGACGGGTCACCGTCGAGCTGGACCGGCGCGAATGGGCAAGAAGTCGTTCGGCTACTGGTGGCGCTGGCGCGGGACGAGGACCTCGTCGACGAGCAGCAGGAACGCCGCCGCCACGGGGATGGCGAGCAGCGCACCGAGCACGCCGAGCAGCGTCCCACCGGCCAGGGCCGCGACGACGGTCACCGCACCCGGCACCGACACCGTGCGCTGCATGATGCGCGGCGCGATGACGTAGTTCTCGACCTGCTGGTAGATCAGGTAGTAGATGCCGGCGATGAGCGCGGTCCGCGGCTCGTCGAAGAAGGCCACGAGGCAGACGAGCGCGGCACCGAGCGTGGCGCCGACCATGGGGACGAGACCGAGGAAGCCGACGAGCACGGCCAGCACCGCGGCATACGGGATGCCGAGAATGCTCATCATGACGTAGCTGAGGACGGCGTTGACCGTCGCGATGGCGACCTGGCCGATGGCGTAGGAGCCGGTACGGCGCATGATCTCCTCGCTCAGCTGCGCGACGCGGTTGCGGCGGCTGGCGGGGACCATCGAGTAGGCGACGCGCTTCATCTTCGGCAGCGACGCGAGGAAGTAGAGCGTGAGGATGAGGATGGTGAACGTCTGGAAGACGCCGTTGACGACGGCGCGGCCGGCGCCGAGGACGCCGCCGAGCACCGAGCCGATGAAGTTCTCGTCGGTGAGGCGCTTGTTGAACTCCTCGCTGATCTTGTCGACGACGTCGTAGTTCTTGTCGAGCTCCTGGACCCACCGCGCGTTGAGGATGCGGTCGACGTAGCTCGGGGCCTCCTGCACGAGCTGGGTGCCCTGAGTGATGACCGGCGGGAAGACGAGCAGCCCGAGCAGCACGAAGACCACGATGACGCCGACGAAGACGATGGCGACCGAGAGCGAGCGGCGCAGACCACGACGACCGAGCCACTCGACGATCGGGTTGAGCGCCAGCGTGAGGAAGAGCGCGACGACGAGGATGGTGATCGTCGTGGCCAGGCGGCCGAGCGAGTGCCAGAGGCCGATCGCGATGAGGGCGCCGAGCGCTCCGACGAAGCCGAGGTAGAAGGGCGACTGCCTGTTCATCGGCCGGCCCATCTCGCCGAACTGGGTCGTGCCCGTGGACGACGCCGTGGACGACGCGGTGGCCGGAGCCGGAGCCGCGCCACCGGAGGACGACGCCTCCGTCTCGTCGGCCGTCGTGTCGGCCTCGTCACGGTCGTCGCTCCCGAGGAGGTCGGCGAGCAGCCGGCGCTCGAGGTGCTCGTCCTCGTGGTGGATCCGGTTGCTCTCACGCAGGGCGGCCCGCTGGCGCAGCCGGTACTCCCGCCACGAGCGGACCGAGTTCTTGCCCCAGCTCAGGTTCACGTCGCCTCCACGTCCGGCAGCCTAGACGGCACCGAGGGGGTGCTCAGCGATACGCGCCGGGCGGCCTGCGACGCTCGCGCGCCGTCCAGCACGACGAGTGCCAGTGGCGGCGGTCCCCCACACCACCGACGCCCTCCTCCGGCCAGGCCACGACGTGCGGCACCCCGGGCGGGATGCCCTGCTCGCACCCGGGGCACAGGTAGGTCCGGTCGGACGACTCCCCGGTGACCCGGCGCACGGCCCAGCGCTGGCCGGCATACGACTCGGTCGTGGTCGTGCCACGACCCAGGCGGCCGAGGGCGAGGGGCACGTCGTCGCGGCGACGGCGGTTGGCGCGGGGCATGGCACCAGTGTCGCGCCCCGGTGCCCGCACGCACGAGGACGGTCCCGCAGCTGGGGCTGCGGGACCGTCCCTGTCGTGCGTGCCGTGGTCAGGCGGTGGCGGTCACCGGGGTCCGGCGGACCTTGGCGCCCACCTCCTCCTCGACCGGGACCCGGCGGAGGTGGAGGAAGCCCAGGAGGCTGAGGACGATCATCGCGGCGGCGCCGACGAAGCTGGCCCAGGCGGCGTACATCGCGATCTTGCCCATGGTCCCGAAGGCGTAGGCGTTGAGCAGGAGCCCGCGGAGGGTCTCGCCGCGGAAGGCGAGCTGGACGAGGCCGGCAGCCTTCTCGTCGTCAGGGTTGGCGCGCGAGATGGTGCTCAGCTCCGAGTAGGTCTTGCCACCGGTCGAGGCGTCGAGGTGGACCTTGATGTAGTGGTCGGCGTAGGCCTTGGCCTGCTCACCGGTGAGGAGCTGCTGACCGGCGTACTTCTCGAGGTAGGGCTTGACGGCCGGGTCCTCGAGCTGCTCGCTGCCCTTGTCGGGGAAGTAGATGTTCTGCGCGGCGAGCTGCGTCCGGACGTTGTCGTCGACGAAGTTGTTGGCCCACGAGAGGAGTCCGCCTGCGACGAGGAGGACGATGGCGACGATGAGGCCGCCCGTCGTGAGCAGTGCATCCAAGGTGCGACGTCGCATGGCGGTACTTCCTTCTGGGCTGGTGCCCGGTGTGGTGGGTGCCTTTTCCGGCACCACCACTGTCGCGTGGGCGAGGGGTCCCGCTTCAGGGACATAGGTCCCGACTACTGGACCGTTCAATGAGATCCGGGTCACACCCTCAGGGCCGCCGGCCGGCGCATCGTCTTAGGCCCTCACGCGCGCGCTCGTCGGGTCGTAGAGCGGACGCAGTGAGACCGTCGCCGGCACGCGCGTCCCGGCGACGTCGACCTCCCACGTCCCCTCCTCGAGCCACCCCTTCGTCACCGGCCCGTCACCGGTGACGGACGCGATCCCCACCGCGCCGCCGAGGGTCCAGCCGTAGGACGCCGAGCGCACGTCGCCGACCGCAGAACCGTTGCGCAGCAACACTTCCGCGCCGAACATCAGCGGCTCGGGGTCGGTGAGCAGCACCTGGACGAGCCTGTCGTGGCGCGGGTGCTCGCGCTCGGCGACGACGGCGTCGCGCCCGAAGAAGTCGGTGTCGAGGTCGACGGCGAACCCGAGCCCGGCCATGCCGACCGTGTCGGTGTTGGCGATGTCGTGCCCGTAGTCGCGGTAGGCCTTCTCGAGGCGAAGCGAACCGAGCGCCCGCAACCCGACCGGCAGGAGCCCGTATGCCGTGCCCTCCTCGCGCAGTGCCCTCCAGACCGTGGCCGCGTGCTGGCGCGGGAGATAGAGCTCGTAGCCGAGCTCGCCGACGTAGGTGATGCGGACGCAGAGCACCTCGACGCCGGCGACCGTGATGGTCCGAGCGGTCCGGAAGGGGAACGCCTCGGTCGACAGGTCGGCGTCCGTGAGCGTGGCGAGGAGGTCGCGCGACCGGGGTCCCTGGACGTTGAGCTGCCCGGTGGCCTCGGTGACGTCCTCGATGCTCACGTCGGCATCCCCGACCTGTCGGCGCAGCCACGCGAGGGTGCGCCCGTGAGCGGTGTCGGACGCGACGACGAGGAAGTGCCCCTCCCCCCGCTTCGTCACGGTGAGGTCGGCCTCGATGCCGCCGTCCGGACCGAGCCACTGGGTGTAGGTGATCCGGTCGACCTCGCCGTCGACGTGGCCGGCGCTCACCCGCTCGAGCACGGCACCCGCGTCGGCGCCGGTCACCCGGAACGTCGCCATGAACGACATGTCGATGACCCCGACCGCCTCGCGCACGGCCCGGTGCTCGGCCTCCCACCGCTCGAACCACGGCTGGCGACCCCACGAGGGGGTGAGGTGCGGCGTGCGGCCGTCACCGGCATACCAGTCGGCGCTCTCCCAGCCGGAGACGTCCTTGAGCCTCGCACCGGCGGCGACCATCTCGTCGTGGACGGGCGAGACGAAGGTGCCGCGTCCGGCGATCAGCTCGACGCCCGGCGTGTGGGCGGCATACGTCTTGCCGAGCACCTCGGTGACGCGGTCGCGGCGGTAGTCGCGCTGGAGCTGGTGGGGCCGGAAGCGCGCGACGTCGATCGCGGTGACGTCGACGTCGGGGCGGCCACTCGAGATCCACTGTGCGACAACGCGTCCGAGGCCACCGCTGCTGAGGATCCCGACCGAGTTGAGCCCCGCAGCGACGAAGTAGCCAAGCAGCTCCGGCGCCTCGCCGACGGCCGGCAGCCGGTCGGGGGTGAACGACTCCGGACCGCAGAAGAACGTGCGGACGCCCGCGTCGAGCGTGACGGGTACGCGTGACATCGCGGTCTCGAGCGCCGGCGCCACGCGCTCCCAGTCCGGTGGCAGGGTCCCGAACGAGAAGTTCTCGGGGATGCCGTCGAGACGCCACGGGGCCGCTTCGGGCTCGAAGAGGCCGACCATCATGCCGCCGCCCTCCTCGCGGTAGTAGCCGTAGCGGGCGGGGTCCTCGAAGATCGGCCCGTCGGGGTCGAGGCCGGGGATCGTGTCGGTGATGAGGTAGTAGTGCTCGGCGGCCTGGTTGGGGATGACGACGCCGTGCCGCTCACCCAGCTGGCGGGCCCACATGCCGGTGCAGTTGACGACGACCTCGCACTCGATGTCCCCCGCGCTCGTGCGCACGCCCGTGACGCGCGGCAGCGCGCCGTCGTCACGGGTGACGACGTCGCCGACGCTCACGCCCTCGACGATGCGCACCCCGAGGTTGCGTGCGCCACGGGCGAGCGACATCGTGAGGTCGACCGGGTTGACCCGTCCGTCGCCGGGCACGTGGAAGCCCGCGACGAGCCCGTCCATGTCGGCGTGCGGGAAGAGCGCGGCCATCTCGCTCGGGCCGATCTCGTCGACCTCCAGCCCGAGGCGCCGCTGGAAGGTCGCGACGCGCCGGTACTCCTCGAGGCGGTCGGTGTCGCCCACCGCCTCGATGACGCCGACGGGCCGGAAGCCCGTCGACAGACCCGTCTCGGCCTCGAGCCGCGCGAAGAGCTCGCGCGAGTGGAGCCGGATGTTCGTCAGCGTCTCGCTCGTCGTGCCGAAGCATGTCATGAGGCCGGCGGCGTGCCACGTCGTGCCGCTCGTGAGGCGGTCGCGCTCGACGAGGACGACGTCGGTCACCCCCTCGTGCGCCAGGTGGTAGGCGATCGAGGTGCCGATGACGCCGCCACCGACGATGACGACACGGGCCCGGTCCGGGAGCCGCTGCGCTGCACTCACACGCGGAGGCTACCCAGAGCGGCCATGGCCGTCCGGGTGGCGTGGCCGGTGGGCGACCGGAGGAGTGCTCAGTGCCGCATCTTGAGGAAGTCGTGCAGCGCGCGGGGCACCTTCTCGGGCTTCTCCTTGACCTCGCTCGTGAAGCCGAACATGCCGGCGCCCATGAGCGAACCCTGCAGGTGCGGCGTGAGCTGGCCGGTGCGCTCGGCCTCGAAGGCCTCCTGCTGCTCCTCGGCGCTCAGCGCGTTCCACCACTGGGCGAGCATCGCGTCGTCGTTCGTCATGAGGATCTCCCATCGACTGGTCGGGAGCCGAACGTTATTGACGAACGGTCCGAACGTCCGGCGAACGAGCGGAAACCCCCCGTGTGGGCCACTCCCCGGGCTACTGCGTCCTCGATGCCCAGCGTGGCACCACGGGCGTGTGCCCGGTCCCACTCGACCGGCCCGAGCGCCTCGCGGGCGGGCGCGACGAAGCGGTCGAGGTGACGCTGGTCGGGCTCGGCGCGCGGAATGCCGGCGACCTCGCGCTGCCGGTCCGAGGCTCCGAGGAGGGTGGCCGCGAGCGCCCCCTCGCCCAGGGCGGCCCACACGGACGCGCCCGAGTCGAGGACGTCGAGCGACAGCTCGACGTCGCCGAGGGCCACGGCCTCGTGCGCGACGGCGACGAACTGCTCCCTCGCGGCCTCGGGCCCTTCCGCGTTGAGCAGGGCCGGGATGAGGTTGCACTGGTTGATGGCCACACCCCAGGGGTCGCCGAGGGCGCGGTCTGCCTCGACCGCGCGCCGGGCCGCCACGACGGCGTCGGCGTACTCGCCGGAGTCGAGGTGGATCTGGACGACGTTGCTCAGGGCGATGGCCTCGCGGTGGGTGTCGCCGATCTCGCGCGCGAGGGCAGCGCTGCGCAGGATGAGCTCGCGCGCACCCTCGGTGTCGCCGGCCTCGCGACGGGCCACCCCGAGGCTGTTGGACTCCCTCGACTCGCGGAAGCGGTCACCGATGCGGTGCGCGAGCTCGAGTGCCCTCTCGAGCGCCTGCGAGCCCGTGGACAGGTCGTTCTGCTGGACCGCGAGGATCCCCTTGCCGTGGAGGGCGTCGACGAGTCGTCCGGGGTCGGCGTCGTCGTCCTGCTCGAGGACGACGAGGGCGCGGTCGTGCCACCCTCGTCCCTCGGCGATGTATCCGAAGCGGTACCAGTAGGCGTCCATCGGCTCCAGCAGCGCGAGCCCGACGTCGCGGCGTTCCGGGGTCGTCACCCGTCCCGGCGCCAGGCACCAGCCGAGCGCCGACCGGATGTCCTCCTCGACGGCCTCCATCCGGTCGAGGGCGGTCATCTGGCGGGGACCGGTGAGCAGGGCGCTGATACCCGTGGCGACGTGCAGGCACCACCGCGCGTGGCGGAGACGGACCTCGTCACGCTCGCCGGAGTCGCCGAGGCGGTCTCTCGCGAAGCGCCGGATCGTCTCGAGGAGGAGCACCATCGGCTCCCCGTCGGGTCCCTCGACGATCTCGGCGAGGCTCACGTCGACGAGGTGTGCGACGAGGTCGAGGGGGTCCTCCCCCTCGTCCGCGACGACCACCTGCACCGCGTCGAGCCCGACGCGTCCGGCGAAGACACCGAGCCGGCGCAGGGCCCGCTGGCTGTCGTCGTCGAGGAGGTCCCAGCTCCACGCGATCGTCGCGGCGAGCGTCTGCTGCCGCGAGGACCGGTGCCCGGCGGTGAGCCGGTCGCCGAGGCGGTCGTCGATCCGCGCGAGCAGCGCGCGTGGGCTGAGGAGCTGCGACCGCGCCGCGGCGAGCTCGATCGCGAGCGGGAGGCCGTCGAGGCGCCGGCAGAGGGTGACGACGGTGTCGAGGTTGTCGGGTGTGAGCCGGAAGCTCGGCCGCACCATCCGGGCGCGCTGCTCGAAGAGCTCGACCGCGCCGGTCCGGGCGGAGTCGACGTCGTTCCCGGAGATGGGCGTGGGCACCTCGAGGACGGCGACCGGGTAGAGGTGCTCGTCGACGAGGTGGAGCGGCCGCCGCGACGTCGCGAGCACGGACACCCCGGGTGCCGCGGCGAGGAGGTCCGCGACGACCTGCGCTGCCTCGGGGATCTGCTCGAGGTTGTCGAGGACGAGCAGCGCGGTGCGCTCGGCGAGGAAGCGGCTCACCCGCTCGTGCGGCAGGACCTCGGCGTCGACCGGCGCGCCGACGGCCTCGGAGATGCCCGACCACATGAGCGCGGCCCGGTCGGCCGTGTGGAGCGGGACGAAGATGATCTCGTGCGGGAACCGGTCCTGGAGGTCCCGCGCGACCGCCACCGCGAGCCGGGTCTTGCCCGTGCCACCGGTGCCGGTGAGGGTGACGAGCCGGGCGCGGGTGTCCTCGAGCAGCCCGGTGACGTCGTCCACCTCCCGCTCGCGGCCGATGATCTCGTTCGCGTATGCCGGCAGGTTGGCCTGGGTGCCGAGGCTCCGCAGGGGAGGGTGGTCGCCGGGCAGGCCGGGGGCCGACAGCTCGTAGAGGTGCACCGGCTCCGGCAGGTCCTTGAGCCGGTGGAGGCCGAGGTCCCTCGTCGTGATGTCCTCGGCGGCGTTCGCGGCCAGCGCCTGGGTCGCCGCCGATAGGACGACCTGTCCGCCGCTGGCGGTGGCGGCGATGCGGGCCGCCTGGTGGACGTCGATGCCGATGTAGCCCTCACCGTGGCGCTCCGGCTCGCCGGTGTGCAGGCCCATCCGGACCCGGAGGGGCGAGTCGTCGGGCCACCGGTGCTCGAGCAGCCGCCGCTGGCCCTGCACCGCCGCGAGCACGGCGTGCTGGGCCGAGGTGAAGACGACGAAGAAGCTGTCTCCCTCGGTGCCCATCTCGCGGCCGTCGTGCTCGGCGAAGGTCGCCCGCAGGATCTCGCGGTGTGCCGTGAGGGCCTCGCCCCAGCGCGCGCCGAGACGCTGGAGCATCGAGGTCGACCCCTCGATGTCGCTGAAGAGCAGGGTGAGGGTCCCGCCCGGCAGGGAAGGCATGACGCCAGTATGTCCGCTGGTCAGGGCGCTGTCTGCCGGATTTCCGTGACCTCCGGACAGCCCGACCGGGTCTTTGTATCGTGGGCGGACAGGCGATGTCCGTGAGACGTGGAGGCCGGATGCGACTCGAGGGAGCCGTCACATCGGTGTCGTGGATTCCGAGCGAGTCCGTGACCGGATCGGTCTACCGCGTCCCCTTCGAAGTGGGCTTCGCGCACTACGACGCCCCACCGCCGGACCACCTCGACGACGTCGACTCGCTGCTCGCCGCCGACCGGGCCCGCTTCTGCAACCGGCTGAGCGCCTGGATCGAGGTCGAGGACGGGCGGGTCGTCGACCACGGCCACGACGGCTCCGGCGCGATCGGATCGACGACGGTGCGGCTCGGGCCCAAGGACCTCACGTTCGCCGCGATGGCCCTGCCCGATCGCCGGCGTGCCGAGCCCATCGGCGACACGGCGGTGCGTTTCGAGCAGACTGCCGGCGGGCGCACCGGAGTGCCCGCTCCCCGGCGGGTGAGCCACCCGCCCTACCTCCAGTACCTCGCCCCCACCGCGTGGACGACCCTCGCCCTCACCCTCCACGCCGACGGCCGCCGCGAGATGGAGCTCGTCGGCGCGAGCCCCTTCCCCCGGCACTGGGTCTACGACGCCGAGGGCCGGCTCACGTCGAAGTCTGCGACGATCGACTACCCGCGGTGGAGCACCGAGGCGTTCGGACGGCATACGCCGTGGGGTGACACCGACTCCCCCGCGTTCGTCAGCGAGGTGGAGAGCGCCCTCGAGCGCGAGCTGTCGGTGCGGATCATGCGCTCCGGCACCACGCCGCAGTCGCGCCGGCTCGAGGCGGGGGAGCGCCTCACCACCCAGGGCGAGGCCGCGGACGAGCTCTACCTCCTCCTCGACGGCATGCTCGCGGTCGACGTCGACGGCGAGACCCTGGCCGAGATCGGGCCCGGTGCCGTCCTCGGCGAGCGGGCCGTCCTCGAGTCCGGCCGCCGGACCGCCTCGCTCACCGCCCTCACCGCGTGCCGGGTCGCGGTCGCCGCGCGCGACGCGATCGACGTCGACGCGCTCCGGGAGCTCTCGGCGGGCCACCGACGCGAGGACGCCCCACCCGAAGGGTGAGGCGTCCGGTCGCGCCGAGCGTGCGGGGCGTGCGGGGCGTCAGGCGTAGGTGCGGAACCCGCGGCCCGTCTTGCGGCCGAGGTAGCCGGCGGTGACGAGGTGCTCGAGCAGCGGCGCCGGTGCGTAGCCCGGCTCGCGGAACTCGGTGTAGAGCTCGCGCTCGATGGCGAGCGAGACGTCGAGCCCGACGACGTCGAGCAGCTCGAACGGACCCATCGGCAGGCCACAGCCCGTCTTCATGGCCGTGTCGATGTCGTCGGCGCTCGCGTAGTTCGCCGACAGCATCTTGATGGCGTCGTTGAGGTAGGGGAAGAGCAGTGCGTTGACGATGAAGCCCGAGCGGTCGCCGCACGTCACCGGGTGCTTGCCGATCTCGCGGCACAGCTCCTGGATCGTCGCGACGACGTCCTCGCCGGTCGACACGGTGTGCACGACCTCGACGAGCTTCATGACCTGGGCGGGGTTGAAGAAGTGCATCCCGACGACGTCCTCGGGACGCGAGGTCACCTTGGCGCAGTCGATGATCGGCAGCGACGAGGTCGTCGTGGCGAGGATGGCGCCGGGCTTGCAGATCTTGTCGAGCTCGGCGAAGAGCTCCTGCTTGAGGTCGAGGTCCTCGGCGATGGCCTCGACGACGAGGTCGACCTCGGCGAGGTCGGAGCGCGAGGTGGACGGGTGGAGACGCGAGAGGAGTGCGTCGGCCTCCTCCCGGGTGGCCCGCCCCTTCTCGACGGCGCGCGCCTGCGACTTCTCGATCGCGGTGCGGACGCCGGTGAGCCGCTCCTCGGTGCGCGCGACGTAGGTGACCTGCTTGCCGGCCCTGGCGAACACCTCGATGATGCCGGTCGCCATCGTGCCGGAGCCGACGACGCCGACCGAGCTCACCTCGCGCAGCGTCACGCCCTCGGCGTGGCCGGTGACCGGTGTCTGCGCGTCGGCGATGACCTCGGGCGAGCCGGCAGCGGCATAGGTGTAGAAGCCGCGTCCCGTCTTGCGACCCTTGAGCCCCGCGGAGACCATCTGCTTGATGATCGGGCTCGGTGCGTGGAGCCGGTCGCGCCCCTGCTTGTACATCGTGTCGAGGATCTCGTATGCCGTGTCGAGGCCGATGAGGTCGAGCAGCGCGAGCGGACCCATCGGGTAGCCGCAGCCGAGCTTCATCGCGGCGTCGATGTCCTCGCGCGTGGCGTAGCGGCTCTCGAACATCGAGACCGCGTGGTTGAGGTAGCCGAAGAGCAGCGCGTTGGCGATGAACCCGGCCTTGTCGCCGACGATGACCGGCTTCTTGCCGAGCCGCTCGGCGAGCGCCTTGACGTCCTCGAAGACGTCGTCGGCGGTGATGACGGTGCGGATGACCTCGACGAACTGGAGGACCGGCGCCGGGTTGAAGAAGTGCATGCCGACGACGCGCATCGGGGTGCTCGTCGAGGCCGCGATCTCGGTGACCGGCAACGACGAGGTGTTCGTCGCGAGGATCGCGTCCTTGGCGACGATGCCGTCGAGCTCGGCGAAGATCTCCTTCTTGAGGTCGAGGTGCTCCGGCACGGCCTCGACGACGAGCTGGCAGTCGGCGAGCGCCTCGAAGCTCGTTGCATAGGTCACGTGCCCGTGGAGGGCGTCGTGGGAGGCCTGGTCGATCTTGCCGCGCTCGAGCGCGCGACCGGTCGACTTCGCGAGGAACGAGCGCCCACGCTCGACGGACGCATCGTCGGCGTCGACCGCGACGACGTCGATCCCGTTGCGCGCGAACACCTCCACGATTCCGGCACCCATGGTGCCCAGTCCGATGACGCCTACCCTGGTGAACTCGCGTGACATGGTCGGAATCCTCCCAGACCCCGTATGCCGTGTGGACCGCCTCCCGGGGTGAGAGTCCTCACCGTGAGTGGGGGCCGCCGCTCACCAGGTGAAGCCGGACCCCATGAGCGCGGACTCGGTCTCGAACCGCTCGCGGGCGCTCATCCCGCTCGACACGCCCTCGGCCACGGGCACCCCGAGCTCGCGACAGGCGCGCAGCAGCCCGTCGTCGTAGGCGAGCAGCGCCGCCCGCTGGTGCAGGGCCTTGGCCGGTCGCGCGCTCTCGGTGACGGTGCGCAGCTGCTCGGAGAGCCGGCGCAGGTGGGCGGCGAGGACGTCGGGCTCCACCGGCTCGGGGGCCGGCAGACGCGAGTCGCGCCACGCCTCCCACCGGTCGGAGAGCGCGTCGTAGGGGCGCGGGGCGTGACCGGTCGTCGCGTAGCGCAGCACGGCATACGCGGCGTCGAAGGCGACGACGACGCCGGCAGTGGCTGCGACGTAGAGCGGCAGGTAGCTCACGGGACTTCCCTCTCCACCACGAGTCTGCGCCCGGCCCGGCGGTCGGGGCAAGGGCAGACCGTTAGGGTGACCCGGTGCGAGTGGTGATTGCGACGTGCAGTGTCGACTACGACGGGCGGCTGACGGCCCACCTCCCCCTCGCGACCCGGTTGCTCATGGTCAAGGCCGACGGCTCGGTGCTCATCCACTCCGACGGCGGCTCCTACAAGCCGCTCAACTGGATGTCGCCGCCCTGCGCGATGGCCGAGGTCGACCCCGACGAGTCCGAGGTCGCCGACGGGGTCACGGCCGTCTGGGTCGTCCAGCACGCCAAGTCCGAGGACCGCCTCCGGGTGCGCCTGCACGAGGTCCACAGCGACACGAGCCACGACCTCGGCGTCGACCCGGGGCTCGTCAAGGACGGCGTCGAGGCCCACCTGCAGAAGCTCCTCGCCGAGCACATCACCACGCTCGGCGACGGCTGGACCCTGACCCGCCGCGAGTACATGACCCCGATCGGCCCCGTCGACATCCTCTGCAAGGACGCCTCGGGTGCCACCGTCGCGGTCGAGATCAAGCGACGCGGCGAGATCGACGGCGTCGAGCAGCTCACCCGCTACCTCGAGCTCATGAACCGCGACCCCCATCTCGCACCCGTGACCGGCATCTTCGCTGCCCAGCAGATCAAGCCGCAGGCGCGCACCCTCGCCGAGGACCGCGGGATCCGGTGCGTCGTGCTCGACTACGACGACCTCAAGGGCATCGACAACAGCGAGCACCGGCTCTTCTGACGCACCCGCTCGTCAGACCACCGAACGGTCGGTGCTGCCCGGCCACGAGACGACGGTGACGTCGTCCGCGTCGACGAGGACCTCGGCGACCGCGCAGTTGGGCAGGTAGAGCTGCTCGGCGAGGTCGCTGCGCACGTTGCGCCCCATCCGCGGGACCGCGAAGGACATCACCCCGCCGTGCGTGAAGACGAGCACCGTCTCGCCGCGGTGGAGGTCGGCGATCTCCTCGAGGGCGGAACGGTAGCGGTCGAGGACGGCCCGGCCGCTCTCCCCGCCGGGGACGACGGTGCCGAGGTGGCCGGCCTTCCAGGCCTCGAAGACCCCGAGCAGCTCGGCGTCGTCGTGCTCGCGGCCCGCGAGCGCACCGACGGAGAACTCCTCCAGACCGTCGACGACGCGCGACCCGACACCGAGCGCCTCGGCGGCGACGACCCCGGACTCCACCGCCCGCTGCAGCCGGCTCGTGTAGACGGCCGCGACGTTGCGCGAGCGCAGCGAGTCGGCCAGCTCGAGCACCTGGGCGCGGCCAGTGTCGGTGAGCCAGCCGCCGTCGTCGGAGAGCACGGCCGGGTGCGGGTAGCCGGCGTCGCCGTGCCGCGCCACGAGCAGGGTCGCCGGGCAGTGCAGGTCGCTCACCCGCCCACCTTCCCACGTCGCCCCGACCACGAGCCCGTATGCCGTCCGCCCACGAATCCGGTCGACAGCGCCGCGACGCGGCTGGTTGGCTGACGGCGTGAGCTCCGACACCAACACCGACACCGGCAACGGCGACCTCGACGTCGTCACCCTCGACCTGCACGACGAGTCCGAGGACACCCGCGCCCGCGTGCGCGGGTGGGTGGAGGCGGTCCACCGCTCGTTCCACGAGCAGACCCCGAGCGAGGAGCACCTCGAGAAGTGGCTCGGGGTCCAGCGAGGCGAGGGCGCGGTCCTGCGCGGGATCTGGGAGCAGCCGGACCTCCCGCTCGCCGGGCCGATCCCGGTCGCGACGTTCGGCTACTTCGACAAGCACCTCAACACCGGTGCCTCGATGCTCCTCGTGCGGATGGTCACCGACGTCACGGTCTCACCGACCCACCGTCGTCGCGGCCTCATGCGCCGGCTCATGACCGAGCACCTCGACGAGGCGGCGCGCGACGGCCTCGCCGTCGCCGTCCTCACGGCGTCGGAGGGCTCGATCTACCAGCGCTTCGGCTTCGGCGTGGCCACGAGCGAGCAGTCGGTGCGCATCGACACCTCCGCGAAGTTCCGGCTGCGGCGTCCGGTTGACGACGGTGGCCGGGTCGTCCTCGTCGAGGCGAGCTCGGGCTGGGACTCGATGCGGACGGCATACGGGCGCTTCCACGAGGCGACCCGGGGCAGCCTCGAACGGCCCGGCTACTACGAGACGTGGCTGCGCGGCTACGACTGGGAGGACCAGAGCGAGAACCGCGCCCAGCGCATCGCGGTCCGGCTCGACGCCGACGGCCAGCCGGACGGCTTCGTCGTCTGGGCCGTCAAGGAGGTCGACGACGCCTACGAGGTGGGCGTGCGCGACCTCATCGGCGTCACCCCGCAGGCGCGCCTGGCGCTCTGGCAGTTCGTCGCCGACATCGACCTCGCCGAGGTCGCCGTGGCCAACACCCCGAACCTCGACCCGCTCCCGCTCGCGCTCGTGGACCACCGGGTTGTGCGGGTGCGCCAGCGACCCGACCACGTCTGGGTCCGGGTGCTCGACGTTCCGGCGGCGCTCGCCGCGCGACCGTGGTTCGCCGACGACGTGCTCGTGGTGCGGGTGCGCGACCCGCTCCGGCACGCCGACGGGCTCTTCACCGTCGGGGTCGCCGACGGCCGCGCCGACGTGACTGCGGCCGAGGACACCGTGGCCGACGTCGAGCTCGACGTCGAGACGCTGGGCGCGCTCTACCTCGGCGGCGTCCGGGTCCAGGGCCTCGTCGACGCCGGGCGGGTCACCGGCTCACCCGACGCGCTCGAGCGGTTCGCGGCCATGGCCGACGGGGGTCCGATGCCTCGCTGCGCGACCCACTTCTGACCCCCGCGCAGGCGTCAGACCGGGGTCGGCTCCGCCGTCTCCGTATGCCGTGACTCGCGGATGACGTCGACGAACCTGCTCATAATGTCGTTGAGCCCGAAGTCCTTCGGGGTGAAGACCTCGGCCACCCCGAGGGCCTTGAGCCGGGTGGCGTCGGACTCGGGGATGATGCCTCCGACGATGACCGGGATGTCGCCGGCGCCGGCCTCGCGGAGGCGTTCGAGCACCTCGGGGACGAGCTCCATGTGCGAACCCGACAGGATCGAGATGCCGACGAGGTGGACGTCCTCGGACACGGCGGCGGCCACGATCTGCTCGGGCGTGAGCCGGATGCCCTGGTAGATCACCTCGAAGCCGGCGTCGCGCGCCCGCACCGCGATCTGCTCGGCGCCGTTGGAGTGGCCGTCGAGACCGGGCTTGCCGACGAGGACGCGCAGGGTCTCGCCGAGCTCGTCGCGCAGCTCGGCGACGCGCGTCCGGACCGCGGCGAGCTCGGTCCCGGCCGCACCGCCGGTGAGACCGACCGAGCCGGTGACCCCGGTCGGCGCCCGGAACTCGCCGAACACGTCACGCAGGGCCTGGGCCCACTCCCCCGTCGTCACCTCGGCGCGGGCGCACTCGAGCGAGGCCTCCATGAGGTTCTCGTCGGTGGCCGCGACCTCGCGCAGCCGGGTGAGTGCCGCGGCCGCGCGGTCGCGGCGGGCGGGGTCGGCGTCGCGCTGCTCGCGCCACTCGCGCACCGCCGAAGCCGCCGCCGACTCGACGCCGGCATCGACGGTCTGGATGGCCGTGTCGAGGTCGGCGGTGAGCGGGTTGGGCTCGGTCGTCTCGAACCTGTTGACGCCGACGATGACGTCCTCACCCGCCTCGATGCGCTGGCGGCGCAGGGCGTGCGAGGCGACGAGGGCCGACTTCATGTAGCCGCTCTCGACGGCGGCGACCGCGCCGCCCATCTGCTGCACGCGGTCGATCTCGGCCTTGGCACCGGCGACGAGCTCGGCGACCTTGGCCTCGACGACGGTCGACCCGGTGAAGAGGTCGTCGTACTCGAGCAGGTCGGACTCGAAGGCGAGGACCTGCTGCATGCGGAGAGACCACTGCTGGTCCCACGGGCGCGGGAGGCCGAGCGCCTCGTTCCACGCCGGCAGCTGGACCGCCCGTGCCCGGGCGTCCTTCGAGAGCGTGACGGCGAGCATCTCGAGAACGATGCGCTGGACGTTGTTCTCGGGCTGGGCCTCGGTCAGCCCGAGCGAGTTGACCTGCACGCCGTAGCGGAAGCGGCGCTGCTTGGCGTCGGTGACGCCGTAGCGCTCACGGGTCAGCTCGTCCCAGAGCTCGACGAAGGCGCGCATCTTGCACATCTCCTCGACGAAGCGCACCCCCGCGTTGACGAAGAACGAGATGCGGGCGACGACCTCGCCGAACCGCTCCTGAGGCACCTGCCCTGCGTCGCGCACCGCGTCGAGGACGGCGATCGCCGTCGACATCGCGTAGGCGATCTCCTGCACGGGCGTCGCGCCGGCCTCCTGCAGGTGGTAGCTGCAGATGTTGATCGGGTTCCACTTGGGGATCTCGGCGACGGTGTAGCTCACCATGTCGGTGATGAGCCGCAACGACGGCGCCGGCGCGAAGACATAGGTCCCGCGCGAGAGGTACTCCTTGATGATGTCGTTCTGGGTCGTCCCCGCGAGCGCCTTGACGACGGTGGCCGGGTCCTCGCCCGCGGCTTCGGCCTGCTCCTCTGCGGCAACCTGGTACATCGCGAGCAGCCACATCGCCGTGGCGTTGATCGTCATCGAGGTGTTCATCTGGCCGAGCGGGATCTGGTCGAAGAGCGCCCGCATGTCACCGATGTGCGAGATCGGCACACCGACCTTGCCGACCTCGCCGCGCGCCAGCACGTGGTCGGGGTCGTAGCCGGTCTGCGTCGGCAGGTCGAAGGCGACGGAGAGCCCGGTCTGACCCTTCTCGAGGTTGCGGCGGTAGAGCGCGTTCGACGCCGCGGCGCTGGAGTGGCCGGCATACGTGCGCATGACCCAAGGACGGTCGCGCTCGGGGCGAGCGGGAGCGGCAGCGTCGGGAGCGGCGTCGGGGGCTGCAGGGCGGTCGTCGGCCATGTCGGCGACGCTACCCGCGGGCCAGCAGACGAGACAGGGTCTCAGGCGGTGAGAGTGCTCACGCAGTGTCGGCCGTCACGAGGGGCCGCCGGGAGGGCGAGATGGCGTCGAGGAGCACCTCCAGCGGACCTCGTCCGACGAACCGCGCCCATGCCAACGCGGCGGCCACGCTGACCGTGACGAAGAGGACGAACGGCAGCCAGCCGCCGTCCGGGAACGCGGGGATGACCGGCACGAGCAGCGCCACGTGCGCCACGTAGAGCGAGAGCGCGACCGTGCCCACGGCCGCGAGCGGACCGAGGACGACGTGCCGCACTCCCCGCGCCTCGCCACCGATCCACACCGCCATGACGAGCCCGTATGCCGCGAGCGCGAGGCCGTTCTCCTGGAGCTGGTCCGTGTGGTCGCCGGAGAAGACGACGGGGTGGCCGAGCAGGTCCGCCGCGAAGCTCGCCCAGACGAGCGCGAGACCGCCCATGAGGCACCACCACGACGTCCGCTCGTCGCGCAGCCCGCGGCGGGCGAGCACCGCGCCGACGAGGAAGAGCGGGAGCAGGGACAGCACCCGGTAGTGGGTGTTGAGGACGAGCCACTCGACCACCGGGTTGCCGGCCCACGTGGCCGTCGGCGCCGCGCCACCAGCCTCGCCACCGGCCGCCCTCGTCACGGCCTCGATGACCGACGGGGCGACGAGGAGCAGGACGACCGCGATGCCGAGGAGCCAGCGCGAGCCGAGCAGGAGCAGCGGCGTTCCGACGATGACGAGCAGCCCGAGGATGTGGAGGACGACCGCGACCCAGTGGTCGAGCTGCTCCAGCCCGACGCCGAGGGCGATGAGCGCAACGCCGCGGACAGCGGCCCGGGCGAGCCCCCGCGCGACCGACGGCCCCGGGAGGACGAGACCCGCCGCGGCACCCATGACGAGGGCGAAGAGCGGCGAGGCGAGGTCGTTGACCTGGAGGAGCAGGAACGTCGCCCCCTCGGAGAGGCGGTCGCTGACGAAGGGCAGGGCGTGGGCGACCACCATCGCGACGACGGCGAGGCCACGGGCGGCGTCGAGCCCGAGCAGCCTGGCGGGCGGCGGCGCCGGTGGTGTCGTCACCCCGACAGCGTGGCAGACGGGTCAGCCGGCGGCGGGAGCGACCGCCGCGTGGGCGGGGTCGACGTGTCCGACGACGTGGCTCATCCGAGCGCGGCGGAGCAGGCGGTGGGTGCGGTCGTCGGCGTCGACGATGCAGAAGGCGCGCGAGCCGCGACGGGCCCGCCGCAGGCACTCGACGATGACGCCGAACCCGGTGGCGTCGCCGATCTCGCACTCGGCGAGGTCGAGCAGGAGGTCGTCCGTGCCGTCGTCGACGATCCGGTGCAGGACCATCCGCAGGTCGGGGACAGAGTGGACGTCGAGGCGCCCGCGCAGCGAGACATGGTGACCGGACGCGTCACGGTGCTCGTCGAGCGTGACGATCTGGTGTCGACGGTGGGCCACGTTGCCCCCCTTTCCTCTGGCGTCCATTGAACGCGGCCCTCCCCACACCCCGGGCATGCCACCGGTAAAGAGTCGGTCAAGGTATCTGGCAGGCTCGGGCCATGGTCAACCTCACCCGCATCTACACCCGGACCGGCGACGACGGCACCACCGGGCTCGGGGACTTCAGCCGCACCCGCAAGACCGACCCGCGCCTCGCCGCCTACGCCGACGTCAACGAGGCCAACGCGGTCATCGGCGTCGTCCTCGCGACCGGCTCCCTCGACGACGACGTCCGGGCCATCCTCGGGCGGGTGCAGAACGACCTCTTCGACGTCGGCGCCGACCTCTCGACCCCGCTCGTCGAGAATCCCGAGTACCCGCCGCTGCGGGTCCGGCGTGAGTGGGTCGACGAGCTCGAGGCCGACTGCGACACCCAGAACGCCAGGCTCGAGAAGCTGCGGTCGTTCATCCTCCCCGGCGGCACCGTCGCCGCAGCCCACCTCCACCAGGCGACGACCGTCGTCCGTCGCGCCGAGCGCGCGACGTGGGCGGCCATCGAGACCCACGGCACCGACGTCGGGACGGCCAAGGGCGAGGGCGGCGTCAACCCGACAGCCGCGGCCTACCTCAACCGCCTGTCGGACCTGCTCTTCATCCTCGCCCGAGTCGCCAACCTCGGGGCCGGTGGCGACGTGCTCTGGCAGCCCGGCGGCGGCCGTGCCGAGGCACCGGTCAAGCGCCCGGCCGTCCCGGCCGACGACGACCCGATGGACGACGACGACTGACGAGCGGTCGGGCGGCGCGGCGCGGGGCCGCCTCGCTCAGGCGACGTTGACGTTGTAGCCCGGCGGCGAGCTCTCGAGCCAGGCCCGCACGGCGGTGTAGGCGGCTGGGCTCATGGCGAGCTCCCAGTCGTGCGAGGACGAGCGACCGGTGACGCTCACGGCGTCCGGCGGCAGGCCCGGCACGGCGTCACCGAGCCGCTGCGGCGCGCCGAGGTCGAGCTCGTGGCGCACCCACGAGTGCGCCGGCCGGGGGGACGGACCGACCACCGAGAACCAGTCGAGCCGGTCGCCCGAGATCCGGGCCAGACCGAGGCGCCACCGGCTGTGCTGTCCGGCGCTGATCGCGCAGAGCAGCAGCGGCTTGCCACCGGCGATCCACCGCCGGCGCAGCCAGACGTAGACGATGAACGCCACCATGAGGGCGAGCGTCACCGCGAGCACCAGCTCGACGGCGACGATCGGCGTCATGTCGTGACCAGACCCTGCGTCAGCTCTTGAGGCCCGAGGCGTCGACGGCCTCGGCGAGGATCGTCACGCGGTCGTGGTCGACGGAGAGGAACCCACCGTCGATCTTCGCCGAGCGGACACCACCCTCACCGTGGATCTTGACCTCGCCCTCGACGAGCACGCCGAGGATGGGGGTGTGGCCGGGCATGATGCCGAGCTCGCCCTCGATGGAACGGGCACTGACCTGGCTCGCCTCGCCCTCCCAGACCTTGCGGTCCGCGGCGACGAGTTCGACCTGCAGCTGGCTCACGTGTTCCTCCGGGAAGTGGTGTGGAGATGGAGTCTACCGGCGGCGGAGGAGTGCCTCCGACGCGGTGTGCCGCAGGGCCGACACCGCGCGCGGCATCGGCCCTGCGAATCGTGCACGACGAAAGGTCAGAGGTTCTTCTGGATCTCTGCCCACTGGCGCTCGACGTCGTCGAGGCCACCGCACATGAAGAACGCCTGCTCGGCGACGTGGTCGTACTCGCCGTCGGCGATCTTGGTGAAGGCCTCGATCGTGTCGGCCAGCGGGACCGTCGAGCCCTCGATGCCGGTGAACTGCTTGGCGACATAGGTGTTCTGCGACAGGAACCGCTGGATGCGACGGGCGCGGTTGACGAGGATCTTGTCCTCCTCGGACAGCTCGTCGATGCCGAGGATCGCGATGATGTCCTGCAGCTCCTTGTTGCGCTGGAGGATCTGCTTGACGCGGACCGCGGTGTCGTAGTGCTCGTTGCTGATGTAGCGACGGTCGAGGATGCGCGACGTCGAGGTCAGCGGGTCCACGGCGGGGTAGATGCCGAGCGACGCGATCTCACGGGAGAGCTCGGTCGTCGCGTCGAGGTGCGCGAACGTCGTGGCCGGGGCCGGGTCGGTGTAGTCGTCGGCCGGCACGTAGATCGCCTGCATCGAGGTGATCGAGTGGCCACGCGTCGAGGTGATGCGCTCCTGGAGGACGCCCATCTCGTCGGCGAGGGTGGGCTGGTAGCCCACCGCGGACGGCATACGGCCGAGGAGGGTGGAGACCTCGGAACCGGCCTGCGTGAAGCGGAAGATGTTGTCGATGAAGAGGAGCACGTCCTGCTTCTGGACGTCGCGGAAGTACTCGGCCATCGTCAGGGCCGAGAGGGCGACGCGCAGACGCGTGCCCGGCGGCTCGTCCATCTGGCCGAAGACGAGGGCGGTCTGGCCGAGGACGCCGGCCTCCTCCATCTCCGCCATGAGGTCGTTGCCCTCACGGGTGCGCTCACCGACACCGGCGAACGTCGAGACACCACCGTGGTCGCGGGCGACGCGGGCGATCATCTCCTGGATGAGCACGGTCTTGCCGACGCCGGCACCACCGAAGAGGCCGATCTTGCCACCCTGGACGTAGGGGGTGAGCAGGTCGATGACCTTGATGCCCGTCTCGAACATCTGGGTCTTGGACTCGAGCTGGTCGAAGGCGGGCGCCTTGCGGTGGATGCCCCAGCGCTCGGTGACCTCGAGGGTCTCGCCCTCGGCGAGGTCGAGGACGTCACCGGTGGCGTTGAAGACGTGGCCGAGGGTCGCGTCGCCGACGGGCACGGTGATCGGGCCGCCGGTGTCCTGGACCTTCGAGCCGCGGACGAGGCCGTCGGTCGGCTGGAGGGAGATGGCGCGGACCATGTTGTCGCCGATGTGCTGGGCGACCTCGAGGTTGATGTTCTTGTTCTCGCCGCCGAGCTCGACGTTCGTCGTCAGCAGGTTGTACTGCTCCGGCATCTGGCCGACGGGGAACTCGATGTCGACGACCGGGCCGATGATGCGGGAGATCCGGCCGATGCCGCCGGGCTCCGGTGCGACGTACGCCGTGTTCTCACTGACAGTGGCAGTCATGGGTATCTCTCTCACTTGCTCTCGGCCAGGGCGCTCGCGCCACCGACGATTTCGCTGATCTCTTGGGTGATCTCGGCCTGACGGGCCTGATTGGCCAGCCGGGTGTACTTCTTGACGAGCTCCTCGGCGTTGTCCGTCGCGGACTTCATCGCGCGCTGGCGCGCGGCGAGCTCGGAGGCCGCGGCCTGGAGCATCGCGTTGAACAGGCGCGAGTTGACGTACTTCGGGAGCAGGGCGTCGAGGACCTCCTCGACGTTGGGCTCGAACTCGTAGAGCGGGAAGAGCTCACCCTCGGCGGGGGGCTCGGTGCCCTCGACGATCTCGAGCGGCAGGAGGCGGATGACCTCGGGCTCCTGGGTGACCATGGAGACGAAGCGCGAGTAGACGATGTGCACCTCGTCGACGCCGCCCTCGGCCTCGGTGTCCTTGAGGAAGTCGTCGACGAGTCGGATCCCGATCTCGCGGGCCCGCTCGAACGCCGGTTTCTCCGAGTCGCCGGTCCAGTCGGCGGCGAACTCACGGCCACGGAAGCTGTAGTAGCCGACGGCCTTGCGGCCGAGGAGGTAGGGAACGGCCTCCTTGCCCTCGTCGCGCAGACGGGCGATGAGGCGCTCGGACTCCTTGAGCACCGACGAGCTGTAGGCGCCGGCGAGGCCACGGTCGGAGGTGATGATGACGACCGCCGCGCGGGTCACCTTCTCCTTCTCGGTCGTGAGGACGTGCTCCTCGTTGGAGAACGTGGCGACCGCCGACACCGCACGGGTGATCGCCCGCGCGTAGGGGGTCGACTCGCGCACGGCCTGCTGGGCCTTGACGACGCGCGCCGCGGCCATGAGCTCCATGGCCCGCGTGATCTTCTTCGTCGCGCTGACGGAGCGGATGCGCTGCCGGTACTCCCGGATCTGCGCTCCCATAGGTTTCCGCCTTCCTTGGTTTCTGGTGCTGCTCTGCGAAAAGTTCGTATGCCGTCCGGCCGCCCGTCGAGCGACCGCGCCTGCCGTGCCGGGCGGTCACGCGAGGTGACCACCCGGCATACGGGTCAGCGCTTCTGCTTGACGATCTGCTCCTGGGCGGAGTCGAGGGCGTCGTCGCCGCTCTCGGTCTCGTCGCCGACGGGGACGATCTCCTTGTTGGAGGGCTCGAAGCCCTTCTTGAAGGAGTCGATCTCGGCCTTGAGGGCCTCCTCGGTGGACTCCTCGAACTTGCCCGTCTCGCGGATCGCGGCGAGGAGGTCGGCCTTGCTGCGACGCAGGTGGTCGAGGAACTCGCCCTCGAAGCGGCGGATGTCCTCCACCTCGACGTCGTCGAGCTGACCGGTCGTGCCGGCCCACACCGAGACGACCTGCTCCTCGACCGGGAACGGCGCCGACTGCGACTGCTTGAGCAGCTCGACGAGGCGAGCACCCTTGGCGAGCTGGGCCTTGGAGGCCGGGTCGAGGTCGGACGCGAACATCGCGAAGGCCTCGAGCGCACGGAACTGGGCGAGGTCGAGCTTGAGACGACCGGAGACCGACTTCATCGCCTTCGTCTGCGCGGCACCACCGACTCGGGAGACCGAGACACCCACGTCGACCGCGGGGCGGACGTTGGAGTTGAAGAGGTCGGCCTGGAGGTAGATCTGGCCGTCGGTGATGGAGATGACGTTGGTCGGGATGTAGGCCGAGACGTCGCCGGCCTTGGTCTCGATGATCGGCAGGCCGGTCATCGAGCCCGCGCCGAGCTCGTCGTTGAGCTTCGCGCAACGCTCGAGCAGGCGGGAGTGCAGGTAGAAGACGTCACCCGGGTAGGCCTCGCGGCCCGGCGGACGGCGCAGGAGCAGGGACACGGCGCGGTAGGCCTCGGCCTGCTTCGACAGGTCGTCGAAGACGATGAGGACGTGCTTGCCCTGGTACATCCAGTGCTGGCCGATGGCCGAGCCGGTGTAGGGGGCGAGGTACTTGAAGCCGGCGCTGTCCGAGGCCGGGGCGGCGACGATGGTGGTGTACTCCATCGCGCCGGCCTCCTCGAGGGTGCCGCGGACCGACGCGATGGTCGAGCCCTTCTGGCCGATGGCGACGTAGATGCAGCGGACCTGCTTCTCGGGGTCGCCGGTCTCCCAGAACTCCTTCTGGTTGATGATCGTGTCGACCGCGACCGTGGTCTTGCCGGTCTGGCGGTCACCGATGATGAGCTGGCGCTGGCCACGGCCGATCGGCGTCATGGCGTCGACGGCCTTGAGGCCGGTCTGCAGCGGCTCGTGGACCGACTTGCGCTGGACGACCGAGGGGGCCTGGAGCTCGAGCGCACGGCGCTCGTCGCTGGCGATGTCGCCCATGCCGTCGATCGGGTTGCCGAGCGGGTCGACGACGCGGCCGAGGTAGGCGTCACCGACGGGAACGGAGAGGACCTCTCCGGTGCGCTTGACCTGCTGGCCCTCCTCGATCTTGGAGAAGTCACCGAGGATGACGACACCGATGTTGTGGACGTCGAGGTTGAGCGCCAGGCCCAGCGTGCCGTCCTCGAACTCGAGCAGCTCGTTGGTCATGCACGAGGGCAGGCCCTCGACGTGGGCGATGCCGTCGCCGGCGTCGCTGACGCGGCCGACCTCTTCGCGGGAGGCCGCGCCGGGCTCGTAGGACTGGACGTAGGTGTCCAGCGCGTCCCGGATCTCCTCCGGACGGATCGAGAGCTCCGTCATGTGATCTCTTCTCCTCGGTTGACAGCCCCCGGTGGGGCCGAAGTGTGTGGTCTGTCGTCGTGCTTTTCAGGTGTGGTCGAGCAGTACGGCGGTATGCCGTGGGGTCCGGTCAGCCGGCGAGGTCGCGACGCACCGTGTCGAGACGGCGCACGACCGTGCCGTCGACGACCTCGTCGCCGATCTGGACCCGGATGCCGCCGACGACGCTCTTGTCGAGCACCGTCTGCAGGGTCACGGGCTTGCCGTAGATCGAGCGCAGCGCCGACTTGAGGCGCTGCTGCTGACGCTCGTCGAGCGCGACGGCGACGGTGACGAGGGCGGTGAGCTCCTCGCGGCGGTCGGCCGCCATCGTGAGGTAGGACTCGAGCGCGCGGTCGAGGCGACGGCCCCGATCCACGCGCACGGCCTGCTCCGCGAGACGCAGGGTCTCGGGCGCGACCTTGCCCTCGAGCAGGCGGCGCACCACCCCGGCCTTGCCCTCGCTGTCGGTGTTGCGGCTCGAGAGGGTGTCGCGCAGACCGGTGTTCGCCGCGACGATCCGCTCGAACCGGAACAGCTGGTTCTCGACGTCGTCGATGCGACCGGCCCTCTCGGCGCTCGCGAGGAGCGCTCGGACGGCCAGGGCCTCGACGGCGTCGGCGAGGTCGCCCTCGGACGACCAGCGCTGCGCGACGACCTCGCCGATGACGCCGTTGGCCGACTCGCTCACCTTGCCGCCGAAGAGGCGCTCGGCCAGGTCGCGCTTGGCCGACCCCTCCCGCGACGGGTCGGCGAACGCACGACGCAGGCTGATGTTGCCGTCGATCGCTGCCGCGATCGAGAAGAGCTCCTCGGCCAGGGCGGCGCGGTCGACGCCCTCGAGGGCACCGGCGAGCGCCTTGTCGGCGGCCGCCCGCGCCGCGCGGGACGAGCCAGCCATCAGGCGTCCCGCCCTGCAGGGCCGTCGGCGCCGAGGTCGAGCTCGCCCTGCGCGGGCTGGTCCGCCGCGGGAGCGGCGGCCGGGGCGGTGGCGCCGACCTTCTCGGGGCGGACCGAGCCGCTCTCGAGCTCCGCGAGGAAGCGGTCGATCATGCCCTTCTGGCGGACCTCGTCCTCGAGGGACTCGCCGACGATGCGGCTGGCGAGGGTCGTCGAGAGAGCGCCGACCTCGGAGCGGAGCGAGACCACGGCCTGCTGGCGCTCGGCCTCGATCTGACGCTTGGCCGACTCGGTGATCCGGCTCGCCTCCGCCTGGGCCTTCTCGCGCATCTCGGTGACGATCGAGGCACCCTCGGCGCGCGCCTCCTCACGGATGGCGTTGGCCTCGGTGCGGGCCTCGTGCAGCTGGGCTTCGTACTGCTGCTTCGCTGCCTGGGCCTGGGCCTGGGCCTCCTCGGCCTGCTCCATGCCGCCCTCGATGGCGGCGCGGCGCTCCTCGTAGGCCTTCTCCAGGTTGGGGACGACCTTGGTCGACACCACCCAGTAGAGGATCCCGATCATCACGAGGCCGAAGATCAGCTCGGGGATGTGCGGGATGAGCGGCATCTTGGCGCCCTCGGCCGTGGCCAAGGAAACAACCGACGATGCGGTGGCGGTGAACTGCACGGGTACTCCTAGTGCTTCGTGCCGGATCTCAGGATGGGTGCGCCGCTAGGGCGTCGGTCAGGCGCCGGGGACGAAGTAGAGCACCAGGCCGAAGATCGCGAGCGCCTCGGCGAGCGCGAAGCCGAGGATGGCGATCGGCTGCAGGAGGTTGCGGGCCTCGGGCTGACGGGCCACACCGTTGATGTAGGCGGCGAAGATCAGGCCGACGGCGATGGCCGGGCCGATGGTCGCGAGGCCGTAACCGACGAGCGAGAGGTTGCCTTCCACGATGATTCCTCTTTCGTGTTTCTGGGGGTCCATCCGGCGGTGTGCCGGGCGGAGGTATCGGGGGTGTTGCGTTCGGTTCTATGAAGTTGTGGTGGAGCAGTCGGGGGGCCGGGCGACCGTCAGTGGTCGTCGGCGAGCGCGCCGGCGATGTAGCTCGCCGAGAGCAGCGTGAAGACGTAGGCCTGCAGGAACTGCACGAGCGCCTCGAAGAGGAACATCACGGCGGCCATGATGAAGGTCGGCACCGAGAGCAGCTTGAAGACGACACCCTGCGTGAGGAAGAACGCGCCGGCGCTCACGAAGAGCACGATGAGCATGTGGCCGGCGAACATGTTGCCGAAGAGTCGCAGGGCCAGCGTGAGCGGCCGGGTGATGAAGTACGTGATGATCTCGAGCAGCATGATGAACGGCTTGATCCAGCCGGGCAGCCCGTCCGGGACCATGTGCGCGAAGTAGCCGCCGAGGCCCATCTTCTTGATGCCGATCCAGTGGTAGACCACGTAGACGACGATGACGAGCGCGATCGGGAAGCCGATCCGGCCCATCGTCGGGTTCATGACCGGCGGGATGATGCCGAACCAGTTGTTGACGAGGATGAGCGAGAAGAGGCTGAAGAGCAGCGGCACGAACTTGAGGAAGTGCTTGGTGCCGATCATGTCGCGGGCGACGCCGTTGCGCGCGAAGTTGTAGAAACCCTCCATGAACCACTGGCCCTTGGACGGGACGACCGCGGCGTTCTTCGACAGGGCCACCATGACGACGCTGAGCAGGAGGACCGAGACGCCGCCCCAGACCATCTGCTCGGTGATGGCCCAGTCGCCCTCACCGACGATCGGGAGCCAGAAGATGTCGGGCGTCGGGGTGTGGAACTCACCACCGCCCTCATCGGCGGCGACGACGGCGGTCGTGGTCCCTGCAGCGAGCGCAGTCAGGATCACAGGTGGTTCTCCTCGTTCATGGTGATGGCGGCACCCTGCGTGCGCGGCTCGAACGCGAGTCGCCGGCGGCCGATGGTCAGGGGCGTCACGTCGTACCGTACCGGAGCCAGATGGTGTACAGCGACAGGGCCATCCCTGCCAGGATCCCGAGCACGACGACGAATCCGGTGCCGAGGAGGCGGTCGATTCCCCACCCGATCGCACCGAAGACAGCAGGCCCGGTGATGAGGTACGCGATGACGGTCGCACCGAGCGCGTCGGCCCGTGCGGTGGCGCTGGGGAGCTCGGGGTCGTCATGCCACGTGGCGAAGGGCTCGTGGCCCTCGACGCCCTTGGGGAGCCTGCGGTCGGCGCCCTCGGGGCGCTCACGGTCCTCGGTCACGAGGCACCTCCGCGGTCGAGCGACCCGGGCGCGACCTCGTGGCGCGCGCGGACGTAGCCGACCACCTGGCCGACCTGCATGACGAGCGTCTGGGCGATCGCCGAGAGCGCGAACGGGCGGCCGTCGAGCCAGTCGGCGCCACGCAGCGCGAGCACCGCGGCGACGACGAGGATGAGCTGCCCGAGGTAGACGACGCCGGCGCCCGCCATCGACGTGGCGGCCGGGCCGAGGACCACGGCGGTGATGCCGAGCAGGCCCACGGTGAGGACGACGAAGACGAGCGCGGCACCCGCGAGGGCCGACAGCGCGGCCCGCTCACCGGCATACGCCCAGACGGTTCCGGCGAGGACGGGAAGGGCGATCATCCCGGGGACGAGAGCACCTCGCAGCATCATCCGGACCGGGGTCCGGGGCGCGGGGTTCGAAGTCACTGGGAGCTCTCCATCGAGGTCGTTCCGGGGCTTGTGAAAACTATCACAAGCGCGGGAGCGGGACCAAACGCCCTGTCGCGCGGGGCGTCCCGGAGTCTCCCCCGCGCTCCGAATACACTTCCCGCCATGAGACAGCGGCTCCTGGTCGGCATGGTCTGCGCCGACGCCGCACTCCTCGCCGTCGCGTTCGTCGTCGCGGCGTTCCTGCGCTTCGACGACCACCCCTTCAGCGAGTCCGTCCTCGCGCAGACGCAGGGACGCGGCCTCGGCCAGATCTTCGTCATCGCCGTCGTCGGCGCCGTCCTCGGCGATGCGCTCGTCGCGGCGGTCATGCCGCAGGGACCGCCGCGGCCGACCTACTCGCGCGGCGCGCTCGGCGCGCTCTTCGCCTTCCTCGCCATCACGGCCATGATCGTCCTGCTCCGGCCCTACTACTCGCGGCCCCACCTCTTCACGACGCTCGCGATCTGGTTCGCCTTCGTGCTCCTCATGCGGCTCGTGCTCCGACTGCGGCCGTGGACCGAGCGGCTCGTCGTCATCTCGTCAGCCGACGCGATCGTGCGTGAGCTCGACGAGTCGCCCCACATCAGCGTCGTCGGCGTCATCGACCCCGAGGCCCACGGCCCGCTGCCCGCGCCGCCACCCGACACGGTCCTCACCGTCGACCTCAGCGACCGCTGGTCGCGCGAGGTCACCGCCTACGTCTCGGCCACCTCGGTCGCGGGTCGCGAGGTCCGCCCGCTCAACGAGGTCTACGAGGAGCACACCGGCCGGGTCCCCCTCGGGCACCTCTCCGAGGGCTGGGAGATCGAGACCTCCCTCCTGCGCAAGCTGCCGTTCCTTCCCGTCAAGCACGCGGTCGACCTCGTGCTCGTCGTCGTGACGAGCCCGCTCTGGATGCCGGTCGTGGCCATCGTCGCGCTGCTCGTGCGGGTCGTCGACGGCTCCCCCGTGATCTTCCGCCAGGTCCGGGTCGGGCGCCGCGGCGAGATGGTCGAGCTCTTCAAGTTCCGCACGATGCGCAACGACGCCGAGGCCCACGGCGCCCGGCAGGCCACCGGCGACGACCCGCGCATCACCCGCCTGGGCCACTTCCTGCGAAGCGTCCGCCTCGACGAGCTGCCCCAGTTCTTCAACGTCCTGCGCGGCGAGCTCTCGCTCATCGGCCCGCGTCCGGAGCAGGTGAGCTTCGTCGAGAAGTACCGCGAGGCGATCCCCTTCTACGACCAGCGCCACCTCGTCCGGCCCGGCATCACGGGCTGGGCGCAGGTGCGTCACGGCTACGCCGCGTCGGAGAAGGAGACGATCGAGAAGCTCTCCTACGACTTCTACTACCTCAAGCACATGTCGCCGCTGCTCGACCTCGAGGTCCTCGGTCGCAGCGTCCTCACCGTGCTCTCGGCGTCGGGGACCAAGCCCACGTCGCAGCACCCGTCGGCCGAGGAGGCCGCGGCGCTCGCCCGGGAGGCCGCCGAGGACGCCGCCGATCAGCGAGCCGACGACGAGCGCCGCGGTCGTCGCGGCCGCGCCGCCAGCTGACCGACCAGAAACCGACTGATTGCCCGTTCCAGCGCCACCGCCGACGTGTGCCGGCGTCGGGAGCGCTGGAACGGGCAATCAGTCGAAGGTCAGCGGGCGTATGCCGGGAAGCGCGTCACGAGGTCGGTCACCTCCGCGCGCACCTCCTTGGAGACGGCGTGCTCGGGGTCGGCGTCGCCGTCGACGACCGCTCGGGCGATGAGCCCGCCGATGGTGCGCATCTCGTCCTCGCCCATCCCCTGTGTCGTCACGCACGGCGTGCCCACGCGGATGCCGCTGGCGATGTTGGGCTTCTGCGGGTCGAACGGGATCGCGTTCTTGTTGAGGGTGATGCCGGCCGCGTCGCAGCGCGCCTCGGCGTCGGCGCCGGTGACGAGCACCTGCTGGAGGTCGTGCAGCGACAGGTGGGTGTCGGTGCCGCCGGTGGTCGGGCGGATGCCCTTCTCCCCCAGCGTCTCGGCCAGGACGCGCGCGTTGGCGATGACCTGCTTGGCGTAGGCCTGGTACTCGGGGGTGGCGCACTCCTTGAAGTTCGTGGCCTTCGCAGCGATCGTGTGCATCTGCGGACCGCCCTGCATCATCGGGAAGACGGCCTTGTCGATCGCCGCGCGGTGCTCCTCCTTGCACACGATCGCGCCGGAGCGCGGGCCGCGCAACACCTTGTGCGTCGTGAAGCTCACGACGTCGGCGTGCGGCACCGGGCTCGGGATCGCCTTGCCGGCGACGAGCCCGATGAAGTGGGCGGCGTCGACCCAGAAGATCGCCCCGACCTCGTCGGCGACGCGGCGGAAGAACTCGAAGTCGATGAGGCGCGGGATGGCCGAGCCGCCGGCGAGGATGACCTTGGGCCTGTGCTCCTTGGCGAGGCGCTCGACCTCGTCGTAGTCGATGTCCTCGGTGTCCTTGTCGACGCCGTAGTGGACCGCGTTGAACCACTTGCCCGAGAACGACATCTTCGTGCCGTGGGTGAGGTGCCCGCCGTGCGGCAGGCTCATCGCGAGGATCGTGTCGCCGGGCGACATGAACGCGCCGTAGACCGCCTGGTTGGCGCTGGCGCCGGAGTGCGGCTGGACATTGGCGTGGTCGGCCTCGAAGAGCGCCTTCGCCCGCTCGATGGCGAGCGACTCGGCCTTGTCGACCTCGGAGCAGCCGCCGTAGTAGCGGCGGCCCGGGTAGCCCTCGGCGTACTTGTTCGACAGCGTCGAACCGAGCGAGGTGAGGACGGCCGGCGATGACATGTTCTCGCTGGCGATGAGCTGGAGGCCGCCGCGCAGCCGGTCGAGCTCGGAGACGAGGACCCCGGCGATCTCGGGGTCGAAGGCCTCGAGGGCCCCGAAGTCGGAACCGTAGAACGTCTCACTCATCGCTGCTGCTCTCCTCGGGTGCTGGTGCCGTGTCGTCCGACGTGTCCGCCGGGGTGTCGTCCGACGTGTCCGCCGGGGTGTCGTCCGACGTGTCCGCCGGGGTGTCGGCCGACGGGTCTGCCGGCGACTCTAGGTGCTGGGCCGCGAGGGCCAGGATCTCGTCCGCGTCGATCGCCCCGCGGCGCAGGATGGTCGGCTCGTCGTGGGTGCAGTCGACGATCGTCGACGCCAGCCCGCCCGTCACCGGTCCTCCGTCGAGGTAGAACTCGACCGAGGCGCCGAGCTGGGTCGCGGCGTCGACGACGGTGCGCGAGGCCGGATGGCCCGTGCGGTTGGCACTGCTCACCGCCATCGGGCCGACCTCCTTGAGAAGGTCGAGGGCGACCTCGTGGTCCGGCATCCGGACCGCGACGGTGCCACCGGTGTCGCCGAGGTCCCACATGAGGGACGGCTGCGCCTTGAGGACGAGCGTCAGGGGGCCGGGCCAGTAGCGCTCGATGAGGGCGCGCGCGTAGTCCGGGACATCGGTCGCGAGACCGTCGATCGTCCGGACGTCCGCGACGAGCACCGGCGGCGGCATCTCGCGGCCCCGCCCCTTGGCGTCGAGGAGGCGCTGGACGGCGTCGGGCGAGAAGGCGTCGGCGCCGATGCCGTAGAGCGTGTCGGTGGGCAGGACGACGAGGTCGCCGAGGCGGATGCCGGCACTCGCCTTGGCGATGCCGTCCTGCCGACCCTCGGGTGTCGTGCAGTCGAAGACCGGACTCATGGGAGCAGCCTAGGACCGCCTCACTTCGCCGGGGACCGCGGGCACCCCGGCTGCGGGCTGACCTGCGAGGACGGACCGAAATTGGTCAGCGTCGGAATCGTCGTGGGGGTCCGCGTGTGCGTAGGGTCGGACCGTTTCGTCCCTGTCTATCCAAGTGAGGTGCAACGCATGCGTGGTTCCGGACTCATCTGGACGATCGTCGGTGTTCTTCTGATCATCGTTCTGCTGATGTACATCCTCTGACGAGGTCGAGCAAATGCTGTGGCCCCCTCCCGGTTCGGGTGGGGGCCACAGTGCTGTGAGGGCCTCGCCTCGTCGGTGCGTTCAGGCGCGCGTCGCGACGGTGGCTCGGGGTCGGCCCGTGAGGTCCGCCCGGTCCTCGATGTGCGACCAGGACCCGCTCGCCCGGAGCGCGGCGGGCAACGACTCGCCCTGGCTGTCGGCGTGCTCCATGACGAGCACCCCGCCGGGGCGCAGCAGGCCTGCCGCGCGGGCGGCGACGAGCCGCGGGATCGCGAGCCCGTCCTCGCTGCCGCCGTAGAGCGCGACGTGCGGGTCGTGGTCGCGCACCTCGGGGTCGACCGGCTCAGCGGTGGTGGGGATGTAGGGCGGGTTCGACACGACGACGTCGACGTCGTGGAGGTCGGGCAGCGCGGTGACGGCGTCGGCGTGCTCGACCTCGACGTCGAGCGCGAGCCGGTCGCGGTTGCGCTGCGCCCACGCCACGGCGAGGTCGCTCACCTCGACCGCGAGCACCCGGGCCTCGGGAACCTCGGACTTCACGGCGAGGGCGATGGCACCCGAGCCGGTGCAGAGGTCGACGACGACGGGACTCACGACGCCGGAAGCGACCCGTTCGAGGACCGCGTCGATCGCCCAGCCGGCGACGACCTCGGTCTCGGGCCGGGGCACGAAGACCCCCGGGCCCACCTCGAGCTCGAGCCCGCGGAACCAGCTCCGGCCGGTGAGGTGCTGGAGCGGGACACGACGGGCGCGCTCGGCGACGAGGCCGGCATACGACTCAGGGACGTCTCCGCCGAGGACCATGCGCCGTCTCACCTCGCCGGGATCGACGCCGAGGGCGTGCGCCGCGAGGGCGACCGCGTCGTGGTCGGGAGAGCCGACGCCGGCGTCGGCGAGGGTGCGGGCGGCGGCGCGGACGGCGTCGCGCAGGTCTCTCACGCGGTGCCTTCCCCCAGTGCCGCGAGGCGTGCGGCCTCGTCCGCCGACATCGCCGACTCGACGACCGCGTCGAGCTCGCCGCCCAGGACGGTGTCGAGGTTGTAGGCCTTGAAGCCGGTGCGGTGGTCGCTCACCCGGTTCTCCGGGAAGTTGTAGGTGCGGATCCGCTCGCTGCGGTCGACGGTGCGCACCTGGCTCGCGCGGATGTCGGCGCTCGCGGCGTTGGCCTCGTCGACGGCCATCTGGTGCAGGCGCGCGCGCAGGACGCGCATCGCGGCCTCGCGGTTCTGGAGCTGCGACTTCTCGTTCTGGCACGAGACGACGGTGCCGGTGGGCAGGTGCGTGATGCGCACCGCGGAGTCCGTCGTGTTGACGCTCTGGCCGCCCGGGCCGGACGAGCGGAAGACGTCGATCCTCAGGTCATTGGGGTCGATCGTCACCTCGACCTCCTCGGCCTCCGGCATGACCCAGACGCCCGCGGCACTCGTGTGGATGCGGCCCTGGGTCTCGGTCACGGGCACGCGCTGGACGCGGTGGACGCCGCCTTCGTACTTGAGGCGGGCCCACGGTCCCTCGCCGGGCTGTGGGTTGCCGCGCGCCTTGACGCTCACCTGGACGTCCTTGTAGCCGCCGAGGTCGGTCTCCGTCGCGTCGATGACCTCGGTGCGCCACCCGCGCTGCTCGGCGTAGCGGAGGTACATCCGCAGCAGGTCGCCGGCGAAGAGCGCGGACTCGTCGCCGCCCTCCCCCGCCTTGACCTCGAGGATGACGTCACGGTCGTCGTCCGGGTCGCGCGGGACGAGCAGACGGCGCAACCGGTCGGCGGCCTCGTCGGCGGCGGTCTCGAGGGCCGGCACCTCGGCCGCGAAGCCGGGGTCCTCGCTGGCGAGCTCGCGCGCCGCCTCGAGGTCGTCGGTCGCCGAGACCCACTCCCCGTATGCCGTCACGGTCGGTCCCAGCGCGGCATACCTCTTGTTGACCTCACGCAGGCGGTCCGGGTCCGAGGCGACGGCCGGGTCGCCCATCTGCCGTTCGAGATCGGCGTGCTCCTGGGCGAGGGCGGCGGCGGACTCGAACATCGGGGTACCTCTCGGGCGGCGGGGTCAGGTGGTGCAGACACGAATGCGCCGACCCGGATCCAGTGCTGGATCGACGGGTCGGCGCATCGGGGGTGCTACGCGTCGGCCTTCTTGCCGTAGCGCGCCTGGAAGCGGGCCACGCGACCACCGGTGTCGAGGATCTTCTGCTTGCCCGTGTAGAACGGGTGGCACTGGCTGCAGACCTCGGCGTGGATCTGGCCGTTGGGGGCCGTGCTGCGGGTCGTGAACGTCGCGCCACAGGTGCAGGTGACGGTCGTCTCGCCGTAGCTGGGGTGGATGTCCTTCTTCACGATGCTTCTCCTTGGATGTCTCCGGGTCGGCGGGCCCACCACGATGGTGCAAACCCTGGAGCGCCCCGCCTGCATCCGCTCGTGAGGGCGATGCTCAGGAAACGCGTTCGTGCCGTGAACCGGTCCAGCGAACAAGTGTGCCAGAGCAGGCACACGTTCCCCTAAACGGCGGGAGCGCTACACGCATTCCCCGCGCGAGCCGGAGCGTCGGTGACGCGGAAATCTCGGGTGCGCCCGGTTGCAACCGGGAAGATGCGAGACATCCGCGTCAGGTGCCGAGGAGATGTCGGCCTCCGTCGCAGGATGCCCGTCCGCCGACGCGCGGACAGGGCGCGACGGTCGTACGGTGACGGGATGGGTGAGACCGGCGACACGAGCATCGTTCGGACCAAGGACGTCGAGACCGTCCTGCGCCAGGGTGACGACTCGCCCGAGGGGCACACCGGCCTGCGCAAGAGCCTCACCGCCAAGGACCTCATGGGGTTCGGCATCGGCATCGTCATCGGCACCGGCATCTTCACGCTCACCGGCACGGGCGCGAAGAACTACGCCGGACCCGGCATCGTCCTGTCCTTCGTCATCGCCGGTGTCGTCAGCCTGCTCGCCGCGCTCTGCTACGCCGAGCTCGCGGCAGCCGTCCCGACGGCGGGCAGCTCCTACACCTACGCCTACACGACGATCGGCGAGATCTTCGCGTGGATCATCGCGTGGGACCTCGTCCTCGAGTTCGCGCTCGGTGCGGCTGTGGTGGCGCGGGGATGGTCGGGCTACCTCCAGGAGGCGTTCGACCTGCCGACGGCGTTCTTCGGCGAGGAGTCGACCGTCAACCTGGGCGCCCTCGGGATCGCCCTCGTCCTCGGGGTCGTCGCCGCCGTGGGCATCCGTGAGTCGAAGTGGGTGACCAACGCCCTCGTCGCCATCAAGGTGTCGGTCTGCGTCTTCGTCATCGTCGTCGGCATCTTCTTCGTCAAGGTCGCCAACCTCTCCCCCTTCATCCCGCCGTCGCAGCCGATGTCGGAGGACCTGCGGACCACGGGGCTCGAGCAGCCCTTCTGGCAGTGGGTCACGGGTGCGACGCCGACCGCCTTCGGCGTCACCGGGGTCTTCGTCGCCGCCGCGATCGTCTTCTTCGCCTACAGCGGCTTCGAGGCCGTGGCCAACCTCGGCGAGGAGACCAAGGACCCGGCCAAGGACATGCCGCGAGGACTCATCGGCACACTGCTCATCTGTACCTTCCTCTACCTCGCCGTCTGCCTCGTCATCACCGGCATGGTGAAGTACTCCGGCCTCAGTGAGGGCGCGCCCATCTCGGACGCCTTCGACCAGGTCGGCATGGGCTGGGCGTCCATCCTCATCGGGATCGCCGCGGTGGCCGGCCTCAGCTCGGTCATCCTCGTCGACATCGTCGCCATGGGCCGGATCGGCTTCGCCCTGTGCCGCGACGGGCTCCTCCCCCCGTCGGTGGGTACGATCTCGCCACGCTTCCGCACGCCGCTGCGGATCACGGTCGTGACGACCGCCGTCGTGTGCGTCCTCGCCGCCTTCGTGCCGCTCCACACGCTGGCCGAGATGGTGAGCATCGGGACGCTCTTCGCCTTCCTCGTCGTCTCGATCGCCGTCGCCGTCCTGCGGCGCACGAAGCCCCGGATGCACCGGCCGTTCCGCACCCCCGCCGTGCCGCTCCTGCCCATCGTCTCGGCGCTCAGCTGCGTCGGCCTCATGGCGAGCCTGGCGGTCGGCACGTGGCTGCGCTTCCTCGCCTGGCTCGCGCTCGGGCTCGTCGTCTACTTCGGCTACGGCCGCAGCCACTCCCACCTCGCCCCCGGCAACCTCGTCGCGACCGGCTACGGCCGCCGCACCGAGACGGCGGAGGAGCCGGGACCGCGCTGAGCGCGGGTTCCATGCTCTGAGCGGGCCGGCGTACGCCGTCGTCCTTTTTCCTGCCCCGTATGCCGCGAGGCGGCCTCCCGTCGTGGGAGACCGCCTCGCGGTGGACCGGGACGACTCAGTCGTCGCTCTCGTCCTCGAGCTTGTTCGAGCTGGTCTGCTGGACCTGCTTGAGGAACTCGTAGTTCGTCTTCGTCTTGCGCAGCCGGTCGAGCAGGAGCTCGATGCCCTGCTGGCTGTCGAGCGCGGCGAGGACGCGGCGGAGCTTCCACATGATCTTGAGCTCCTCCGGCGCGAGGAGGATCTCCTCGCGGCGGGTGCCCGAGTTGTTGATGTCCACGGCCGGGAAGATGCGGCGGTTGGACAGGCCACGGTCGAGCTTGAGCTCCATGTTGCCGGTGCCCTTGAACTCCTCGAAGATCACCTCGTCCATGCGCGAGCCGGTCTCGACGAGCGCGGTGGCGAGGATGGTGAGCGAGCCGCCGTTCTCGATGTTGCGCGCGGCGCCGAAGAACTTCTTCGGCGGGTAGAGCGCGGCCGAGTCGACACCGCCGGAGAGGATGCGACCGCTCGCCGGGGCGGCGAGGTTGTAGGCGCGACCGAGCTTGGTGATCGAGTCGAGGAGCACGACGACGTCGTGACCCATCTCGACGAGGCGCTTGGCGCGCTCGATCGAGAGCTCGGCGACCGTCGTGTGATCCTCGGCCGGACGGTCGAAGGTAGAGGCGATGACCTCACCCTTGACCGCGCGCTGCATGTCGGTGACCTCCTCCGGGCGCTCGTCGACGAGCACGACCATGAGGTGGACCTCGGGGTTGTTCGTCGTGATTGCGTTGGCGATGGCCTGCATGACCATCGTCTTGCCCGCCTTGGCCGGGGCGACGATGAGGCCACGCTGGCCCTTGCCGATCGGCGCGACGAGGTCGATGATCCGCGTCGTGAGGTTGGTCGGGTCGGTCTCGAGCCGCAGGCGGTCCTGCGGGTAGAGCGGCGTGAGCTTGCCGAACTCGGCGCGCTTGCGGGCGTCGTCCGAGCTCATGCCGTTGATCGTGTCGAGGCGCGCCAGCGGGGTGTACTTCTGGCGGTTGTTGCGCGAGCCGACGCTCTGCTGCTGCGCCTCCTCGCCCTCGCGCGGGGCCTTGGTCGCGCCGACGACGGCGTCGCCCTTGCGCAGGCCGTTGCGCTTGACCATGCCGAGCGGCACGTAGACGTCGTTGGTGCCGGGGAGGTAGCCCGAGGTCCGGACGAACGCGTAGTTGTCGAGGATGTCGAGGATGCCGGCCACGGGCACGAGGACGTCGTCCTCGGTGATCTGCGGCTCGTTCTCGGTGCTCGGCTCGCTGCCGCCCTGGACCGGTCCGCGGCGCTTGTCGCGGTTGCGGTTGCGGTTGCGACGGCGGCGACCGCTGCGGCCACCCTCGTCGTCGTCGTCCTGGGCGCCGCCGTCGTTCTGCGAGGCGGTGCCGCGGTCGGTGCGATCCGTGCGGTCGGAACGGTCACGCTGGTCGCCGCGCTCGTCGTCACGCTCGCGAGCGGGACGGTCGGAGTCGCGCTGCTCACGCTGCCCGCGCTGGGAGTCGCGGGACTCCTGCTCCGGGCGGCCGCCGTCGCGACCCTCGCGGTCGCCGCGGTCCGCGCGGTCGTTGCGGTCGGCGCGGTCGTTGCGGTCGGCGCG
>NZ_AVPI01000076.1 GCF_000768675.1 Knoellia flava TL1 | reverse complement strand
CTCGAGCTCGGCGAGCGGGTGGGCGACGTCGAGGCCGAAGCCGCCGACGCGCGTGCGGCGCAGCGCGGTGAGGTGCCCGGCCGACCCGAGCGCGCCGCCTAGGTCGCGGGCCAGCGCCCGGACGTAGGTGCCCGACGACACCGTGACGGTGACGTCGACGTCGACGACGGGCAGGCCGTCGACGTCGCCGCGTCGCACGTCGTGGACGTCGAACCGGGAGACCGTCACCGGGCGGGCCGGCAGGTCGACGGCCTCACCGGCGCGGGCGCGGTGGTAGGACCGCTCCCCCTTCACCTTGATCGCACTCACGGCGCTCGGGACCTGCTCGATGTCGCCGGTGAGGGTGGCGACAGCGGCAGCGATGGCCGCGTCGGTGAGGTCCTTGGCGCCGGGCGCGCTCGTCACCTCACCCTCGGCGTCGTCGGTGAGAGTGCCCTGACCGAGGCGGATCGTCGCGTCGTAGTCCTTGTCGGCGCCGACGAGGAAGGTGAGCAGCTTGGTCGCCCGACCGACGCCGAGGACGAGCACGCCGGTGGCCATCGGGTCGAGGGTGCCGGCGTGACCGACCTTGCGGGTGGAGCACAGCCGCCGGGCGCGGGCGACGACGTCGTGGCTCGTCCAGTCGGACGGCTTGTCGACGACGAGGAGTCCGTCGACGCTCGCGCTCACGCGCGGCCGGTGTCGTCGGCGCCGCGGGCGCCCTCGGTGGCGGCTGCGGCGCCGTCCGTGGCCGAGGAGGTGGCGCCGGTGGCCGGAGCCTCGTCTGCGTCCTCGTCGTCCTCCTCGTCGTCGTCGTGACGGTAGGGGTCGGCGTCGCCGGCGTACGTGGCGCCGGAGGCGGCCGCAGCGACCTGGGCGTCGCGCTCGCGCGCCTCGGCGAGCAGCACCTCGAGGTGGGCCGCGGTCTCGGGGATGGCGTCGGCGATGAACTCGAGCGACGGAGTGAGGCGGATGCCGAGGTTGCGGCCGACGTGGCTGCGGAGCTTGCCGCGGTTGGCGGCGAGCAGCTCGGCGGTCTTCGCGCGCTGGGCGTCGTCGCCGAATACGGTGTAGAAGACCGAGGCATGCTGGAGGTCGTTGGTCACCCGGACGTCGGTGATCGTGACGAACCCGAGGTCGGGATCCTTGACAACCTGGTCGAGCCCTGCGGCGATGAGGGTCTTGATGCGGTCGGCGACCTTGCGGGCGCGTGCGGCGTCAGCCACGACAACTCCTTCTCGGTGTGGTGTCCTGCCCGCACACACTATGCGCCCGCGGAGGGAGCCTGAGGCACGACCCGGCGGCCGGCGGCGCAGATCTGCACGAGCGGCGTCGCCATGCGTGCGCCGCCGACGACGTTGTGCGCCGGTGACCGCTCGTGCGAGGCAACCGTGCCACGGACGGCGAGCGGCCGGCATACCGAGGAAAGTCGGTATGCCGGCCGCCCGGTCTTCGACTGATTGCCCGTGTGGGACACACTCGCTGCGCTCGCATGTCCCATACGGGCAATCAGTCGGGGGGTCAGGCGCGGGGCTTTTCCCGCATCTCGTAGGTGGCGATGAGGTCGCCGAGCTGCAGGTCGTTGAACGAGCCGAGGTTGATACCGCACTCGAAGCCCTCACGGACCTCGGTGACGTCATCCTTGAACCGGCGCAGGCCGGCGATCTCGACGTTCTCGGACACGACGACACCGTCACGCGTGATGCGAGCCTTGGAGCCACGCTTGATCTCGCCGCTGCGGACGATCGAGCCGGCGATGTTGCCGAACTTGCTCGAGCGGAAGATCTCGCGGATCTCGGCGGTGCCGAGCTCGACCTCCTCGTACTCGGGCTTGAGCATGCCCTTGAGGGACTGCTCGATCTCCTCGATGGCCTGGTAGATCACCGAGTAGTAGCGGATCTCGACGCCCTCGCGCTCGGCGTAGTCGGCGTTCTGGCCCTCGGCCCGAACGTTGAAGCCGATGATGATCGCGTTGGACGCGACCGCGAGGTTGATGTTGTTCATCGTGATCGCACCGACGCCGCGGTCGATGATGCGCAGGTCCACGTCGTCGCCGACGTCGATCTGGAGCAGCGCGTCCTCGAGGGCCTCGACGGAACCCGACACGTCACCCTTGAGGATGAGGTTGAGGGTGTCGACCTTGCCCTGCGCGATCGCCTCGTTGAGGTCCTCGAGCGAGATGCGCTTGCGGGCCTTGGCCAGGCTGGCCTGGCGGTCGGCCGACTCGCGACGCTCCGCGATCTGGCGGGCCGTGCGGTCGTCGGGCGCGACGACGAAGGTGTCGCCGGCGCGCGGGACCGAGGAGAGACCGAGCACCTGGACCGGACGGGACGGGCCCGCCTCCTCGACGTTGACGCCGTGCTCGTCGAGCATGGCGCGCACGCGGCCGTAGGAGCTGCCCGTGACGATGGCGTCGCCGACCCGGAGGGTTCCGGACTGGATGAGCACCGTCGCGGTCGCACCGCGGCCCTTGTCGAGGTTGGCCTCGATCGCGACACCACGGGCGTCGCGGTCGGGGTTGGCCCGAAGGTCGAGAGCGGCGTCGGCGGTGAGGAGGACTGCCTCGAGCAGCGAGTCGATGTTCTGGCCCTGCTTGGCGGACACGTCGACGAACATCGTCTCGCCGCCGTACTCCTCGGCGACGAGGTTGTACTCGGTGAGCTGCTGGCGGATCTTGGCCGGGTTCGCACCGTCGACGTCGATCTTGTTGACCGCGACGACGATCGGGACGTCCGCCGCCTGGGCGTGGTTGAGCGCCTCGATGGTCTGCGGCATGACGCCGTCGTCGGCGGCGACGACGAGGATCGCGATGTCCGTGACCTTCGCACCACGGGCACGCATGGCGGTGAACGCCTCGTGACCCGGGGTGTCGATGAAGGTGATCGGACGGTCGACGCCCTCGTGCTCCTTGTGGATCTGGTAGGCACCGATGTGCTGGGTGATGCCACCGGCCTCGTCGCCCGCGACGTTCTCGTTGCGGATGGCGTCGAGGAGGCGCGTCTTGCCGTGGTCGACGTGACCCATGACGGTGACGACCGGCGGGCGGGCCGCGAGGTCGTCCTCGTCCTCGGAGTCGACACCGATCTCGAGGTTGATGTCGAAGGCGTCGAAGAGCTCGCGCTCCTCCTCCTCCGGCGAGACCATGCGGATGTCGTAGCCGAGCTCGGCGCCGAGGAGCTTGAAGGTGTCCTCGTCGAGGCTCTGCGTCGCGGTGGCCATCTCGCCGAGGTGGAACATCACCGTGACGAGCGAGGCCGGGTTGGCATTGATCTTGTCGGCGAAGTCGGTGAGGGAGGCACCCTGGCGCACCTGGATGACGGTCGAGCCGTCACCGCGGGGCACGCTCACGCCGCCGATCGACGGCGCCTGCATCTCCTCGAACTCCTGGCGCTTCGCGCGCTTCGACTTGCGTGCACGGCCCGGACGGCCGCCACCGCGACCGAAGGCACCGGCGGTCGAGCCGCGACCGGCCCCACCGCGGAAGCCACCGCCACCGGGGCGACCGGCGAAACCGCCGGGACCGCCACCACCGGGACGACCGCCTCCACCGGCGCCGGGACGGC
>NZ_AVPI01000075.1 GCF_000768675.1 Knoellia flava TL1 | reverse complement strand
CGAGCCCGAGTGCGGCGACCGAGCGCAGCCGCGCGTCGGGCGCGACGACGACGCGGTGGCCGGAGAGCTGCGCTCGCCAGCCGAGGTCGAGGTCGCCGCCGAGGTCGCCGAAGGAGCGCTCCCAGCCGCCGAGGGAGCGCAGGGCGCCGGCGGAGGCGAGCATCCCGGCGAGCGGGACGGCGATGACGTCGCGACGCAGGTCGTACTGGCCCTGGTCGGGCTCGCCGAGCGGCGGGTCCTCGACGACGCGCCCCGAGCGCGTCGTCGTGATGCCGACGGACCGCAGGGTGCCGGGCTGGGTGGCGTCGACGTGCTTGGGACCGACGAGGCCGACGGAGGGGCTGCGTCGGTGGGCCGCGAGGAGCCGGCCGAGGGTGCCGGGCTCGGGGACGCACCCGACGGGAAGCAGCCAGACCAGGTCGTCGTCGGGGACGTCACCGGTGGTGAGCCAGTGCGTGACCGCCGCGCGATCCGGCATACGGGAGTCGAGGGAGACGTGCTCGACGGCGAAGGTGCGGGACGACGCGGCGGCGACCACCTCGGCCGCGCCCTCCTCGGACGAGGTGTCGAGGACGACGACGGAGTCAGGTCGGGTCGCAGAGGCAGCGAGCGCGTCGAGCAGGGCGCGCAGGCCCGGGCGTGCTCCGGCGGTGAGGACGACGGCCCGGACTGCCTGCCTCGCTGGTGAGGCGGCAGGGGGGAGCACGGTGGCAGTCGTCAGCGTCATGGGGGGGCGCGGGCCCGGTCAGACCGCGCGCTTCTTGAGCTTGCGACGCTCTCGCTCGGACAGCCCACCCCAGATGCCGAAGCGCTCGTCGTTGGCCAGGGCGTACTCGAGGCACTCGGACCGGACGTCGCACCCGACACAGACCTTCTTGGCCTCGCGGGTGGATCCGCCCTTCTCCGGGAAGAACGCCTCCGGATCCGTCTGTGCGCACAGACTGCGCTCCTGCCAGGAGAGGACCGTCTCCTCCTCGACCATGGCGTCGATCAACTGCAACTCGTGCATCGCTGCCTCCTCGACCCTCTGCGACCCAACTCATGCCCCCGGCCTTCTCCCTGAGCGAGAGAACGTATTCGCTGGGACACAATGGTGAAATTACACGCGTGTCATCCCCATCCGTCAAGCCGAGTTCTGCTATCGGGGCAGCTTTCTCGAAACGGACCGGCGTGTCGGGCGAACTCGCCGGTGGTCCAGACTGGCCCCCATGCGTATCACGGCCCTCGCGGGCGGCGTCGGCGGAGCCCGTTTCCTGAGGGGACTGAAGGCCCATCTCGACGTCGTGGCACCGGAATCCGAGCTGACGATCATCGCCAACACCGGTGACGACATCAGCCTCTTCGGGCTCCGGGTGTGCCCCGACATCGACACCCTCCTCTACACCCTCGGCGGAGGGATCGACGAGGCTCAGGGGTGGGGGCGCGCGGACGAGTCGACGAGGGTCCAGGGCGAGCTCGCGGCCTACGGCGCGGTGCCCCAGTGGTTCACGCTCGGCGACCTCGACCTCGGCACCCACATCGTGCGCTCGCAGTGGCTGGCGCAGGGACTCACGGCCTCGGAGGTGACGGGTCGGCTCGCTGCCCGGTGGGGGCTGCCCGGCCGTGGCATCCGGCTGCTGCCGATGACCGACGTGCCGGTGGAGACCCACGTCGTGCTCGACGAGGGCGACGGCGCCGGCGAGAAGGCGGTCCACTTCCAGGAGTGGTGGGTGCGGATGCGGGCGGAGGTGCCGGCCACGCGGTTCGTCGTCGCCGGGCTTGACAGGGCGGCCGCCGCGCCGGGTGTCCTGGAGGCGCTGCGTTCTGCCGACGTCGTCGTCCTGCCGCCGTCGAACCCGGTCGTCTCGATCGGGATCATCCTCGGCGTCCCGGGTGTGCGCGACGCGCTGCGCGGGTCCCGGGCTCCGGTGGTGGGGGTGTCGCCGCTCATCTCGGGTCGCCCGGTGCGCGGGCACGCCGACGCGTGCCTCTCGGCGATCGGGGTGTCGTCGACGGCCTCGGCCGTGGCCGAGCTGTATGCCGACTTCCTCGACGGGTGGCTCGTCGACCCCGCGGATGCCGACGTGCGGGTGCGCGGCGTCGAGACGGCGGTGCACCCTGAGCCGTTGCTCATGACCGACGTCGACGCGGCGGCCCGGATGGCGAAGAGCCTTCTCGCACTTGCGGACCGGGTGCGTGGGTGAGGCTGGCGTGACTGGTCCGGTGCGTCCGGTGACGGCGCTCCCGGTCGTCGGCATGCCCGAGGTGGTGGCGGGTGACGACGTGGCAGCCCTGGTGCTCGAGGCCCTGGGGTCGGACGGCCTGAAGGCTGGGGACGTCGTCGTCGTCTCGAGCAAGCTCGTCTCGAAGGCGTTGGGGCTCAGGGCTTCTGACACATCCAAGGACTCACTGGTGCTCCGCGAGTCCGTGCGTGTCGTCGCCGAGCGCCGGACGGCGGAGGGCGTGACGCGGGTCGTCGAGGCGGTCGCCGGACCGGTCATGGCTGCGGCCGGGGTCGACGGGTCCAACACCGGTCCCGGCGACGAGCTCCTGCTGTTGCCCCACGATCCGGACCGGTGTGCGCGCGACCTGCGCTCGTCCTTGCTCGAGCGATCTCGTATGCCGTCCGCCACACCTCTCGCGGTCGTCCTCAGCGACACCGCCGGCCGGCCATGGCGAGCCGGCCTCACGGACTTCGCCCTCGGCTCCGCGGGGCTGCGCGTGCTGCTGGACCACCGAGGTGAGACGGACGTCGACGGGCGGCTGCTGGCGGTGACTGCCCGTGCCGTCGCCGACGAGATCGCGGCCGCGGCGGACCTCGTCAAGGGCAAGGCGGACGGGGTGGGTGCGGCGGTCGTGCGCGGCCTCCCGTCGTCGTGGTTCGAAGGCGGGAACGGTACTGCGACAGCGCGTTCGGAGGCGCCGAGCCCTGTCGATGAGGACTCTGGCGCGGACGGATCCGCCGACGAGCAGGTTCCGTCCGGCGCTGCACAGCTCGTGCGCACAGGTCCTGGCGACTGGTTTGCCATGGGTCACGTCGAGGCGGTCCGCGCGGCGCTCGGGATCGGGCCCGGCTCACCGGAGTCGGAGCAGGTCGGGATCCGCGCGGTGGGTGGCGAGACCTTCGGCGATGTCGTCGGCCGCGTCGTCGCGGTCACCCTGATGCACGACGAGGACGCGAGCGTGGACCTCCAGGTCGTCGAGGGCGGCGAGCCGTCGACGCAGGGCACTGCCTCGGCAGAGGTGACGCTGGGCGCCGGCGATGACTTCTCTCTCGGTCGGCTGGCACAACGACTCGAGGTCGCCGCGGCGGGCGAGGGCCTGTCCGTCTCGCTCGGTGCGGGGCCGACCGCCGAGCACACGATCACTGCGCGTCTCCTGCCCGGCCCTTGACACGCGGCAGGACCCCCTCCGGTCGTCGACGGCAGCAGCACCCGCTCCGAGACACGGCACAAATGCGTGGCGCCGCCGCCCGCGACTTGGCATCGTCGAGGGCATGGACCCCCTCGAGCAGCCCGTCACCTGGGTGCTCGTCGAGGGCCCGAGCGACGTTGCCGCCCTTCGGGTCCTGCGCGCGGCTCGTGGGATCACGCCGGACGATGAGCCGTGCGTGCTTGTCGACATGGGAGGCGCGACGAACATCCGGCGCGAGCTCGTCCGCGCCCTGGCTCGTCGACCTCGACCACGCGTCCTCGGGCTGTGCGACGAGCGCGAGGCGCACTACTTCGTGAGGGCTCTCGAAGCCCATCACGACGACCTGGGCGCGGACGTCGTGCCGACGCTCGAGAACCTGTCCGACCTCGGCTTCTTCGTCTGCCGCCGCGATCTCGAGGACGAGCTCATGCGGGCGCTGGGCACCCACGGCACCCGAGCCGTCATCGACGACCTCGGCCTCGGCCCGGCCTTCGAGGCGTTCACGCGTCAGCTCGCGTGGCAGGGACGGCCCCTGCTCGACCAGCTGAGGCGGTTCGGCACGACGACGTCCGGGCGCAAGGAGCTGCTTGCGGGCGCGCTCGCCGCGGCGGTCGATGTCGATGCGATCCCTCCCCCACTGGCCGCGCTGCTCGACTCGATGCCGACGACGGTGGACGAGTCGCGTCCGTCTGCCTGACCCATATCGAACGGCTTGGGCTGCATCGACAGGAGCGTCAGATCTCCTGTCGCACAGCAGGATTGGTGTGGACAAGCGTTTGTTGTCGAACGCGTGTTCGAGTACAATCGAACCATGAACCTGGGGGCGGTGTCGACGGCGGTGGCGGACC
>NZ_AVPI01000074.1 GCF_000768675.1 Knoellia flava TL1 | reverse complement strand
CAGGCGCAGGCCGAGCCGGTCCGTCCGGCGACGCCGGCCGCCGAGCCCGTGCGTCAGCCGGTCGAGGCGTCGGTCTCGGCGCACCGGTCGCACGAGTCCGAGCAGCGCCCGACGCCGCCGCGCACCGTCACCTTCGACGACGGCGACGACCTGGACGTGCCCGACTTCCTGAAGTAGGCCCAGGCTCACGTGAGCTCCTGAGCGACACCCTCCGAGGGCGACCGGTTCCGACCGGTCGCCCTCGGCGCGTCTACGGTGGAGTCGTGTTCTTCTGGCGCGACGACCTGGGCGGCATCCGCCGTGCGTTCACCGACCGCTTCGGCGGGGTGAGCGAGCCCCCGTATGCCGGCCTCAACCTCGGGGGTCACGTCGGCGACGCCTCGGATGCGGTGCGGGAGAACCGTGCTCGCGTCGCAGGTGAGCTCGGCGTCGAGCCCGGACGGCTCGTCTTCATGGACCAGTGCCACGGCAGCGACGTCGCCGTCGTCACCGAGCGGCCCGCCGGTCCGCTGCCCGTCGACGGCGTCGTCACGGCCGAGGCCGACCTGGCCCTCGCCGTGCTCGTCGCCGACTGCACGCCGGTGCTGCTCTCCGATGTGAACGCCGGAGTCATCGGTGCGGTGCACGCAGGGAGGCCCGGGATGACCAAGGGCGTTGTCGCACAGGCGATCTCGGCGATGCATGACCTCGGTGCCACCGAGGTCGCCGCGGTCGTGGGGCCGAGCGTGTGCGGGCGCTGCTACGAGGTGCCGGCGGAGATGCGCGACGCCGCGGCCGTGGTGAGCCCGGAGGCGAGTGCCATCTCGTGGACCGGGACCCCGGCGATCGACGTCGCCGCCGGCGTCGTCGCCCAGCTGCGGGAGGCCGGTGTTGAGGACCTCACCTGGGTCCCCGGGTGCGCGCGCGAGGACACCTCCCTCTTCTCCTACCGGCGCGACGGCACGACGGGCCGCTTCGCGGGGGTCATCGTCCGGAGGAGCTCGTGACCTCGCGCCGCGACGAGCTGGCGACGCGGCTGGGCGAGGTCCGCGCCCGCATCGACCGCGCCGCCTCGGCCGCCGGCCGCGACACCGGGGACGTGGAGCTCGTCGTCGTGACGAAGTACTTCCCCGCGAGCGACGTCAACCACCTCGTCGACCTGGGGGTCCGCCACATCGGCGAGAACAAGGACCAGGAGGCGGGGGCCAAGGTCGCCGAGATCGCGCGTCGCGACGAGGTCACCGTCCACTTCATCGGCCAGCTCCAGTCCAACAAGGCCGGCCACGTGGCCGCCTATGCCGACGTCGTCCAGTCGGTCGACCGCGCCAAGATCGTCACCGCCCTCGACCGCGGGGCACAGCGCCACGGCCGGCGGCTCGACGTCCTGCTCCAGGTCGCGCTCGACGACGATGAGGGCAGGGGAGGGGCGCGCCCCGGCGACGTGCCCGCCCTCGCCGACCTCGTCGAGGACGCGGAGGCGCTGCGGCTGCGGGGGGTCATGGCCGTCGCGCCGCTCGGCGGTGACCCACGTCGGGCGTTCGCCCGGCTGCGCGAGGTCGCGGACGGCATACGGGCCGGTCACCCGGATGCGACGTGGGTCTCGGCCGGGATGAGCGCCGACCTCGAGGACGCGGTCGCCGAAGGTGCGACACACCTGCGTGTCGGAACGGCAATACTCGGAACTCGTCCGTCACTTGGGTAACTTCTTTTCACGAACAACGGTCACCCCGGCCGCCCATTCGCACTAGGAGTACTCATGGCTGGCGCGCTGCGCAAGACGATGGTCTACCTCGGGCTGGCCGAGGACGAGGGTCGTTACGACGACGAGGCCTACGACGAGTACGACGCGGCGGACGACTACGAGGTCGAGGACGCCCGCGACTCGCGCGAGCGCCAGGCGGAGGTGACGCCCCTGCAGACGCGTCGCAGCGTCGCGCAGGTCGTGCGCACCCCGGAGGCCTCCGGTATCTCGCGGATCACGACGATCCACCCCCGCACCTACAACGAGGCCAAGACGATCGGCGAGAACTTCCGCGAGGGCACTCCGGTCATCATGAACCTGACCGACATGGACGACGCCGACGCCAAGCGTCTGGTCGACTTCGCTGCCGGCCTCGTCTTCGGCCTGCACGGCGCGATCGAGCGCGTCACCGCCAAGGTGTTCCTGCTGTCCCCCTCGACGGTGGAGGTCAACGCCGAGGAGACGGCCGCCGTCCCCGGGCGCACCCTGTTCAACCAGAGCTGACCCCCGGCACATCGCCGTCACAGGACGTTCGCGCAGACTGTCGCCATGAACTCCGTGCGTTCGCTGCTCGCACTCGTCGTGCGGCTCTACCTCCTCGTGGTCTTCGGGCGGCTCATCCTCGACTGGATCCGCGTCTTCGCACGCGAGTGGAGACCGCGCGGGGTCGTGCTCGTCATCGCCGAGGCCGTCTACACCCTGACGGACCCGCCCCTCAACGCGTTGCGCAAGGTCATCCCGCCGGTGCGCCTCGGCGGGGCGTCGGTCGACCTGGGCTTTCTCGTCCTAGTGCTCGGCCTCTACCTCATTCTGGCGATCCTCTAGGCTGGATCGCTGAACCCCTGGTCTTCCCCGGCACAGGGCACCCATGAACCGATCGACACAGAGGAGTTGACATGGCGTTGTCGCCCGAGGACGTCCTCAACAAGACGTTCACGACCACCCAGTTCCGACGCGGCTACGACGAGCGCGAGGTCGACGACTTCCTCGATGACATCGTCGCCGAGATGCGTCGGATGACCAAGGCCGACGACGAGGTGCGCAAGCAGCTCAACGACTGCCGCCAGGGCCGGGGCCTCGAGCCCGTCACCCAGGCGATGCCGGCTCCGATCGTCCCCGACCGCTCGGCCGAGATCGCCAAGCTCGAGGGCCGCAACACCGAGCTCGAGGCGCGTGTGCGCGAGCTCGAGGAGCTCGAGGGCAAGAACCAGCACGCCCAGGGCCAGACCGACGACCTGTCCCGGCGCAACAACGAGCTCGAGGCGCGGGTGCGCGAGCTCGAGGGGAAGCTGGCGGAGTCCGAGCGCGAGCTCGCGGACGTCCGCGGCCGCCACGACGCCCTCGTCGGTGAGCGCGACGCGCTCGTGGGCGAGCGCGACTCGCTGGTCGGTGAGCGCGACGCGCTCGTGGGCGAGCGTGACTCGATCGCCGCCGAGCGCGACCGCCAGCGCGCCGAGTTCGAGGCCGCGTCGGCCAAGAACGAGCAGGAGCGCCAGGCCGTCTACGACAGGGCCAACAGCTCCGCCGACGAGCAGCTCGCCACGCTGCGCGCGCGGGTCGAGGAGGCCGAGCAGGACGCCCAGCGTCGCATCCAGAAGGCCAGGGCCGAAGCCGATCAGGCCGAGTCCGAGGCCCAGGAGCGCGTGGCCAAGGCCGGCGCCCAGGGTCAGGACCCCGAGGGTGGCGGCGACCTCGCCGCACTCGCCGGTGCCGGTGGTGCCGGTGCAGGCTCCGCAGCCGGTGTCCTCGCGCTCGCGCAGCGCCTCCACGACGAGCACGTCTCCGCCGGTGAGACCCGCCGCGACGAGCTCGTGCGTGAGGCCCAGTCCCGTCACGACGAGCTCATCTCGACCGGTGAATCGAAGCACCACGAGTTCGTGAGCACCGGACAGTCCAAGCACGACGAGCTCATCAGCACCGCGCAGGCCCGCCACGACGAGCTCATCAGCAGCGCGCAGTCACAGCACGACGAGCTCGTCTCGACGGCGCAGACGCAGCACGACACGATGCTCGCCGAGGCCAACGCCAAGCGTGAGGAGCTCATCACCGAGGCTCGCGAGCGCTCCACGGGCATGGTGCACGAGGCGCAGCAGCGCAAGGCGGCCATCCTCCAGGAGCTGAGCGAGGAGCGGGCCGTGCTCGAGCGCAAGATCGAGCAGCTCCGAGGCTTCGAGCGCGACTACCGCGGTCGCCTCAAGACCTACATCGAGGGTCAGCTCAAGGAGCTCGACCACACGGTCGTCGACGTCGAGGTCGAGGAAGCCGCCAAGCAGAACCAGTGACGGTGCATCGTCACACGGTGTGAAGGGCGCCCGGTCCGAGTGACCGGGCGCCCTTCGCCGTCCGACCAGCGCGTATGCCGTGCGCGAACGTTGCAGGTCCTCTGGCGTTTTGCGT
>NZ_AVPI01000073.1 GCF_000768675.1 Knoellia flava TL1 | reverse complement strand
CCGTCGTCGACGAGGTTGAAGGAGAACTTGACCCGCATGTGGGACCCCGCGACCGACATCGACGAGGACGAGGTCGAGCACCCCGATCACCCCGAGCACGAGCACCACATCGCGCGCATGCAGGCGCTCGGCACCGGTGGTGACTCCGACCGTCACACGACCGGGGCGCTCGCGCTCGCCGAGCTCGACGAGCCGGACCCGGAGCATGTGCCGGCGCGGGCGGCCGGACTGCCTCTGCTCGTGCGGCTGCTGCCCATCCTCGTTCCGCTCGTGCTCATCGCGTTCGGGGCGTTCGCGGACCTGCTCGAGCTCTCGAACGACGTCATCGCCTTCCTCGGCGACGCGAACTTCGCGCTCTTCGTCGGGCTGCTCATCGCGCTCGTGACGGGTCGACGGGTCCTGGGCACCGACCGGACCGCCGACGCCCTCGGACGCGGCTTCCGCACCACCGGCGAGATCCCGCTCATCACCGGCATCGGCGGTTCGCTGGGCGCCGTGATCAAGGCGACCGGTCTCGACAAGACCCTGGCCGAGCTCTTCTCCGCCGACGCCGGCTCGCCGGTCGTCGTCTCCGTCCTGCTCGCCTGGTTCATCGCAGCGGTCCTGCACTTCGCCATCGGCTCGGTGTCAGTCGGCGCGATCACCGCCGGTGGCATCATCGCCCCCATCGTCGCGTCGACCGGTGTCGCGCCCGTCGTCATCTGCCTCGCGATCGCGTCCGGCGCGATGTTCGCCCTGCACGTCAACAGCAACTTCTTCTGGATGTTCTCGACCCTGCTCGGGCTCTCGACCAAGGGCGCGCTCAAGACGCTCACCCTCGCGACGAGCCTGGGTCACTCGTGTCGCTGCCCTTCGTCTTGGCGCTCGGGTTCATCCTCTAGCTGTCCGGCAACCCGGCTCGCGAGCCGGGTTGGCTCTCGCAAGCCGTGTTGACGAGGCTCGCGAACGCACACCAGGCTCGGGAGCCCCGGGTGGGCATCCGGCATACACACGAGTCGGTCAGAAGTACCAGGGGAAGGGCGTCAAGCGCGGCGGTCGGCGACGGCCGTTGTTGGCATCAGCGGGCTGACCTGCGTCGATGCGTTGGTAGCCGTTGGCGACTGGTCCCAGTCGCGGCGACATGCGAACGGCAGGGCTCGATCAGGGCCGCGCAGAGGTGGGCGCACGCCGCCGCCGGGAGGTTGTGATCCGGTTTCACTTCACTCCCGGGAACACTCCCCCGGAGTCTGGAGCCATCGCTTCCGACGAAAGGGGATGCTCTGATGAGCACCGCAGACCTCCTCGGCAACGCCGAGCCGCACGACGACAGCTCCACCCACCCGAGCACGCCCGCGGCGAAGGCCCTGGATGAGGTCAGGGCTCTGACCCGGATGGCTGGGTGGGCCGGCGTCGCCGTGTTCGCCCTCTGGCTGTGCCAGCCGCTCCTCGTGGGCCTGCTCGCGAGCAGCGGGGCCGACGACACCCCTGACATGGCGGCCCTCGAGGCGAACTCGTGGGTCGGCGGCTTCGAGGCCGTGGTGTTCTCGGCCATCGGCGCGGCCTCACTCGTCATGGTCCTCGCCGTGTGGCGCGCGATGCGCCTCACCGGTGCCGCGGAAGGCATCCTCAGCAGCGTGGGGTTGGCCATGGCACTCGTGGGTGCCACCGCGTGGTTCTGGGTCGCCGGGCACGGGCTGAGCATGTACACCTCCGTGGGTGCCGGCTTGGCTGACGTCTCCGCGGACAGTGAGATCCAGGCCGCGTCGCTCCAGGCGTCCTACCTCGCTGTCACGGCGGGTCTGCTCGTGGTGGGTATCGGTTCGGTCGGCTGGAACGCCCTGCTCGCCACGACCGGGCGTCGCTCGGGCCTCATCGGCCGTCCACTGAGCGGGGTGTTCGGTGTCTTCGCCGCGATCCCGCTCTACCAGGCAGCTGTCCCCTTCGCGGCGCCGTGGCCACTCATCGTCGCCGTCCTCAGTTCGCTGGTCCTCGGCATTGCCCTGCTCGTGACGTCGCGAAAGCGGTGATGATCGCGCCCGCCGATGTCATCATCGGCCCATGACCCACGACGGGTTGGTGAGGACGAGTGAGATCGCGGTCACCGTGGTCGTGCTCGTCTTGGCCGTGCTCCTGCTCGGGTCTCTGCGCCGGGTATCGCGCGGCCGCCGGTGGCTCGTCGTGCTGGCGTGTCTGCTCCTGTACGCCGCCATCGTCGTGCCGGGTGCAGCCGCGCTGTGGTTCGCGGCCTTCCCGCTCCTCGTCGGCGTCTACCCCGACGGCGCGATGACCCCGAGGTGGCTGTGGCTGCCGGTGGGCGCCCTTGCCGTTGCGGCGGTCGGTGACCTCGCCACGGGGGGAGCGTGGAGTGAGAGCCCGTGGTGGGCGCTGGTCGTCAACGGCCAGCTGCTTTTGCTTCTGGCCCAGGTCCACCGCTACCGGCGCCGGTCCTCCACGGAGGAACGGGCGGCGGTGCGCTGGGTCATCCTCGGCACCCTGCTGACGACGGCGTCGTTCGCCGCCACCCAAGCCGCGTACGGGTCCATCGGCGACGGGTCGACCGGCTCGGTGGTCGCCGCCCAGCTGGCCGTGCTCCCCCTGCTCGTCGCGGTTGCCGTGGGAGTGCTCGCCCCGCGAGCACTGGATGTCGACGAGTTCCTGCGGGCGACGGTGGTCTCCTTGGGGACGGTTGCCGCGCTGACGGTGGTCATGCTCGCCCTCCCGGCGCCCACATGGGTGCGTCTCGTCGTCGTCGCCGCCATCGCGGCACCGTTGGCGCTCGGCATGCTCCACGTCGGGGACTGGCTCCTCTACCGGGGCCGGCCGGACCCGGACCGCGCCGTCACGCGAATGTTGGCGGCGCTGAACACGCCCTCCGGCCAGCACGACACCCCGAGCACGGTCCTGCAGGCGTTCACCGGCTCCCTCTTCCTGGACCGCGGGCGCATCAGCGGCTCGTGGTTCGAGCCCGTCGGGCTGGGACCGGAGGCGCCCTCGGCATCCGAGTCCGAACAGTTCGCGGTCGACTACCGCGGCGAGGTGCTGGCGGTCCTCGAGCTGCCGCCCCGGCGCGGCGAGAGCACCCTGACCCGCCGCGATCGGCGAGTCGTCGACAGGCTGCTCGCCCAAGCCGCCCCCGCGCTCGACGCGGCGCGCACCGTCGTGGCCCTGCGCGAGTCCCGCGCCCGCACGGTTGCTGCGCGCGAGGAGGAACGCCGCCGGATCCGCCGCGAGCTGCACGACGACCTCGGCCCCACGCTGTCCGGCATCGCGCTGAGTGCGGCCGCCCTGGCCACCCGGATCGGCGACCCTGATGCCTCCCAGCTGCACCGGGAGCTGCGGATGGCCGTCGACCAGTCCCGCGAGCTGGCCTACGGCCTGCGGCCGCCGGTGCTCGATGACCACGGCCTCGTCTCCGCCCTGCACGACCGCATCGGCGGGCCCGACGTCCGCATCGACGCGCCCGAGGACCTCGACCTCCCGGCTTCGGTCGACCTGGCCGCCCTGCGCATCATCCAAGAAGCCGTGACCAACGCCCGCAAGCACGGCGCCGCACCGATCGACATCCGGCTGCGGCTGCGCGACGGGCACCTCAAGCTCCGAGTGAGCGACGCAGGCCCGGGCCTACCCGCCGACGTGCGCGCCGGGATCGGGATGCTGTCGATCACCGAACGCACCGACGAGGTCGGCGGCACCGCCCGCTACGACAGGGCCGCGCACGGGTGCCATCTGCTCGTCGACCTCCCAGTGGAGGCGTCATGACCACCGTCGTCGTCGTCGACGACCACCCCGTCTTCCGCCGAGGCCTCGTGGGGCTGCTGACGGCATCGGGCCACGAGGTCGTCGGGCAGGCCCGCGGCGGGCTCGAGGCGCTCGAGGTCGTCGCGCAGGTCAAGCCGCAGGTCGTGCTCATGGACCTGTCGATGCCCGACGGAGACGGCTTCGAGGCGACGGCCCGGATCACGGCCGAGCACCCTGACGTCGCCGTCGTCGTCGTGACCCTGTTCTCCGACGAGGCCTCGGTGGCCCGGGCCATGCACGCCGGGGCAGCCGGCTACCTCGGCAAGCACGCCGAGCCTGAGCACCTCATCGCTGCCGTGGAGGCCGCGAGCGCCGGCGCGTTGTGGATCGGTCGCGGCGTCGAGCGACCCACGTTCGCCGCTCGATCAGGGGCCGAGCAGGCGGCGCTGCCGGGCGGGCTCACCGCGCGCGAACTCGTCGTCGCCGACCTGCTGGCACGAGGCCTGGCCAACCCCGCGATCGCCGCACGCCTCGGCCTGTCGACCAAGACCGTCGCCAACTACGTCAGCGCGATCCTGCTCAAGCTCGCCGCGACGGACCGAGCAGATGCCGCGCGGATCATCCGCGCCCATCCCAACCACTGAAGCGTCGCGAGCCTCTGCAGGGGACCACGGCGCATCCCATGCGCGAGACGTGCAGCGCCAGAGGTAAGCGAACGACGTTCTGCAGCCGAGCGAGATATCTGTCGCTGCCGCGAGCGGAGCAGCTCGCCCGCAATCCCGCCCAGCGTCGCCGCGGCATCAGAATCCACACAGCGCTCGCGAGCCGGCCATGCGTTCCCGTCACGCTCAAGACACCCGGATCATGACCCCGTCGTCTTCGCGGCCCTCGACCGGGGAGAGCGGGAAGTTAGTCCAGCGATGACCTGCGATGATGCGGCGTTTCAGAAGTACCAGGGGAAGGGCGACCAGTCG
>NZ_AVPI01000072.1 GCF_000768675.1 Knoellia flava TL1 | reverse complement strand
CACGCTCGACGCGGCCGCCGTCGGTGCGTCCACGGTCGGCGCGTCCCCACTCCGCGGCGGCGAGTCCGGCGGCGTCACGCGCCGGGAGACGGCGCGTCGGGCGCTCCTGGCGCCGGTTCCGCGTCGGGGCGGAGGAGCTCGTGCGGCGTCGTCCCCGGGTGTCGACGGTGTAGACGGCGTCCTCACCCTCCGGGGCGGGGCCTGCTTCGTCGGGGCGTCCTCGCTGGGGGATCGGGCGGGCGTCGTCTCCGCGACTCGGGCGATCGGGCACGCCCCATAGTGAGCGCGCGATGCCACGCGACGCAAAACGGCGCGCCGACGCCGCGCCGTCACCGACCCCGCGCACCCTGCGGGATGATCGTCCCGATGAGCGAGCCCCTGCACCCCGATGACACGACGTCCGCACTCCCGCCGGTGAGCGTGGTGATCCCGGTCCTCGACGAGGAGCGACACCTCCACGCGGCCGTGGCGCAGGTCCTGCGCCAGGACTACGCCGGCGAGCTGGAGGTCGTCCTCGCCCTGGGGCCCTCGACCGACCGCACCGACGAGGTCGCCGCCGAGCTGGTGGCGTCCGACGTACGTGTCCGCACCGTGGCGAACCCCAGCGGTCGCACCCCGTCGGCTCTCAACGCCGCGATTCGCGCGGCCCGGCACGACGTCGTGGTGCGCGTCGACGGGCACGCGGAGATCCCGCCGGACTACGTCTCCACCGCCGTGCGGACCCTCGCCGAGACCGGTGCCGACAACGTCGGCGGTCTCATGAAGGCCGTGGGCCGATCGGCCTTCGAGCGCGCGGTCGCCTGCGCCATGCGGAGCCGCATCGGCGTCGGCGGGGGTACCTTCCACGTCGGTGGGGACGCGGGGCCGGTCGACACCGTCTACCTCGGGGCCTTTCGCCGCAGCGCGCTGGAGCGGGTCGGCGGCTACGACGAGCGCTACACGCGGACGCAGGACTGGCACCTCAACCTCCGGCTGCGCCAGACCGGTGGGACCGTGTGGTTCACCCCCGACATGGAGGTGACCTACCGTCCGCGCTCGAGCGTGCGTGGCCTGGCCCGGCAGTACTTCCAGTACGGGCGGTGGCGCCGGGTCGTCGCCCGCGAGCACCCCGAGACGATGAACGCCCGCTACCTCGCGCCCCCGGTGATGGCTGTGGGCACGACCGCTGCCACGCTGCTGGGTCTGCTCTGGACACCGGCGCTGCTGGTGCCGACGGCATACGCCGTCGGGGTGGTGGCCGGCGGCGCCGCGATCAGCGGTGGTGAGCCGGTGCGGACGCGGCTGCTCACCCCCGTGGCGCTCGCGACGATGCACTGGTCCTGGGGCGTCGGGTTCCTCACCAGCCCCCGCTCGCTGGGCCGGAGCACGCCGTGACGACCGCACCCGCCGACGTCGACCTCACGGGCCGCACCGTCCTCATGCTCGTGTGGACGGGCGTGTCCACCGACACCCGGGTCCTGCGTGAGGCCGGCACGCTCGTCGGGGCCGGTGCGAGCGTGCACATCATCGGCCGCGCCGTCCCCGACGACTTCGTCCCACCGCCGGGCATCACCGTCGAGAGCGCCGGCCGGGCTCCCGCCGCGGCCGGCCGTCAGCGTGAGCTGACCCTGCCCGAGCGCGCCGGGCGCTGGTTGTTGCTCCCGCTGCACGTCCGACGCCGCTACCTCGCCTGGCAGCGCGAGGCGGCGGACCGCGCGTTCGAGTGGTCGGGTGCCACCGGGGTCGTGCCGGACGTCGTGCACGTCCACGACTTCACCGCCCTCGGCGCCGGTCACGAGATCGCCGATCGGTGGGGAGTGCCGTTCGTCTACGACACCCACGAGTACTGGGTCGGGCGACCCGTCGAGGGTCGCCCGGCACCGCTGGTCCGGCGCAACGAGGCGCGCACCGAGGACGAGCTCGCTGCCGACGCGGCGGCCGTCATCACCGTCGGTGACGGTGTGGCGAACGCGCTGCGGCGCGACCACCCCCGCTGGCCCCAGGTGGCGGTCGTGCGCAACACTTTCCCCCTGCGCGACGACGTCGACACCGCGCCGGAGGCGAGCGGCCCGCCGACCGGGCTCGTCTACGGCGGGAGGCTCGCGGCATACCGGGAGCTCGAGGTCATCGCGCAGGCGAGTCGGCGGTCTCCGCTGCCCATCACCGCCGTGGGCCCGGGCGACGACGAGTGGCTCCGGACCTTCGACCCCGGGCAGGTCACCGTGCTTCCGGCCGAGCCGCTCGGCGTCCTCGACGAGCGTCTGCGGACTGCCGGAGCCGCTCTCGTGACCCACAGCGACCGATGGCTCAACCACCGCCTCGCCATGCCCAACAAGCTCTTCCACGCGGTGAGCCTGGGCCTGCCCGTCGTCGCCACCGACGTGGGGGACCTCGGGGCCCTCGTGCGGGAGTACGACCTCGGTGCGCTCTATGCGCCCGGGGACGCCGACGGTCTCGTGCGGGCGGTGGAGACCCTCGTGGCCGAGCACCGACGCTTCCGCGAGTCGGTCGCGAAGGCCCGCGGCGCGCTCTCCTGGAGCGCGGACGGGCAGGCCCTGCTGGCCGTCTACGGTGGAGTCCTGTGACCTCTTGGGCCTCCACTAGACTCGGGCGGTCGAGCGCACCCGCGCAGTCGGCCGGAGAGCGAGGATGATGAGCACCGACAAGCAGGTCGTGAAGGCTGAACAGGAGAACGAGTTCACCACGACCCACCATGTCTACGAGCCCCACCGGGCCGGGATCCCACCGCTGGGCAACTACGCCCGCGAGCTGTGGAAGCGGCGTGAGTTCGCCTCCGAGATGTCCAAGGCGACCATGCGGGGCGCCAACACGCTCACGGTCTTCGGCCAGCTCTGGCTCGTCCTCAACCCGCTGCTCCTCGCCGGTGTCTACTACCTGCTCGTGCAGATCCTCGCGGGCGGCAGCAAGGGCATGGACTTCTTCGCCCAGCTCTGCGCCGGGCTCTTCACCTTCTACTTCGTCGCCGGGTCGATGTCGACGGGCGCGGCCTCGGTGGTCGGCGGCGGCAAGCTGCTGCTCAACACGGCCTTCCCGCGTCTGCTCATGCCCTTCTCGGCGGTGCGCACGGCGTTCTTCCGCTTCCTGCCGACGCTGCCGGTCTACGCGCTCTTCCACATCGTCGCCGGGCTCGGCTTCCACCCGTCGATGCTCGTGGCTCTCTACTTCCTCGGCCTGCTCATCGTCTTCGCCCTCGGCGTGGCTGCGTTCTTCGCGACGATCCAGGTCTACTTCCGCGACACGACGAGCTTCCTGCCGTACTTCAACCGGATCTGGCTCTACGCGTCGCCCGTCCTCTGGTCGATCGAGCAGGTCCCTCCGAGGTTCGAGGGCGTCGTGACGATCATGGAGTACGTCAACCCCCTGCACTCCCTGCTCGGTGGCTTCACCGAGTGCCTCGTCAACGGGGACATCCCCCATCTCCACACGTGGGTCACCGCGACCGTCTGGGCCGGCGCGGTGTTCGCGATCGGCTCGCTGTTCTTCATGTCGAGGGAGCGTGAGTTCGCTGTCCGCCTCTGAGTCCACCAGGTCCACGACGTCCACCGGGACGTCGCCGCTCACGGTCAAGGTCGAGAACCTCTCGATCACCTACCGCACGACCTT
>NZ_AVPI01000071.1 GCF_000768675.1 Knoellia flava TL1 | reverse complement strand
ACCCGCTTCGGTCGCGGCCAGCGGGCGATCCGCGAGATCGAGGCCCTCAAGGACGTCTCCTTCGACGTCCCCGACGGCACGGCCCTCGGGATCATCGGCAACAACGGTGCCGGCAAGTCGACGCTCATGCGCGCCCTCGCCGGGATCCTCCCGCCCAACAAGGGACGGATCGAGGTCAACGGCCGGATCAGCCCGTTGCTCTCGCTCGGCGTCGGCTTCAACGCCAACCTCTCCGGGCGGGAGAACATCATCCTCGGCGGCCTCGCCAGCGGGCTCTCCCGTGCGCAGGTCGAGGCGCGCGCCGAGGACGTCACGGCGTTCGCCGGTCTCGAGGAGTTCATCGACGCCCCCATGCGCACCTACAGCTCGGGCATGTACAGCCGTCTCGCGTTCTCGGTGGCGGTGCACATGGACCCCGACATCCTCATGATCGACGAGGCGCTGTCGGCCGGTGACGCGACCTTCAAGACCAAGGCCGCGGCCAAGATGGGCGAGCTGCGCGAGAGCGCGCGGGCGTTCTTCCTCGTCAGCCACTCGCTGGCCTCGATCCAGCAGCTGTGCAACGACGCCATCTGGCTGCACAAGGGAGAGCTCATGATGCGCGGCACACCCGAAGAGGTCTGCGCGGCATACACGAAGTTCGTCCAGGTCGGTGACTCCGCTGTCATCCTCGAGGACCTCTGACCGCGTGGCGGTCGACGTCAGCTTCGTCACCAGCGGTCACGACGTGGCCGACGCACGGCTCCACCGCCTCGTTGCGGCCGCGAGGCGGCACGGGCTGACCGTCGAGGTCCTCGGTCTCGGCGACCCCGCCGACGCGCCGGAGGCCGAGGTGGTCCACGCGGCTCCGAGGGGGTCCTTCGCGCGTCGCGCGGCCCTCGCCTGGTCGTATGCCGTCCGCGCCCGTGGGCGTGTCCTCCTCGCCCTCGACCCCGACTCGCTCCTCGCCTGTCTGGCCGTGGGTCGGGCTCGTGGCCGCAAGGTCGTCGCGGACGTCCACGAGGACTACCCCGCCCTGCTGCGCGACCGTCCGTGGGCTCGGGGGTGGCGCGGCCGCGTCGCCCGAGGGCTGGCCGAGAGCGCCACCTCGGCCGCTCGGCGCGCGGACCTCGTCGTCGTCGCCGACGAGCACGTCCCGCCGAAGGTGCACCCACGTCGGCTCGTCGTCACGAACCTGCCGGACCTGCAGATGCTGCCCGAGCCGGCCGCGCCCGACGCGACGCCCCGGGCGCTCTACGTCGGTGACGTCCGTGGCTCGCGCGGTCTCTGGACGATGCTCGACGCCCTTCGGGGTGCGCCCGGGTGGCACCTCGACATCGTGGGGCCGGTGGCGGCCTCGGACGAGGCGGAGGTCGAACGGCGCCTCGACGAGGGTGACCTGCGCTCCCGGGTGACCCTCTGGGGACGCAGGCCGCCACAGGAGGCCTGGCGTCGTGCCTGCGGTGCGTGGTGCGGGCTCGTGCTGCTCGACCGGACCCCGGCCTTCGTCGACGCCCTTCCGAGCAAGCTCCACGAGTACCTCGGCTCAGGGCTCGCCGTCATCGCCACCGACCTGCCACGGCAGGCGGCGCTCGTCCGCGCCTCGGGCGCCGGTGTCGTCGTGCCGAGCGAGGGTGCCGCGGACGCGGTCGCCGACCAGCTGCGGGCGTGGCAGGTGGAGGGATCCGACCTGCCGGCCCGTCGGGCCGCGGCCCGAGCCTGGCGCGAGGGCGTGCTCAGCG
>NZ_AVPI01000070.1 GCF_000768675.1 Knoellia flava TL1 | reverse complement strand
GCGGCGACACCCGCACGGATCATCCGGCCGACGCGCTGCACCGAGCGCCCCTCGATCCCGAGCCGGTCGTGGACGGCGGGGCGCAGGAGCACCTCCGCGAGGAGCTCGTCGCTCGTGCGCGAGCCCCCGGCGTCGAGCTCGTCGCGCCGCAGCGCTCGGCGCAGGCGGCGCAGCTCGACCGGGTCCGCCGCACCGAGCGGCGACACGAGGACGTCCAGGGCGGTGTCGACGGGCACGTCCTGCGTGCGGCGCAGCCCGAGGTCGATGACGACCTGGAGCAACGAGAGGAGTGGCCGCACGGCCGGCTCGTCGCGCACCGGAAGCTCGGCCTCGGCGGCGCTCACCGGCACTCCGGCCGACTGGAGCGCACGGCGCAGGGCTGCGCTGCGGGCCTGCCCACGGACCACGACCGCCATGTCGGCCCACGACACCCCGTCGAGCAGGTGGGCGGCTCGCAGCCGGGCCGCGACGAACCCGGCCTCCTGGCTGGCCGAGCGCAGCAGGTGGACCTCGACGTCGCCGCCGGGCGCGGCCGGCTCGGTGCGTCGGTGCGAGACGTCCCCGAGGACGCCCACGTGCCCGGCGACGGCTCCGGTGACGTGGAGCAGCCGCTCGGGGAGGCGGTGGCTGCGCGGCAGAACGAGGGTCGGACCGTCGCCGAGGACGGCCCACTCCCGCGCCAGCAGCGCAGGGTCGCCGCCGCGGAAGGTCTGGGTGGCGCTGTCGGGGTCACCGAGGAGGACGGTGCCAGCGGCCGGAGCGACCCGGCGCAGCACGTCGAGCAGGCGCAGCGCCGCCGGCGTCATCTCCTGGGCGTCGTCGACGACGACGAGCCGCAGCGCCGAGGTCACGGCGTCCGCGAGGGCGGGGTCCCCGTCGAGCGCGCCCGCCGCCGCGCCGAGGATCTGGGCAGGGTCGAATCCTCCGGGCGTGAGGAGGGCGGTGACCTCGTCGTACTCGCGCAGCAGGTCGGCCCCGGCCACCCACTCCTCGCGGTCGTGCTCGTGCCCGAGCCGCTCGAGGTCGTCGGCGCCGAGCCCGAGCTCGACGGCACGCATGAGCAGGTCGCGCAGCTCGGCCCGGAAGGCGCGCGTCGGCAGCGCGAGCCGGACCCGCTCGGGCCAGCGCGGACCGGGCGTCTCGCCCGACGCGTGGCCGGCGAGCAGCTCGCGAAGGACGACGTCCTGCTCGGGGCCGCTGAGCAGCCGCGGCGCCTCGTCACCCGCCAGCGCCGCAGCAGCACGCAGCACCCCGAACCCGAACGACGGGAAGGTCCGCGCCAGCGGCTCGGTCGAGGTCCCACCCACCCGGGCGGTGACCCGGTCGCGCAGTCTCGCCGCGCCTCGCCTCGAGGCGGCGAGGACGAGGCACTGCTCGGGTCGCAGCCCGTCGGCGACCTGGGCGGCGACGAGCTCGACCGCCACGGTCGTCTTGCCCGTGCCGGGGGCGCCGAGCACCCTCAGCACCCCGCTCCCGCGCCAGTCGACGACGGTCTGCTGGACCGCGTCGAGGGCAGGCTCGACGACCTCGGCGGTCGCGGCTCGTCGCAGGGTCAGCACACCCCGAATCCCATCACGCCCGACCGACACCCCGCCTCGCCCGGTCGCGTCCGGCCCGCGTCAGTAGGTCGGCTGGCTGGGGTCGACGTCGCGCACCCACGCGAGGACGCCGCCGGTGACGTCGAGGGCGTCGACGCCCTCGGCACGCAGCCGCTCCACGGCCTCCGCAGAGCGCGCCCCCGTCTTGCAGTGCACGAGCACCTGTATGCCGTCCGCGACCTGCGCGAGCGCCTCCCGTCCGCGGGTGCGCACCTCGCCGAGCGGGACCGCGAGCGCTCCGGGGATGACGACGACGTCGCGCTCCCCCGGCTCCCGCACGTCGAGGAGGACGAAGTCGTCGGCGCCGGCCTCCCGCGCGCGCAGACGGGTCGCGAGGTCGCTCGCGGACACCGCCGGCAGCCCGTTCGGCTCGCCCTGCGCCGTCGTCTCGTGGGCCTGGACGTCCTCGATCCCCAGCGGTGCGCGCTCGTCCGCCTCGACGCCGCAGACGGCGCAGTGCGGGTCCGCGGCGACGGCGATCGTGCTCCACTCCTGCCGCCACGCGTCGTGGAGCAGGAGCCTGCCGACGAGGGGTTCCCCGCCACCGACGAGCAGCTTGACGACCTCCTCCGCCATGACCGAGCCGACGGCGCCGACGCTCGCGCCGAGCACGCCTCCGGTCGAGCAGGAAGGGACCGCACCCGGTGGCGGTGGCGTGGGGAAGACGCAGCGGTAGCAGGGCCCGACGCCGGCCCACCAGACACTCACCTGCGCGTCGTGCTGGTAGACCGAGCCCCACACGTGCGGGACGCCGAGGCGCCCGCACGCGTCGCCGACGAGGTAGCGGGTCGGGAAGTTGTCGGCGCCGTCGACGACGACGTCGTGGTCGGCGACGAGGTCGAGGACGTTGGCGGACGTGAGGCGCTCGGCGACGGGCCTGACCTCGACCTCCGGTGCGAGCCTGGCGAGCGCGTCCACCGCGGAGGCGGTCTTGTCGCGTCCGACGTCCGCCACCCCGTGGACGACCTGTCGCTGGAGGTTCGTCGGGTCGACGACGTCGTCGTCGACGACGGTGAGGCGCCCGACCCCGGCCGCGGCGAGGTAGAGCAGGACCGGCGACCCGAGGCCACCCGCCCCGACGACGAGCACCCGGGCGGACCGCATCCGCCGCTGCCCCTCGTCACCCACCCCCGGGAGGATGACGTGCCGCGCGAAGCGGGTCCGCTCACGGGGTGAGAGCGCCTCGCCGAGGGGCGCGACCGGCATACGGGCGCTTGTCGCGCCGAAGGCGTTCACGACCGCCACGATACGTCGGTCGTCCTTGCGGGCCCTCGCCGTTCCGTACCATGACGACGACCACACGAGTTCGACCCGCAGACAGGACCGTCATGGACACGAGCCCTCCCCGCGGCCAGCGGATGCCCCGATCCGAGCGACGCGCCCAGCTGCTCGACGCCGCCCAGGCCGTCTTCGTCGAGCGGGGCTACCACGCGGCCGCCATGGACGACATCGCCGAGCACGCGGGCGTCTCCAAGCCGGTCCTCTACCAGCACTTCCCCGGCAAGCTCGAGCTCTACCTCGCGCTTCTCGACCAGCACTGCGACACCCTCGAGCGGCTCGTCCGTGAGGCACTCGCCCGCCCCACCGAGGACAACCAGGAGCGGGTCGCCGCGACGATCAGCGCCTACTACGACTTCGTCTCGCGCGAGGGCGCTGCCTTCCGGATGGTCTTCGAGTCCGACCTCACGAGCGTGCCGCAGGTGCGGGCCCGGCTCGACAGCCTCGAGCTGTCGTGCGCCGAGGCCATCGCCGACGTCATCGTCCAGGACTCGGGCATCCCCGACGAGCAGGCGATGCTCCTCGGCGTCGGTCTCGCGGGCATGGCCCAGATCACCGCCCGCCACTGGCTCGCCGCCGAGTCCGACCTCGCCCGCGACGAGGCCAGCGCCCTCGCCACCGCCCTCGCCTGGCGCGGTGTCGGCTCCCTGCCGCGGGTGGGCGGGGAACGTTCCGAGGCGGCACACGGTTAGCCTCCTCGGAAACGGTGTGCGGCCCTCGCCGCGCGCCACCGCGAACCGAAGGGATCAGACCGTGGAGGTCAACATCGGCGTGCAGAACGTCGCACGCGAGATCGCACTCGAGACCGACGCGTCCGCCGACGAGGTCGCGCAGGCGGTCGACGCCGCGCTCGTCGACGGCGGGGTGCTCCGGCTCACCGACACCAAGGGCCGTCAGGTCATCGTGCCCGGTCGTTCGCTCGGCTGGGTCCAGGTCGGCGAGTCCGAGAAGAGCCGCGTCGGGTTCGGCCAGATCCGCCCCGACATGGCCGACTGAGGACGCGTCGGCCACGCTCCCGCGAAACCCGCTCTGACCTGCCGGGATGACGCGCCTCCGAGTCCGAAAATGGGCCGACGCGCTCCCGGCTCGGGCCCCCTCTTGTGGCATAGGGTCGAGATGTCAGGTCGTCATTCAGACGGCCCACCTCGCGCCCGAGAGGGCCAGAAAGGAGCGGTTCCCGTGATCGGAACCATCATCGGCGCCATCATCGTCGGTGCCATCATCGGAGCGCTGGCTCGGCTCGTCCTCCCCGGACGGCAGAGCGTCTCGGTGCTCGTCACCGTGATCCTCGGAATCCTCGGCTCGCTCATCGCATCGTGGCTCGTCTACCAGCTGGGCTACAACAACGAGAACGGCGGGTTCCAGTTCATCCCGTTCCTCGCCGGCATCGTCGTCGCCGCCCTGCTCATCGTCGGCTACGGCATGGCCACCGGCAAGAAGCAGGTCTGACGCTCCACACCCGAACGACGACGAAGGCCCCGCTCCTCATGGAGCGGGGCCTTCCTCGTGTCCGGGCCTTCTCGTCCGGACAGGCCGCTTCCGTATGCCGGCCGGAGGCTCAGGCCGTGAGGCCGAGCCGCGCC
>NZ_AVPI01000069.1 GCF_000768675.1 Knoellia flava TL1 | reverse complement strand
TGAACATCTGGCCGATCTCGGTGAGGTCCGCGCCGCCACCCATGAGCAGGCCGGTGAGGGCGTCGCGCTCGACGGCCACCGACTGTCCCTGGCTCAGCGCCTCGCCGAGCAGCCGGCGGCCCCAGAGGCTGAGCCGCCCCTTGGCCGTCGGGTCCGTCTTGAGGGTGTCGCGCACGACGCCGACGATGAACTCGCCCGTGCCGGCGTCGTCGAGGGCGTGGTCCATGACGTCACGCGTGCGGTCGTCGACGAAGGAGCCCATCTCGCGGTAGAAGTCCTTGGCGATCCCGTCGCCGACGTAGGCCTTGACGAGCCCCTCGACCCAGCTCTTGGGCCGCGTCCGGTCGTGGAAGGCCGAGAACGGTGCGACGAACGGCTGCATCGCCGTCTCCGCGTCCGTCCCGATCTCGGCGAGCCTCCCGACGAGCAGCTCGTACTGGCGGTACTCGGTCGCAGCGAACCCCGCCATCTGCGCCTTGATCCGCAGGGAGGGCGCGAGGTCGGAGTCGGTCGCCATCCGGATGCAGGCGGTGAGCTCGCCGTAGGCGAGGACGCCGAGCAGGTCCACCACGGCGGCGCGGTATGCCGGGTCGTCCAGTCCCTGGGGCGCGTTCGTCTCCATGGTGGGCAGCCTAGCGATGTGGGCGTGGCCGGACGGACGGCCTCCGCACGGTAGGGTGGGCAGGTCCACGGTGCCCGGTCGGCACGACGAACACGAACGACATTGTGCGTGGGGCCCGGTTGTCAGGCCCTCCCCGAAGACCTCCGATCGGCCCGCCACAGCGGCGACGAGCCTCCTGCGAGAGCCGCCGATCAGAGAGTTCCCATGACCGACAGCCAGACCATCCCTGCCGACGCTGCCTCCGCGGAGGCCATCGCCGACGAGGTCGCCATCGAGGCGACGAAGGCGGCCACCGCCGTCGAGCAGACCTTCGGCGACTTCGACATCCACCCCGACATCGTCTCGGCGCTCGCCTCGCACGGCATCACCACGCCCTTCCCCATCCAGGCGATGACCCTGCCCGTGGCGCTCTCGGGCCACGACATCATCGGCCAGGCCAAGACCGGCACCGGCAAGACGCTCGGGTTCGGCATCCCGCTGCTCAACAAGGTCCTCGCCCGCGGCGACGACGGCTGGGACGCCTTCCCCCACCAGGGCAAGCCGCAGGCCCTCGCCGTCGCCCCGACCCGCGAGCTCGCCGTCCAGGTGGCCGCCGACCTCGAGCGAGCCGGCAAGACCCGCGGCATCCGCGTCCTCACCGTCTACGGCGGCCGCGCCTACGAGCCGCAGATCGAGGCCCTCGAGAAGGGCGTCGAGGTCGTCGTCGGCACGCCGGGCCGCCTGATCGACCTCGCCAAGCAGGGGCACCTCGACCTCTCGCGCGCCAAGACCGTCGTCCTCGACGAGGCCGACGAGATGCTCGACCTCGGCTTCCTCCCCGACGTCGAGAAGCTCCTCGCGATGACGTCGCCGGCCCGCCAGACGATGCTCTTCTCGGCGACGATGCCCGGCGCCGTCGTCGCGCTCGCCCGCCGCTACATGAGCCAGCCGACCCACATCCGCGCGATGCAGGAGGGCGAGGGCGACACCTCGCAGACGGTCAAGGCGATCAGCCAGTACGTCTTCCGCGCCCACGCCATGGACAAGGTCGAGATGCTCGCCCGCATCCTCCAGGCCAACGGCCGCGGCCTCACCATCGTCTTCAGCCGCACCAAGCGAACCGCCGCCAAGGTCGCCGACGACCTCGTCGAGCGCGGCTTCGCGGCCGCGTCGATCCACGGCGACCTCGGCCAAGGCGCCCGCGAGCAGGCGCTGCGCGCGTTCCGCTCGGGCAAGGTCGACGTCCTCGTCGCCACCGACGTCGCCGCCCGAGGCATCGACGTCGAGAACGTCACCCACGTCATCAACTACCAGTGCCCCGAGGACGAGAAGACCTACGTCCACCGCATCGGCCGCACCGGTCGCGCGGGCCAGACCGGCATCGCGGTGACCTTCGTCGACTGGGACGACCTGCACCGCTGGACGATGATCAACAAGGCCCTCGATCTCGGCATCCCGGACCCCGAGGAGACCTACTCGTCCTCGGACCACCTCTACTCCGAGCTCGACATCCCACGCGAGGCCAAGGGTCGCCTGCCGAAGTCGGCGCAGACCCGCGCCGGTCTCGACGCGGAGGAGCTCGAGGACCTCGGCGAGACCGGCAAGTCCAGCGGCCGTCGCCCCGCAGGCGGTCGCGGCTCGCGCGGTCGCGACGGCGGCTCGCGCGACGGCGGCTCGCGCGAG
>NZ_AVPI01000068.1 GCF_000768675.1 Knoellia flava TL1 | reverse complement strand
CGACCGGCGGGGCCGGCGGGGTGGCCCGCGGGGTCGGGGCGGCGGGCGACGGCGACTCCGGCGGAGCGTCCGCCGCCTCGTCCCATCGGGCGACGATCGCGTCGAACTCCGCGTCGATGTCACGGTCGTTCATGGCTGCCTCACGGTGTCTCGGGCGGTCAGGAGAATCGTGCCACGTCACGCGTCGACCGTGACCGGGAACGCCATCGGCAACGCGTCCCGGCTCCGCTTTAGTCCGCCGGGCGGCGGCTGCCCGTGCACTAGAGTCGTCCCGAATCGAGGGAAGGGACGTTGGTGTTCTACTGGGTGCTCAAGACGGTGTTCCTGGGACCGATCCTTCGGATCCTGTTCCGGCCGTGGGTCGAGGGTGAGGAGAACATCCCCGAGACCGGTGGCGCCATCTTCGCGAGCAACCACCTCTCCTTCTCCGACTCGATCTTCCTGCCGCTCGTCGTGCCGCGGCGGATGACCTTCCTCGCCAAGGCCGACTACTTCACCGGCGTCGGCCTCAAGGGGCGCCTCACGGCTGCGTTCTTCAAGGGCGTCGGCCAGGTGCCGGTCGACCGCTCGGGTGGGAAGGCGAGCGAGGCCGCCCTCAGCTCCGGCCTGCGCATCCTGCGCCGTGGCGAGCTGCTCGGTCTCTATCCCGAGGGCACCCGGTCGCCCGACGGCCGCCTCTACAAGGGCAAGACCGGCGTCGCCCGGATGGCGCTCGAAGCCGGTGTCCCGGTCATCCCCGTCGCGATGATCGACACCGACAAGGCGCAGCCGACCGGCAAGGTCATCCCCAAGGTCATGCGCGTCGGCGTGCGGATCGGCAAGCCGCTCGACTTCTCCCGCTACAAGGGCATGGAGGACGACCGCTTCGTCCTGCGCTCGATCACCGACGAGGTGATGTATGCGCTCATGGAGCTCTCGGGCCAGGAGTACGTCGACATGTATGCCGGCTCGATGAAGGACCGGATCACGCGCGCCAAGCGGATCCTGCAGCGCGAGCAGGCCGAGGCCGAGAAGCCCGGCCGGGCCGTCGACGAGCTCGAGCGCGAGCTCGACGCCGCCGAGGACGGCGACGGGACCCGTGGTGCCGACGAGCAGCGTGCCGGCTGACCCGGGACCGCGTCGGGGGGCGCTCTTCGGGGTGACGCGCACCTCGGTGCGCACCGGGCGTGCCGAGCCGGTCATCGTCGAGGCGTTCTCCCGCGGGCTCGACGTCTTCCGCCCGGCGGCGGCCCTGTATGCAGGCATCCTCGTCTGGAACCGTCACGAGACGATGCCTCGACCCTGGGTGGCGTTCACCGTCATCGCGGTCCTCATGGGCTTCAGCCTGCTGCTCCTCGTCTACCGGCGACGCACGACATGGCTGCTCGGCGTCGAGGTGGCGCTCGCCGTCGGCGGCATCTTCGCCACGCTGCTCGCCGACCGCCCCGAGGACGTCGTCGGCGGCACCCTGACCCTGCCCACGTTCTGGGCGGCGGGGTGCGTCGTCGGCGCCGCCGTCCTGCACGGCCGCAAGGGCGGGCTCGTCGTGGCGGGGATCATCGCGGCCGCTGACCTCATCGAGATTCGCACCCCGAACGGTGGCACCTGGCACAACATCTTCCTGCTCTTCCTGCTCGGCGGCCTCATCGGGCTCGCGGTCGACCTCGGTCGCGCCGGGCTCCACCGCTACGAGCAGGTCGTCGCCGAGCGCGAGCGGCTGCGCGAGCGGGAGCGCCTCGCCCGGGTCGTCCACGACGGCGTCCTCCAGACCCTCGCCTTCATCCACCGACGAGGCGACGAGATGGGCGGACAGGGGGCCGAGCTCGGTGCGCTCGCCGCCGACCAGGAGCGTGCCCTGCGACGTCTCGTGGCCCAGGACGTCGTCGGGCCGCGGCTCGCCGCGTCCGTCGAGGGCGAGATCCGTCGCGACCTTCGCCTCCTCCTCGGCGCGCACGAGGGGGAGCGGGTGAGCGTCTCGCTGCCCGGTGGCCCGGTGCCGCTCGAGCAGGACCGCGCCGAGGAGCTCGATGCCGCCGTCTCCGCCGCACTCGACAACGTGAGCCGCCACGCGGGCGACGACGCACGGGCCTGGCTGCTCCTCGAGGACCACGGCGACACCGTGACGGTCACAGTGCGCGACAACGGGGTCGGCGCCGAGCCTGCCCACCTGCTGTCGGCGTCCGAACGCGGACGCCTCGGCGTGAGCCAGTCGATCGTCGCGCGCGTGCGCGACCTCGGCGGCACCACCGACGTCATCACCCGACCCGGTGCCGGCTGCCGGGTCGTCATCACCGTGCCGCGCAAGGAGCCTGCATGAGCGACCATCCCACCTCCGCCCCCGCGGCCGAGGACGTGACGACTGCGGGCGGCGACGCCGCCGCCCGGCGGACGACGGTCCTCGTCGCCGACGACCACCCGCTGTGGCTCGGTGCCCTCGAGCGCGACCTCGCCCAGGCCGGGCTCGACGTCGTGGCCACGGCCGCCGACGGCCCGTCGACGGTGCGCCGGGCCCGGGCCACCCGTCCCGACGTCCTCGTCCTCGACCTCAACCTCCCCGGGCTGCGCGGCGACGAGGTCTGCCGCGCCCTCGGGGACCTCGAGACGCGCGTGCTCATCCTCTCGGCCAGCGGCGAGCAGCTCGACGTGCTCGCCGCGATCAAGGCGGGCGCGACCGGCTACCTCGTGAAGTCCGCCTCGGGCCAGGAGATCGTCGACGCCGTCGCCGCGACCGCCCGCGGTGAGGCCGTCTTCACGCCGGGGCTCGCCGGCCTCGTCCTCGGCGAGTTCCGACGGATGGCGGCCGGCGGGCCCGAGGAGGAGTCCGCCCCCGCACCCAGCAACCGGCCGATCCCCGAGCTCACCGACCGCGAGACCGAGGTGCTCCGACTCGTGGCGACGGGCATGTCCTACAAGGAGATCGCGGCCGAGCTCGTCCTCTCGCACCGCACCGTCCAGAACCACGTGCAGAACACGCTCGGCAAGCTCCACCTGCACAACCGGGTCGAGCTCGTCCGCTTCGCACTCGCCCGGGGCCTCGAGGACGCCTGACCGGGCTGGGAGGTGCGGCGGCAGCACGACCGCGGCTGACCGGCATACGGGCGCCGCAGGTCACCTGACGAGACGCGCCTATCCTTGGTCGCGTGAGCACGACCACCGGCCCCGACCTCAGCACGCTCCTCGAGTCGACGCCCGACCTGCCCGCTGCGCAGCAGCCGGTGTGGCCGGACGCGTCCGCGCTCGAGACGGCCGTCACCGAGCTCTCGACCTATCCGCCGCTCGTGTTCGCCGGCGAGTGCGACGTGCTGCGCGACCGGATGGCCGCGGCGAGCCGCGGTGAGGCGTTCGTCCTCCAGGGCGGCGACTGCGCCGAGACCTTCGCCGGCGCGACCGCCGACAACATCAAGAACCGGATCAAGACGATCCTCCAGATGGCCGCCGTCCTCACCTACGGCGCGTCGGTCCCGGTCGTCAAGGTCGGGCGCATGGCGGGCCAGTTCGCCAAGCCGCGCAGCAGCAACACCGAGACGCGCGAGGGCGTGACCCTGCCGGCCTACCGCGGCGACATGGTCAACGACTTCGAGTTCACGCCGGAGGCGCGCCACCCCGACCCGCAGCGCCTCGTGCGGGCCTACCACGCGAGCAGCGCGACGCTCAACCTCGTGCGAGCCTTCACGACCGGTGGCTTCGCCGACCTGCGCCACGTCCACGACTGGAACCGCGGCTTCGTCGCCAACGCCGCCAACCAGCGCTACGAGAAGCTGGCCCGCGACATCGACAAGGCGATGAAGTTCATGGCCGCCTGTGGCGCCGACTTCGAGGCGATGCGGACGACCGAGTTCTTCGCCGCGCACGAGGCGCTCATCCTCGACTACGAGCGTCCGCTCACGCGCGTCGACTCGCGCACCGGCGACCTCTACGACACCTCCGGCCACTTCATCTGGATCGGTGAGCGGACCCGTGACCTCGGCGGCGCCCACCTCGACTTCGTCAGTCGGATCCACAACCCCATCGGCGTCAAGGTCTCGGCGCAGGCCCAGGTCGACGACCTGCTGCGGATCATCGACCTCGTCGACCCCGACCGCACGCCCGGCCGCCTCACCTTCATCACCCGCATGGGTGCCGGGCAGGTCCGCGAGGCGCTCGCGCCCGTCGTCGAGAAGGTCACCGCCAGCGGCGCGGCGGTCACGTGGATCTGCGACCCCATGCACGGCAACACCTTCGAGTCGGCGTCCGGCTACAAGACGCGCGACTTCGAGGACGTCGTCGAGGAGGTGCGCGGCTTCTTCGAGGTCCACCAGTCGCTCGGGACCGTCCCCGGCGGGCTCCACGTCGAGCTCACCGGCAACGACGTCACCGAGTGCCTCGGGGGCTCCGAGAAGATCCTCGACGCCGACCTCAACAAGCGCTACGAGACCGTGTGCGACCCGAGGCTCAACCACCAGCAGAGTCTCGAGCTCGCGTTCCTCGTCGCCGAGATGCTCAGCCGCGAGCCGTGAGCATGGCCGTGGCGTCCGCAGCGGAGCTCGGTATGCCGCGTCGCTGGGTCGCGGACCTGCTCTCGGACACGTTGACCCAGCCGACACAGGCGATGCGCACCGCGATGGCGCAGGCCCCCGTGGGCGACGACGTCTTCGGCGAGGACCCGACGGTCGCCGCCCTCGAGTCTCGCGTGGC
>NZ_AVPI01000067.1 GCF_000768675.1 Knoellia flava TL1 | reverse complement strand
CGTCCTGACGGTGACGGCGGCACGCTGCCCGCCACCCCGCAGCCGACGACCTCCGCGCCGTCGGCGAGCCCGTCCCCCACCCCGTCGCCCTCGCCCTCGACGTCGCCGTCGCCGTCGCCGTCGCCGTCGGCGTCGCCCTCGACGACCGGCACCGCGACCGGCACCGTGGCGGCGACGCTCGGGATCTACGTCGTGGGCAGCAACGGCGGTGAGCAGGCCCGGCGCGGGCTCGTCCGAGAGTTCTCGACGCTGACCCTGCCCAAGGACGCCACCGAGTCGGACCGAGCCACCCTCGCGGTCGTGGAGTCGATCCGGAGCACGGACGGGCGGACGGACCCCTGGAATGGCGTGGCTCTCGACAGGGTGGTCGTGGAGCGTGGGCGGATCACGATCGACCTCGTCGGACCCGGAGGGACCGCACCCGACGCCCGGGCAGCCGAGCTGGCGGTCTCCGCTCTCGTGTGGTCGGCGCAGGCGGCCGTCGGTCGCGGCGACCTGCCGGTGACCGTCCGCGCAGCCGGCGGGCAGCGCCTCTTCGGGCAGCTCGACCCCGCGCGCACCTGGACCCGCGCCGGCACACCACCGGAGTTTCTCTGCGACATCTGGGTCGACAGCCCGGCCCGCGGCGCGTCGGTGCGTGTCACGCAGCCGGTCGTCGTCCGCGGGCAGGCCGTCGCGTTCGAGGCCGCCCTCAAGTGGGACCTCCGGCGCGGGTCGACGGTCGTCAAGGACGGGTTCACGACGGCCTCGATCGGAGCGCCGTCACGAGGCTCGTTCTCGGTGGACCTCGGGCGGCTCGACGCCGGCAGCTACACCTTCCGCGCGTTCACGACGTCCGCGAAGGACGGGTCGGTCTTCGCCGAGCGGACCGTGACGTTCACGGTGCGGTGATCAGCGCCAGCGCGTGGCAGCACTGAGGACGGCGAGCGCAGCCGGGCCGGCGCTCGACGAGCGCAGCACCGTGTCGCCGAGCCGGACGACGTGGGCGCCGGCCGAACGCAGGGCCTCGAGCTCCTCCGGAGCGATCCCGCCCTCGGGGCCGACGACGAGGAGGACGTCGCCGTCGTCGGGGAGCTCCTGCGCGGCGAGGGGCACGTCTGCGTCCTCGTGCAGGACGTATGCCGTCGCACCGGTCCCGATGCGAGCCGCCAGACCCGCGGTGGTGACGACGGGTGCGAGGACCGGGCGGCGGGGACGGCGTGACTGCTTCGTCGCGCCGACGAGGACCGCGTCCCACTTGCGCCACGCCTTCTCGCCACGATCGCCACGCCACTGCACGATGCTGCGTCCGGCCTGCCACGGGACGACCTCGTCGACGCCGAGCTCGGTCGCGGCCTCGATGGCCTGGTCGTCGCGGTCCCCCTTGGCGAGGGCCTGGACGAGGACGAACCTCGGCGAGGGCTCGGGTGCGGTCGCGACGTCGTCGACCCGAAGCGTGAGCTCGGCACGGTCGACGGACTCGACGGTGCCCGTGACGACGCGGCCGGCGCCGTCGGCGATGCGGAGCTGCTCGCCGGTCCGGGTGCGGCGGACCGTGGCGGCATGGCGACCCTCCGCCCCGTCGAGGACGACGAGGTCACCGGCTGCGGTGGCGTCGAGCGTGCCGGCGGGCACGAGGTAGAGCGCCAGGCTCATCGCCCACTCCCCCGTCGTCCGCGCCGACCGTCCGTCCCGACCGCCCCACGTGCCGACTTCTTGCGCAGGAGCGACACGAACGGGCCCGTTCCGGGGCCTCCGGTGTCGCTCGTGCGCAAGAAGTCGGACATCAGCGGGCCTTGAAGGCGTCGCGCAGCTTGCCGAAGATCGACCCGTCGGTCGGGTCCGCGATGTGCCCGGTCGGCTTCTCCTCCCCGCGCAGGGCGGCGAGCCGACGGAGCAGGTCCTCCTGCTCGGAGGTGAGCTTCGACGGCGTGGCGACCATGGCGTGGACGACGATGTCGCCGCGCCCAGACCCGCGCAGGTGGGTGACGCCGAGCCCGCGGAGACGGATCTGCTCCCCCGACTGGATGCCGGCGCGGACGTCGAGCTCCTGCTCGCCGTCAAAGGTCTCGAACGGGACCGTCGCACCGAGCGCGGCGGCCGTCATCGGCAGCTCGAGCGTGGCGTGGAGGTCGTCGCCCTGGCGCTGGAAGCGCTCGTCACGACGGACCGCGACCTCGACGTAGAGGTCACCGGCGGGCCCGGCGCCCGGGCCGACCTCGCCCTCGCCGGCGAGCTGGATGCGGGTGCCGGTGTCGACACCCGCGGGCACGCGGATCGTCAGCGTGCGGCGCGTGCGGACCCGGCCGTCGCCGGAGCACTCGTAGCAGGGCGCCTCGATGACCTGACCGGTCGCCTGGCAGTTGACGCAGGGACGCGAGGTCATGACCTGGCCGAGGAAGCTGCGCTGGACGCTCTGCACCTGGCCCTGCCCCTGGCAGACGTCACAGGTGCGGGTGCCGGTGCCCGGCTGGGTGCCCTCGCCGTGGCAGGTGGAGCAGCCGACGGCGGTGTCGATCGTCAGGTCCTTCTCGGCGCCGAAGACGGCGTCGACGAGGTCGAGGTCGAGGCGCACAAGGGCGTCCTGGCCGCGGCTCTGGCGCGAGCGCGGACCGCGGCCCTGCGCTGCACCGGCACCGGCTCCGAAGAACGCGTCCATGACGTCGCTGAACGAGAAGCCCTGCCCGAAGCCCGCAGCGCCGGCACCGGCATACGGGTCGGCGCCCATGTCGTAGCTGCGCTTCTTCTCGGCGTCGGAGAGCACGTCGTAGGCCTGCGAGACCTTCTTGAACTGCTCCTCGGCCTCGGGGCCGGGGTTGACGTCGGGGTGGAGCTTGCGGGCCGCGCGACGGTAGGCCTTCTTGATGTCGTCGGCGGTCGCGTCACGGGCCACGCCGAGGTCGGCGTAGTAGTCGTTCACTTCGGTGGACGTCCTTCGCTGGGGGCTGTTCGGTTCAGGGGAAGCGGCACAAGGTGCAAGGTCCGGGAGTCACCCGGTCATTCCGCGAGGATGCGGCTGACGTACGTCGCGACGGCGCGCACGGCCGCCATCGTCGTCGGGTAGTCCATCCGGGTCGGGCCCACGACGCCGAGACCGGCGACGAGGTCGGAACCCGCGCCGTAGCCCGAGGTGACGAGCGACGTCGTCTGCAGGCCGGCATACGGGTTCTCGGCGCCGATGCGGACGGCGACGGCGGAGCCCTGCTCGGTCACGGTACCAAGCAGCTTGAGGAGGACGACGTGCTCCTCGAGGGCCTCGAGGACGGGCCCGATCGAGCTCGGGAAGTCCTCGCCCGAACGGACGAGGTTGGAGGTGCCGGCCATGACGACCCGCTCCTCGCGCTGCTCGACGAGGACCTCGGTGAGCTCGGCGGCGATCGCGGCGAGGAGCCCGCGCGCGGCGGGGTCGACCTGCGTCGGGAGCTCGCCCAGACCGCCGGCGGCGTCGGCGAGCGTCTTGCCGACGGTCGCGCCGTTGACGTCGGAGCGGAGCGAGGCGAGCATCCGCTCGGACTCGGGGTCGGCGAGGTCCATGCCGGTCTCGAGGATGCGCTGCTCGACCCGGCCGGTCGTCGTGATGAGGACGACGAGCAGTCGCGAGGCGCCCAGCGGCACGAGCTCGATGTGGCGGACCGAGGACCGCGTGAGCGAGGGGTACTGGACGACGGCGACCTGGCGGGTCAGCGATGCGAGGAGCCGGACGGTGCGGTCGACGACGTCGTCGAGGTCGACGGCTCCGTCGAGCAGCGTGCTGATGGCTTTGCGCTCCGGGCCGCTCAGCGGCTTGACCGTGCTGAGCCGGTCGACGAAGAGCCGGTAGCCCGCGTCCGTGGGTATGCGGCCGGCGCTCGTGTGCGGGGCGGCGATGAGCCCCTCCTCCTCGAGGACGGCCATGTCGTTGCGCACGGTTGCGGCGGACACCCCGAGCGAGTGGCGCTCGAGCAGGGCCTTGGATCCCACTGGCTCGGACGTCTCGACGTAGTCCTGGACGATCGCTCGCAGCACCGCGAGCCGACGGTCCTCACTCACGCGCGACACCTCCTCCCGTTGCTGGCACTCATGCTTGGTGAGTGCCAATTCTACGTCTACCCTCGCGCAGGTGACTGATCGCTACGGCTCGGACGTGCTCGCAGGCGACTGGAAGGCACCCCGCGGCGGGCGCTCCACCCCGCTCGCCGCCGAGAACGGCGTCGTCGTCGAGGACGTCGAGACCGGGTGGGTCGGCGCGGTCGTGCGCGTCGAGAAGGCCGGTGGCATCCACGTCGTGCACCTCGAGGACCGTCGCGGCCGCACCAAGGCCTTCCCGCTGGGGCCGGGCTTCCACGTCGACGGTCGGCCGGTGACGCTGACGAAGCCCGAGGCGGCGAACAGCGCGCGTCTCGCCGAGGCGCGCCAGGCGGCGTCGCGCACCGCGAGCGGCTCGCGCACCGTCCAGGGCGTCAAGGCCAAGGTCGCGAGCGCCTCGCGGATCTTCGTCGAGGGCACCCACGACGCCGAACTCGTCGAGAAGGTCTGGGGCCACGACCTGCGCGTCGAGGGCGTCGTCGTCGAGCCCCTCGACGGCGTCGACGACCTCGAGGCCGCGATCCGCGACTTCGCCCCCGGTTCCGGCCGGCGCATGGGCGTCCTCGTCGACCACCTCGTCCCCGGCACGAAGGAGACGCGCGTCGTCGAGGCGGCCTCGCGGCTCCAGCCCTACGCCCCGCACGTGCTCATCGTCGGCCACCCCTATGTCGACGTGTGGCAGTCGGTGCGTCCGCAGCGGCTGGGCATGGACGCCTGGCCGGTCATCCCGCACGGCACGTCGTGGAAGCACGGCATCTGCGCCCACCTCGGCTGGCCGCACGACACCCAGGCCGACATCGCCCGCGCGTGGAAGCAGATCCTCGGCACCGTGCGTTCCTACGCCGACCTCGAGCCGTCCCTCCTCGGTCGCGTCGAGGAGCTCATCGACTTCGTCACCGCGCCCTGACGGTCGCCGACCCAGACCTCGTATGCCGTCGACGCGCCTCCCGTGACGTCAGCGCGCCTCCCGCGGCAGGGTCACCCCTGACCGCACCCCGAACGCACCCCGAAGTGGGGATCAACGAGGGCTGCGATGGGTTTGACTGGGTGACAGCACCCCGTCCCCTGAAGGAGGACACCATGAGCACCACTCCGGACCCCGAGTTCCACGGACAGCACCGTCCGGACCCGACCGCCGACCCGTCGACCGAGCCGGCCGCGCCGCAGGCGCAGGCTCCCCAGGCGGTTCCGCAGGCGCAGGTTCCGCAGGGGCAGGTCCCGCCGCCGCCCGCGCCGCAGGGCTCGGTCCCGCCGCCCCCGCCCAGTCAGGGCTACTCCCAGCCCCCGCCGCAGCCGGCCTACCCGCAGGGCGGCTACCCGCAGGGCGGCTACCCGCAGACGAGAGCGACCCACCCCGGCCAGGCCACGGCATACGGTCAGCAGGTCCTCGACCCGGCCCAGCAGCGGCAGTGGGGCATGTTCGCCCACCTCGTGCCGCTCGTCGCGATGGTGCTGAGCGCCGGCCTGCTCGGCTTCGTCGGCTCGCTCGTCATCTACGTGCTCTACAAGGACCGAGGCGACTTCGTCCGCCAGCACGCGGCGAACTCGCTCAACATCCAGATCCTCACCGGCATCGTCCTGCTCGTCTCGCTACCGCTCATGCTGGTGCTCGTCGGGTTCCTCACCTACTTCGCCGCGCTCGCCGTGGCGTTCGTGCTCCACATCATCGGAGCGCTGCGCGCCAACGAGGGCCAGCTGTGGACGCCGCCGATGACGCCGTCCTTCGTCAAGTGAGCCACGCCCCCTGACTGCACCCGACTGATTGCCCATCTGGGACACCGAGCGCCAGCGAGGCCTGTCCCAGATGGGCAATCAGTCGGTCAGACGCCGCCCTTGAGGAGCAGGCCACCGTCGACGACGACGAGCTGGCCGGTCATCCACGCCGCGTCGTCGGAGAGCAGGAAGGCGACGACCCCGGCGATGTCGTCGGGCACACCGAGCCGGCCGAGCGGGTAGCCCGCCGCGACCTTCTCCTCGCGCCCCTCGTAGAGCGCCGTCGCGAACTGCGTCTTGACGACGGCCGGTGCGACCGCGTTGACCCGCACCGTCGGACCGAGCTCGACCGCGAGCTCCTCGGTGAGGTGGGTGAGCATCGCCTTGCTCGCGCCGTAGAAGCCGATGCCCGGCGCCGGGCGGACCCCCGCGACGGACGAGACGTTGACGACCGCCCCGCCGCGCTCCTCGAGTCCCGCCCGCACCGCCTTCTGGACCCACGACAGCGCCGCGATGCAGTTGACCTCGACGATCTTGCGGGCCGCGTCGAGGTCGAGGTCGACGAGCCGTCCGTATGCCGGGTTGATCCCGGTGTTGTTGACGAGCAGGTCGACGGGTCCGAACCTCTCGGCGACCGCGGCGAGCACCTCGTCCTGGTGCGCCGGGTCGTCGGCGCGCCCGGCGACGGCCATGGCCACCTCGGGGCCGCCGAGCGACTCGACCGCCGCGTCGAGCGCCTCCTGCTTGCGGGCGGTGACGCAGACGCGGGCCCCTTCGGCGACGAGCCGTTCGGCGATGGCGAGACCGATGCCCCGGCTCGCTCCGGTGACGATCGCGGTCCGGCCCTCGAGCCGGCGGCTGTGCGTGGCAGTCATGCGCGCCACCCTACGAGTGCCGCCGGAAGGGCTCGCGAGCCCCACGTGCCGACCCGAGCCCTGTTGACGAGGCTCGGGAACAGCAGCTGGGCTCGCGAGCCCAGTTGGCCCGGATCATCGTGCTCTCGGTCAGGAGCCGAGGCCGAGGAGGCGGCGAACGACGGTGTCGGCGAGCAGCCGGCCACGGAGGGTGAGGACGACCCGCCGGTCGCGGACCGCGGCGGTCCCGTCGACGAGACCGTCGGCGACGAGACCCGCCACCGCACGCCGACCGACCTCGTCGAGGTCGTCGACCACGAGCCCGTCGCGCACCCTGACACCGAGCAGCACCCGCTCGTCGCGCACCTGCTCGTCGGTGAGCGTCTCGCGCCCGGCCGCCGGCGAGGCACCCGACGTGAGCCGGCCGGCATACGCCCTGGGGTGCTTGACGTTCCACCACCGCACGCCGCCCACGTGGCTGTGCCCGCCTGGACCGACTCCCCACCAGTCGCCGCCGGTCCAGTAGCCGTCGTTGTGGCGGCAGCGCCCGGCCGGCGTGCGGGTCCAGTTGCTCACCTCGTACCACCCGAACCCGGCTGCGGACAGCACCTCGTCGGCGAGCTCGTACTTCGTCGCCTCGTCGTCGTCGTCGGGCCGCTCGACCTCACCCCGGCGCACCTGGGCCGCGAGCTTGGTGCCCTCCTCGACGACGAGCGCATAGGCCGACACGTGGTCGGGCTCGAGCGCGACGGCGGCGTCGAGCGAGCGGCGCCAGTCGTTGACCGACTCTCCCGGCGTGCCGTAGATGAGGTCGACGCTCGTGACCAACCCCGCGTCACGGGCCCCCGCGACCGCCCGACCGACGCCCGCGGGGTCGTGGGTCCGGTCGAGCGTGGCGAGGACGTGCGGGACAGCCGACTGCATGCCGAGCGAGACCCGCGTGAACCCGCCGTCGGCGAGCTCGCGCAGCGACTCCGGCGTCACCGAGTCGGGGTTGGCCTCGGTCGTCACCTCGACGTCGTCGGCCAGACCGAACCGCTTGCGTATGCCGTCCACGACCCTCACGAGGTCGGCCGCCGGGAGCATCGTGGGCGTGCCGCCACCGACGAACACCGTGTCGACGCGGGGCACGCCGCCGCCGAGCACGGTGGCCGCGAGGTCGAGCTCGGCCAGTGCGGTGTCGGCGAAGGTCGACGTGCTCGCCCCGGGCCCGAGCTCGGTGAGCGTGTAGGTGTTGAAGTCGCAGTAGCCGCAGCGCACCCGGCAGAACGGCACGTGCAGGTAGATCCCGAACGGCCGGCCCCCCAGCCCCGAGAGCGCCTCCGGGGGCAGCTCGCCGGAGGCGGGTGCGGGATCTCCATCGGGCAGGCGGGGCACCGACGAATCCTCCCACCCTCGCTGGGATGGGCCCGCCGGGAGGTCGCCGGGCGGCGTGTCCAGTGCGACACGCCGACGCCGAGAAGATTCCGCGGAGAAGTTCGACCGAAAGGCTTGCGCACCCGCCGGAGCCGCGACTAGAAATACCCCTACGCACTCACTTCGGTGAGAGCGTCGAAGCAGGAACTTCGGTTCGTGTTTCGTCGAGGGCCTCGGAAACTCATACTTTCCGAGGCCCTCACCAATGTGCCGGATCATGGTGTGCCACAACGGGATTCGCGCCGCAAAAATCTCCGGACATTCTTTCCCGAAGGGCTTGCGGACCCGGACCGGAGCGACTAGAAATGTCCTACGACCCCACTTCGGTGGGAGCGTCGAAACAGGAACTTCGGTTCGTGTTTCGTCGAGGGCCTCGGAAACTCATACTTTCCGAGGCCCTCACCTTTGTGCCCGATAGGTTGGCGCGCGTGCGCATCCTTACCGACGCCGACGTGCGTGCCTGCCTCCCACCGCTCGTCGAGGTGGTCGACCTCGTCGCGGACGCCCTCACGGCACTCGCCGAGGGCCGCGCCGACGTCCCGCCCAAGCCCACGGTGCGCACCTCCCCCGGCATGTTCGCCAACGCGATGCCGGCTGCCTACCCGGAGCGCGGCCTGCTCGGCTGCAAGTGGATCAGCCTCGTCCCCGACAACCCGGTCCGCGGCCTGCCGACCGCGACCGGCGTCATGGTCGTCAACGACGGCACGACGGGTATGCCGTCCGCCCTCCTTCCGGCTGCCGAGCTCACCGCGGTGCGTACCGCCGCCGTCACCGGCGCCTGCGTCCGCGCGCTCGCCCCACCGGACGCGCGGGTCGCGTTCCTCGGGGCCGGGGTCCAGGCGGCCTCGCATCTGCGGGTTCTCGAGGCGCTCGGCCATGAGGAGGTCCATGTCTGGGCCCGCCGGCGTGAAGCGGTCGAGACCCTGGCGACACGGACGCGAGAGGTCGCACCCGGCATACGAGTCGTGCCGTCGGCATCACGGGAGGCCGCCGTGCGCGACGCCGACGTGGTCATCACCGGCCTCTCGATCGGCCTCACCGACATGGCGATCCCGGTGACGTGGCCGCGCGAGGACGCCCTGCTCCTGCCGATCGACTACGCGAGCTCGGTCGACGCCCGGCTGGCCGACACCGGGGTGCTCGCATCCGACGACCCGGCACAGTTCGCGGCCGTCCGGGAGGTGCGTGGCAAGCTCGACGGATATCCCGCAGCGACCGCTTGGACCGGTCACCTGCTCCGGTCGGGGCGGCCCGAGGGCCGCCTCGTCGTGTCCAACCTCGGCACCGGAATCACCGACCTCGTCGTCGCCGACGCCGTGGTGCAGCGCGCCGAGGCGGCCGGAGCCGGCAGCGTCGTCGACCTCTGAGCGACCTACGATGGCGGCGTGAGCGAGAACCGGATCCCCGACGTCTCCGCCACCGAGCGCTGGATCGAGCTCGAGGGGGTCGTCAACATGCGCGACTCGGGCGGGCTGCCCACGCGCGACGGCGGCACCGTCCAGCCGCTGCGGCTGCTCCGCTCCGACAACCTCCAGGACCTCAGCGAGGACGACGTCCGCCATGTCGTCGAGGTCCTCGGCGTGAGCGACATCGTCGACCTGCGCAGCGACACCGAGGTGAGCACCGAGGGCCCGGGACCGCTCTGGCACGTCGAGTCGCTCACGCACCACCACCACTCGCTCTTCGCCGACGGGCGTGCGGTCACCGCCGAGCAGGCGCTCGCCGTGCCGGAGCACTCGACCCGACCGGTGCGGGATGCCACCTTCTGGTCCGAGCACTACCTCGGCTACCTGGCCTCCCGGCCCGACTCGGTCTCCGCCGCCCTCGACGTCGTCTCGCGCAGCAGTGGTGCCACGGTCGTGCACTGCGCCGCGGGCAAGGACCGCACAGGCACGGTCGTCGCCCTCGCCCTTGCCGTCGCCGGGGTCCCGCACGAGGTCATCGTCGAGGACTACGCGCTCACCGGCGAGCGGATCGAGAAGATCATCGCCCGCCTCATGCCGCGCGACCTCTACGGCACCGCCCTGCGCCAGCAGAGCGTCGACGACCAGCGCCCCCGCCCCGAGACGATGCAGACGATCCTCGACACGCTTCAGGAGGAGTTCGGCGGCGCGACCGGGTGGCTCAGCCAGCAGGGCTGGGCCGACGGGGACATCGAGCGGCTGCGCACGCGGCTCACGACGTGACGCGCCTGCCGGTCCTCGCCGCTCCCGAACCCGACACCCGCCCGCGCAACCGGCGGCGGGCGATGCGGGTCCTCCTCGTCGACGAGGAGGACCGCATCCTGCTCTTCCGCGACAGCGACCCGGGCATCACGCCCGTCCCCGTCTTCTGGATCACCCCCGGCGGCGGGGTCGACCCGGGAGAGAGCGACCTGCAGGCCGCCGTGCGCGAGGTCGCCGAGGAGACCGGACTCGCGATCGGTGAGGACGACCTCGTCGGTCCGCTTGCCGCACGGGTGGTCGTCCACGGCTACAGCGACGTCGTCACCACGCAGGACGAGCAGTTCTGGTTCGTCCGGTGCAGGTCGTTCGAGGTGTCGACCGCCGGGCACACCGAGGTCGAGCTCGCGACGATGACGGCCCACCACTGGTGGAGACGGGACGAGCTCGAGGCGACGACCGAGGAGATCTGGCCCCGCGACCTGCTCGCCATCCGCGACCTCGTGCCCGAGCCAGGAACGGCTCCCCGAGAGCCGCTCGACCTCGGTGACGTCGACGAGTCGACGGTTGCGCCGGCCTGAGGCCGGGCCAGGTCGAGGTCAGGCCCCGTCCACCGGCTCGAGCGCGAAGACGGGAATGAGCCGGTCGGTGTTGCGCTGGTACTCCGCGTAGTTCGGGAAGGCCTCGACGCAGCGCTCCCACCACTGCTCGCGCTCCTCGCCGTCGAGCTCGCGGGCGCGCGCCACCCAGGTCCGGGTCCCGTCCTGGAGCTCGAGGACCGGGTTCTTGCGGAGGTTGGCATACCACTTCGGGTGGTCCGGCGCCCCGCCCTTGCTCGCCACCGCGGCATAGACGCCGTCGTGCTCGACCCGCATGAGCGGGACCTTGCGCACGGACCCGGTGACGCCGTTCATCGTGAGCAGCACGACCGGCCTGCCCTGGATGTCGACGGACGCGGTGGTGCCGGTCTCCTCGATCGTCTCGACCTGCTTGCGGACCCAGGCGCTCGGGCTCGGGACGTACGTTCCGGTGATCGTGGTCATGCCTCCCACAACATCACGCCCGGCCGCCACATTTCGTCAGGGCGTCTTCTTGTCGCTCACGTAGATCGTGATGACGCCCTCGACGACGACGGTGCCGTCCTCGCGGATCGCCCGGACCCGCACCGGCACGTCGCCCGGCTCGGCCCAGTCGGCCGGGTCGGTGTCGGCCGTGCACAGCAGGTCGGTCGTCGACTTCGCGGTGTAGGCGACCTCCATGCCCTTGGGGATCCACCGGCGCCCGGGCGGGGTCGTCGCCTCGGCGAGCAGGCCCATCGCCGCCTCCAGCCCGTTGCACACCGCGATGGCGTGGACCGTGCCGATGTGGTTATGCACGGCCCGGCGCTTGCGGATCGTCAGCTCGGCGTGGTTCTCGCGCACCTCGCGCACCTGCGGGCGCACCGTCCAGAAGTAGGGCGCCTTCTGCGCGAAGAGGAACGAGAACGCCTTGCGCCCGAGGGGCAGCGAGGTGAGCTGGCGGTACAGGGCGAAGGTCTCCGGCATACGGACGATGTTACTTCCCGGTATGCCGGCCGCTCCCCCGCCGTGGCACCGCTCACCCCGCGTGGGCGAGCTACTTCTTCTTCGGCTCGGCGGCGTCGGAGGAGAGCGCGGCGATGAAGGCCTCGGGCGGGACCTCGACGGTGCCGATGTTCTTCATCCGCTTCTTGCCGGCCTTCTGCTTCTCGAGCAGCTTGCGCTTGCGGCTGATGTCACCGCCGTAGCACTTGGCGAGGACGTCCTTGCGGATCGCGCGGATGTTCTCGCGGGCGATGACCCGGGCGCCGATGGCGGCCTGGATCGGCACCTCGAACTGCTGCCTCGGGATGAGCTCCTTGAGCTTGCCGGCCATCATGTTGCCGTAGGCGTAGGCCTTGTCCTTGTGGACGATCGAGCTGAAGGCGTCGACGTTCTCGCCCTGGAGCAGGATGTCGACCTTGACGAGGTCAGCGGCCTGGTCGCCGGACTCCTGGTAGTCGAGCGAGGCGTAGCCGCGGGTGCGCGACTTGAGCTGGTCGAAGAAGTCGAAGACGATCTCGGCGAGCGGCAGCGTGTAGCGCATCTCGACGCGCTCCTCGGAGAGGTAGTCCATGCCCTGGAGCTGGCCGCGCTTGCCCTGGCAGAGCTCCATGATCGCGCCGATGAACTCACTCGGCGCGAGGATCGTGGCCTTGACGACGGGCTCGCGGACCTCGGCGACCTTGCCGTAGGGGAACTCGCTCGGGTTGGTCACCTCGACGTGCGTGCCGTCGTCCATCGTCACGTCGTAGACGACGTTGGGCTGGGTCGAGATGAGGTCGAGGTCGAACTCGCGCTCGAGGCGCTCGCGCACGATCTCGAGGTGGAGCAGGCCGAGGAACCCGCAGCGGAAGCCGAAGCCGAGCGCGGCCGACGTCTCGGGCTCGTAGACGAGCGCGGCGTCGTTGAGCTTGAGCTTGTCGAGGGCGTCGCGCAGGACCGGGTAGTCGGAGCCGTCGATCGGGTAGAGCCCGGAGAAGACCATGGGCTTGGGGTCGCGGTAGCCGCCGAGGTCGGTCGCCGCCGGCTTGCGCTCGTTGGTCACGGTGTCACCCACGCGCGACTGGCGGACGTCCTTGACGCCGGTGATGAGGTAGCCGACCTCACCCACCCCGAGGCCCTTGCCCGGCAGGGGCTCGGGGCTGATGACGCCGATCTCGAGCAGCTCGTGCGTCGCCCGCGTCGACATCATGATGATCTTCTCGCGCGGGTTGAGGTTGCCGTCGACGACGCGGACGTAGGTGACGACGCCGCGGTAGGTGTCGTAGACCGAGTCGAAGATCATCGCGCGCGCCGGGGCGTCCGGGTCGCCCACGGGCGCCGGGACCTGCGCGACGATGGCGTCGAGGAGCGGCTCGACGCCGACGCCGGTCTTGCCGGAGACCCGGAAGCAGTCCTCGGGCTCGCAGCCGATGAGGCCGGCGAGCTCCTCGGCGTACTTCTCGGGCTGCGCCGCCGGCAGGTCGATCTTGTTGAGCACCGGGATGATGGTGAGGTCGTTCTCCATCGCGAGATAGAGGTTGGCGAGGGTCTGCGCCTCGATCCCCTGCGCGGCGTCGACGAGCAGGACCGCACCCTCGCAGGCAGCGAGCGAGCGCGACACCTCGTAGGTGAAGTCGACGTGTCCCGGGGTGTCGATCATGTTGAGGATGTGGCTGGTCGGCGCACCGGTCTCGCCGGCGACCTCCCACGGCATGCGCACGGCCTGGCTCTTGATCGTGATGCCGCGCTCGCGCTCGATGTCCATGCGGTCGAGGTACTGCGCGCGCATGGCGCGCTCGTCGACGACACCGGTGATCTGGAGCATCCGGTCGGCGAGGGTCGACTTGCCGTGGTCGATGTGGGCGATGATGCAGAAGTTGCGGATCGCCTCCGGCGGCGTGGCGTGCGGCTGCAGCACGGTGCGGGCGCGGGGAGACACAGTCGGTCGAGTCCTCGGGGTGGGCGGAAACGGGCGTCGGGACAGTCTCCCATGAGGGCGGCACGCCACCGAACCGGCGCCACTCCTCCCCCAGCCACCGCGCGAGCCGAACCCGTATGCCGTCCCGCGCCACGGCATACGGGCGCCTGTCCGTCTCGGTTAGCGTGAGGCGCATGGCGAGCTATCCCGGCGACTACGACGGCCCCCTCGAGCTGCGCTACGCGCCGGAGGTGGACGGCGAGCCGGACGCGGGCGAGGTCGTCTGGGCGCACGTGCCTTTCGAGGAGGACCCCAGCCGCGGCAAGGACCGGCCCGTCCTCGTCGTCGGCCGGGACGGTCGCTGGGTGCTCGGGATGCAGCTGACGAGCCAGGACCACGACCGTGACGCGGCCCAGGAGGAGCGTGCCGGCCGCTACTGGGTCGACATCGGCGTCGGTGGCTGGGACGGCGCCCGGCGCCCTTCCGAGGTCCGGGTCAACCGGGTCGTGCGGATCGACCCCGAGACGATCCGGCGCGAGGGGGCCGTGCTCGACCGGGCGCGGTGGGACGACGTCGTCGCTGGGCACCGCACCCACCCGCACGCCCAAGTCGCAGGCGCACCCCGCACGACGACCGGGCCCCGCCGGACCCCCCTCACGCGCCTCAGGGACCTCTTCCGCCGCGGATGAGCTCCGGCCGACTGCAGCCGGACCACGCACGAGGGCCCGTCACCGATGTGGTGACGGGCCCTCGTGCGTGCGGTCAGCGACCGCGGTGCGGCTGGCTCAGAGGCCGGCGGCCTTCTTGGCCATGGCCGACTTCTTGTTGGCCGCGTTGTTCTTGTGCAGAACGCCCTTGCTGACGGCCTTGTCGAGCTTCTTGGACGCAGCCTTGAGCGCGTCCTTCGCCTCGTCGACCTTGCCGGCGTCGGCAGCCTCGCGGAACTTGCGGACCGCGGTGCGGACGTCCGACTTGACGGCCTTGTTGCGCTCGGTCGCGACCTTGTTGGTCTTGATGCGCTTGAGCTGGGACTTGATGTTTGCCACGAAGAGATTCTTTCTGAGAGGTCGGTGGTTGCCGTGAGAGGGCGGCAGATGCGGCTCGGGACCGGGAGTGGGGACACCCTTGCTGAACCGCTCTGGATGGATCTACGTACGCGCACGACCTGAGCGCGCACGCAAGGGACAAATCTACCAGCGGGCGGCGCACCGAGGCAAAACGCCTCGGACCAGCCGGTATGCCGTGCACTCACCCACCCTCAGCGGTCGCCCTCCGCCTTCTCTCGGGTGATCGTGAGCACGGCGCGCTCGACGGCGTAGACCGGGTCTCGGCCGCCGCCCTTGACCTCGAAGTCGGCGGCGGCGACGGCCCGCAAAGACCGGGCGAGCGACTCTGCGGTCCACCCCTGGAGCGAGCGGCGGGCCTTGTCGACCTGCCATGGCGCCATGCCGAGGTCGCGGGCGAGGTCGGTCGACCGGCCGCGCCCGGCGGAGCCGACCTTGATGAGCTGGCGCAGCTGCTGGGCGAGGACGGCGACGATCGGCACGGGGTCGACGCCGACGGCGATCGCGTGGCGCAGCAGGCGCAGCGCCTCCCCCGCGTCACCGGCCACGGCGGCGTCGGCGACCTTGAAGCCCGTGGCCTCGACCTTGCCGCCGTGGTAGGTCAGCACGACCGGCTCATCGATGACTCCGGTCGTGTCGGCGATGAGCTGCTGGCACGCGGCCGCGAGCTCGCGCAGGTCCTTGCCGACGGCGTCGACGAGCGCCTGCACGGCCTCGCCGGTCGCACGCCGCTTGGCCCGGCGGAACTCGTTCATCGCGAAGTCGGCCTTGTCGCGGTCGGTCTTGATCGCCGGGGCGTCGATGACCCGGGCACGCGACTTCTTGAGGGTGTCGAGGACCTTCTTGCCGCGGTTGCCGCCCTTGTGGGTGACGACGAGCGTGACCTCCTCCGGCGGGGCGGCGAGGTAGGCGAGGAGGTCCTGCTGCAGCTCGTCCGGCGCCTCGTCGAGGTCGTGGACGACGACGGCCTTGTCGCCGCCGAAGAGTGACGGGCTGGCGTGCACGATGAGCTCGCCGGGCTCGTAGGTCGCGGCATGGAGCCGGATGACCTCGACGTCAGGGGTCCGCTCGCGCACGGACTGGAGCACCTCGGCGAGGCCACGCTCGGCGAGCACCTGCTCGGGGCCCGCGATGAGGACGAGCGGCGGGACGCGGCGCTGCACGTCGACGAGATCACTCACGGCGGTCACTCTGCCACGTGGGTGCGACGGCGACCCGCGCCGCCGGGCCGCCCGACACCGACCAGCATGCGGCCGTCGCCGTCCGAAAGGTCCCGGGCCTTCCGGAGGGCAGACTGCGGCCCATCGTCGCGGCGTAACGGCGTGGCTGTATCGACGCTACCTACGGTCAGCCCGCTTGGTTACGCCGACTCGATGCCATCAAGCCAACGACTCTTGACCTCATGAGCCTTGGCGACTTGCAGCGTTAGCTCAGCGCGTAGTGGGGAGCCCTTCAGAACCGCCCGGCACAAGGGAAGACGGCCTTTGCCCGAGATGAAGTCGACGACGTCGAGCATTTTCTCTGACATCCCTTTGGTGAGCTCTCCTACACGTTGGCCATCAAGACGAACCTCCACCGCTCGGTAGGGGGACGAGCGGGGAGTCTTTTGGACGTCAATGGCGTGAAGCGTCACGGCGACGTGACGCTCCCGGTCAGACACATAGGCCCCAAGCACGTCCATGTGCTGCTCTTCGCACGTCACCTGCATGGCGCTGCCGTGCGGCATCACTTGGTGGGGCTCATCCGGCGGCTCGTTATACGACTGGACGCCTTCGGGGGGCGGCAAAGTCACCGTCGCACTGCCACTCACCGCCCCATCATCGAGGTGAACTAAAACTCGCGCACCGACTCTCAGGTGCTCACCCCTCTCGGCCAAGTCAGCCAGTGCCGGGTGATAGAGCGCGGCAGCCTCGCGTGGCAGGAAGCCTACGAGCTCCTCTTGCACCCAAACCGCCACGGCGCTGCTGTCGTGGGGATTATCCGGGTCGGCCACGATCGCGGCCGGAAGGTCGTCCATCTCGGCCCAGTAGTCGCCCCAGGGCGGCTTGTTCTTGTCTAGGAGGGCACGAAACGCATTCTCGTAGTGCGACTCGCCGACCACGTTTTGCCATGTGGTGGCCCTAGCCCACGGTTCGACCGGGAGTCCGCTTGGCGCTGCCGTCTGATAGCGAGCCTTGCGCGGACGGGATGCGGACTTCGCGCCAGACAGGCCCACCGACAAGGCGGCCGGCTGGCGGACCTTTTCAACCGCTCCAGCCGCCTGCTCCGCATCATGGCCAACCGGGTGGTAGTGGTCGGTCCATCGACTTCCGTCCCACCAGCGAAGGAACCCTGGACGGTCAGTTGCTGGATGCCAGGCAGCCGGAACCTGAGACCCAGTCTGCCTCGACCTACTGAAGAAACCCACCGCGTCCTCCCCTGACTGCCGTCACTGATCCGCTACAGGTTAATCGCGGCCGCTCGCATTTGCTGTGGCATCGAAATCTGCGCTCCGTGGTTTCTGCACAATGGGCACTGGACCGAGCCGCAGCGGCACCCGGAGCGCGAGGTAGGTAGAAGTTTCACTACTTCTATTGCAGCCAATGCGAACCCGGGGGGCATGCGAGAGTTTGTGAACCTGCCTCCTCGGGTCTCGCCGCCTCGAAGTCCCGGATCTGTTCAGCAAACTGCGCACCGCACCCGTAGGGGCCCCTCCCGCCCGCGCCCATGGCCTCCAGAAACCCCTACCAAACCGCCCAACGGTTAGCCCTGTCAGGATCGGCGTCACGGCTCAGTCCAGGCTCAGGGTGGAGCCCGCACCGGCCTCGAGACCGAGCCCTGTGAGCCTCGCGGAGATGACGTCGGCGGGCATCTCGAGCGACTCGCTCAGCTCGTCGACGCTGAGGCCCAGCTCGACGCCGTCGCGCAGCTCCTCGTCCTCCTCGTCGGTCCACGCGTGGCCCTGCGTCACGGCGGTGCGCGCTGATGGCGCCGGCGGCGGGGCGGTCGCCACGGGCCGGGTGTCGGTGGCGTCTACCTCACCCTTGACCTCGACGTCGCCCATCGTCGTGCCCTTGAGGGCGCCGGTGAGCCCGCGCAGCGCCGGGTCGGCCACCGCGAGCGGCGGCGGAGCCGTGGCGTCGAGCCGCTTGAGCGCGTTGAGGACGAGGTCGCGGTCCGAGGTCGGCCAGAAGGGAGGCAGCGAGCGCTGGAGGAAGCCGGCATACCGGGCACTCATCATCCGGGAGTCGAGGAAGGCCACGACGCCACGGTCGTCGCCGCGACGGATGAGACGGCCGGCACCCTGCGCCAGGCGGAGGGCGGCGTGGGTGGCCGACACGGCCATGAACCCGTTGCCGCCCATCCGGGCGATCGCCTGCGAGCGCGCCGACGCGAGCGGGTCGTCGGGTCGCGGGAACGGGATGCGGTCGATGATGACGAGCTGGCAGCTCGACCCGGGGACGTCGACGCCCTGCCAGAGGCTGAGGGTGCCGAAGAGGCAGGTGCGCGGGTCGCGGGCGAACTGCCGCACGAGCGTGGAGATCTGGTCCTCGCCCTGGCAGAGGACGGAGACCTCGCCCTCGAGGTCCTGGAGGCGTTCGCGCATCTCGTCGGTCGCGGCGCGGGCGGCGCGCATCGACGAGAAGAGGCCGAGGGTGCGGCCGCCGGCGGCCCGGACGAGCGTCTCGATCTCGTCCATCGTCTCGGGCGAGGCGCCGTCGCGACCCGGTGGCGGCAGGTGTTTGGCGACGTAGGCGATGCCCTGCTGGGGGTAGTCGAAGGGGCTGCCGACGTCGAGCCCCTTCCACGACGGCGAGCCCTCGCCGCGCAGCCCGATCGTGCCGGCGACGGCGTCGAACGTGCCACCGAGCTCGAGGGTCGCGGAGGTGAGGACGACGGTGCGGTCCTCGAAGATCTTGTCGCGCACGAGCATCGCCACGCTCATCGGAGCGACTCGCAGCACGCTCCCCCGCCGCGGGTCCTTGCTCACCCACACGACGTCGAGGTCGCGCTGCTCGAGGATGCGCGAGGCGTTCTCGTTGAGCTCGTCGACGGCGGCCCGGGCGACCTGACGCGCGCCGTCGACCTCCTGGCCCTGCGCCGGCTTGAGCTCGGTCTGGACCTGACGGGTCGTGTCGCGCAGCCGGGCGAGGGCGAGCGCGAGGTTGTCGGGGACGCCGGTCAGCCGGCCCTCGGGGATCTCGTCGAGGACGGACTCGAGGAAGGTCCCCGCGTCGTCGATGGTCTCGCTGGAGTCGGCCTGCCGGCCGGCACGCTTGGCGGCGGTGCGCGCCATCGCCGGCGTCACCTCGTCGGTGATCGTCGCCGTGACGCGGTCGACGAGCTCGTGCGCCTCGTCGACGACGAGGACGTCGTGCTCGGGCAGCATCTGCCGGCCCTCGAACGCGTCGATCGCCATGAACGAGTGGTTGGTGACGATGACGTCGACGTCCTTGGCAGCGTCGCGCGAACGCTCGACGAAGCAGTCGGCGACCATCGGGCACTTGCTGCCCATGCACTCGTGCGCGCTCACCGAGACCTGGCGCCACGCCCGCTCGGAGACACCCGGGACGAGCTCGTCGCGGTCGCCGGACTCGGTCTCGCCGGCCCACTCGCGCAGCCGGACGACCTCCTGGCCGAGGCGGCCCGCCTGCTGGTCGACCGCGCCGACGCCGAGCAGGGTATCGGCGTCGTCGTCGGGGAAGCCGCCCTCGAGCTTGTGGGCGCAGAGGTAGTTGCGGCGACCCTTGACGATCGCGTAGGTGGGGCGCCGCCCGAGCAGCGGGGCGAGGGCGTCGGCGACCCGCGGCATGTCGCGGTCGACGATCTGGGCCTGCAGCGCGAGCGTCGCGGTGGCGACGACGGCGGGCTTGCCCGCGTCGATCGCGTGCTGGACGGCGGGGACGAGGTAGGCGAGGGACTTGCCCGTGCCGGTGCCCGCCTGGACGAGCAGGTGCTCGCCGGTGTCGATCGCGTCCGCGACCGCCTTGGCCATCGTCACCTGACCGGGCCGCTCGCTTCCCCCGACCGTGCTGACCGCTGCGGCGAGGAGGTCGTCGAGGGTCGGCACCGACACAGGGTATGCCGTCCCGGCGACACCGACGTCGTGCCCTCCACAGCCGTGCCGAACCCGAGGAATTGGCGAGTTGCGCACGCAGGTTCATGCCCTCAGGTGTCCATCTCCTCGCGGAGGTCGTCGGGCGGCGTGCAGACGAGGTGGGCGACGAGGGCGGTCCAGCCGGTCTGGTGCGAGGCGCCGAGGCCGATGCCGGTGTCCCCGTTGAAGTGCTCGCTGAAGGTCGGGTGCGCGTCCCACAGCGGCCCTTCGGGGTGCTCGCGCGGGGTGCCGGGCCGACGTCCGTCGTCACCGGAGAGGAACAGCGAGATGAGCCGCTGCCGCAGCCCGATCGCCGCCTCCTCGAGGGGCACCGGCCGCCCCGAGCCGGTCGGGAACTCGACCCGCAGGTCACCGTCGGCACCGTCGGCGAGGACGAGCAGCGCGTCGAGGATGAGGACGTTGACGGGGAACCACACCGGCCCGCGCCAGTTCGAGTTGCCGCCGAACATCCCGGTCGACGACTCCCCCGGGTCGTAGGCGATGTGCACCGACGTGCCACCGGCGTCGACCTCGGTCCCGCCGCGGTAGGCCGCCGACAGCGAGCGGATCCCGTGCGGCGAGAGGAACTCGTCCTCGTCGAAGAGCCGCCGCAGGATCGCCTCGAGCCGCGGCCGGACGACCGGGGTGAGGCTGTTGTGGACGACCTCGCCGTCCTGGCTGTGCAGCAGCGACTCGGTGAGGTCGGGGCGCCGGTCCTGGAGCCACCGCAGGCGCGACGTGAAGTCGCCGAGCTCCTCGAACGCCCACGCCGGGACGTTGGCGACGGCGATGAGCGGCAGCAGCCCCACGAGCGAGCGCACCCGCACCGGCGAGCCCCGCCCCTCGTCGTCGACGAGGACGTCATAGAAGAACTCGTCGGTCTCGTCCCAGAGCGAAACCTGGTCGGTGCCGAACGCCTCCATCGCCTCGGCGATCGAGAAGAAGTGCTCGAGGAACGTCGTCGCGAGCCCGTCCCACGCGCGGTCGACGCGGCTCAGCTCGAGCGCGATCCGCAGCATCTGGAGGCAGGTGAACGCCATCCAGCTCGTCGCGTCGGACTGCTCGAGCCGCCACCCCTCCGGCACCTCGCGCGACCGGTCGAAGACGCTGATGTTGTCCATGCCGAGGAAGCCGCCCTCGAAGAGGTTGGACCCGTCGGAGTCCTTGCGGTTGAGCCACCACGAGAAGTTGAAGAGCAGCTTGGTGAAGACGCGGACGAGGAAGCCGTGGTCGCGCGCGCCGTCGAGGACGTAGACGTGCCACGCGGCCCACGCGTGGACCGGCGGGTTGACGTCGCCGAACTGCCATTCGTATGCCGGCAGCTGGCCGTTGGGGTGCTGGCTCCACTCCCGGCACATGAGCAGGAGCTGGTTCTTGGCGAACTCCGGGTCCATGTGGGCGATGGCGACGGTGTGGAAGGCGAGGTCCCACGCGGCGAACCACGGGTACTCCCACTCGTCGGGCATCGAGATGACGTCGGCGAGCGCGAGGTGGGTCCACGACGTGTTGCGGCCCGCGGGCTCGCGCGCCCGTCGTGAGTCCGGCGGCGGCGGGTAGGCCGGGTCGCCCTCGAGCCACTCGCGCACGTCGTAGCGATAGAGCTGCTTGCCCCAGTTGAGGCCGGCGAAGGCCCGCCGGGCGACGAGCCGCTCCTCGTCGCCGACACCATCGGGGATGACGGCGGCATAGAAGGCGTCGGCCTCGGCCCGCCGGGTCGCGAGCACCTCGTCGAACTCCGGCCCGAAGGCGTCGTGCAGCGACGACGCGTCGGGCACGACCCTGTCGGTGGTGCCCTCGGCCCACGCGTCGTCGAGCAGGCGCAGGCGCACCCGCACCGTCTCGCCAGGCGCCACCGAGTCGAAGCCGAAGCGCAGGGCCACCTTGGTGCCCCGCCCGTCAGTGGCAAGCAGGCTCGGGTCGCCGTGGACGATCGCCCGGTCGACCGCGTCCTTGGGGTGGGGGCTGCGGCTCTGGCCCTGTCCGAAGACCGCCTCGACGTGCGTCTCGTTGTCGCACACGAGCACCTCGGGCGATCCCTCGGCGACGAGGTGGACGACGCCGAGGTGGGCGTGCGTCGCGCGCAGCACGACCATCCCGTCGGGCGCGTCGTCGACGACCTCGATGAGCGGTGTGCGGTCGTCACGCCCCCAGGCCCACGTGTTGCGGAACCACAGCTGGGGCAAGAGGTCGAGGGGCGCCGGGTCCGGACCGTGGTTCGTCGCCTCCACGGTCATGAGGACATCGCCCGGCGAGACCTTGGCGTGCGTCGTCACGACGTCGAAGAACCGGTCCTCGTCGAGGACACCGGTGTCGACGAGCTGGAACTCGGGGTCACCGTGGCCGCGGCGGGCGTTCTCCTCGCGCAGGACGGCATACGGGAAGGCGGCCTGGGGGTAGCGGTGGAGGTGCTGGGCCCAGCTGTGCGTCGGGGTGGCGTCGAGGTGCCACCAGTACTCCTTGGCGTCCTCGCCGTGGTTGCCCTCGCCGTTGGTGAGGCCGAAGCACCGCTCCTTGAGCCGGTCGTCGTTGCGGTTCCACATCGCGACGGCGAGGTTGAGGAAGCCGTAGCGGTCGCAGAGCCCGGCGATGCCGTCCTCTCCCCAGCGGTAGGCGCGGGCGTGGGCGTGGTCGAAGGGGAAGAACGACCACGCGTCGCCGTCGGCGGAGTAGTCCTCGCGCACGGTGCCCCACTGGCGGCCAGAGACGTAGGGACCCCACGCGCGCCACGGGTCGTCGTCGGCCGGCGAGTCGCGCAGCCGGAGGTGCTCCTCGGTGAGGGCGGGCTCCTCCGGCTCCACCGACGTCATGCCCCCACCTTGGCACGGGGGTGCCGAGGTGGGGGCGCGGCGCGACGAGCGACTACGCCTGCCGGGCCAGGACGGCGGTCTCCTGCGCGGCGGGTGCCGCGGGCAACGGAGCCTCGTGGGCGGCATACGCCTCGTCGGTCATCCGCAGGACGCGCTGGCCGAGGTAGGCGAGGACTCCGGTGCCGGCGAGCCACAGCGGGATCGCGGCGGGGCCGTAGGGGACGGTGAAGCTGCCCGCGACCCACGCGGCGAAGAGGAGCGGGACCCAGCCGCGGACGAAGCCGGCTCGCCACAGGACGATGAAGAGGGCGACCGTGCCACCGAGGGCGAGGAACGGGCCGGGGATCATGAAGCCGACGATCACGCCCGGGATCTCGAGGACCTCGTTGGTGAGCCGCTCCGCCTCCTCCGGCGCGTAGCGCTCGCCGAACCACCAGTTGACGGGGTCGGTGAGCAGCAGTGCGGAGAGGTTGATCCAGCCGATGGCGGCCACGCCGGCGACGACGTGCCCTGCGAGGACCGCGCGCCGGCGGGTGAAGTGGGCGAGGCCGAGGACGGCGACCGCCATGAGCAGGTAACCCCAGTGGTAGAGCGCCGACTGGAGCTGCGCGAGGGCGGGGTTGTCCTGGTAGCTGACGACCTCGCGGTCGTCGCCCCACGTGCCGGGGTCGACGAGGAGGGCGGTGACCATGAGGACCGCGGCGAGGCACAGGGTCGTCCCTGTCGTGAGGCGGCGGATCCGATGGGGGTTGGTGCGCATCGCGCTTGTCCTTTCGTGGAGGTTGATGGGTCGACAGTGGCGCTGGTCGCGTCCCGTGCGACAGGGGCCGGTGTCCCGACTCCGCGGGCAGGTCGGGGTGGTCCCCGCTCCGTGGCGGGTGCGCCGACTGCGGGATGGGAGGATTCAGCGCAATGACCTCCCACCCGCTGGCCGAGCGCGCCCTCACCTCCGTCACGACCGACGCCGACACCCTGTATGCCGTCTTCTCGGCCTGGGCGGAGGAGTCCGGCATCGCGCTCTATCCCCACCAGGACGAGGCGGTCATCGAGGTCGTCTCGGGCCGCCACGTCGTCCTTGCGACTCCGACCGGGTCGGGCAAGTCGCTCGTGGGCGTCGCTGCCCACTTCGCCGCGCTCGCCGGCGACCGCGTGTCGTTCTACACGGCCCCGATCAAGGCGCTCGTCAACGAGAAGTTCTTCGCCCTGTGCGACGTCTTCGGCGCCGAGAACGTCGGCCTGCTCACCGGTGATGCCTCGGTCAACGCCGACGCGCCGATCATCGCCTGCACCGCCGAGGTCCTCGCCAACATCGCTCTGCGGGAGGGCTCCTCGGCCGACGTCGGGCTCGTCGTCATGGACGAGTTCCACTACTACGCCGACGGCCAGCGCGGGTGGGCGTGGCAGGTGCCGCTGCTCGAGCTGCCGCAGGCTCAGTTCCTCCTCATGTCGGCCACGTTGGGCGACATGACCGCGATCTCGGAGGACCTCACCCGCCGGACCGGGCGCGAGGTCGCGTTCGTGACGACGGCGGAGCGGCCGGTGCCGCTGTCCTTCACGTGGTCGCTCACGCCGCTCGCCGAGATGGTCGAGGAGATCGTCACGACCCACCAGGCGCCGGTCTACGTCGTCCACCCGACCCAGCAGCTCGCCGCCGAGCACGCGGCCTCGCTCGTCACGCTCAAGCTGCTCACCGCCGAGGAGAAGGTCGCCATCGCGGAGCGCCTCGCTCCCGTGCGGTTCGCCGCCGGGTTCGGCAAGACCCTGTCCGGACTGCTGCGACGCGGCATCGGCGTTCACCACGCCGGGCTGCTCCCCCGCTACCGCCGCGTCGTCGAGCAGCTCGCGCAGGCAGGGCTGCTCAAGGTCATCGCGGGGACCGACACCCTCGGCGTCGGCATCAACGTGCCTATCCGGACCGTCTTGTTCACCGGTCTCGCGAAGTTCGACGGGCAGCGGGACCGCGTCTTCCGCTCACGCGAGTTCCACCAGATCGCAGGTCGGGCGGGGCGCGCGGGCTTCGACACGAGCGGGTCGGTCATCGTCCAGGCCCCGCCACACGTCATCGACAACGAGCGTGCCATCGCCAAGGCCGGTGACGATCCCAAGAAGCTGCGCAAGGTCCAGCGCAAGAAGCCGCCCGAGGGCTCGATCGTGTGGACCGAGCAGACCTTCGACAAGCTCGTCGCGAGCGAGCCCGAGCCGCTGACGTCGAAGATGCGGATCGACAACGCGATGATCCTCAACCTGATGGCGCGCCCGGGTGACCCGGTCGCGGCCGTGAGCCGACTCGTCCGCGTCAACCACGAGACCCCAGCGGGCCGGGCCAAGCTCGCCCGCCGTGCGATCCGGCTCGGTCGCTCGCTCCTCGACTCGGGCGTCGTCGTCCGCCTGCCGGAGCCCGCGGCCGACGGTCGCACCGTCGAGCTCACGGTTGACCTGCCGGCGGACTTCGCGCTCAACCAGCCGCTCGCGCACTTCGCGCTCGCCGCGCTCGACCTCCTCGACGCCGAGTCGCCGACGCACGCGCTCGATGTCGTCTCCGTCGTCGAGGCCGTCCTCGACTCGCCTCGGCCGGTCCTGCGCGCCCAGCAGTGGGCCGCCCGTGGCGAGCGCATCGCCGAGCTCAAGGCCGAGGGCGTCGACTACGACGAGCGGACAGCGATCGTCGAGGAGATCACGTGGCCGCGCCCGCTCCTCGAGCTGCTCGAGCCGGCATACGAGACCTACCGGCAGACGCACCCTTGGCTGCCGGACGACGCGCTCGACCCCAAGAGCATCGTCCGCGAGATGTGGGAGCAGGCGATGAGCTTCGGCGACCTCATCCGCCGCTACGGGCTGTCGCGCTCCGAGGGCGTCGTCCTGCGCTACCTCTCCGACGCCTACCGGACGCTGCGCCAGACCGTGCCCGAGGCGCACCGCGGGGAGGAGCTCGACACGCTCATCGAGTGGCTCGGCGAGACGATCCGCCAGACCGACTCCTCGCTCATCGACGAGTGGGCGGCGCTCACCGACCCCGAGTCGGTCCGCAACGCAGCCGCCGCCCATGGCGAGGCACCACCGCCGCCGCGCCCGATCACGGCCAACGACAGGGCTTTTCGCGCCATGGTCCGCCAGGCGATGTGGCGCCGCGTCGAGCTCGCCGAGCGCGACGACATCGAGGCACTCGCCCGGCTGGAGTCCGACGCCGCCGCCGTCCCCGAGGACGGTCGGTCGCCAGTCATGGACCTGGATGCCTGGGACGTCGCGCTCGGCGCCTACTGGGACGAGCACGGGACCATCGGCACCGATGCCGACGCGCGTGGTCCCTCGCTCTTGCAGGTCACGCCCGCTCGCGACCTGGTGCCGGGTCTCGACGACGACACCGAGCACCGCATCTGGCGGGTTCGTCAGGTCCTCGCCGACCCCGCCGACGACCACGACTGGGGCATCGAGGCCATCGTCGACCTCGACGCCAGCGACGCCGCCGGCGAGCTCGTCATCACCGCCACCGCCCTCCGCCGTCTCTGACCCGACCCCGGGTGCACGGAGACCCCTGCGCGAGGGCTCGGCTCGTCGGGTAAATCCCAGGGCACCAAGTCGTAGCGCTCGGTAAGCAAGGGCAGGCGTTCACTGGAACCGAACGTCCGGAACTGCCGATGAGCGGAGGTGTGGGTTTGGGACACCCCGAGTCATCTCAGCCATTCGGGAACGGAGAAACTCTCTCTCCGGACTCGCTTCAGGGACCACTTGTCACGGAACATCCGACGTCGATAGAGGGCGATGAAGAACGGGTTGAGAACCACGTTCAGACCGAAGAAGTCCCACGCCAGCAGTCGTTTCCCCTTCTCCTTTCGGGCCTCGATGTCGTAGTTCACTTCACGAGCCCACTTCCCAATCAGCCCTGCGCACGCAAGGAACCAACCGAACACGCCAGCCTCCCAAGCGGGGGGAGCCACCGCGAGCACGACGAGGGCCATGGCGATGCCCACGGTCGAGCCCAAGGCACGCCATTTAAATCCGACGAAGTTGAACACCTGCGCAGCGAAAAACACGACGGCGCTGGCGACGATTAGGACTTCCGATGCGGTCAAAACGCCTTCTCGCATTGTGTGGACAGGAGTGACACCGCAGCCTGCACCCGAAAGTGCTCATCGTGGGCAGCCGCGATTGAGAGCGACGAACCCGGACACCTGAACCGAGCCTGCGCAGGCACCGGTCCTGCCGTCAATGAAACAAGTAGCCGCGTGGAGGACGGCTACGCTCGTCCGACTTTGCCGCGGATCACGCGAGTGCTCTCAGCGCTGACCTCCGCTCCCCGCTTGGAGGTCTGCCTTCTCAGCGTGTAGGAGTGCCCCGGCGTGGGAGAGTCAGCTCCTACCGAGGAGGAGCACATGCCCCAGTTCGGCCTGGTGGTCCGGTTCGCGCTCAGGCCCGGGCGGGCCGAGGCCTTCGACGCACTGATGCGCGACACAGTGGCGGGCATCGCCGACAATGAGCCCCGCACGTTGGCCTATGCGGTGCACACACTCGACGGTGAGCCCGACGTCCGCATCTTCTACGAGCTCTACACCAGCGAGGAGGCCCTCGCCGAGCACGAGGCGCAGACCACGACCCGATACTTCCTCGACCGCGTCGACGACTTCGTCACGAGCATCGACGTCCAGCGACTGCGCCTGGTAACCGCGACCGGCATCGCCGACCTGAACGACGACGCTGAGCGCCCGGCACCCAGCTGATCCTCACTCGATTCCAACCTCGCACCCGATCGAGACGAGGAGCGACAGAGGCGCGTGCCCTCAGCCGCGCGGGTCGGGAGTGAGCGTGCGGCCGTCGAGGCGGCGGGTCATGGTGATGTTGTCGCGGTCGTCGCCGTCCTCGACCCGAATCCCACCAAGGATGCGCCCGGACTCGCGGTAGCCGCACGCCTCGTAGAACGCCGTCGTGCCCATGCCGCTGCGGACACCGAGCGTGAGGATCTCCACGCCGGCCTCACGGGCGACACGGTGGGTGCCGGCCATGAGGATCCGGCCGAGGTTCTGCCCGCGACGCGAGGGCTCGGTCATCACGGTGTAGACCCACCGCTCGTGCGCCTGGAGCCGCCCACCGGCCTCCGCGAGGAAGGCCAGCCCGAGCAGTGCACCGTCGGCGGCAGAGCGCTGCACCACAGCCACGCGACTACCCTCGGCCATGCGCTCCTCCGAGGCGTTCAGCGCCGCCTCGACCCGCACACGCGGCGCCCCCGGCAGGAAGCCCACGGCCCCACCGGCCTCGTTGGTGCGCATCCACAGGTCGAGCACCTCCTCGTGGGTCGTGGCGTCGAACGAGGTGGCCGCCTCGATGATCGGCGCCTCGAAGACGGTCGACGGCGGCTCGTCGGGCAGGTCGTCGTGGAGCACGCGGGTGCCGGCGCGCTCGAGCCCGGTGCCGAGCGCCGTGGCGACCGACGGCGCGTTGACCTCCTTGACGAGCGCCCGCACGGGCAGCCGCGGCAGCCACTCGACCGCGTACGCGACCGAGGCCCGCGACATCTCGCGCCCCAGCCCGCGGCCGAGGCTGTCGTGGGTGAGCCGGTAGTACAGGTTGAGGAAGACGTCCTCGATGACCTTGAGCCCGCAGACCCCGACAACGTCGCCGGTCCCCCGGTCCTGCGCCACCCAGAACCCGAAGCCGCGCTCGTCCCAGTGCGCGAGGCTGCGGTCGAGGAAGTCCGCGGCGTCGTCGTCGCTCTGCGACATCGCGTGCGGCGCGTGCCAGTAGGTGCGCGGGTCACGGTGCAGCCGCACCCAGTCGTCACGGTCGCCCGTCGTCGGCGGGCGCAGGGTCAGGCGGGTGGTCTCGACGACCGACGGGGACGGCATACGGGCATCTTATTGCGAAGGATTCGCAACAAGCACTCAGACTCCGTATGCCGTGAGCTCGGCCGCGAGGTCGGCGTTGACGCGCGCGGTGACGCGGGTCCCCTCGCTCACGTGGTCGCTCGCAAGGATCTCGCCCTCGTCGTGGATCCGGCTCACGAGGTCGCCCCGGCCGTAGGGCAGGAGGACGTCGACGTCGATGTCGGGCTGCGGCAGCTCCTCGGCGATGAGCGCCCTCAACTCGTCGAGCCCCTGGCCGGTGCGGGCCGAGACGGCGACGGCGTGCTTCTCGTGGCGCAGGATGCGGTCGACGACCTCGGGGTCGGCGATGTCGGCCTTGTTGACGACGATGACCTCGAGGACGTCGGTCGCGTCGACGTCGGCGAGGACGGCGCGGACCGCGGAGATCTGGCCCTCGGGGTCAGGGTGCGAGCCGTCGACGACGTGGAGCAGGAGGTCGGAGTCGGCCACCTCCTCGAGCGTCGAGCGGAAGGCCTCGACGAGCTGGTGCGGCAGCTGCCGGACGAACCCGACCGTGTCGGTGAAGGTGAACTCGCGCCCGTCGGGGGTCTCGCTGCGGCGCACCGTCGGGTCGAGCGTCGCGAAGAGCTGGTTCTGCACGAGCACGCCGGCGCCGGTGAGCCGGTTGAGGATCGAGGACTTGCCGGCGTTGGTGTAGCCGGCGATGGCCACGCTCGGGATGCCGTTGGAGCGGCGGCTGCCGCGCTTGGTGTCGCGGTGGGTCTTCATGCCGGCGATGTCGCGCTTGAGCTTCGCGATGCGGCTGTTGATGCGACGCCGGTCGAGCTCGATCTTGGTCTCACCGGGACCTCGCGAGCCCATGCCCTGGCCGCCGGCGGCCTGGCCACCGGCCTGCCGCGACATCGACTCACCCCAGCCGCGCAGGCGCGGGAGGAGGTACTGGAGCTGGGCGAGCTCGACCTGCGCCTTGCCCTCACGGCTCTTGGCGTGCTGGGCGAAGATGTCGAGGATGAGGGCGGTCCGGTCGATGACCTTGACCTTGACGACGTCCTCGAGCGCGCGACGCTGGGAGGGGGCGAGTTCGGTGTCGCAGATGACGGTGTCGGCGCCCTCGTTGATGACGATGTCGCGCAGCTCCTCGGCCTTGCCCTTGCCGAGGTAGGTCGCGGTGTCGGGCTTCTGTCGTCGCTGGATGACGCCCTCGAGGACGAGCGCACCGGCCGTCTCGGCGAGGGCGGCGAGCTCGCGCAGCGAGTTCTCGGCGTCGACGAGGGTGCCCTCGGACCAGACGCTCGCGAGGACGACCCGCTCGAGGCGGAGCTGGCGGTACTCGACCTCGGTGACGTCCTCGAGCTCGGTGGAGAGGCCGGCGACGCGGCGCAGCGCCGCGCGCTCCTCGCGCTCGAGCTGGTCGCCGTCATAGAGGGCGGACGGGCGATCGCCCTCCTCCTCGCCCTCGACGACGAACCCCTCGTCGTCGTAGGCATCGTCGGACAGGGCGTCGGCGTGACCGGAGAAGATGTGGTGTCGTTCTGTCATGTTGCGTCTAGGGTCTCACCCATGACCGACTCGGGGCGAACGGATTCCCGCGAGCACTACTTCACCGCCTCCCCGGCCACCCCCGACGAACGCCGACCGCTCGACGTGACACTCGCCGGCCGACGGGTGCAGGTCGAGGTGGCGCCGGGCATCTTCAGCCCCGGCGGGCTCGACAAGGGCACGGCCGTGCTCTTCGAGGAGGTGCCCGACCCGCCACCGTCTGGCCGGTTCCTCGACCTCGGCTGCGGCTGGGGCCCGATCGCCCTCACCCTCGGGCTGCTCGCCGAGCACGCCGAGGTCGTCGGCGTCGACGTCAACGAGCGCAGCGTCGAGCTCACCAACCGCAACGCGAGCGCCCTCGGCCTCGACCACGTGAGCGCGGTGACGCCAGACGCGGTCGGCGACGACACGGCATACGACCTCATCTGGTCCAACCCGCCGATCCGCATCGGCAAGGCCGCCCTGCACATCCTGCTCCGCACCTGGCTGCCGCGCCTCACGCCCGACGGCGTCGCCTACCTCGTCGTCCAGAAGAACCTCGGCTCGGACAGCCTCCAGCGCTGGGTCGAGTCAGACCTCCGTATGCCGTGCACTCGCCATGCGTCGAGCAAGGGCTTCCGCGTCCTCGAGGTCCGCCACCCCTGACGTGACGAGAAGAGGGGCACCGCGCCGGGTGGCCGACGCAGCGCCCCTCCCCTGCTCACAGCGTCACTGCGGGTCGACGACCATCGCCGAGCCGCCGCCGCGGCGCACAGGCTCGGCCGCGGACGTCCAGAGCGAGGGCGACAGGCTGCGGATCGCCGTGGCGTTGCCGATGACCGGCCGCGAGCGCAGGACGTGCCCCTTGGCGCGCAGCTCGTCACCGATCGCGGTCGCGAAGATCGGGGTCTCGGCCTCCTCGGTGCCGTTGCGCGACGACAGGCGCGGTGCCGCGACAGCGTCGTCCACGGTGAGGCCGCGGTCGACGACGCCGGCGATGACCTGAGCGACGGTCGTGATGATCGTCGCGCCGCCGGGGCTACCGGCGGTGAGGAAGGGCTTGCCGTCCTCGAGGACGATCGTCGGGCTCATCGAGCTGCGCGGTCGCTTGCCCGGGCCGGGGAGGTTGGGGTCGGGCACACCCTTCATCGTCGGCGTGAAGTTGAAGTCGGTGAGTTCGTTGTTGAGGAGGAACCCCCACCCGGGCACGACGATGCCGGAGCCGCCGTACTGCTCGATCGTCAGGGTGTAGGTGACGACGTCGCCCCACCGGTCGGCGACGGTGAGCGAGGTCGTCGACTGGCCGTCCTTGGGCAGCCGCGTGGTGCCGGCGGCCTCACACGTGGCGTCGTAGTCGCCGTCGGGCGAGCCGAACGGCACCGGTCGCGTGAGCGCGGTGTCGTCGCTGAAGAGGCACGAGCGCTCGTCGGCGAACTCCTGCGAGGTGAGCTCTGCGGTCGGGACGCCGGGCACGTCCCCGACCCAGCGGTTGCGGTCGGCGAAGGCCAGTGCCGACGCCTCGCTGAACCAGTGGAGGTACTCCGCCTCGCTGAGGTTCGCGATTTCGCGCCCGGTGCGCTCCTCGAACGACTCGAGGAGGTTGAGGATCTGCGAGACGGCGATGCCGCCGCTGCTCGGGGTGTCCATGCCGTAGACGTCGAGGCCGCGGTGCTCGCTGTGCGTCGGCGCCTTGTGGTTGACGCGGTAGGCGGCGAGGTCGGCCGCGGTCATCTGTCCCTTGGGGACGGTGACGCCGGGCGCCGTGGTCGGGTTCTGCACCTCGCGCACGAGGTCCTGTCCCATGCGGCCGGTGTGCAGCGCGGCGATCCCGTGCGTGCGGAGCTCGCGGTAGGCCTTGGCGAGGTCGGGGTTGCGCTGGACGCCACCGACGGGGACGGGCTCGCCGCCGGGCAGGTAGATCGCCGCCGTCGCGGGGAACATGGAGAACCGCTCGGCGTTGTCGAGCGTGTCCTGGCGGAAGGTCTCGTCGACGACGAAGCCCTTGCGGGCGATCTCCTCGGCCGGCTTGAGGACCTGGTTGAGGCTCATCGTGCCGTGGGTGCGCAGCGCGGCGTCCCACGTCGCCGGGGTGCCGGGCACGCCGACGGAGAGGCCCGAGTTGACGACGGTCATGAAGTCCATCGGCGTGCCGTCGGGCTCGAGGAAGACCTTCTCGTCGAAGGTGGCGGGTGCGGTCTCGCGGCCGTCGATTGTCGTGACCTTCTTGGTCTCTGCGTCGTAGTGCACGAAGAAGCCACCGCCGCCGATGCCCGACGAGTAGGGCTCTACGGCGGCGACCGCGGCTGCGGTGGCGACCGCTGCGTCCGCTGCGGTGCCGCCCTTCTCGAGGATGTCGATGCCGACCTGCGAGGCGACGGGGTCGACCGAGGCGACGGCGCCGCCGCCCCCGGTCATGACGGGGACCTTGGGGAGCTCGTGGCCAACGGGCGGGGGACCGGTGCGACCGGGTGGCGCCTGTGGGGCGGCGCTGGCCGGGAGCGCGAGCGCTGCCGCCACTCCGCCGGCCGTGACGAGGGCGAGGACCGTTGCGGGAGTTCTCATGCCCTCGACGCTAGGAGTGACCCGCGAGTACCGCATGTCGAGCGGCGGCGGGACCGGACGCGGGGACTTCGTGGGTCGAGGTAGCACGACATGCCGCGCACGACCCCGTCGCTGCGGCGTGTCGTGCTATCACGACTCGCTCGTCAGCGCGTGGGGAGTCAGAGCGTGGAGAGGTCGACCTCACCGTCGGCGACGAGGGCAGCGGGTCCGGCGAGCTCGACCTCGTGACCCGGCAGCGCGCGCACGCGCAGCCGCCCACCGGGGACGTCGACGGTCCAGTCGCGGGTCGGCTCGGGATCTCCTGCCCAGAAGCTCGTCGCGAGGGCGGCGGCGCACACGCCGGTGCCGCACGAGCGGGTCTCCCCCACCCCCCGCTCGTGCACGCGCATCGCGATGTGGGCCGGCCCGAGGATCCGGACGAGCTCGACGTTGGTGCCGTGCGGCGGCACCGGGCGCACGACAGGCGCGTGGAGCAGGTCGAGCGCGTCGAGGTCGACGCCCTCGGGCAGCGCGACGACGGTGTGCGGGTTGCTCATGTCGACCGACAGCGCCGACCACGGGTCGGAGTGCCCGGTGACGTGGACGAGGGAGTCGAAGCCGTCGGCGCGCGCCCGGTCCTCGTCGACGAGGCGCCACCGGCCCATGTTGGTGGCGACGAGGTCCCCCTCGAAGCGGATGCCCTTGAGGCCCGCGCGGGTCGCGATCTGGAACTCGTCGGCGGTCTCGATGCCCTCGCGGCGGAGGAACGTCGCGAAGACGCGGGTCCCGTTGCCGCACATCTCGGCGACCGAGCCGTCGGCGTTGCGGTAGTCCATGAACCACGGCGCGCGGTCGGCCAGCGCCCGCACCGACTCCTCGTCCGCCGACGCGGTCGGCACGACCCGGATGACCCCGTCACCACCGATGCCGGCGTGGCGGTCGGCCAGCCGGCGCGTGAGGTCGGCGTCGAGGTCGAGGCGCGCGTCGAGGTCGGCGAGCACGACGAAGTCGTTCTCGGTCCCGTGCCCCTTGGTGAAGCGCAGGCTGCGCGAGTCGGCTGGCATGTCAGCCATTGTCCGCGACAGCGCGGCGGACGTAGGCGAGGGCCTCGTCGAGCGCGCCCTCGTCGGTGGGGTCGAACCACGTCGTGCGCGGGTCCGGCCGGAACCAGGACTCCTGCCGCCGGGCGTAGCGCCGGGTGAGGCGCGCGGTCTCCGCCCGCGCCTCCTCGGTGGTCATGACTTCGTCGATCTCGGCGAGCGCCTGCGCGTAGCCGAGGGCGCGCGACGCCGTCCGTCCATCCCGTATGCCGTGTGGCAGCAGTCCGCGGACCTCGTCGACGAGGCCGTCCTCCCACATCCGGTCGACCCGTGTGTCGATGCGCTCGTCGAGCACCTCGCGCGGCGGGCGAAGCCCGACGGTCACCGTCGGGTGGAGGCTGCGCCGCTCGGGCATCGAGGCGCTGAACGGGCGACCGGTGATCTCGACGACCTCGAGGGCCCGGACCACCCGGCGGACGTTGCGTGGCTCGATCGCCTGTGCCGCAACAGGATCGCGTTCGGCAAGCAGCGAGAACATCGCAGCGGCGCCGAGCTCCTCGGCCTGGTTCTCGAGGCGGGCGCGGACGTCGGCGTCGGTCGGCGGGATGTCGAGGTGGTCGAGCGCTGCCCGGACATAGAGCCCGGAGCCGCCCGCCACGACGGGGTGCAGTCCGCGCGACCGGATGTCGTCGACGTCGGCGCGCGCCTCGACCTGGTAGCGCGCCACCGAGGCCTCGTCGGTGACGTCGAGGACGTCGACCTGGTGGTGCGGGATCCCCCGGCGCTCGGCCGGGGAGAGCTTCGCGGTGCCGATGTCCATGCCGCGGTAGAGCTGCATGGCGTCGGCCCCGACGACCTCGCCGCCGAGCGACTCGGCGATGCGCACGGCCAGCTCGGACTTCCCGCTGGCGGTCGGGCCGACGACGGCAACGACGAGCGGACCCTCAGCGGGCAAGCTCGTCCTCGGTCGCCTCCGTGTGCCCGCCCTCGGGGACGGTGCCGAAGTCCTCGGTCTCCTCGTCGACGTCGTCGTGGCCGAAGGGGTCGCGGTCGGTGCCGGGCATCCACGTCTGACCGGGAGTCCCCCAGCCGTGGGACTTCACGGCCTTCTTGGCCTTTCGGGCCCACTTGCCCTGGAGCCGGTCGACGTAGAGGAAGCCGTTGAGGTGGTCGTACTCGTGCTGGAACATCCGCGCGAACCACCCGGTCGCGGCATAGGAGATCTCGTTGCCGTCGAGGTCGAGACCGGTGAGAGTCGCGGTCTCGCCACGGCGCAGCGGGAACGACTCCCCCGGCACCGAGAGGCAGCCCTCGGACTCGTCGTGAGGGTCGGGGTCGCCGACCGGCGGCTTGCTCGACGTGACGAACGGGTTGATGACGACACCGCGCGCCGGGATGCCGTCGCGGTTGTCCATCTGCCATGTGAAGATCCGCAGTCCCACACCGACCTGGGGTGCCGCGAGACCGACCCCGCGGGCGGCGTCCATCGTCTCGAACATGTCGGCCACGAGCTCGCGGATGCCGTCGTCGATGACCTCGACGGGCTCGGCCCGGCGGTGGAGCACCGGCTCGCCGGTGATGGTGATGGGGCGGATCGTCATGCGGCGATTCTCTCAGATCGCCCGAGATGCCCTGCGCCTCCCGCGTCCGCCAGCCGATGCCTGCGGCACAGTGGGAAGGGTCCTGAAGTTCGACACGAAGGAGCGAACCATGAGCATGTTCGACAAGGCGAAGGACCTGGCCGGGGAGCACGGCGACAAGATCGAGGAGCACAGCGACCGCGGCCTGGACCAGGCCGGCGAGTTCGCCGAGGGCAAGGGGGTCGGGGCCGAGCACGTCGAGACCGGGCGCGACTTCGTCGACGACCGCGTCGGCGACGGCTCCGAGGAACCGCCCGCCTGAGCCCCTGCTCGAGGCCCCGTCACCGTTCCCGGTGGCGGGGCCCTCGTGTGTCCGGACAGGGGAAGCGGGTCCTGAGCACAAGAACAGTTCCCTTGCTCGAGACCCCTTTTGCGGGGACCCCGTAGAACGGGACCGAGGAACGGTCGAAGCGCGGCGTATGCCGGTCAGGCGCCGCAGGCGGGAGCGCTCACCGGAGCGGCTGCAGGCTTGCCGACCGACGGCATACCAAGGCTCACGGCCGGCTTGCCCGGGACGGGGGCGTCCTGGAGCGCCTCCCAGGCGTCGCCGCCCGAGGTGCGGCGGACGGCATACGTGCCGCCATGGAGGGCGCCGTCGGCGACGAGGTGGTGCGGGGCGCCGTAGGTGACGTCGACGCTCACCATGTCGCCCGGACGCGGGCGCTCCCCGCCCTCGGGCACGGTGAAGTGGACGAGGCGGTTGTCGCGGGCACGACCGCTCATCCGCGAGGTCTCACTGTCCTTGCGGCCCTCGAAGGGGGCGACGAGCACCTCGACGGTGCGGCCCTCGATGGCGCGGTTCTCGGCCCACGACACCTCGTCCTGAAGGGCGACGAGGCGCTCGAAGCGCTCCTGGACGACGGGCTTGGGGACCTGGTCCTCCATGGTCGCGGCCGGGGTGCCGGGGCGGATGGAGTACTGGAAGGTGAAGGCGCTCGAGAAGCGCGACTCCTCGACGACGCGCAGGGTCTCGGCGAAGTCCTCCTCGGTCTCGCCGGGGAAGCCGACGATGAGGTCGGTCGTGATCGCGGCGTCGGGGATCTGCTCGCGGACGCGGTCGAGGATGCCGAGGAACTTCGCGCTGCGGTAGGAGCGGCGCATGTCCTTGAGGACCTTGTCGGAGCCGGACTGCAGCGGCATGTGCAGGCTCGGCATGACGTTGGGCGTCTGCGCCATTGCGGTAATGACGTCGTCGGTGAAGGCGGCCGGGTGGGGGCTCGTGAAGCGGACGCGCTCCAGGCCGTCGATCTCGCCGCAGGCGCGCAGCAGCTTGCCGAAGGCGAGGCGGTCGCCGAACTCGACGCCGTAGGTGTTGACGTTCTGGCCGAGCAGGGTGATCTCGACGACGCCCTGGTCGACGAGCGCCTGGATCTCGGCGAGGACGTCGCCGGGGCGGCGGTCGGTCTCCTTGCCGCGCAGGCTCGGGACGATGCAGAACGTGCACGTGTTGTTGCAGCCGACCGAGATCGACACCCAAGCGGCATACGCGGAGTCGCGTCGCGTCGGGAGGGTCGACGGGAAGGTCTCGAGCGACTCGAGGATCTCGACCTCGGCGCGCTTGTTGTGGCGGGCGCGGTCGAGCAACGCGGGCAGCGAGCCGATGTTGTGGGTGCCGAAGACGACGTCGACCCAGGGGGCGCGCTGGACGATGCTCGCGCGGTCCTTCTGCGCCATGCAGCCGCCGACGGCGATCTGCATGTCGGGGTTGCGCGTCTTGGCCGGGCGCAGCTGCCCGAGGTTGCCGTAGAGCTTGTTGTCGGCGTTCTCGCGCACGGCGCACGTGTTGAAGACGACGACGTCGGCGGTGTCGGGGCGCTCGGTCGCGGGCACGCTCGCGAGGTCGACGTAGCCCGCCGTCTCGAGCAGCCCGGCGAGGCGCTCGGAGTCGTGGACGTTCATCTGGCAGCCGTGCGTGCGCACGTCGTAGGTCTTGAGGTCAGTCATCGCACCGACAAGGGTACGTCCTGGCTCAGGCGCCCACGCCCCACAGGGCGGCGACGTGGCGGACGTCGGTGCCACAGCAGCCACCCACGACGTCGAGGTTCGGGAGCCGGGCGGCGAGGCGCTCGTGCTCGGCCACGAGGTCGACGATGTCGCCCTCGTCGAGGACCTCGGCGGCGTCGAGCCGGCGTGCGACTGCCGCGAGGCGTTCACCCGCAACCCCGTGACGTTGCTGACCCACGAGGGTCGTCGGCAAGGGCTGCTGCCACATGGCTCGGGTGCGCGCAGTTGACGAGCAGCTCCTCCGGCGGCCCCTGCTCCCACAGCGACGCGACGGCCTCGCCCAGCGGGGTGCCGTCAGGGAGGCGTCCGTCGGTCTCCACGGTGAACGAGACTGCGACGTCGACCGTGTGGACGCGCGTGCCTCGACCACCCCCACGGCCTCGGCGACGGTCGTCAGCGTGTAGGCCGCCACGCGGGTCGCTCCGCTCTCCGCGAAGGCCGTCACCTGGGGAAGGTGTTAGGTCGCGAACTCGTCGGCCGACCGCTGCTCGCCGGCGACGTAGCCGTCGCCTCGCGGGCCGATCGTCCCGCTCACGCGGAAGCTGGCGTAGTCCGACCCTTCGGAAGGCAGGACACCTGACGCGATGAGCGACTCGCCGAGTGCAGCCAGGAGGACGACGCTCTCGACGTTGACGCGACGGACGTCGTCAGGGGCGCCACCGACAGCGGTGATCCAGTCCGGGTTCGCGCGCCACGTCGGCGTCTCCAGCAGGAGACCGGCGCCCACCCTCGCGGCGACGTCGGCGTACCCGGAGAAGTAGTCGGTGAGCAGCGCCTGCCCTCGCGGGCTGTCGAGCAAGGGGTACGCGGCGAAGCGGGGCAGCTCCACCCCGTGGTGGAAGACCAGGTCCGTCTCCAGACCTCCGTCGGTGAGCCACCGTGGACCGGTCCGTCCCCGGCCGCCCCCGGGAGCGGGCACTACCCCGTCGTGCGCGGTCATGTGCAGCGCCCCTTCCTCGCGGCTGACCACCAGAGTGCCCGTGCCCGAGCAACCAGCGCACGCGTTCGGCAAACGAATACTTGACACAACAACTATTTGCTGTCATCGTCTTACTTGAAACAACAACTACTCGACGAAGGACACGCACCATGGGCCTCTTCTCCCGCTCCCCCAAGACCGCCACGACCACCGTCGCCGCGCAGCCCGCCCCGGCCGCGAGCTCGGCCTACGTCTCCGACATCGCCGGCCATTACGTCCTCGACCCGAGCCACTCGCGCCTTGGCTTCTCGGCCCGCCACGCGATGGTCACCAAGGTCCGCGGCAGCTTCGAGGAGTTCGAGGGCACCGCCCACGTCGACACCGTCAACCCGGCCGCCTCCTCGGTCACCGTCACCATCGCCGCCGCCTCGGTCACGACCGGCAACGAGCAGCGCGACGGCCACCTCAAGACCCCTGACTTCTTCGACGTCGAGAACCACCCCTCGATCACCTTCGTGTCGACGAAGGTCGCCCGCCAGGGCGCCGTCTGGAGCATCACCGGCGACCTGACGATCAACGCGACGACCAACCCGGTCACCATCGACTTCGAGGAGACCGGCTCGGCGAAGGACCCCTACGGCAACACCCGCATCGGCTTCGAGGGTGCGACGACGATCGACCGCGGTGACTGGGGCCTGGCCTTCAACGCCGCCCTCGAGACGGGCGGCGTCCTCGTGAGCGAGAAGGTCACGCTCGAGTTCGACATCTCGGCCATCGCCCAAGTGCCGGCCGCCGTCTGAGGACACGCAGCAACCGCCGAAGGGACGGGGATTGTCACGGTCCCCGCCCCTTCGGCGTGCCTGCGCTCGACGCGCCGGAGCAGCAGCCGGCGGGCGTCAGTCGCGCCGGTGCTCGTCGGCGGTGGCGATGGCCTCGCGGATGACCCGCATCGACACGTCGGACGGGTAGCCCTTGCGCGCGAGCAGCCCTGCCAGCCGCCGCATCTGGACCGTGGCGTCGAGGCCGTGGAGCCGACGCAGCCGTTTCTCGACGAGCTCGCGGGCCCGCCCCTCCTCGGCCGCCGGGTCGACCTCGTCGAGCACGGTCTCGGCGACCTCGTCGCTCACGCCCTTCTGACGCAGATTCTGCGCGAGCGCGCGCCGGGCCAGCCCGCGACCGGCCTGCTGGGAGCGGACGAGCATCCCGGCGTAGGCCTCGTCGTCGACGAGCCCGACCTCCTCCATGCGGTCGAGGACGGTGGCGGCGACGTCGGGGTCGCAGCCCTTCCTCGCGAGGACCTGCTCGAGCTGCGACCGGGACTTCGGGGCGTTGGTGAGCTGTCGCAGGACGATCTGGCGCGCGACGTCATGGGCGTCGGGCTCGACACCCTCGACCGCCGTGTCCGGCGGGGGCGGCACGGACCGTCGGTCACCGGAGCGAGCAGACCGACCAGACCGTGCACGCGACCGTGGAGACGTCGATGACGAGTGCTCGTCGAGAGCGACCCTCAGCTCGTCGGGAGACGGGGTCGTCCCCGCCGCCCACGAGGGCGGCGGGGACGACGAGGACCAAGAGTCCGGGGACGGCATACGGGGTCGGGTTCGGCTCAGAAGTCGACCGGGACCTCGGGCACGACCTCGAGGGGCTTGTCGACCTGCGGGCCGATGCCGAGCTTCTCCTTGATCTTCTTCTCGAGCTCGTCGGAGAGGTCGGGGTTGTCCTTGAGGAAGTTGCGGGCGTTCTCCTTGCCCTGGCCGAGCTGGTCGCCGTCGTAGGTGTACCAAGCGCCGGCCTTGCGGACGAAGCCGTGCTCGACGCCCATGTCGATGAGGCCACCCTCGCGGGAGATGCCCTGCCCGTAGAGGATGTCGAACTCGGCCTGCTTGAACGGCGGCGAGACCTTGTTCTTGACGACCTTGACGCGGGTGCGGTTGCCGACCGGGTCGGTGCCGTCCTTGAGCGTCTCGATGCGACGGACGTCGAGGCGGACCGAGGCGTAGAACTTGAGCGCCTTGCCACCGGTCGTCGTCTCGGGCGAGCCGAACATGACGCCGATCTTCTCGCGGAGCTGGTTGATGAAGATCGCGGTCGTGCCGGTGTTGTTGAGGGCACCGGTGATCTTGCGCAGGGCCTGGCTCATGAGGCGGGCCTGGAGACCGACGTGGCTGTCGCCCATCTCGCCCTCGATCTCGGCGCGCGGCACGAGGGCGGCGACGGAGTCGATGACGATGATGTCGAGGGCGCCGGAGCGGATGAGCATGTCGGCGATCTCGAGCGCCTGCTCACCGGTGTCGGGCTGGGAGACGAGCAGGTTGTCGGTGTCGACGCCGAGCTTCGCGGCGTACTCCGGGTCGAGGGCGTGCTCGGCGTCGATGAACGCCGCGATGCCGCCGGCTCGCTGCGCGTTGGCCACCGCGTGGAGGGCGACGGTCGTCTTGCCCGAGCTCTCCGGACCGTAGACCTCGACGACACGGCCACGGGGCAGGCCGCCGATGCCGAGGGCGACGTCGAGGGAGATCGACCCGGTGGGGATGACCTCGATGGGCGGGCGCACGTCGTCGCCGAGGCGCATGACCGCACCCTTGCCGTGCTGCTTCTCGATCTGCCCGAGGACCACTCCCAGGGACTTCTCGCGGTCGTTCGTGACGGCTGCTGCAGCCATGTCGCACCTGCTCTTCCTGTGTCGTTCGATGTGCGCGCCCGCCGGCGACCTCTGTCCGCGGTCGGTCTCGTCGCGATCTCGGGTCAGACGCTAGGTCTCCGCACCGACAGCCGTCCGCAGCTGCCGTGGAGCTGTGGACAGGTGCTGGGGGTCCGGCGACCTGTGGACAACAGTAGACGAACACGTGTTCGATGGCGGGAGCGACACGACGACACGCCGCGAACCTCCCGGCCGACCTCCCGACGAGTCTCAGCCGGACGCGCCCTCGCGCCGCATCGGCAGGTGCGGCATCCCGTCCTCGTCCTCGAACTCGTCGCCCGAGACGACGAACCCGAACCGGCCGTACCAGTCGGCGAGCCGCACCTGGGCGTCGAGGACCATCGGCTCGCTGCCCCACCGCGACAGCACCTCGCGCATCATCGCCGCCGCCAGCCCGCGACCGCGGTGCCCCTCGTCCGTCGCGACCCGGCCGACCCGCCGGACACCACCGTCGTCGAGCACCCGCAGCGTCGCGACAGGCACCCCGTCACCGTCCGCGCACCACACGTGCCACGTCCCGGGCTCGGTGTCGCGCCCGTCGAGGTCGAGGTAGAGCGCCTCCTGCTCGATGACGAAGACCTCGGACCGCAGCGCCCACAACCGGTAGGCGACCATCGGATCGAGCTCGAGAAAGCGCTGCGTGCGCACGTCCGCGTGTGACTGGTCCACGGAGCCACCCTAGGCAACTGGCAGACTCCTCCGCCGTGACGATTCATGCGGCGGCGGACGGCTCGGCCCTCGGCAACCCCGGACCCGCGGGGTGGGCCTGGTACGTCGACGAGGACCACTGGGCGGCCGGGGGCTGGCCCCACGGCACGAACAACCAGGGCGAGCTCACCGCTGTCCTCGACCTGCTCCAGCAGACGGCGGGCGCCGACGAGGACCTCGTCATCCTCTGCGACAGCAAGTACGTCATCAACTCCGTCACCCAGTGGATGGCCGGCTGGAAGCGCAAGGGCTGGAAGAAGGGCGACGGCAAGCCCGTCCTCAACGTCGAGATCATGAAGGCGCTCGACGAGGCGATGACCGGCCGCTGGGACCGGGTCCGTTTCGAGTGGGTCAAGGGACACTCCGGCCACGTCCTCAACGAGGAGGCGGACCGGCTCGCGAACGGTGCGGCGACGGCATACCAGAGAGGTGCCGTGCCGGACCCGGGTCCCGGCTGGAAGGGCCGAGGCCAGGACTCCCCCGGCCACCCCGCCCCCGCGACCGCGGCGCCGACCGCGGCGGAGGCGCCCGAGCCCGACCTCTTCACGACGCTCGCCGACGACTCCGGGCCGTCCGACGCCGAGCAGGTCATCGCCCTCGAGCGCTCCCTGCTCACCGACGAGGTCCGCAGCGACCCGGCCGCCGTCGCGGCGCTGCTCCACCCGCAGTGGTCCGAGGTCGGTCGCTCCGGCCGGCTGTGGACGCGCGAGGCGATCCTCGACGAGATCGGCCCCCTCGAGGAGGAGGCCTCCCTCGACGTCCTCTCCTGTATGCCGGTCGGTCCGGACGCGATGCTCCTCCTGTGGCGCTCGGTGACGGACTCCGGCTCGACGCTGCGCTCGTCGCTGTGGGTGCGCGAGCGGGGTCACTGGCAGCAGCTCTACCACCAGGGCACCGCCGAGGCCTGAGCCCGCGAGCGGCTCGGATCAGAGGCGCGACGAGAGCTCGGCGACGATCTCGGCCGCCGGCGCCTGCCGGGCAGTGCGGTGGCCCGTGCCCGCCCAGAGGTGGACGAGGTCGGGCTGCCCCGTCGCCTTGCCGTGCGAGCGCAGCGGCGCGGTGAGGTGGTGCACCTGCGGGTAGGCCGCCGGCGCGACCTCCGTGAAGACCTCGGTCCACGACGTGACGAGGGCCCGCGCGCTGCGGCCGGTGAAGGCGCGTGTGACGACCGTGTCGGACCGGACGCCGAGCTCGTGGCGGTGCACCTCGGCCGTGCCCGCCTCGTCGGCGCGCAGGAAGGCCGTGCCGCAGGCGACTGCGTGGGCACCGGCATCGAGGAGGGCGGCGACGTGCGCGCCGTCGCCGACCCCACCGGCCGCGATGACCGGCAGCGAGGTGAGCTGGCGGATGCTCTGGAGCAACATCCGCGTGGGCGCCTGATGGTGTCCGGTGTCGACGGGGCCACCGCGGTGTCCGCCCGCCTCCCACCCCTGCGCGACGATCGCGTCGACGCCGAGCGCGTCGGCCCAGGCCGTCTCGCCCGCGTCGTTGACCGTCACCCAGACCTCGATGCCGGCCGCCTGCAACCGGTCGACGACGTCGGCGGGCGGCCACGCGAAGGCGAAGGAGACGACGGCCGGCCGCTCGGCGAGGACGACCTCGATCTTGGCGTCGAAGGAGTCGTCGTCGTGGATCGACTCCCCCAGTCCGACCCCGGCCTTGTCGGCGAGCGGCTGGAGGCGCGCGGCGTACTCGAGGACCCGGGCGGCGCTGCCCGGCTCGTAGGGCGAGGGCGCGAAGAGGTTGACGCCGAACGACGCGGCGCCGGCGGCGGCCCGCAGCAGGACGATGTCGTCGCGCAGCCGGTCGGGCGCGAGGTAGGCCCCGGCGAGGAAGCCGAACCCACCGGCCGCCGTGACCGCCGCGGCGAGACCGACGGTGCTCGGACCGCCGGCCATGGGCGCGAGGACGAGCCGCCGGTCGAGGAGGGTCACGGCTCAGCCGTGCCGTGCGGGGTCGTCCCGGCCGAGCCGACGCTCCTGCGGGACGTCCATGTCGTCGCAGAGCGCGAGCCAGACGATCCTCGGGTGGACGCCGTCCTCGAGCGCCTGCGCGACGCTGCGCCCGCCGAGGACGCCGAGGACGTGGTCACGCGCCAGGGTGGGTGCGTAGGTCTCGCCGAACTCGTCGTTCATCAGCGTCCAGAAATGGCTGATCCGCATGTCGGCGAGTCTGTCACACCGCCCTTTCGGGTCCTTCAACCCGCGCAGGAGCGCCCCTATACTGCGTCCACACAATTTCCTTTGTAAGGTCATCGACATGTCGCGTGCAGTGGAGCCGGACCCGAGGCGGGACCTCGTCCTCACCGCGACGACCCTCAAGGCCCTGACGCACCCGCTGCGCCCCCGGATCCTCAGCGCCCTGCGCCTCCACGGACCCGCCACGGCCTCGCGCCTCGCGGAGCACCTCGGCGTCAACACGGGCGCCACGAGCTACCACGTCCGTCAGCTCGCCGAGGCCGGCTTCGTCGTCGAGGCGACCGAGATGGGCAACGCCCGCGACCGCTGGTGGCGGGCCGCCCACGCGCGCACCTACTTCGACACCCACGACGCCGACAGCGAGACCTCGGCGGCCTACCTCTCGGCCGTCGCCGCCGGCTACGCCGACAGCGCCCAGCGTGCCATCGCCGAGATCGCCACCCTCCCGCCCGAGTGGGAGGACGCCGGCACCTTCAGCAACTTCACCCTGCGCCTCACCCCCGACGAGGCCGCCCGCCTCATCACCGAGCTCACGACGCTCATCCGCGGCTACCGGCCGCACCAGGGCACGACCGACGCACCCGAGGACGCGCGCCCCGTGTCGGTCAACCTCGAGGTCTTCCGCGCGCCGGGGATGCCCGCGGAGTGAGCACCGACCCGCGCCCCTCCCGGCGCAGTCTGCACGGCATGCTCCTGGCCTCGGGCGTGTCGATCGCGGGGTCCCGCATCGCGACGATCGCGCTCCCCTGGCTCGTCCTGTCGGAGACCGGGTCGGCCGCCTACGCCGGTCTCGTGCTCACCGCCGAGATGGCCCCCTACGTCCTGTCCAAGGCCCTCGGCGGACCGCTCGTCGACCGCTACGGACCGCGGCTCATCAGCGTCGTCGGCGACGTCGTCAGCGGAGCCCTGCTCGTCCTCATCCCCCTCCTGTATGCCGTGGGGCAGCTCGCGCTCCCTGACCGCCTCCCGCTCCTCCTCGCCCTCGTGGCCCTGGCGGGCGCGGTGCGCGGACCAGGCGACGGCGCCCGGAACGCGATGATTCCCGGCGTCTCCGACGCGACCGGCATCCCGGTCGAGCGGATCACCGGTCTCGACAGCACCGTCGACCGCGCCAGCGGTCTGGTCGGCGCCGGCGTCGGCGGCGTGCTCGTCACCGCCTTCGGCGCGGCCGAGACGGTTGCCGTGACGGCCGGCGCGTCGTTCCTCAGCGCCCTCGTCGTGGGTTTGCTCGTCCCGCACATCTCCCACCGCGACGCCGAGGAGCCGGGCTCCTACCTCGCCCAGCTGCGCGCCGGGGTCGACTACCTCCGCCGCGACCGGCTGCTGCGCAGCATCCTCTTCATGATCACGGTGACCAACCTGCTCGAGGCCGCCTACCTCGGCGTCATGCTCCCGAAGTGGGCGCTCGACAACGGCTACGACGCGAGCCTCGTCGGGCTCGTCGGTGTGCTCTACGGCGGCGCGGCCGTCGCGTCGAGCCTCGTCGCGACGACGATGGCGGGGCGGTTCAGCCGTCGCACGGCGTTCCTCACCGGGTTCGTCCTCTCCGGCGCGCCGCGCTACCTCGCGCTCGCCCTCGGTGCCCCGCTCTGGGTCATCATCGCGGCCAACGTCGTCAGCGGCCTCGGCGCCGGGTTCGTCAACCCGACGGTCAACGCCCTCTTCTTCGAGCGCGTCCCGCGCCACCTCGTCGGACGGGTCGGCTCGCTCGCGGACGCGCTCGCCTGGGCGGGCCTGCCGGTCGGAGGTGTCGTCGGCGGCATCGCCGTGACCGCGCTGGGAGCCGCGCCGGCCCTCGGAATCGCCGGGACGGCATACCTCGTCTCGACGGTGCTGCCCGGGCTGAGACCGGAGTGGGGCGAGATGGATCGAGCGCGGGCGGGTGTCGGACGCGAGTGAGAGGGTGGTCCTCTCATGACCTCTGACGTGCTCGAACGCTTCTCCCCGGCCACCGCGACGTGGTTCCGGGACTCCTTCAGTGCGCCCACGGCAGCGCAGGCGGGGGCCTGGGAGGCGATCAGCTCGGGGCACCACGCCCTCGTCGTCGCACCGACCGGCTCGGGCAAGACCCTCTCGGCCTTCCTCTGGGCGCTCGACCGGCTCGGCACCGAGCCACTGCCCGAGGAGAAGCTCAAGCGGTGCCGCGTCCTCTACGTCTCGCCGATGAAGGCCCTGGCCGTCGACGTCGAGCGCAACCTGCGCAGCCCGCTCGTCGGCATCGGCCACGCGGCGACCCGCCTCGGGCAGACCGCCCCCGACATCACGGTGTCGGTGCGCAGCGGTGACACCCCGGCCAATGAGCGGCGCGCGTTCGCGCGGACGCCGAGCGACATCCTCATCACGACGCCGGAGTCGCTCTTCCTCATCCTCACGTCGCAGGCGCGCGAGGCGCTGCGCGGCGTCGAGACGGTCATCATCGACGAGGTGCACGCCGTCGCCGGCACCAAGCGCGGCGCCCACCTCGCCCTGTCGCTCGAGCGGCTCGACGCGCTCCTCGACGAGCCGACGCAGCGCATCGGGCTGTCCGCGACCGTCGAGCCGGTCGACGAGGTGGCCCGCTACCTCGCCGGTGGCCGGCCCGTCGACGTCGTGCGCCCGCCGTCGACGAAGGAGTGGGACCTCGACGTCGTCGTGCCCATCGCCGACATGTCCTCGCTCGGCGAGGTCATCGAGGACGACCTCAGCGGCCCGGCCGCGGGCGCCGAGCGCCGCGCGTCGATCTGGCCGCACGTCGAGGAGCGCATCGTCGACCTCGTCGCGTCGCACCGCTCGACCCTCGTCTTCGCCAACTCGCGGCGCCTCGCCGAGCGCCTCACGACCCGGCTCAACGAGATCTGGGACGAGCGGCTCACCGCCGCGGCCGAGGCGTCGGCCGTCGACGGCGAGGGTGACGGTGCCCCACCACCCGACGAGGCGAGGGAGGGCGCGGCCTCGGGCGCGGGTCCCACGCTCGGCGTGGGCCGGCATACCGGCGGTTCGCGCACCCCCGCCCAGGTCATGGCCCAGGCCGGCGCCTCGTCCGGCGCGCCACCGGTCCTCGCGCGCGCGCACCACGGCTCGGTGAGCAAGGAGCACCGGCAGGTCATCGAGGAGGACCTCAAGGCCGGTCGGCTGCCGGCGGTCGTCGCGACGTCGAGCCTCGAGCTCGGCATCGACATGGGTGCCGTCGACCTCGTCGTCCAGGTCGAGTCACCGCCGTCGGTGGCGAGTGGGCTCCAGCGCGTCGGTCGCGCCGGCCACCAGGTCGGTGCCGTGTCGCGGGGCGTGCTCTTCCCCAAGTTCCGCGGCGACCTCGTGCAGACCGCCGTCGTCGTCGAGCGGATGCGCGCCGGCGCCATCGAGTCGCTGCGCGTGCCGGCCAACCCGGTCGACGTCCTCGCCCAGCAGGTCGTCGCCATGACCGCCCTCGACGACTGGACCGTCGACGACCTCGAGCAGGTCGTGCGCCGGGCCGCGCCGTTCGCCTCGCTCCCCCGCTCGATCCTCGAGTCCGTGCTCGACATGCTGTCGGGCCGCTACCCGAGCGACGAGTTCGCCGAGCTGCGACCGCGCATCGTCTGGGACCGCGTCACGGGCGTGCTGTCGGGTCGTCCGGGCGCGCAGCGGCTCGCGGTCACCTCCGGCGGCACGATCCCCGACCGCGGCCTGTATGCCGTCTTCCTCGCCACCGGTGAGGGCACGGGCCGGCGGGTCGGCGAGCTCGACGAGGAGATGGTCTACGAGTCGCGGGTTGGCGACCTCTTCACCCTCGGCACGTCGACGTGGCGGATCGAGGACATCACCCACGACCGCGTCCTCGTGACCCCGGCGCCGGGGCAGCCCGGCAAGCTCCCGTTCTGGAAGGGCGACCAGCTCGGACGTCCTGCCGAGCTCGGCAAGGCCGTCGGCGCCTTCGTGCGCGAGGTGGCCGCCGCGACGCCCAAGGCGGCCCGCAAGCGGGTCTCGGAGGCCGGGCTCGACGAGTGGGCCACCGACAACCTCGTCGCCTACCTCGACGAGCAACGCACCGCCACGGGTCACGTCCCCGACGACCGGACGATCGTCGTCGAGCGCTTCCGCGACGAGATCGGCGACTGGCGGGTCGCGGTGCACAGCCCGTTCGGTGGGCAGGTGCACGCGCCGTGGGCGCTGTGCGTCTCGGCGCGCATGCGCGAGCGGTTCGGCGTCGACGTGCAAGCGATGCACGGCGACGACGGCATCGTCTTCCGGCTGCCCGACCTCGAGCTCGACGGCGAGGGGTCGAGCGGGCGCGGCGCCGCCGCCGAGCTCCTCGACCTCGTCCGGCTCGACCCCGACGACGTCCACGACCTCGTCACCGGCGAGATCGGCGGCTCGGCGCTCTTCGCCGCGCGCTTCCGCGAGTGCGCCTCCCGTGCCCTGCTCCTCCCCCGCCGTCGTCCCGACCGGCGCCAACCGCTGTGGCAGCAGCGCCAGCGCGCCGCGCAGCTGCTCGAGGTGGCGAGCCAGTACGCCTCGTTCCCCATCGTCCTCGAGACGGTGCGCGAGTGCGTCCAGGACGTTTTCGACGTGCCGGGGCTCACCGCGCTCATGTCGGCCATCGAGTCGCGCGAGGTGACCCTCGTCGACGTCGAGTCGGCGCAGCCGTCGCCCTTCGCCCGCTCCCTGCTCTTCGGCTACGTCGCCCAGTTCCTCTACGAAGGCGACTCCCCGCTCGCCGAGAAGCGGGCCGCCGCGCTCTCGCTCGACCCCACCCTGCTCGCCGAGCTGCTCGGGCGAGGCGAGGGCCTGTCGCTGCGCGACCTGCTCGACCCCGAGGCCGTCGCCCGCACCGAGTCCGAGCTCCAGCGGCTCGCCGAGGAGCGACGCTGCCGCGACGGCGAGGACGTCGCCGACCTGCTGCGGACCCTCGGCCCGCTCTCGCTGCCCGAGATCGAGCGCCGCACCCGCGACGGCGCGACGACCCGCGACATCGGCTCGTGGCTCGTCGACCTCGAAGGGGCACGTCGTGTCATCCGCGTCCGCGTCGCCGGCGAGGAGCGGTGGGCCGCGATCGAGGACGCCTCCCGGCTGCGCGACGCCCTGGGCGTCTCGCTCCCCGTCGGCGTCCCGCAGGCCTTCCTCGACCCCGTGCCCGACCCGCTCGGCGAACTCGTCGCCCGCTACGCCCGCACCCACGCACCGTTCCCGGCGTCGGCCGTGGCGCAGTGGTGGGGCGTCGGGCCGGCCGTCGCGCTCGACGCGCTGCGCCGACTCGTCGCCTCCGGACGCGTCGTCGAGGGTGAGCTGCTGCCCACCGAGAGCGGCGGTGGCGCCCATGGCCTCGACTACTGCGACGCCGAGGTGCTCCGCACGCTGCGCCGGCGCTCGCTCGCAGCCCTGCGCGCCGAGGTCGAGCCGGTGGCTGCTGTCGAGCTGGCACGCTTCCTGCCGCAGTGGCAGTCGGTCGGTGGCGGCCTGCGCGGACGTGAGGGTCTCGTCCGGGCGGTCGAGCAGCTCGCCGGGGCGGTCCTGCCCGCGAGCGCCCTCGAGACCCTCGTCCTGCCGGCCCGGGTCGCCGGCTACTCCCCCGCCCTGCTCGACGAGCTCATGAGCGTCGGCGAGGTCGTCTGGCGTGGCCACGGGTCGCTGCCCGGCGACGACGGCTGGGTCTCGCTCCACCTCGCCGACACCGCGCACCTGACGATGGCTGCCCCCGACGACACCGAGCTCGGCGACCGGGCTCAGTCGCTGCTCGACGTCCTCGCCCGCGGTGGTGCCTACTTCTTCCGCGCGCTCGCCGACGCCGTCGGCGGCTCCGACAGCGAGGTGCTCGACGACCTCTGGTCGCTCGTGTGGTCAGGCCATGTGTCCGGCGACACCTTCGCGCCCGTCCGCGCACTGCTCTCCGGCGGTCGCACCGCGCACCGTCGCGCCGCCTCCGGCCCCCGCTCCACGAGGTATGCCGGCCGCGCCGGTTCGCTCGGCGCCCTCGGCGGGCGTGGCGGCGCCTCCCGTGCGGTGCCGGTGGCCCGGTCGGCGCCGGGGACGGCTGCGGGACGGTGGTCGCTGCTGCCCGAGGTGGAGGCCGACACGACGGTGCGCACGCTCGCGACGGCCGAGATCCTCCAGGACCGCTACGGCGTCCTCACCCGGGGCAGCGTCGTCGCCGAGGACGTCACCGGCGGCTTCGCCGCCGTCTACCGCGTGCTGGCCGCGGCCGAGGAGTCGGGGCGGGTGCGCCGTGGCTACTTCGTCGAGTCGCTCGGGGCGGCGCAGTTCGCCACGACCGGTGCGATCGACCGCCTCCGCGCGGGGGCGCGTGCACTCGGCGCCGCACCCGACGCCGCCGCGCCGCGCGCTCTCGTCCTCGCCGCCACCGATCCCGCCAACGCCTACGGCGCGGCCCTGCCGTGGCCGGACCGGCCGGTGAGCGAGTCCGACGACGACTCGAGCACGTCCGGGCGCAAGGGTCACCAGCCGGGCCGCAAGGCCGGGGCGCTCGTCGTCCTCGTCGACGGCGACCTCGTCCTCTACGTCGAGCGGGGCGGCAAGACGCTGCTCTCGTGGACCGACGACCCCGCGGCCCTCCAGTCCGCCGCCGACGCGCTCGCCCTCGCCGTCCGCGAGGGGGCACTCGGCCGGCTCACCGTCGAGAAGGCCGACGGTGGCGCGCTGCTCGGGTCGGGCCACCCGCTCGTCGACGCCCTCGCCCAGGCCGGATTCCACGCGACCCCCCGCGGCCTGCGACTGCGCCGGTGAGCCGGACAGCGGCAGGGGGCCGAGCCGATGCCCGAGGGTGACACCGTCTGGCGCACCGCCGACCGTCTCCACAGGGCGCTCGCCGGCGAGCCGATCACGTTGAGCGACTTCCGTTTCCCCGAGATCGCGACGCTCGATCTCCGGGGCGCGACCACCTTGGAGGTGGTGAGCCGCGGCAAGCACCTGCTCCACCGCGTCGACTCCGGGCTGACGATCCACTCGCACCTCAAGATGGAGGGCCAGTGGCGCGTCGAGACACCCGAGGACACCCCGCGCTGGCTGCGCCGGGCCGACCTGCGGGTCGCCGTCGGCACCGAGCAGTGGACGGCGCTCGGCCTCCGGCTGGGCATGCTCGAGGTGCTGCCGACCCAGCGCGAGGACGAGGTCGTCGGCCACCTCGGCCCGGACGTCCTCGGCCCCGACTGGGACCTCAGCCTCGCCGCGTCACGCCTCCTCGCCTCCGGCACCGTCGTCGGCGCCGCCCTGCTCGACCAGCGCGTGCTCGCCGGCGTCGGCACCCTCTGGGCGTCGGAGTCGCTCTTCCTCGAGAGGGTCGGACCCTGGACCCCCGCGGCCGAGGTCGGACAGGAACGCACCGACGCCCTCATCGCCCGGATCAGCCGGCTCATGGACGCCTCGCGCCACCACGCCGTCCAGTCGAGCACGGGGGTGCGTCGCCGTGGCGAGGAGCACTTCGTCCACGCGCGCTCGGGCCGGCCCTGCCGCCGGTGCGGCGACACGGTGCGGGTGTCGATGATCGGGCCGGACGGTCGCGAGCGGACGATGTTCTACTGCCCGACCTGCCAGGGCGGACTCGCGCCCGGCGACGACGGACGTCGCCAGAACCCCCTCGGCTCCTCCGGTGGGCGGACCTCTCCCTACCGCAGGGCCTGACGCAGGGCCTGCGTCCGCTCGCCCTCCCACCGCGGCGGCGGGCGACGCTCCGGGTCGCCGGGGACGCCCGTCGACGGTGGGGCCGTGGCCGCGGCGCCCTCGGCGATCGACGTGACGTTGGCGAGGGTCGAACCGCCGGAACCCCGGAGCCCGGCCCCCGACGTCGGCCGGGACCTCGCGAGGACTGCCGTCAGGGCGCGGGCGGACCGTCGACGGAGCGGGCCGCGTCCACGCGGGCGAGGATCTCCTCGACGACGGTCGACTTGGCGTCGGCGTAGTCCTGGACGTAGCGCCACGACCGCGCGGCGAGCCGGCGCTTCTCGGCGGCGTAGGCGTCGCGGTCCTCGGGGTGCGTGCGCAGCCAGTCGCGGAACCCGAGGAGGCGTTCGACCTCCTCTCGCCCGGTGTCGGGGGCGAGGACGTGGACGTTGATGTCGTGCGGGCAGCCGCGCTCGGTCCGCTGGTAGAGCACGCGGTGCTCCAGCCACTCCGGCTCGCGGATCTGCAGCCAGTAGCCCAGCTCGACGAGTGCGGGGACGTAGGCGTCCTCGTCGGCCGGGTCGACGACCTGGAGAAGCACGTCGATCACCGGCTTGGCGGGCAGCCCCGGCACCGACGTCGACCCCACGTGGTCGACCGAGAGCGCCCGCTCGCCGAGCGCGCCGCGGATGAGGGTGGCGTCCGCCTCGAAGTGCCGGGCCCACGCGGGGTCGGGTTCGTGCAGGACGACAGGGACCGACCACGGGACCGGACGGCCACCGACGTGCTCCGCCGCCACGGCGACGAGGGTCAGGCCGCGGAGGCCGACACCACGTCGGTGCGACCTGTCACCGGCAGCGACACCGGCGCGCCGAGCGACTCGACGTGGGCGGCGCGCCGGCTCACGTCGTCGAGGACGACGGACAGCGGCACGTCGAGGGCCACGCAGATCGCGGAGAGGAGCTCGGAGGAGGCCTCCTTGACGCCACGCTCGATCTCGCTGAGGTAGCCGAGCGAGACGGAGGCCGCGGCGGCCACGTCACGCAGGGTGCGGCCCTGCTGCTGTCGCCGCTCGCGCAGCGCCTCACCGAGCTCGTGTCGGAGCAGGATCATCGGGCCTCCCTTCGTCGTGACCGGTGGTCGTTCGCCCTCCACGCTACATCGCGAGGGTGTCCCTTCGTCGAAGACTTCCCCGACCCGGGCTATTCCCCCTGCGGCGCCAGCACGGCCAGCTGCTCGCCGAGGAGGTCGATGACGGCGTCGACGGTGGCGGCCCGCACCTGGGCGCGGTCGCCCGGAAGCGCGAGCCGCCGGCTCGTCACGCCGCCCGGCCACGGTCCGCAGGCCGCGACGAAGACGGTGCCGGCCGGCATACCGTCGGCGGGTCCGGGACCGGCGACACCCGTCGTCGCGAGGCCGACGTCGGCCCCGAGGACGCGAGCGACCCCGAGCGCCATCTGCTCGGCGACGAGCGCGTCGACCGGGCCGGTCTCGCGCAGCCGTTCGGCGTCGACACCAAGCACGGCGGCCTTGACGTCGGTCGCATAGGACACGACTCCCCCTCGCACCGTCCTCGACGACCCGGCGACGGAGGTGAGTGCCGCGCACACGAGGCCCCCCGTGAGGGACTCGGCGCAGGCCACGGTGAGGCCGCGTCCGACGAGGCCGGCCACGAGCGCCTCCGGCGAGCTCACGCCTCGGGCCGCCGGTCGCGGGCGGCCGCGCGAGCCGCCTTCTTGGCCATCGCGCGCGGACTCGTGCGCCGCAGCCGGAAGGCGTCGACGGCGTAGTCGACCCCCGTGACCACCGTGACGACGAGCGCGGCGACGAGCGTCACCCACGCGACGAGGTCGAGCGCACCGCTGAACGGCAGCGAGAACCGCGGGATGACGAAGAAGCCGAGGGCGAGCGCCTGGAGCAGGGTCTTGACCTTGCCCCCGCGTCCGGCGGCCATGACCCCGTGCCGGATCACCCAGAAGCGCATCGCCGTGATGCCCCACTCGCGCACCGTGATGACGAGCGTGATCCACCACGGGATGTCGCCGATCATCGAGAGCCCGACGAGCGCCATCGTCACGAGCGCCTTGTCGGCGATGGGGTCGGCGACCTTGCCGAAGTCGGTGATGAGCCCGCGGCTGCGGGCGATGTCGCCGTCGATCCGGTCGGTGACCATGGCGAACGCGAAGACGGCGAAGGCCCACCATCGCGCTCCCGCCTGGTGCCCGTCGTCCCAGAGAAGCAGCCAGCCGAAGACGGGCACGAGGAGCAGGCGCAGGACGGTGAGCCCGTTGGCGATGTTCCACGCACTGGGCGCCATGCGTGCGACCGGCGACGGCCGCTCGCTCATGTCGCTTCCGCGACGAGGTCGATGCCCTCGGTCCCGACGACCGTGGCGACGATGGTCTCCCCCACGGCGGCGGCCACGCCGACGACGCGGGTCGTCCCGTCGACGTCGGGCCCCTGGTGCTCGCTGCGGCCGACGACGGACGCGCGACTGGAGGCGTCGACACCGTCCCGCTCGACCTCCTCGACGAGGACGCGCACGGTCTCGCCGATGCGGTCCTCGGCGCGCTGGGCGGTGAGCTCCTCGACGAGGTCGGTGATGCGGGCGACGCGCTCGGCGATGGCGTCGGCGTCGACCTTGCCGGCGAGGGTCTCGCCCTCGGTTCCGTCCTCGTCGGAGTAGCCGAAGACGCCGACGACGTCGAGCCGCGCGGCGGTGAGGAACTCGGCGAGCTCGTCGACGTCGTCCTCGGTCTCGCCCGGGAAGCCGACGATGACGTTGCTGCGGATCCCGGCGAGCGGCGAGCGGCGGCGCACGTCGTCGACGAGGCCGAGGAAGCTCTCGGTGCCACCGAAGCGGCGCATCCGGCGCAGCAGCGGCGCGGCCGCGTGCTGGAAGGAGAGGTCGAACCACGGCATGACCTCGGGCACCGCGACCATCGCGTCGAGCAGGCCGGGACGCACTTCGGCGGGCTGGAGGTAGGAGACGCGCACCCGCTCGATGCCGTCGATGCCGGCGAGCTCGGGGAGCATCGCGTCGAGGAGGGCGAGGTCGCCGAGGTCCTTGCCGTAGGACGTCGAGTTCTCGCTCACGAGGAAGAGCTCGCGCACGCCCTGCCCGGCGAGCCAGCGCGCCTCGTCGAGGACGTCGGTGGGACGACGGGAGACGAACGAGCCGCGGAACATCGGGATGGCGCAGAACGCGCAGCGCCGGTCGCAGCCGGACGCGATCTTGAGCGGCGCCCACGGCCCCGTGCCGAGCCGGGTGCGCGGCGCGGCGTGCCCGGGCAGCGCGACGCCGGCCGCGGCGTCCTGGCGGACGGCCGGCGAGAGCGGCAACAGCCTGCGGCGGTCGCTGGGCACGTGGCTCGGGACGCTGCCGCCGTCGAGGATCGTGCGCAGGTGCGTCGACATGTCGGCGTAGGAGTCGAAGCCGAGCACCGCGTCGGCCTCGGGCAGCTCGTCGGCGAGGGTCTGGCCGTAGCGCTCGGCGAGACAGCCGACGGCGACGACCTTCTGCGTGCGCCCGTGCTCCTTGAGCGAGGACGCCTCGAGGAGGCTGTCGATGCTGTCCTTCTTGGCCTGCTCGACGAAGCCGCAGGTGTTGACGACGGCGACGTCGGCGTCCGCGGCGTCCTCGACGAGGGTCCAGCCGCCGGCGGCGAGGCGACCGGCCAGCTCCTCGGAGTCGACGTCGTTGCGGGTGCACCCCAGCGTCACGACGGCCACCGAACGTGAGGTCGTCTCGGGTGCGGGCATGCCGACACTCTAGTTGGGCGCGGACGGACCTCCGCGCGGGTGCCGGACCGCTCGCTGCGGCTCGTCGCACCGGCGCCCGAGCACGTGCCGCGACGCGCCGACGGGTGGATTCCGCCGAAGCCCTGTGCATCCGGTCCCTCACCGTGGATACTTCGGCGCGACTCTTCGTCACACCACCTAATACTCCGAGGGGAACCCACCACCATGTCCGACAAGACCAACCCTGCCTTCGACCGCCGTGCCGCGATCCGCGTGGGTGCGATCGGCGCCGCTGCCACCGCAGCCGTCGCCGCCGCCTCCTCCGCCGAGGCCGCCGCCGGCCAGGCCGTCCTGCAGGGTCGCGTCAACTACCCCGGCGCCACCGATACCTCGATCATCGCCCCCACCGCCGGGATCGCCTTCACCGTCAAGAACACCGGGGCGGGCGCTGCCGGCTACTTCTTCGCCTCCAACGGCAACGGCTTCGCCGGTGGCACCTCTGCCGCGAACAAGTTCGGCCTCTCGACCGCCAACACCTCCACCGTCGCCGGGACCGGTGCCGCGATGGGCGCGGTGGGCGTCAACAACTCGGGCGTCCTGGCCAACACCAAGAACATGGACCGGTTCGCCGTCGAGGCCGTCAACCTCTCCTCCGTCGGCGCGAACGGTGAGGGCGGCGGCCTCTACGCCGAGGGCGGCGAGGCGCCTGCGGTCGTGGGCATCAGCAACCTCGGTGTGCCCGCGGCGATCATGATCGGCGACGAGTTCTACGTCGAGGGCCACGAGCTCGTCATCTCCCTCAGCGGCAACCTCTACTACGGCACCACGTCGATCACCGGCCCCGAGGTCAACGTTCAGCAGACCGTCACCCTCAACGGCTCGGGCTCCGCCACGGTCGCGCTGGTCGGTCCCGGGCTGGAGGACCTCGAGTTCAGCAACGCCGCGCCCGTCGTCTCCCCCAACTCCGGCCCCATGCCCAACCTCTGGGTCCGGGTCGACGGGGACAACCTCGTCATCTCCGGCGGAACGGCCGGTGGCACCGTGAGCTACCGGATCTCGGGCTACCGCACCGACTGGGGCCTCGGCGGCCAGGCGACGAAGGGTGCCCGTTCCCGCGCTGCGCTCGACAGCGCGCGGTCGGCTGCGAAGGCCGCCAAGGAGCGCTCGGGTCGCTGACGTCTAGGTTGGGGCGATGACCTCGACCGCGCAGCGCATCGCCGACCTGCTCGCGAGCCACCCCGTCTGGGACGGTCACAACGACCTCCCCTGGGCCGCTCGCGAGCAGGTCGGCTACGACCTCGACCAGCTCGAACTCGAGACCGGCACCACCAGCACGCACACCGACCTCCCGCGCATGCGCCGCGGCGGCATGGGCGCGCAGTTCTGGTCGGTCTACGTCGACGCCAAGTGGGCCGGCGAGCGGGCCGTCACCGCGACCCTCGAGCAGGTCGACTTCGTCCGCACCCTCACGACCCGGTATGCCGGTGAGCTGGCTCTCGCGGTGAGCGCGGCCGAGGTGCGCGCGGCCCGGGAGTCGGGCCGCATCGCCTCGCTCATGGGGGCCGAGGGCGGCCACAGCATCGACAGCTCGCTCGGCGCGCTGCGGATGCTCCACGCGCTCGGCGTGAGGTACATGACGCTCACCCACAACGACAACGTGCCGTGGGCCGACTCGGCGACCGACCAGACGGTGCTCGGCGGCCTCTCGCCGTTCGGCCACGAGGTCGTGCGCGAGATGAACCGGCTCGGCATGGCCGTCGACCTCTCGCACGTGTCCGCCGACACGATGCGGCACGCCCTCGCCACGACGCAGGCGCCGGTGATGTTCTCGCACTCGTCGGCCCGCGCCGTCTGCGACCACCCGCGCAACGTGCCCGACGACGTCCTCGCCACGCTCGCCGACAACGGCGGCCTCTGCATGGTCACCTTCGTCCCGAAGTTCATCTCCCCCACCGTGCGCGAGTGGGACCTCGAGGCTGCCGACGCGGCCGCTGCCGAGGACGTCCACTGGGCCGACCACACGGCATACAGCGCCTTCCTCGAGCGCCACCGCGAGGCGCACCCGCCGCCGGAGGCGACCATCGACGACGTCGTCGCCCACGTCGAGCACGTCCGTGAGGTCGCCGGCGTCGAGCACATCGGGCTCGGCGGCGACTACGACGGCGTCGGCCGCCTCCCGCGCGGGCTCGAGGACGTCTCGACCTACCCGCGGCTGCTCGAGGCACTGGCCGAGCGCGGCTGGTCCGACGACGACCTCGGCCGGCTCACGTGGGGCAACGCCATGCGCGTGCTCGAGGGCATCGAGGCGACCGCCCGCGACCTTTCGGACCGCGAGCCGAGCATCTCCCGCATCGAGGACCTCGACGGGGAGTCGGCTGCCTGAGCGACGTCGCGTGGCGGGTCAGCGCTGGTTGCGCATCACCGTGAGCGCGACGAGGCGCGAGATGACCATCGCGACGTACATGACGCCGGCGAGCTGCTCGATGATCGCGACGGCGCGCGCCTGCGGGCCGACGGGCAGGACGTCGGAGAGGCCCACGCTCGTGAGGTTGGCGCCGGAGAGGTAGAGCAGCTCGAGGAAGGACCTCTGTGCGCCGTCCGTGTGCCCGACGAAGGAGCCCGGCCAGAGCTCCTGCACACCGAGGAAGAGGTAGGTGAACGCGAAGAGGAGCACCGTGAAGGCTGCGCCCACCGCGAAGAGCTCGTCCTTGGTCACCCAGGCGTCTTCGAACATGTAGGAGACGAGCCCGTATGCCGTGTAGAAGTAGAAGAGCGACAGGGCGGTGTGCGCGAGGGCGACGACGAGGGTGTTGTCGGTCGAGATCGAGGACCAGACCTCGAGGACGCCGGCGGGCAGGCCCAGCCCCACCGACAGCCACGTGAGGGCGGGGGTGCTCCGGACGGTGAAGACGGCGACCGTGAGCGCGCACAGGCTGAGGACCGTGAGCGCGACCCGGCCGTACTCGAGGTCCTGGAGCCACGGCAGCAGGACGATGACGACGAGCTGCACCCCGAGGAGGAAGGCCGACGGCTGCTTGCGGAGCACCGCCCGCCAGCGCTGCGCACGGGTCGGCGGCTCCCGCAGGTCGTCCCAGACACTCGTCTCCATGGGCGTCACTCTAAGCGCCGGACGGTGGGGCGACGCCGACCTAGGATGACGACATGCACCACCCAGCGTGGGTTCTCGCGCCACTCGCCCTCGTCGCCGTGCTCGGGTTCAGTGCCACCACGAAGCTCGGTCGGGGCGAGACCCTGCGCTCCATCATCCGCAACCTCCAGCTGCCCGAGTGGGTGCTCCCCTTGGCCCTCGCGCGGGCGATCCCCGGCATCGAGCTCGTCCTCGCGCTCTTCCTCCTCGCACCGGGTCGGTGGCTCTTCACCGCCGCATCCGTCGCGACGCTCGGGCTCATGCTCGCCTACTGGGCGCTCATCGCCCGGGGCCTCACACTCACTCCGCGGCCGCAGTGCGGGTGCTTCGGGCAGGCCGGCGACCAGAGCATCTCGGGACGCACCCTGGCACGCAACACGCTGCTCGTCGCTGCGGCTGTGGCCACCGTGGCCTTGGCCGCGTCCGGTCGCACCGTCTGGTCGCTGTGGGACGCAGGCGACGCCGGCGACCTCCTGTGGCTCACGCTGGCGGCCTGCGCGTGCCTGCTCACGTGGCTCGTCGTCGCGCGGCGCCAGCCGACGCCTGCAGAACGCTCCACCCCCTCCGTCGAGGGATGGCGGTCATCGCCGACGGAACGCAGGCCTGCCGCCACGGGCGGGAGCGATCTCGGTGACGACCTCGACTACGAGAGGGTGCCCATCCCGACGCTCGTCCTCCACGACCCGACCTCCGGGCCGGCGACCCTGGCCGAGCTGGCGTCGGAACGCGCGCAGCTGCTGGTCTTCGTCAACTGCTACTGCGTCTCCACCCAGGTGGTCGCGTCCAACGTCGCCGCCTGGAGGGCACGGCTCCCCGCCATCGACATCCGCGTGGTCTTCTCGGTCCCCTACGACGCCTCGCGACTCGTCGACCCCGTGGAGGCGCCGCTCCTCGACCACGCGGCGCTCGCCTGGTTCGGGCTCGGGCTCGTGCAGTCACCGGCAGCGGTGCTCTGCGGGGCTGACGGCCTCCTCGCCGCCGGACCCGTCAACGGGCACGACGCCGTGATGGGGCTGCTGGACGACATCGAGGCCGAGCTGGCAGACGCCTCCGCACCGACCGAGGTGTGAGCCGACCGCTGGTGAGGCTCACCGACGACCGGTGAGCTCCCAGGCGTCCTCGCTGTCGTCCTCGTCGTCGTCCCACGACTCGACCTGCGGTCTCCGGTCGAGGTCGGCCCCGACGGCGTCCGTGCCGTAGCGGTCGGTGGGCGGCTGCGGCGCAGCCGCCGACTGTCCCGCGTCGTCGCCCTGGTGGTAGCCGGCACCTGCGTCCTCGGCCTCGTTGTCGAAGGCCTCGTCCGTCTGCGGCACGTCCTCGCCCCGCATGAGCGCGAGCGTCGTCGGCAGGTCGTCGGGGCGCACGAGCACGTCGCGGGCCTTGGAGCCCTCGGAGGGTCCGACGACGCCACGCGACTCGAGCAGGTCCATGAGACGACCGGCCTTGGCGAACCCGACGCGGAGCTTGCGCTGGAGCATCGAGGTGGAGCCGAACTGCGTCGTCACGACGAGCTCGGTCGCCTGCAGCAGTAGGTCGAGGTCGTCGCCGATGTCGTCGTCGATCTGCTTCTTGGCCGCGGCGACGGTGACGTCCTCGCGGTAGGTCGGCTTGAGCTGCCCGGTGACGTGCCCGACGATCTCCTGGATCTCGGACTCGGTGACCCACGCGCCCTGGACGCGCATCGGCTTGCTCGCGCCCATCGGGAGGAAGAGCCCGTCACCCTGGCCGAGCAGCTTCTCGGCGCCCGGCTGGTCGAGCACGACACGACTGTCGGCGAGCGACGACGTCGCGAACGCCATGCGGCTCGGCACGTTGGCCTTGATGAGGCCGGTGACGACATCGACCGACGGGCGCTGCGTCGCGAGGACGAGGTGGATGCCGGCGGCGCGCGCGAGCTGGGTGATGCGGACGATCGACTCCTCGACGTCGCGCGGGGCGACCATCATGAGGTCCGCGAGCTCGTCGACGACGACGAGCAGGTAGGGGTAGGGCTGGATGACCCGCTCGGAGCCGGGCAGCGGCTGAACCTTGCCCGACTTCACCGCCTTGTTGAAGTCGTCGACGTGCTTGTAGCCGTAGTTGGCGAGGTCGTCGTAGCGCGCGTCCATCTCGCGCACGACCCACTGGAGTGCCTCGGCGGCCTTCTTGGGGTTGGTGATGATCGGCGTGATGAGGTGCGGGATCCCCTCGTATGCCGTGAGCTCGACGCGCTTGGGGTCGACGAGCACCATGCGCACCTCGTCGGGCGTCGACCGCATGAGCACCGAGGTGATCATCGAGTTGACGAAGGACGACTTGCCCGAGCCGGTGGCGCCGGCGACGAGGAGGTGCGGCATCTTGGCAAGGTTGGCAATGACGTAGCCGCCCTCGACGTCCTTGCCGACGCCCATGACCATCGGGTGGTGGTTGTCGCGCGCGACCCGGCTGCGCAGGACGTCACCGAGGCAGACCATCTCCTTGTCCGGGTTCGGGATCTCGATGCCGATGGCGGACTTGCCCGGGATCGGGCTGAGGATGCGCACGTCGGCCGAGGCGACGGCATACGCGATGTTCTTGCTGAGCGCGGTGACGCGCTCGACCTTGACGCCGGGACCGAGCTCGACGACGTAGCGGGTGACCGTCGGGCCGCGCGTGAAGCCGGTGACCTGGGCGTCGATGCCGAACTCGTCGAGGACCGTGGTGAGTGACTCGACGACGCGGTCGTTGGCTTCGGAGCGCTCCTTGTGCGGCGCGCCCTGCTTGAGCGCGGCGTTGTCGGGCAGCGTGTAGGTGATGTCGCCGGCGAGGGAGAGCTGCTCGACGCGCTGCGGCAACGGGGTCGTCGGCGGAGCCTCGAGCTTCACCTGCTCCACGGGCGCCTTGGCTGCGGGCGCGAGGACGCCGGGCGCCGTCGGGCGCTTCTCGCCCGGCCGCGGGCCGCCCTCGTCGGTCTCGGCGGGCAGCGCAGTCGCGCGCCTGCCGCGCCGCGGCTTGTCCTTGTCCTCGTAGTCGACGATCGCGGCCTGCTCGTAGGCCTCGTCCCCGACCATGGGCTCGTCACCCTTGGAGCGGGTGCGGCGCGGCTTCTTGACCGGCACCTCCTCGGTCACGTCCTCGTCGGCGTATGCCGGCCGCCCCAACAGCGTGGCCCGCAGCAGCTCCAGCCGGTCCGGGATCTCGTGCACGGGTGTGGCGGTGAGGACGAGCAGCCCGAAGATGCCGATGAGGATGAGGAGCGGGATGGTGCCGTAGATCGAGACGGCGGCCTCGAGCGGGCTCGACGCGAGGAAGCCGATGATGCCGCCGGCCGCGCGCATGCCGTCGGCACCCGCGGGAGGTTCGGGGATGCCGGCCGAGACGTGGACGACTCCGCACGCGGCGAAGGCGAGGAGGGCCGTGCCGATGGCCATGCGGTTGGTCGCGGGGTGCTCACGCGGGGTGCGCCAGAGGTGGAGCCCGAAGAGCAGGAGGACGATGGGGAGGGCGTAGCCGACCCGGCCGAGGGTGCCGGCGACGACGGCGTGCGTCACCTCGCCGACGATGCCGGCGAGGCCCCACCACTCGCGGGCGGCGACGACGACGGCGAGCGCGATGAGGGCGAGCCCGGCGCCGTCGCGGCGGTGCTCCGGCTCGAGGTCCTGACCGACGTGCGAGACCTTGCGGACCGTGCCCCCGGTGACGTGCGCGAGCCCCATCCACGCGCCGCGGACGGCGGCGACGGGCATCGGCGTCGAGCTGCCCTTGGCCGGAACCTTCTTGCGGCTCGTCGTGCGCGCGGGTGCACGGCGGTTCGCGGGGCGCGACGACGCCGTGCGGGAGCGCGCAGGAGTGGTCGAACGGGAGGCCATGCTCGCACCCTAGGCCACTGTCACACCGTTCACACGCAGCACACGCGCACCACCACGGTTGGAGCCGTTTCCCGCCGTCCCCGGAAAACGTGTCCCGAGCAAGGGAACAGTTCCCTTGCTCGGGGCAGGTTTCCCGCCGTCCCCGGAAAAGGGTCCCGGCGAGGCGAGGCGGCTACGCCTCGATGACGACGGGCGGGCCCACGGAGCCGGCGAGGCGGCTACGCCTCGATGACGACGGGGATGATCATCGGGCGGCGGCGGATCTTGCGACCCACCCAGCCGCCGACGGTCCGCCGCATGACCTGCTCGAGCTGGTAGGTGTCGCTCACTCCTTGGGCGGTCGCGTCGTCGAGAGCCTTGGTGAGCTGTGGCATGACGTCGTCGAACACGACGTCGTCCTCGACGAACCCACGTGCCGTGATCTCCGGCCCGGCGACGATCTTGCCGGTCGACGCGTCCATGACGACGATGACCGACACGAACCCCTCGTCGCGCAGGATCCGGCGGTCCTTGAGCAGCGTCTCGTCGGCCTCGCCCACGGACGAGCCGTCGACGTAGACGTAGCCGCACTCGACCGCTCCGGCGACCTTGACCTTGCCGTTCACGAGGTCGACGACGACACCGTCCTCGACGACGACGACGCCCTTGGGGTGGACGCCGGTCGCGAGCGCGAGGTCGGCGTTGGCCCGCAGGTGCCGCCACTCGCCGTGCACGGGCATGACGTTGCGCGGCTTGACGATGTTGTAGCAGTAGAGGAGCTCGCCGGCGCTGGCGTGGCCGGAGACGTGCACCCGGGCGTTGCCCTTGTGGACGACGTCGGCACCGAGGCGCATGAGCCCGTTGATGACGCGGTAGACGGCGTTCTCGTTGCCGGGGATGAGCGAGGACGCGAGGAGGACGGTGTCGCCCTCCCCCACCTCGATCTGGTGGTCGCGGTTGGCCATGCGCGAGAGCGCGGCCATCGGCTCGCCCTGCGACCCGGTGCAGATGAGCGTCACCTTGTCGTCGGGCAGGTCGCCGAGCTTCTTGAAGTCGACGAGGATGTTGTCGGGCACGTGGAGGTAGCCGAGCTCGGCGGCGATCCCCATGTTGCGGACCATCGACCGGCCGACCATGGCGACCTTCCGCCCCGACTTCTCGGCGGCGTTGAGCACCTGCTGGACACGGTGCACGTGCGAGGAGAAGCAGGCGACGATGATCCGGCGCTGCGCGTGCCGGAAGACCCGGTCGATCGCCGGCGCGATGTCCTTCTCCGGCGTCGTGAAGCCCGGGACCTCGGCGTTGGTGGAGTCGGTGAGGAAGAGGTCGACCCCCTCCTCGCCGAGACGGGCGAAGGCGCGCAGGTCGGTGAGCCTGCCGTCGAGCGGCAGCTGGTCCATCTTGAAGTCGCCGGTGTGGAGCAGGGTGCCGCCGGAGGTGCGCACGAAGACCGCGAGCGCGTCCGGGATCGAGTGGTTGACGGCGACGAACTCGCAGTCGAAGACGCCGAGGTTCTCGCGGTCGCCCTCCTTGACGGAGAGCGTGTACGGCTTGATCCGGTGCTCCTTGAGCTTGGCCTCGATGAGGGCCAGCGTCAGCTGGGAGCCGATGAGCGGGATGTCCGGCTTGAGGCGAAGGAGGAACGGCACCGCGCCGATGTGGTCCTCGTGCCCGTGGGTGAGGACGATCGCCTGGACGTCGTCGAGCCGGTCCTTGATGTAGCTGAAGTCGGGGAGGATGAGGTCGATGCCCGGGTGGTGGTCGTCGGGGAAGAGCACGCCGCAGTCGATGACGAGCAGCTGGCCCTTGTGCTCGATGACCGCCATGTTGCGGCCGACCTCACCGAGCCCGCCGAGTGCGACGACGCGGACGCCGCCCTCCTTGAGCGGACCGGGCAGCGACAGCTCGGGGTGCGGATGGCTCACGCGAGACCCGACCCGGCCAGGCCCTTGCGGAGGATGTCGAGGTGCTCCGGTGGTGACTCCACGAGCGGGAGCCGGACGAACGCCGACTCGATCACCCCGAGCTCGACGAGCGCGGCCTTGGCCATGATCGCGCCCTGCGACGTCGTCATGATGGCGTCGACGACCGGGATGAGACGCTCGTGGATCTCACGCGCCCCAGCGAGGTCGCCCGCGTCCACGGCGGCGACCATCGCGGCGTACTCCTTGCCGGCCACGTGGCCGACGACGGAGACGCAGCCCACCGCGCCCTGGGCGAGGTGGGCGAGGGTGAGGACGTCGTCGCCGCTGAACCACAGCAGGTCCGTCGCGGCCATGACGTGGGTCGACGCCCACAGGTCGGCCTTGGCGTCCTTGACGGCGGCGATGCGCGGGTGGCTCGCGAGCTCGACGAGGGTCGCGGTGTCGAACGGCGTCCCCGTCCGCCCCGGGATGTCGTAGAGCATGATCGGCAGCTCGGTGGAGTCCGCCACCGCACGGCAGTGCGCGAGGAGCCCGGCCTGGGTGGGCTTGTTGTAGTAGGGCGAGACGAGGAGCAGGGCGTCGGCGCCGGCCTCGGCGGCGCGCTCGGCCATGAGGATGGAGTGGGCGGTGTCGTTGGACCCGACACCGGCGGTGATCGCGGCGCGGTCGCCCGCGGCCTCCTTGGCCAGCCGCACCGCGGCGATGCTCTCGTCGTCGGTGAGGGTGGCCGACTCCCCCGTCGTGCCGTTGACGACGATGCCGTCGTGCCCGTTCGCGAGCAGGTGCTCGACGACCGCCCGCAGCCCCGTCTCGTCCAGTGATCCGTCGGGGTGCATGGGCGTGACCATGGCCGTGATGACCCGGCCGAAGGGGTTCGTCGTCATGCCCCTCAGGGTAGTGGGTGCCCGGGGCGAGGCCTCCCCGGTGCGGTCGGTGCCCGCGGCTACGCTCTCGCCATGCGCCAGTACCTCGACCTCCTCGACCGCATCCTCGACGAGGGGGTCGAGAAGTCCGACCGGACCGGCACCGGCACGCTCTCGGTCTTCGGCCACCAGATGCGCTTCGACCTCGCCGACGGGTTCCCCGTCGTCACGACCAAGAAGCTGCACCTCCGCTCGATCATCGGCGAGCTGCTGTGGTTCCTGCGGGGCGACACCAACGTGCGCTGGCTCCAGGAGCGCGGCATCTCGATCTGGGACGAGTGGGCCGACGAGCAGGGTGACCTCGGCCCGGTCTACGGCCACCAGTGGCGCTCGTGGCCGACCCCCGACGGACGCCAGGTCGACCAGGTCGCCAAGGTCGTCGAGTCGATCCGCACCAACCCCGACAGCCGCCGCCACATCGTCAGCGCGTGGAACGTCGCCGACGTCGACGACATGGCGCTGCCGCCCTGCCACGCGCTCTTCCAGTTCTACGTGAGCAACGGGCGGCTCTCGTGCCAGCTCTACCAGCGCTCGGCCGACGTCTTCCTCGGTGTGCCCTTCAACATCGCCTCCTACGCCCTGCTCACGATGATGGTCGCCCAGCTCACCGACCTCGAGCCCGGCGAGTTCGTCCACACCCTCGGCGACGCACACCTCTACTCCAACCACCTCGAGCAGGCCCGCCTCCAGCTCACCCGCGAGCCGCGCCCGCTGCCGACGATGCACATCACACCCAGGGCCGCGATCGACGACTACGACCTCGGTGACTTCGAGCTCGTCGGCTACGACCCCCACCCTGCGATCAAGGCACCCATCGCGGTCTGACCTCCCCGCCCGTATGCCGGCCCCCGCGGCGCGTGGTGCCCGCACCACGCCTCGTGAGGCGCGGCTACCTCGCGAGGCGCGGCGACCTCGCGGGGTGCGCGGCCGGCATACCGTGACGTCGTGGGCGCCACGGTCCTAGGGTGAGGCGCATGACCCAGGTGACGCTCATCGCGGCGGTCGGGCGCAACGGCGTCATCGGCGCCGACAACGACATGCCGTGGCACCTGCCCGAGGACTTCGCGTTCTTCAAGCGGACGACGATGGGCCATGCGATGGTCATGGGGCGCAAGACCTTCGACTCGATCGGGAGGGTCCTACCGGGGCGACGCACGATCGTCATCACGCGGCAGGCCGACTGGCACCACCCCGACGTCGAGACCGTGCACTCGCTCGACGACGCCCTCGGGCTCGCGGGCCCGGTCGGCGAGGTCTTCGTCGCCGGCGGCGGCGAGATCTATGCCCAGGCGATGCCGTTCGCCCAGCGGCTGCTCATCACCGAGGTCGACCAGGAGCCGGAGGGTGACGTGCGCTTCCCCGACATCGACGAAGGAGTGTGGCGCGAGACCGAGCGCGAGCAGCGCGACGGCTTCGCGTGGGTCACCTACGAGCGCCGCTGACGCCTCCTCATTGCGTCCGCAACTGTGGTGGGTATGCCGTCACCTCGCCGGACGTCGCGGCTCACCTCGGCGTTGCGTCCGCAACTGTGGTCGGTATGCCGGCACCGTGCCGGACGTCAGTGCGTGCGTGGGTCGACCGGTCCGGTCGAGGTGAACCGCTCGCGGTGGATGTGGTCGGCGCCGACACCCTCTCCTCGGAGCCACGCCTCGACGTCGGCGATGAGTCCCTCGGGGCCGCACAGCCACCAGTCGTCGACCCCCTCGAGCCCCCCGTCGTCACGGAGCACGTCGCGGATGACGAGCGGGTCGATCCGGCCGTGACGGACGCCGGGCACCCGCTCCCGGCTGAGGACGTGCTCGACGCGCAGCCGCCCGCCGGACGCCTCGGCCAGCTCCTCGAGCTCGTGGCCGAGGACCGTCGACTCCCGCGTCCGGTTGGCGACGACGAGGTCGACGGTCGAGCCGGGGTCCTGCTCGAGCGCGGCGGCGGCGATCGCGAGGACGGGCGTGATGCCCGACCCGCCGACGACGCCGACGTGGTGGCGCGGACCGGCGACGTCGTCGAGGACGAACTCGCCGAGCGGCGGCAGGACGCCCATGACCTCGCCGACCCCGACCTCGTTCGCCAGCCACGGCGACATGCGCCCGCCCTGCACGGCCGCGGCGGCGACCCGGATGACGCCCTCGCGCCGGGCGCGGCTCGGGGGCACCCAGATCGAGTAGGACTGGCGCACGTCCTCGTCGCCGACGAGCGCCCGCAGCGTGACGTACTGCCCCGCCCGGTAGTCGAGGAACGCGGGCATCTCGCTCACGTCGAAGCCGATCGAGACCGCGTGCTCGGCGACCGGTTCGACCTCCGCCACGGCGAGCGGGCGGAAGACGGGGTGCGGCTTGGCGGGACGGCGGAGCAGGGACACGCCCTCCATCCTCACAAATGCCCCGCCGTTAGGCTCGACCGCGTGGCGATCACCTCATCCACCTCAGACCGGGTCACCCTCCTCACGATCGACCGACCGGAACGGCGCAACGCCCTGGGCCACGAGGCCCTCGACGAGCTCGACGCCGCCCTCGAGGCCGCGCTCGTGAAGTCGCGGGCCCTCGTCCTCACCGGTGCCGGCGGTCACTTCTGCGCCGGGGCCGATCTCACCGAGCTCGAGGACGTGGCCTTCACCGACCGGCTCGCCGAGGTGCTCACCCGGCTGTCGCAGGCGCCGATCACGACCGTCGCCGCGATTTCCGGCTCGTGCATGGGTCTCGGCATGCAGCTGGCGGTGGCCTGCGACCTGCGCGTCGTCGCCGACGACGCCGCCTTCGCCCTCCCCGTCGCGCGGCTGGGACTCATGGTCAACCACTGGACGCTCGAGCGGACGACGCGCTTCTGGGGCGAGGGCGCCGCGCGGCACATGGTGCTCACCGGTGCCGTCCTCACCGCCGACGACGCGTGGCGGCTCGGCTTCACGCAGGTGCGCGGCGGCCTCGACGGGGCCCTCGAGCTGGCCCGCCGCGCGACCGACCTGGCGCCGCTGACCCAGGCCGGGTCCAAGCTCGGCTTCGACGCCCACGGCGCCGACTCCGCCGGTGTTGCCCGCTACGAGGCCGCCTTCGCCACCGCGTGGTCGAGCGACGACCTCACGGAGGGACGCTCCGCCTTCCGCGAGCGTCGCGCACCGGAGTTCCAGGGCTCATGAGCCACGACCACTCCCACGAGCCCGGCCCGGTCGCCGACGCGAGCGTGCGCATCGCCAAGCCGACCGACGCACCCGCCGTCGGCGTCGTCCAGGCCGCTGTCTGGACCCAGGCGTATGCCGGCCGCGTCCCCGACGAGGTCGTCGCCCTCTTCGAGCCGCCCGCCTTCGCGAAGGCGTGGCGCCAGTCCCTCGAGAACCCGCCGGAGGGTGTGCACCGGCTGCTCGTGGCGCGGGCGGGTGAGCAGGTCGTAGGGTTCGCCGCGGTCGGGCCCAGCCAGGACGCGGACGCCGGACCGGCCCGTGGCGAGGTGACGGCGATCGGCGTCCACCCGGGCGCCCGACGTCTGGGCCACGGCTCGCGCCTGCTCAACGCGTGCGTCGACACCCTGCGCGGTGCCGGCGCCGACGACGTCGCGATCTGGGTGCTCGCGGACGACGAGGCCACGCGCGCCTTCCTCACCGCCTCCGGGCTCGGCCCCGACGGTGCCTACCGCGACCGCGTCGTCGCGCCCGACGGTGCGACCCTGCGGGAGGTGCGCCTCGTCGCGTCGCTCGCGACGGACGAGCCCGGGTGACCTCGGCGGCGCCCACGTCGCACGACGACGGCGAGCACCCGGCATACGCGGCACTGACGGCGGGTGACCGCAGGGCGGTGCTGCGCCAGTCGCTCTCGGTCGGCATCGCCACGGGCGCCTACGGCATCAGCTTCGGCGCGCTGGGTGTCGCCTCCGGTCTCACGACCCTCCAGACGGTCGCGCTGTCGCTGCTCCTCTTCAGCGGGGGCTCGCAGTTCGCCCTCGTCGGCATCCTCGGTGCCGGGGGTGCCGGCTCCGCGGCGGTCGCGACGTCGACCCTCCTCGGGGTACGCAACGGGCTCTATGCGCTGCAGACCTCGCGGATCCTCGACCTCGGCGGCCTGCGCCGGCTCGCGGCCGCGCAGATCACCATCGACGAGTCGACGGCCGTCGCCGTGGGCCAGGAGAAGCGGCGTGCCGGCCGGCTCGGGTTCTGGGTCACCGGCGTCACCGTCTTCGTCTTCTGGAACCTCATGACCCTCGCCGGCGCGGTCGTCGGCAACGCCCTCGGCGACCCGCAGCGCTGGGGGCTCGACGCGGCGGCGGCCGCGGCGTTCACCGCCCTGCTCTGGCCGCGCCTGCACAACCGCGACGCCGCGGCGACCATGGCGCTCGCCGTCGCGATCGCCCTGCTCGCCTCCCCGGTGCTGCCGGTCGGCGTGCCGGTCATCCTCACCGTCCTCGCGGCGGTCGTCGTCGGCCTCGCCGCCCACGGCCGGCACGAGCGGGTCGACCCGGAGGTCGAGTCGTGAGCGCCTGGACCGTCGTGCTGCTCGCGTCGGGGCTGTCCTTCGCGACGAAGCTCGCCGGCTACCTCGTGCCCGAGTCGTGGGTCGACGGCCCCCGGCGCAGTCGCGTGCTCACGCTGCTGCCGGTGGCGCTGCTCGCCGGGCTCGTCGCGATCCAGACCTTCGGCGGCGACGGTGGCTCGCTGCACGTCGACGCGCGGCTGGCGGCGGTCGCTGCCGCTGTCGTGCTCCTCGTGCTGCGCGCGAACTTCCTCGTCGTCGTCGTGGGCGCGGCGGCCGTGGCCGCGGGCCTGCGCTCGCTCGGCTGGGGCTAGGCCCTAGATCCCGAGGTAGTGCTCGAGCCCGACCGTGAGGCCCGGGTGCTCCCCGACGCGGCGCACGGCGGCGACGACGCCGGGCATGAACGAGACGCGGTCGAACGAGTCGTGCCGGATCGTCAGCATCTCGCCGGTCTGCCCGAAGAGCACCTCCTGGTGTGCGACGAGCCCGCGCAGTCGCACCGAGTGCACGGGTATGCCGTGTGCCCGCGCCCCGCGCGCACCGTCGGGGTCGCTCGTCGTCGCGTCGGGGACGTCGGTGAGACCGGCGGCCTCGCGTGCGGCGCCGATGAGCTCGGCGGTGCGGGCTGCCGTGCCAGAGGGTGCGTCGACCTTGTCCGGGTGGTGCAGCTCGATGACCTCGGCCGACTCGTAGAACTCGGCGGCCTTGGCGGCGAACGCCATCATGAGCACGGCGCCGATGGCGAAGTTCGGGGCGATGAGCACGCCGACGCCGGGGTGGTCCGCGAGCTGCCCGCGCAGGGCGTCGAGCCGGTCGGCGCTCCACCCGGTCGTCCCGACGACGACGTGGACGCCCTGCTCGACGCAGTGCGCGACGTTGGCGGGTGAGGCGTCGGGCACCGAAAACTCGACGACGACGTCGGCGCCGGCGAGGTCGCCGAGGTCGTCGTCGACGTCGAACCGCCCGACGAGCTCGAGCCCGTCGGCGCCCTCGACGGCCCGGCACACCTCCGATCCCATGCGTCCGGAGGCTCCGATGACCGAGACCGAGGTGACACTCACGCCCCGAACTCTAGCCATGCCCGCGAGTCGTTCACCTGTTGTTCACCTTCGGGGTACCATGGGGTGAACAGCAGGTGAACGGACGCACGCTCGACGTCCTTCCCGTTCACCTTCCGCAGGTCCACCAAGGAGCCCACGATGAAGAAGGTCGCCACGACCGCCACGGGTCCGGCCTGCCTGACGATGCGTTGGGTGCCGGTGACCACGAAGGACGGCCGCGCCCGCATGGAGATGCGCTGGAGCGCGCCGGCCGCTGTGCCCCGCCTCCGCACCACCGCCTGACCGGCCTCATCGACGGCCGCTGCCGTCGGTTGGTCCACGCACTGCCCTCGCCGGCCATCCGGCGGGGGCAGTGGCCTGTGGACAACGTCGGGAGCCTGCCGGCCGACATCGGCAGACTGGCTCCACCGGGGTGCCCGACTCCGGAGACCAGGGGGTAGGTCCAGTGAGCGCGTCGCCATCCATCCACGTCAGGGCGGGTGCTGCCACGCGCACTCGACCGACACGACGGGCGCGGCACGTCGCCCTCACCGTCGGCCTCGCTGCGCTCCTCGTCCTGGTGTCGGGGTGTGGAGCCCTCCGATCTCCCGGCTCCACAGCGACGCCGACCACCGAGGTGCCTCTCACCCAGGTGCAGGCCGTCGCCGCGATGAAGGACTACGACGCGCGGCACAACAGCGCCTCGCAGGCGGCCGGCCGCGCCTTCGACCCTGTGCCATGGTCAAAGGCCGATACAGGGATGCTCTACGCCCGGCGGCGCCTCGACACCGCAGTGCGCAAGGTGGAGGACGACCGGCGACCCTTCACGGTCGCGCACTCAGTTCGGTCGGTCTACACGCCGGCGGTCGATGGACAGACGCAGCACGCGGTCCTCGACCTCGACCGGGTCAGCGGCGGTCGCACCACGCACGTGCTCGGGGTGCTGTCCCGCGACGACGAGTCGTCGCCCTGGCTCATGACCGCCCTCGTGCGCTACACGCTGGCCGACCTGCCGAAGCCCTTGGCGCGCGGCAGGGAGGCCAGCCTCTCGACGTCGGAGCGGACCACGGTCCTCGACCGCGTCACCGAGCTCGCGACGCAGCTCACTGCAGGAAAGGGACCACTGGTCAGGGGCGAGTTGGCGAACCTCAGCGGTGAGTTCGTCTCGTGGACCGGCAAGCGACCACGCTTTTCCCTCTGGTCGACCGAGAGCGACCAGTTCGGCCCCAGGGGGTCCCTGCAGGCGGTGAAGGTGTCGGACGGAGGCACGCTCGTGATCGCCAGTCTGGTGGCCGACACCGTGCACGAGGCTCAACGTGGCGAGTCGTTCGACACGACGCGACTCGACAACAGCTATCTCGAGGCCACCGGCCAGCAGGGACGTGGCCTGCCACAGCTCCGTATCCGCAACGGCGTCACTGCAGCCCTCCTGCTGGACGCCACAGGCGGAGTGCGGCTCCTCGCCGCGGACTCGGCCGGGCTGCCGCTGAGGTGAGTGTGCGGGACCAGCGGGCAGGCCGTCTTTGCCGAAAGTCCCAGACGGCATGGCCCGTTGGGCCTAGCCTGTGGTGGCCGGATCGGTGATGACGATCCCGTCACATCGAGGAACCCGGCCACGAACGGGGGTCGACATGGCAGGAGAGCGTGAGCTCGCACCGGGCCGTTCACCGGGCGTCGACCGCCGGGCCGTGCTGCGCACTGGCCGTCACATGGCCTGGTCACTGCCGGCAGTTCACGTGGTGCTGCAGTCCCCCGCGTACGCGACCTCGGGCCCGGCCGCCCTCTCGGTGACCGCGAGCGGCCACGCCCTCGGCGACCGCGCCCTCCGCAGCGAGGAGACGCCGTCCAGCCGTTTCGTCGTGACCACCACGGTCGCCAACCTCAACAGCGACCCCACCGACGACCTGCAGGTCGCCTTCAGGATGGGTGACGGCGTCGCCGCCACCGTGTCGCCACCGGACGGCTGGACCGTGGTCTCGGGCAACGGCACCCACCTCATCGTCCTCAGCGTCGACAGCGAGCTCGCCGGGAACGCGTCGACCGGTCCCTGCCAGTGCGTCTTCGAGAGCACCGGGCCAACCGGCGGCCGACCGGTGACGGTCAGCATCCGCGCGACACCGGGCGGGGCCGGCGTCCCGGGCACGGCCGTCGCGTCCGTGGCCGTCTGAGCCGGCCACTTCCGAACGCTTCCCCTGCGGAGACACCGTGCGTCGCCCGGCTCAGTCGCCGGTGGCCCGACCGCCCCAGATCCTCGCCAGCACCCGCAGGTCCTCGGCCACGTCCTCGCGGTAGGACGTGTAGAAGGGGTCGAAGGGCGTGCGCGAGTGGTAGCCGCGTACGGTCCGGGCCTGCACCGAGACGAGCCGTCCGGCGGCCCGTGAGAAGAAGTCGCGGTGGTCGACCATCCGCAGCCGCTCGTCCCACCGCACCCGCCGCACCGACTCGGTGCGGGCGAGATAGAGCTGCGGCGTCTTCGGGACGACCGGCAGCCCACCCACGAGGGTGCCGTAGGGAAGCACCGGCTCCGCCGCTCCCGCGAAGAGAGCCGACGCGTCGTGCGCCTCGACGGCTCGCCACCTCGGAAGGTCGATCCGCGTGAACGCCACGAGGTCGACCTCGGGGTGGTCGTCGAGGAAGTTCATCGCTGCGACGACGTCGGTCGCTGCGGTGAGGACGATGTCGTCGTCGGAGACGAGGACGAGCTCGGTGGTGACGGCATCGAGCGCGGCGTTGCGGCCCACCGGAACACCGCTGTTGAACGGCAGCGCCAGGACGTCGACCCCGGGGCCGAGGTCGAGCGTCGGCTGCCGCGAGTCGTCGGCGACGACGATCCGGCCCTCGAAGACGGTGCGGGCGCTCGCGAGGCACCGCCGCAGGACGGCCGGCCGCTCGAAGGTCTTGACCGTCATCGTCACCCGGCGGGCGACCTCCGCCCGCTCCTCCGGCGTGGCGCGGCCGTGGCGTATCCGGTCAAGAGGACGCACCACGGCGAGCTGGGCCGTCTCGGCGAGTCGGTAGGTCGCGCGGAGCGGACGCCCGAACCGTCCACGCATGGCGCGCTTGATCCTGCGGACGTCCACGAGCCCTCCCTCACACCGTGCGGGCTCCCATGATCTCCTCCGCACAGGCGAACGGGACGGCATACCGCAAAAGAGGTATGCCGTCCCGTCACCGTGGTCCGAAAGGACCGGGGCTCACTCGTCGCCGGAGGCGTCTCCCGAGTCCGAGCGCTGACCGCGACCCCGGCCACCGCGGCGGCGGTTGCGCTGGCGACGCTCGCCACGCTCCTCGCCACCCTCGGCCTGGCCGGCCTCGTCCGAGACGTCCGAGGCGGTGTCCGCGGACGTCTCGACGTCCGCGTCGTCCGAGCCGTTGTCGCCGGCGGGGGCGTCGCCCTCGCCCTCGGCGAGGACCGCGGCGAGCGAGAGCTTGCCGCGCGGGTCGATCTCCTTGAGCTCGACCTGGACCTTCTGGCCGACCGCGAGGACGTCCTCGACCGCGTCGATCCGCTTGCCACCGACGAGCTTGCGCACCTCGGAGATGTGGAGCAGACCGTCCTTGCCCGGGAGCAGGGAGATGAACGCGCCGAAGGTCGTCGTCTTGACGACGGTGCCGAGGAAGCGCTCGCCGACCTCGGGCATCTGCGGGTTGGCGATGGCGTTGATGGCCGCGCGGGCCGCCTCGGCCGACGGGCCATCGGTCGCACCGATGTAGATGGTGCCGTCGTCCTCGATCGAGATCTGGGCGCCGGTGTCGTCCTGGATCTGGTTGATCATCTTGCCCTTCGGGCCGATGACCTCGCCGATCTTGTCGACCGGGACCGTCACCGAGATGACGCGAGGTGCGAAGGGGCTCATCTCGTCGGGCGCGTCGATGGCCTCGTTCATGACGTCGAGGATGTGCAGACGGGCCTCACGGGCCTGGGTGAGCGCGCCACCGAGGACGTCGGCGGGGATGCCGTCGAGCTTGGTGTCGAGCTGGATGGCCGTGACGAACTCGCGCGTGCCGGCGACCTTGAAGTCCATGTCGCCGAACGCGTCCTCGGCGCCGAGGATGTCGGTGAGCGCGGCGTACTGGGTCTCACCGTCGACCTCGGCCGACACGAGGCCCATGGCGATGCCGGCGACCGGGGCGCGCAGCGGCACGCCGGCGTTGAGCAGCGACAGGGTCGAGGCGCAGACCGAGCCCATGGACGTCGACCCGTTGGAGCCGAGGGCCTCGGACACCTGGCGGATCGCGTAGGGGAACTCCTCGCGGGTCGGCAGGACCGGCATGAGGGCACGCTCGGCGAGCGCCCCATGGCCGATCTCGCGACGCTTCGGCGAACCGACGCGACCGGTCTCGCCGGTGGAGAACGGCGGGAAGTTGTAGTTGTGCATGTAGCGCTTGCGCGTCACGGGCGACAGCGTGTCGAGCTGCTGCTCCATGCGGAGCATGTTGAGCGTCGTGACACCCATGATCTGGGTCTCGCCGCGCTCGAAGATCGCCGAGCCGTGGACGCGGGGCAGGACCTCGACCTCGGCGCTCAGGGCGCGGATGTCGGCGAGGCCGCGGCCGTCGATGCGGACCTTGTCGCGCAGGATGCGCTCGCGGACGAGCTTCTTCTGCACGGCGCGGTAGGCCGCGGAGACCTCCTTCTCGCGACCGGCGAACGCGCCGGCCTTGCCGTCGCCCGACTCCGGGTTGAAGTCGCCGACGAGTTCGAGGTGCAGCTCGGACTTGATCTCGTCGAGACGGTCCTCGCGCTCCTGCTTGCCCGCGATCTGCATGGCCTCGCCGGCCTTGCCGGCGACGGCGGCGTCGACCGCGGCATACACGTCGTCCTCGTAGTCGAGGAAGATCGGGAACTCCTGGATCGGCTTCGCGGCCTTGGCGGCGAGCTCGGCCTGCGCCTCGCAGAGGGCGCGGATGAACTTCTTCGACGCCTCGAGGCCCTCGGCGACAACCTCCTCGGTGGGAGCCGTCTTGCCCTCGTTCTTGACGAGGTCCCAGGTGTACTCGGTGGACTCGGCCTCGACCATCATGATCGCGACGTCGTCACCGGCGACACGGCCGGCGACGACCATGTCGAACGTGGAGCGCTCGATGTCCGAGAACTGCGGGAACGCGACCCACTGGCCGTCGATGAGCGACAGGCGGGTGGCGCCGATCGGGCCGGAGAACGGCAGACCGGAGATCTGCGTTGAGGCCGAGGCGGCGTTGATCGCGAGGACGTCGTACTGGGCGTCCGGGTTGAGCGCGAGGACGGAGATGACGACCTGGACCTCGTTGCGCAGGCCCTTCTTGAAGGTCGGGCGCAGCGGGCGGTCGATGAGACGGCAGGTGAGGATCGCCTCGGTGGAGGGGCGGCCCTCGCGACGGAAGAACGAGCCGGGGATCTTGCCCGCGGCATACATGCGCTCCTCGACGTCGACCGTCAGGGGGAAGAAGTCGAAGCCCTCGCGGGGGTGCTTCCCGGCGGTGGTGGTGGAGAGGAGCATCGTGTCCTCGTCCAGGTAGGCGGCGACGGCGCCGCCGGCCTGCTTGGCCAGACGCCCGGTCTCGAACCGGACGGTGCGGGTGCCGAACGAGCCGTTGTCGATGGTGGCTTCGGCGAAGGTGATCTCAGGACCCTCCATGGGTCCTCCTTTTCTTGAGTTCCTGCGAACCTCGTGCATCGTCGTTGTGCACGGGCGGTCTTCTGGTGGTGCTGGGTGCTGGTGTCGCTATGAAGTTGTCGCAGGGCGTGGCCCTACACATCCGAAAGAGCGGCCCTCCAGGAGTGGAGAGCCGCTCCGACGGAAATCGGGGGCGTCAGCGACGCAGGCCGAGGCGCTTGATCAGCGAGCGGTAGCGCTCGATGTCGATGCTCTCGAGGTAGCGGAGCAGGCGACGGCGGCGGCCGACGAGGAGCAGCAGGCCACGACGGCTGTGGTGGTCGTGCTTGTGCTCGCGGGAGTGCTCGGTGAGGTCGAGGATGCGCTGGGTGAGGAGCGCGATCTGGACCTCGGGGGAGCCGGTGTCGCCCTCGGTCGTGGCGTACTCGGACATGATCTTCTTCTTGACGTCTGCGTCCAAAGGCATGGGCGACTGACTCCTTCTCTGGCGGTTGCGCGGCGCTCCCGGGCTGGTTCACCGGGGCTCTCTGGGTCCGCGGCCGGTTCTCACGGCCCCCCAAGGTTAGCAGCGCGCCTCGCGTGCCCCTAATTGCCGGAGGCGACCCGTATGCCGGTCAGTCGCGGCACGATGACGTGAAGGGCCTCGTCGATCTCGGCGGCGCATCGGCGTGCGGCCGACGTCCCCTGCCGGAACGGGTCGGCCACGTCCCAGCTCAGGCTGTCCGGGCGGCTCACGGCGAGGGCGGCGTCGAGGGCGGCCAGCCCTTCGCCGTCGGCTGGGCTGCGACCGAGGGCGTCGGCGAGCTGCCGCAGCCCGAAGACCTTCGGCGCGTGCTCGGGCCACCGCTCAGTGATGCGGAGCCGGTGCGCGAACTCGAGGGTGAGCACGACGTCGGCGGCGTCGAGGATCTCGGCGGACACGGCCCGGCTGAGGTGCCCGTGGCCGTGGGCCCCGCGCGACTCGAGCTCGCGGGCCATGGTCGGGTCCATGGCGTTGCCCGGGAAGCCCGGCACTCCGGCGCTGGAGACGTCCAAGGGCAACGACGTCGACAACTCCCCCGCGAGCTGCCTCGCCCGGTGCTCGGCGTATGGCGACCGGCTGATGTTGGCAGTGCACACGAAGAGAACGTTGAGCGCCCCAAGAGGGGAGCGCCGACGAGCACGCCGTGTCACAGCCACGCTCGCTGCCACAGTCAGCGTCCGCGGTCACGGGACGCAGTAGCGATCCTTGTCGCACGGCGGGAACGTGGTCGAGAACGGGATCCTGATCCAGCCCTCGCCGAAGTTCGTTGCCGGCGGCTTGGGCACATAGGGGTGATCGGGGTCGGATCCCGGCGTCGACGTGTGGCCCCACGCAAGGTAGAGGTTGCCCGACGCTGTGAAGTTCGCACTGTTGCTGCTGGAGGCGTCGATGATGAGCTGAACCGTCTGACCGGGCTGGATGAGGATGCTCGTCGGAAGCGGAGTGTAGACCGGCGGCTCGCCGACCTGCGGCTCGTACTGGACGGCGTCGCCGTAGGCGAAGGTGACCCCCGACTGCGAACTGGTGACGATGCTGAAGATCGGCGTGAGGTCGCCGGTGGCCCGCGTGTAGACGTAGATGGGCTTCGTCGATGTGTTCGTCACGCTCACGAGGAAGGAGTAGCCCTTGTTGAAGCCATACGGCTCGCACGAGTTGCCCGGCTGCTTGCACGCCCCGAGGAAGTTGCCTGTCGGCCCGCCCCCGGAGGCGGCGTAAGCGGGAGTGGCCATGACCAGCGGCACGGCGGGCACCGTCCACGCTGCTCCCTTGGCGATGGTGCGCCGTGAAATGCGCCGTTCCTCGCGCTGTTCGGTCATCGGACTCTCCCCTGGAAATGGTCAGTCGGCCAGCAGTGCGAAGGTAGTCCCGGACGCAAGGCGCTGTCCGGCATTCGTGGGGTGGGGGCCCCAAATAGGCCCACCTTGACCATCCCGGAGTCCTCAGTGGGGCTAGTCAGTGCAAGCCAGCAGGCCGGTCTCGACGAGGCGGACGAGGTAGGCCTCGACGTCCTCGACAATCTGCTCGCGTGCCAGGCCCATCGCGCGGGCGACGGCGGCGGCCACGTCCGTCTCGCCCTCGGCGGCGAAGGTCCAGATGAGGGCGGCCGTGCCCTCGAGGGCCACCGGCGGTCCGTCGGGAAGTCGCATGAGGAAGACCTGGGGCAGGCCGTCGTCGTCGCGCTCGACGTGGGCGACTCGCTCTGGGACGGAGTAGGCCGTCACCGGCCTCTCCTCTCCCGGGCCGCGGCCCGAAGCAGTATGACCAACTCACGTGCCCCAGCACGGGATCGCGAGAAGTATGCCGCAGCGAGCTCGCGTGGCGTCGGAGGCCTGCCGAGGCGCCGCTCCATCCGTCGCCGGTTCGGCACGAGCAGGTGGATGGTCGTGCGGACCTTCGCCCGTCGCGTGGGTGCGGCACGGACCCTGGCCAGCAGGATCCGGGCCCGAGAGGTCTCCCGGGTGGAGAGCACCCGCCACAGGTCGTGACCGGGCCTGTCGGTGAAACCGCCGAGGCGACCGGTCCCAGCCGCGAGCGCCACCTCGGCGCCCACGTCGCGCGCCAGGGCCAGAAGCTCCTCACGCTCCTCGTCGGTGGCCTCGTCCCAGCTGCGACGGACGTCGGGCGAGGCCAGCGCGCCGGCCCTCGCGGCGTGGACGATGAGCAGGAGCCGCTGCGCGGCCAGCGAGGGCACGGGGCACGCGACTCCCGCGATGTCCGAGACGTGTCGGTCGGCCCACAGCCGGTCGAAGGCGGCCTCCCCACCGTCGACCCCCGGGAAGCTGCGGTGCACGTCGACCGGTGCGAGCACGGCATGGACCAAGGTCGACGCGTGCTCGAAGGCGGAACCGTCCTCGAAGCGGTACATCGTCGTCCACCCGTGGCCATGCATCGCCGAGAGAAGCCGGTGCACGTGGCTGGGCCGCACGAGGACGTCGGCATCGATGCTCTGCCGCTCTCCACCGGCGAGGCGGTCGTCGACGGACGGCCCCTTCACATGCAGCAGGTCGACCCCCGAGTCCTCGGCAAGCACCTGGAGGGTGGCGTGCGAGAAGCGGATGCCGACCGACCGAGGCATGACGGGGTCGTCCACGCCACGACATTAGCGAGTCACCCGTGCGCCTGTCCGCCCGCTGATAACCTGCGGGCGTCCGGCCCGACGAGGGCACCGTTCGCTCGTGGGGGTGGCACGTGAAGGTCGTCGTGACCGGCGGGGCGGGGTTCATCGGCGCGAACCTCGGACGCGAGCTGCTGCGGCGCGACGAGGTCGACGAGGTCGTCGCCCTCGACGACCTGTCGACCGGTTCGAAGGACAACCTCGCCGGCACCGGTGTGACCCTCCTCGAAGGCACCATCCTCGACCCCGACATCCTCGACGCCGCCTGCGAGGGTGCCGACGCGGTCGTCCACCTCGGTGCGCTGCCGTCGGTGCCGCGGTCCGTGCGTGACCCGCTCGCATCGCACCACGCCAATGCCACGGGCACCCTCGAGGTCCTCCAGGCCGCCCGACGTGCCGGCGGCCTGCATGTCGTCTCGGCCTCGTCGTCGTCGGTCTACGGAGCGAACCGCGAGCTGCCCAAGCGCGAGAGCATGCGCACCGCCCCGATCTCCCCGTATGCCGTGAGCAAGCAGGCGACCGAGGCCTACACGTTGTCCTTCGGGCACACCTACGGCCTGCCCACGATCGCCTTCCGGTTCTTCAACGTCTACGGGCCCCTGCAGGCGGCCGGGCACGCCTACGCCGCCGTGCTCCCGACCTTCATCGACGCCGCGCGGCGCGGACGACCCCTCACCATCCACGGCGACGGTGGGCAGACCCGCGACTTCACGTTCGTCGGCACGGTCACCCGGGTGCTCGCCGACGCCGTGGTGCGCAGGGTCACCGACCTCGAACCGGTCAACCTCGCCTTCGGCAGCCGCACCTCTCTCAACGGCGTCGTCGACGAGCTCGAGGAGATCCTGGGCTTCCGGCCGGAGGTCGAGCACGTCGAGCCCCGCGCGGGTGACGTCCGCGACTCTCAGGCCGACAACTCCCGGCTGCTCTCCCACTTCCCCGACGTGGAGCCCGTGCCGCTTCGCGACGGCCTGCGAGCGACCGTGGAATGGTTCCGGACTCTCCCCGACGACGACTGACCCGGGCACGCCGTCGTGCACCGTCTGTGGCGTGACGTCGGCTGGACCGGGGCGCTCGTCCTGGCCGTGCTGGCCTCGTGGATGCTCTGGTCCCTCGCAGGCGCGGCGCGCGCCGACCTCGGCCTCCGGCCGGCCCTCCCCTACCTGCTGTGTCCACCGGTCCTCGTCGCCGGTGTCGTCGCGGGCATGACCCTGCGGCGGCACGCCCTGTCGCCGGGCATGCCCGTCGCGCTGCTCGTCACGTCGTGCGCACTCGTCCTCGGCGCAGTGCTCGTCGTCGAGCCCGGCAAGGCGCCGCTCGGCTACGCCAACGCCAACGCCGCGATGGCGGTGCAGCTGGCCGCACTCGCAGGGCTCGCGCTCCTCGCACGGCCCACCGATGGAGCCGGGGTCACGGGGCGCGAGGCGGACCGGGGGTCGCACGCACTGCTCGTCGCCACCATCCTGCTCGCCGCATCCGCCGTCGTCCTCAACCGGTCCGCAGCCGGGGTCGCGGTGGTGCTGCAGGTGCTGCTCGCAGTCGCGATCGCCGTCCGGCGCCGTCCCACTGCGACCTGGTGGCGCCTCGCTGCGACGGGACTCGGAGCGCTCACCTGCGCGGTCGCCGGAACCGTGATCGTGCAGGCGGCGCGCGCTCCCGCCTTCCCGGGATGGGCGGTGGCGGCCTTCGACCCCGTGCGTGAGCAGCTCTGGCACGACGCCGTCGCCCTCTGGCGGGCACAGCCGCTCGCAGGATCGGGCCCGGGGTCGTTCGCGCAATCGACCTCGCTGTCGCGAGATCCTGACACCTTGGCCGCGCACTCGTCCGTGCTCCAGCTCGGGGCCGAGACAGGTTGGGTCGGCGTGGGGTTCCTCGCCCTCGTCGGCCTCGCCGGCCTCCTCTGGGTCGCGCGCGGCAATGCTGCCGAGGCGGTCGTGGGTGCGGCCGCCTGGACCGCCCTCTTCGTCCACTCCACCGCTGACCACCTCGTCGAGTTCGGGCCGGTCGTCCTCCTCGCCGGCGCCGTCGTGGGTTGGGCCGGCGCGAGTGCTCGCTCAGAAGAGCTCGACGTCACCGAGCGTGAGCGCCCACTCCCCGGGTGACGGCGGCGAGGCCGCCAGTGGCCGGGTGGTGAGGAGCGGACCCTGCTTCGGCAGCGGGAGAAGGCCCGCGGATCGGCCCGTGCGCAGCCCGATCGCGTAGTCCGCCCCGGTGTTGGCGAGGACCCGACGGACGAGACGGGCCCCTGTGGCCACGTCCGGGACGAGCTGCTCGAGGATCGCGGCCTCGACCGCGGCTCCGCGGCGACGCAACCGGAAGACGACGCCACCAGCCGACGGGTCCCCCTCGGACGCGAGGGCCACCCGGTAGTGCAGCGGCTCGAAGCGGGTGCGCCAGGCGAGGTAGTCCGGCGTCCGGCGGGTTCGCACGCCGGACGTCGTGTCGTGGCGCAGCAGCTGCTCGGCGAGATCGGGTGTGGCGAACGCGTCGCGGGCGTCGAGGCCGACGTCGGTGGGCTCGGACCACAGGCTCGCCGGCACCTTGGAGGTCGCCATCGACACGAGCGCGCGCGGACCGCGGGGCAGGACGCCGACGGGCAGTCGGCGGGCGAGCGTCCAGCCCATCTTGAGGTAGCCCGGGCGGCTCCGGTCGTTGGGTGTGTTGAAGACGATGCCGTCCCCGGCCAGCGTCAGCTCGGCCACACCCTGGAGGGTGAGGGTGCGGAAGATCCCGAGGCCCCGGTAGTCCGGGTCGGTCGCGGTGTCGACGGCACGGACCGCCCGCAGGACCTTGCCGTCAGGTCGCAGGAACTCCCATCGAAGGAAGGTGCGGTAGCCCACGACGACGCCGTCGTGCAGCGCCACCCAAGCGGGTGAGGCACCGAAGGCATTGTCCCGGTGCTTCCACCTGAGGAAGGACTCGTAGTGCGGGTCGTCGACCTTGCCCAGCGACGCCCTCAGCATGGAAAGGACGGTGGCGTCGTCGTCGGGCTCGGCACGCCTGACGACGAGGTCCTGCGCCGTGACCGAACCCATCCCTGCCCCCGTCCGTCGTTGGTAGCCTCAGCGAGTCTAGGGCGGCGCACGGGGCGTCCGCCGGGCTTCGGCGAGGCGAGCAGGGAGGGCGCGAGTGGCTGCTGCTCCCCCGCCCGCCCGGCGCGTGCGCGTCCTCTGGCTCGTCAAGGGCCTCGGCCCCGGTGGCGCCGAGCAGCTGCTCCTGCTCGCCGCCGGGGTCGTGGACCGGGAGAGCTTCGACTACCGCGTCGCCTACCTGCGGGCGGACAAGACGCACCTCGTCCCCGAGCTCGAGGCCGCCGGCCTCACCCCCGAGCGACTCGGTGCGCGCACGACGCGGCCAGGTGGCTGGGTCGCCGACCTCGCCAAGGCCATGGGCGAGGTCGACGTCGTGCACGCGCACTCCCCCGTCCTCGCGTCGACGGCCCGCCTCCTCGCCCGCGCGATCCCGCGGTCGCGCCGGCCTGTCGTCGTCACGACCGAGCACAACGAGTGGACGAGCCACCGGCGCCCGACCCGGCTCCTCAACGCGGCGACCGCACCGCTCGACACGCACCACTGGGCCGTGAGCGAGCAGGTCCGCGACACGATCTGGCCCTCGCGCCGCGACGGCTTCGAGGTGCTCATCCACGGCATCGACCCCGACGTCGTGCGACCGCGCGAGGACGCCCGCAGCACCCTGCGCGCCGAGCTCGGAGCCGGTGACGACGACGTCGTCTCGCTCACCGTCGCCAACCTGCGCCGCAACAAGGACTACCCCACCCTGCTGCGCGCCGCCCGGATCGCGCTCGACCGCGAGCCGCAGCTGCGCTTCGCCGCGGTCGGCCAGGGCCCGCTCGTCGACGAGGTGACGGACCTGCACGCGTCGCTCGGCCTCGGCGAACGGTTCCGGCTGCTCGGCTTCCGCCGCGACGTCCACGACCTCATGGCGGCCGCGGATGTCTTCACCCTCGCCTCGGCCCACGAAGGGCTCCCGGTCGCGGTCATGGAAGCCTTCGCCAGCGGGCTGCCCGTCGTCGCGACGACCGTCGGCGGCCTGCCGCACCAGGTCGAGGACGGCGTCCACGGCCTCCTCGTCCCACCCGGGGACCCCAAGGCCCTCGCCGACGCCCTCACGACCCTAGCCGGCGACGCGGACCTCCGCAGGCGAATGGGCGAGGCGGCCCGGGAGCGGTCGACGGCATACGACATCCGAAGGGCCGTCGCAGAGCAGGAACGCGTGTATGCCGTCCTGTCTCCCCGCGCGCGGCGCTAGCCGCCCAGGCCCGCGGCCTTGCCGAGCCGGACGGCGGTGGCGTAGGCACGTTCCGGACCGAGACCGCCGGTGAGCTTGGCACCGAAGAACTCGATCGGGTCGGACTGGCGCACGGGGACGCGAGAGAGCCGCATCCGGTCGGTGTCGGGTGCGTTGCGGCCCAGACGTCCCGTCGAGGCGCTGCGGAAGCGGGTTCGCAGCGCCTCCTCCATCGCCGGGACCGGCACCCCCCAGGGATAGGTGAAGTGGTGTGGCGAGACTCCGAGGTGGTCCTCGATGGCCTCGGTGCACCGGTCGAGGTCGTCCTCCCCCAGCACCTCGGGACGGACGTGCCCATGAGTGTGGTTGCCCACGGTGCACAGGCCCGAGGCGACCAGCTCGCCCAGCTGGCTCCAGGTCATGCCTCGTCCGGCACGGCCCTTGGCGGTCGACCCCTCCCAGACCATCGTCTCGCCGACGAAGGCAGAGGCGAGGTAGACGGTGAACGGCAGGCCGCGCTCCCGCAGCAGCGGCCATGCGTTGGCGTGGACGTCGTCGAAGCCGTCGTCGAAGGTCAGCACGACGCTCGGGCGGGTGTCGCCCTCGTCGAGCCGGTCGAGCGCCACGTCGAGCGTGACGACGTCGTGGTCCACGAGGACGTCGAGCTGCCGCTCGAACGCGTCGGTGGGCAGGTCGAGTTCGTCCTGGGTCCCGCCACCGACACGGTGGTAGATGAGCAGGCTGGCTCCCGAGGCGGGGGTGTGCCTGGACGTGCGGACCAGCGCCTGCTTCAGCCGACGGCGCAGCCCGCCGTGGTCATCGACGGGCACGGCTCAGCTCCCTGCGCCGGGACGGAATCTGTTCGGTGATCCGCTCCACGCTCGGCAGGGCCAGCAGGATGAGGAAGAAGGGGATCATGAGGACACGCTGGCGCGCGAGGATCCCGAAGTTGCCGAAGCCCGAGAACGCCCAGATGAAGGCTGCGGTGTAGGTGAGGGCGAACGTCACGTAGGGCGTCCGGCGCAGGACGCTGGAAAGCCGGCGCAGCTGTGGCCAAGCGTGCACGGCGAGGGCGAGCAACAGCAGCCCTTCAAGGCTCTGGACGAGCATCTGAGCGTTGTTCGCCTCCCAGGGAAAGGGCCGAAGCAGCACCGTAGCGACGGCGCCCGGGATGTCAACGGGCGAGCTGATCGGCGTCGGGTCGAATGTGGACGTCCCACCCTCGCTGGCCTGCTCAGACGCGGAGTCGACGGTGTCGGACACGGCTTGCAGCGAGAGGTCGTCGATGCCGAGGAACGATGCCGACTGGCTGGTCAGGACGACCGCCGAGATACCTAGGAGGACGACACCGAAGGCCTTACTGACGATTCCGGTGCTGCGGTCCGCTGTCGGGCGGAACAGTTGGGCCACGAAGAGCGACGCGAAGAGCAGTACTGAGAGGTGTGGTCGGAGCAGTGCTGTTCCGGCCGCTCCAACGAGGAGCAGCGCGAAGGCGCCCTTCTGGCGGGCGAAGAACTTGGCCGCACCGAGGGCCGTCGCGCCCACGAAGAACATGAGCCACGACTCCTTGCCGATGCTGGATGGCCAGTAAAGGAGCGAGGGGATGAGGAATATCAAGAGGGCGTACCGCTTGTGGTTGCCGCGCGGCAGGGCGACGCAATAGGCCCGGTAGAGGAGGTACTGCCCCCAGAACGCGAAGGCTGCGAAGACGACGAAGCCCGAGAGAGGTGAGGGCCCGACCACGGTGTAAAGAGCGGTGGTGAGGACCTCCATCCATTGCGTTCCCTGCTTGCCCGCAATCTCGAACGAGAAAACACCCTCTCGCCAGGACTTGTACTGGCTCGCCGCCACGAGGTTGTAGCGCTCGGCATCGGCGGCACCCGCATAGACGATGTAGGCGACGTAGTAGCGGGCGAGCGCTCCGGCCATCTTGAGCGCAAAGCCAAAGGCGAGGAGGCTCGCGAACCACGGCTCCTCGTGCCTCTTTGCCACGTGCCGGATCAGGGCGATGTTAAGAGCGAGGACGACGGGGATGACCATCACCGCGCCCCAGAAGTTGTAGGAGTTGCTGCCGACCGCTGCCCTGAACAGGGCGGCCGTGCCCACGCCGACCACCACGGCGAGTGCCAGGGCGATCGCCCGGCGCCTCGTCCAGGAACTCACGGCGGTCAGGCCGAGGAGGAGGAGCGGCGGCGAGAGCGACGGCGCTCCTCGCCGACCTCCCCGCGGGTGGCGGCGTGCGCCTCGTCCGTCGCGGTCGGCACCTCACCGCCGGGCGTGACGTCGAGCTGCAGGTCGTCGGGCGCGTCCTCGGGGTTCCGCGAGGTGTCGCGGGACTCGGCGCTGTGCACCGGAGATGCACCTGGCGTCCGGGAATCAACGAACGTCGTCTCCTGCTCGGCTGCGGACCGGGCCGATCGGGACTGCGCGCGCTTGCGGGCCCTCTTGGCCTTCCGCTTCGACTGACGGTTCTCGCCGTAGCCGTATCCATACGCATCCGCACGCTTTTCCGGCGCACCGAGAAGGATGACCCCGCTCACCGGCACCTGGAAGCGACCCACGAGCTCGGCGACGCGGTTGCCCGCAAGCTCGGTGAGCCGGCCGCTGCGCACCACGAGGAGGAGCGTGTCGACCATCGGGAGGATGTCGAAGACGTCGCTCGCCTCGAGGAGGGGCGCGGTGTCGATGAGGACGACGTCGGCCATGCCGCGGACCTCCTCCAACAGCGAGCCCAACCGACTCGCCAGCGATGCCGGGTGGGCGAGGCTCGTCCCGGCGGTGATGATGCGGACGCCGGGTACGCTCGTCGGTCTCACGACCGACCCAAGTGAGGCGTCGTCGCTGGGATCACTGAGAAAGTCGGAGATGCCCGCTCCCTGAGGAACGTCGAAGACATTGTGGGCGTCGGGAGAGCGAAGATCTGCGTCGAGGACGAGGACGCGCTGGCCGGTCTCGGCGAAACTGGCCGCGAGGTTGGCAACGGACGTGGTCTTGCCCTCCGCAGCGTGAGCGGAAGTGACGAGAATGAGCCGGGCACCCTTGGCTGCCGGACGCGCTCCCGCAGCGGAACGTCGCGGCGTGTAGTCGCCCGGCATGATCTGCCCCGTTGTGTGAACCAGGGCCGTCCGCGCTGCACGGTAGCCGTCGCTGTAGTTGCTCAGTGGGTCCTCCGCAACGGCGATGGCTCCTTGGTGCCGCTCAGAACGCCTGAGTCGTGGGATCTCGGCAATGATCGGCATCCGCAGGGCCCCGTGGATCTCCTGACGGGTGCGCAACCTCGAGTCGAGCCGGTCGAGCAGCAGGGCGAGCGCAAGCCCTGCGAGCAGGCCGAGGACCGTGGCGATCGCGGTGCGCGGGCCACGACCGGGCGGGACGACGAAGCCACCGTCGCTGTTGGCCACCGGCACGGGTGAGGCGGCCTGCAGAATCGACACGGCCACGTTCTCCGCCCCGGGGCGGGAGCGCTCACGGAAGAACTTCACCGTCTCCGTCGCGAACGCGTTGGCGACGGCTGCCGCTCGGGATCCGTCGGAGGCAGTTGCCGAGACGGTGATGGCGGCTGCGACGACGTCCGGAGTGACTGTCAGCCCTCGGGCCAAGAGGGCAGGGTCGCCGTCGTACCCGACCGCAGCAGCTGCCCGCCGCGGGATCTCACCTGTGGTCATGTAGAGGGGGATGCGACCCATGTTGGGATTGGGGTTCTCAGGGTCGGTCGACCCCACGAGAATCGTTGCCGTCGCGGCATAGGAGCCCACCTTCTTCGTGGTGTCAGCGCTCGCCGGAGTGACGAACCACGTGACGGCGCCAGCGACCAGCGCACAGACGAGGATGACCATCCACCGGTGCCTGAAGACCTTGATGTAGTCCTGAAGGGTCACTGCGTCACTCCCTGTCTGCGCCCGTCGACACCCCCGCGTCACCGTGTGCACACGCGCGCCAGCAGGACGGCCGGTGCCCGAGTTTAGCCGCGGGACCTGAGTTGTACGTGGGCTTTGCGCGAACCCGCCACACCCGCGCCCGGCACTTGTCAAGATGGGTGCGGCTGACCACTCGATCCGGACGAAGGGGGTGCATCGGTCGTGCGCATCGCCCATCTCACGACGGTCGACATGAGCCTGGCGCTCCTCCTGCCGACCGAGCTCGAGGTCGACCTCGAGGCCGGCCACGAGGTGTTCGGCATCAGCGCGCCCGGTCGGTACGTCCCGCGCGTCACGGCGCTCGGTGTCACCCACGTGCCGCTGCCGGAGCTCACCCGCGCCTGGGACCTCGGGCGGGACGCCCGGGCCTTCCGCCGGCTCGTCCGCACCCTGCGCTCCCTCGACCTCGACGTGCTGCACACCCACAACCCGAAGACCGGGGTGATGGGTCGCATCGCAGGACGCCTGGCCGGCATACCCGTCGTCGTCAACACGTGCCACGGTCTCTGGGCCGGTCCGGAGGACCGCCTGCGCAAGCGAGCCCTCGTCTACGGGGCCGAGGCGCTCGCCATCCGCTTCTCCGACTACGAACTCTTCCAGAACGCTGCGGACCGCGACACGATGCGCCGCTTCCTGCGCCGCGGCCGCCACGAGGTGGTGGGCAACGGGGTCGACCTGGCACGGTTCACCTTTGACGCGGAGGCGCGCCGCCGCGTGCGGTCGGAGCTCGGCGTGGGTGACGACGAGCTGCTCGTGGGGACGATCGGACGCCGGGTGCGAGAGAAGGGCCTGGCCGAGTTCGCGGCGACGGCTGCGGCGCTCGGCAACCGGGCGCATTTCGTGTGGGTTGGACCGGGTGACGTCACGGATGCGAACACCGTTGTGCCACACCGGGACTCGGTGACCTTCGTCGGTGAGCGCACCGACATGCCGGCGATCTACTCCGCCCTCGACGTCTTCGTCCTCGCGTCGCACCGCGAAGGCTTCTCACGAGCGTCCATGGAGGCAGCCGCCTGCGGCGTCGCCATGGTCCTCACCGACATCCGTGGCTGCCGCGAGATCGGCACCTCGGAGGAGCACCTGCTCCTGTCGCCTCCCGGTGATGTCGACGCGATGACGTATGCCGTGCAGCGCCTCCTCGACGACGCTCCGCTGCGCGAGCGGCTGGGTCGCGCAGCGGCGGAACGGGCGCGCGGGCACTTCGACCAGCGGGCGGTGGCTCGCCGCTCCCTGGAACGCTACGCCTGGGCAATGGGCTCACGTCGGCGACCGCGAAGGGGCGGCACATCGACCATGGCGCGGCTTCGGCGACATACTGGTGAGGTGGCACGACTGCCTGCCTCGGGCGCACGAGGGCCCGCGACGCAGGACCGACACCGATGACGAGGATCGTGACCCGCACCCCGGCGGCCGGCGGGTGGTCGGGTCTCTGGCGCCTCGGCGCCGGTCATCGCGGTCGGATCGCCCTGCTCGCCATAGCCTCGTTCGGTGCGGCCATGGTCGAGGCGGCGTTCCTCGTCCTCGTGACAGGCCTTCTCCTCGCTCTGGCCAGCGGGCGTGACGTCATCGGCCCCGTGGCCGGCCGCGAGGTCCCCATCGACCTGGCACTGTGGGGCGCCGCGGTCGGGCTGATCCTTCGCCTGCTCCTCAACGTGTTGTCGGTGCGGCAATCGGCGGCCCTGAGCGCGATCGTTCGTACGAACCTTCGACGTCGGCTGGCGCACGCCTATCTGGGTGCCGCGTGGAAGGTGCACCAACGTGAGCCCTCCGGCCGCCTGCAGGAGCTGCTCACCTCCTTCATCGCCCGGGTGCTTGCCGCGGTCGCCGCGGCGATCCAAGGGCTGTCTGCGGCGCTCAGCCTGCTTGCCTTCCTCGGTGCTGGCCTGGTCATCCAGCCGCTGGCCACAGTGGCGGTCCTCGTCTTCCTCGGAGTGCTCGCTGCGCTCCTGGGCCCACTGCGCAACGCCATCCGTCGAGCGGCGCACCGCTCGGGTACCGCCGATCTGGAGTTCGCGACATCCGTGGCGGAGCTGGGCAGCCTCGGCCGTGAGATGCAGGTGTTCGGTGCACGCGGAGCCTTCCTACGCCGCGTCGACGCCCTCACCGACGTCGCCACCGAGGAACAGCGGCGCGTCCAGGTTCTCTACGGGTCGCTCTCCCCCACATACACGTTCTTCGCCTACGGTGCGGTTCTCGTCGCGATCGGCGGGCTGAGCATCATCGATGCTCGTGACCTCACGACTGTCGGGGCAGTGACACTGCTCATGCTTCGATCCCTCACCTACGGCCAGCAGATGGTCTCCGTGCACGGGACCGTGGTCTCCGCACTCCCGGCCCTCGAGGAGGTCGAGGTCACGGCCCGCCGATACGAGTCAACGCCTGCATCCGGCGGCAGCCTCCGCCCCGAGACGGTGCTGCCGCTGGTCGTCGACTCGGCCGGGTTCTCCTACGACGGGCAACGCGCGACTTTGGAGGGGGTCGACCTCACCCTCGAACAGGGCGAGATCCTGGGCATCATCGGGCCGTCGGGCGCCGGCAAGTCGACGATTGCCCAGCTCCTGCTGGGACTGCGCGAACCCGACGTGGGTGTGCTCACCGCGGGCGGGCGCGACCTCGTTGACCTCGACCGTGACTGGTGGACCCGACAGGTCTCGTTCGTCCCCCAGGACCCAGCCCTGTTCACGGGCACGGTGGCCGACAACATTCGCTTCTTCCGCGACGACATCGACGACGAGTCCATGCGCCGAGCAGCGGCGCAGGCCAACGTCCTCAGGGACATCACCTTCCTCCCGGACGGCTTCGACACCGACCTCGGTGAGCGCGGCAGCGCACTGTCCGGCGGCCAGCGTCAGCGCCTCTCGATTGCACGCGCGCTGGCCGGGTCACCATCACTGATCGTCCTCGACGAGCCGACCTCGGCCCTCGACGGCCACAGCGAGCAGCTCATCCGCAACACCATCGTCGGGCTGCGCGGACAGGTGACGGTCGTCGTCATCGCCCACCGCATGTCCACCATCGACATGTGCGACCGGATCATGGTCGTGGAAGGTGGCCGGGTCACCGCGCTCGACACTCCGGACGCCCTCCGCGCGACGAGTGCCTTCTATCGACAGGCGCTGGCCACCGCAGGGCTGGGCAAGGCCGACCTCGGCGACCTCGGTCATACGGGTCAGGTCGGTACTGCCGTGCGCCGAACCACGTAGACGAAGGTCTCACCCACGAACGCCCCATGACGCAACCCGCGCGAGGATGGTCGCGGCGCAGAACCCCCGATCCGCACGGGGACCTCCGTGCCACGGGTGCGGTAGCCCATCTGCATCCAGGCCGTGCCGCGCAGTCGGCGTCGCAGCCGACGCGCAAGCTCCATCGGTCGACGCGAGGGCGCCTCCGGTCGAGTCGTCATCGCCTCGCGCAGCACCAGACCGTGACGTTCGGCCAGCTCCGCGATGCCGCTTGGGAAGGCAAACAGGATGTGGTCGACGTTCTCCCAGCAGTCCCCGCGCTGTCCGGCCGCCACGCGGTGCGGCGCCCACGGGTTGGGCGTGGTGATGATGAGCTCGCCGTCCGGGGCCAACAGGTCGCACGCGGCGGTGAAGAGCATGTCGAGGGAGGGGACGTGTTCGATGAGCTCACCCGCGACGATGACGTCAAACGGGTCGGCGTTGGCCAGCGGACCCGGGCCCCGGGTCAGGTCGTGTGCGATGACGTCGTAGCCGGCCTTGCGCATCTGGGCGACACCTTCGGGGAGCACGTCGACCCCCACGCACGACGACGCGGCGACAGCAACCCTGCTGTGCAGCCACTGCGGGGACTTCATTCGCTCGACGTCATGGGCGACGCAACCGATGTCGAGGACACGTCGACCTGCACAGCGAGCGACAACGAACTCGCTGCGGTCGGGGATCGGCTCTCGCCAGGCGGCTCGCAGGGTCCGGGCACGCCAGACGAGGGCCCGCGGGTCATTGGGGTCTTCAGCCACTTCGGACCAGCGCCGAGGCACGGCCTCCGCTTCGGCCAAAGCCTGCGAGAAACTCTTGAACACAACGTTCTTCATGATCCTCCGGACGTCCGCACACCCCTCACATACGATCTGATGCGTGTCACAGACTACGGGGGGCGGAGCCATCTGGGCGGTGGTCGTCACTTTTGCCCGCCCCCGGGTCCTCGACTCGATGCTCGGTGCACTCGGCCGCCAGACCCGTCGTCCCGACCACGTCCTCGTGGTGGACAACGGGTCGGACCCGGAGGTGGCGCGCGTGGCAGCGGCTCAGGGAGCGGAGTACGTCGACAGCGGAGACAACATCGGTCCCGCAGGAGGCAATGCGCTCGGACTGTCCGTCCTTCTCCCCCGGGCAGCGGACGACGACTGGATCCTCTTCGTGGACGACGACGACGAACCGGTGGATGACACCCTCCTGCATCGCCTCGAGTCCTTCGGCCGCGAGGTGTCCTACTCGGATCCGCTCGTCGCCGGGGTGGGCATTGCAGGGAGCACCTACCGTCGCCAGCTGGGCGTCTTCAGGCGGTTCGAGGACGACGAGCTGTGCGAAACCGTCGACCTGGACGTCATCTTCGGGGGATCCCTGCCCATGTACAGCGCTGGGGTCCTCCGGCGGGTCGGCGGCTTCGACGCCAGGCTCTTTTGGGGCTTCGAGGAGGCTGAGCTGGGCCTGCGACTTCGAGGTCTCGGCTACCGGCTGTGCGCGCCCGGCCCCCTGTTCCTCCATGCGCGTCAGGTGGCGGGGACCGCGGGGCTGGCCTCGCGGACACTGCGGACGCCCACCGACAAGGCCGCGTGGCGCCGCTACTACTCGGTTCGCAACTCGACGGTGCTGGCGCGACGCTACGGCGGGCCGCTGGCGTCCACGGTGGCGGGCGTGGGAGGTGCTGCGAAGGGTGCGCTCACCCTGGCCCGCTCTCACCGTCCCCTTGGCGAGATCATCCTCCCTGCCCGCGGCGCCGTCGATGCCTACCGGGGCCGCTTGGGTCGTCGCGTCGACCCCGGCACCAACGACAAGGTCTCCGCATGACGCACCCCGATGACCTCGTGACCGTCGTCATCCCTGCCCACGACGTGGCCGACTACCTCGACGACTGCCTCGAGTCCGTGGTCGCCCAGACCCATGAGCACCTCGAGGTCATTCTCGTCGACGACGGTTCGACGGACGCGACCGGCTCTCTGTGTGATGCCTGGGCGGCGCGAGAGCCACGTATTCGTGTCATCCACCAGGAGAACCACGGGCCAGGTCATGCCCGCAACGTCGGAATCGCGCTGGCCACCGGCACACTCGTCACCTTCCTCGACTCGGACGACTGGTGGGATCGCACGTTCGTGGCGACCTTGGTCCGGGCGATCCACGACCACCCCGGCGCGGGCACGGCGATGTGCTCCTTCGAGCGCGTGCCCGGATCGGCCTACGACGCGGGTGCCACGACGACGACCGTCCTCACCCCGCAGGAGGCAGTCAGCGCGTTCGCGGGTCGGCACCACTCGCTCTACGTCATTCCCTGCGCCAAGCTGTTCCGTCGCGAGATCCTCTCGCCCGACATCTTCCCGGTGGGGATCGTGGCCGAGGATGCCTATGTGACGCACCGCCTCCTCATGGCGGCGCCCGTCGTCCTCGTGCCAGAACCCCTGTACCTGTACCGCCAACGGCCCAACTCGATCATGTCGCGGCCGTTCACGGTCGCCCAGCAGCTCGACGAGATCGGAGGCAGCGAACAACAGGTTCGCGACTTCACGCAGGCCGGTCTCCTGCGAGCGGCGGGCTGGTCCGCCGACCAGGCCTTCCGCAAGCGCGCACGGCTGATCGCGGCTCTGAGGTCCACGGGCCAGGCCGGCACCGCGGAGCAGTACGCAGCGCTCGCCCTGCAGTCCCGATCCACGAAAGGACTGCCGCGTCGGGCCTCGTTCCGCGCGCTGTCGGCTCTCGCCGGCGTCAGCCCCAGGCTCGCCGTCGCGACCTTCTCGACCTTCACGTCGTGGGCGGCGACGCAGCCCCGGCCCGTGCCCGGGTCGCGCAAGCGCATCGCGCTGACGTTCGACGACGGTCCGGCGGCCGCGACGCCGGACCTCGTGCGGTACCTCGTAAAGCAGTCGGCCGGCGCGACCTTCTTCCTCCGTGGAGACAGGAGCGAGTCCGAGCCCGACACGGTCCGGCTTCTCCACGGCACCGCGGGCATGGAGATCGGCACCCACTCGCACACGCATCCCGACCTTCACCGGGTTGATGCCGGGGGCATCCGTGACGAGCTCCGACGCAGTGCTGCGGCGATCGAGTCCATCACCGGCACTCGTCCCGTCCTCTTCCGGCCGCCCATGGGACACCGCAGCAGAATGATCGACGCGATCGCCGGCGAGCTGGGTCACCCCGTGATCCTTTGGTCAGTGAACTCCATGGACTTCAAGGCCCCGGGTGCGGCGGCTGCCCAGGTCCTGGCGAACGCCCACGACGGGGACATCGTTCTGCTCCACGACACGTCCACGGCAACCCTCGCCACGACCACCACCATCGTCCCAGCCCTGCACAGAAGGGGATTCGAGCTGGTGACGGTGAGCGCCCTGCTGGGCGACCTGTCACCGGGGAGGGTCTACCGGGGCGCCACCACCCCCCGCGTTCGCTTTCGGCGGTGGCGCCACTTGCAGCGCCTGCGGGTTGCTCGACGCGTGTCCAGGCCACGCCGATGAGTGTGTCCTCTTCAGGGTCTCGTGCACTCGCCGCACGTGTGGGTCGCCGCGCTGCGACCGCTGCACGGTCGGCCTACTACGGAACCGGGTACCGCGTGCGATACCCGGGAAAGAAGTCCGTCGAGGATCGCCTCCACCGGTGGGAGACGGCGACCGGGCGCGGAGACGTCCCGTTGTCCCAGACGATGTGGGACGAGCAGTACGGCCGGGGTCGCTGGTCCTTCCTGTCGGGCATCGAGGAGATGGCCCACTACGCCGTGATCGTCGGCTACGCGACCTTCCTCAAGCCAGACTCGTCCGTTCTCGATGTCGGGTGCGGCGCGGGCGTTCTCCACGAGCGCTTCTCGGTCGTGGGCTACCGGCGCTACACGGGGGTGGACATCTCGCAGGTCGCCGTCGAGTCGCTGCAGGACACGGCCCCACCGCACGCGAGCTTCCATGCCTTCGACGCCGCGACGTTCACACCCGAGGGACGCTACGACGTCATCGTGTTCAACGAGTCCATCACCTACTTCGCCGACCCGCTCGCAGTGTTCGCCCGCTACCAGCAGTTCCTATCCCCGGGAGGGATCGTCATCGTGTCGTGCCACGTCCAGTCGCCACGTGCGCGTGCCATCCTGCGACGGCTCGAGCGCGAGAACGCCGTCATCGACGCCACAGACATCACCCAGGGCAGGACCTCCTGGCGATGCGTGGCCTTCGGTGATCAGGCGCGCTGAGTCGAGGCTCGGGTCCGGGTCACCCCGAGCGACGGCGTAGGTTGGGCGCCACCGTGGACTTCAGCCGCGCGGCCCACCGGAATCCCCTCACGAAGGCCGCGGGTGACACGATCGAGACCAGGGCGGCTGCGCGATAGGCCACGGAGACGTCAGCCGACGTCAGCACGACACGGATGTGCCTGGCCATGAAGCGCCGATACGCGCCGTCATAGCCGGGTGCGCGGACCACCCCTGCCCGCCCCTGCCCCTCGAGGATGCGCAGGGCGAACATCACGTATCCCGCCGTGACCTCACCCGCGCGCGCGTGGGCCGACCACTGGGCGAACGCGATGTTCGATGACAGAATCTCGAACATCGATGGACGCAGTACCTGCCGATGTCCGTCCATGAGGCTGCCGGCTCGCTGACGGTAGCCGTAGTTCGCGGCATCGCTCGTCGCGACGACCGACGCGGCTGCGAACAGCCGGGGCAGGATCTGCAGGTCCTCGAAGTCGGCGCGTGGCTCGAACCGGACGACGTCGAACACGTGGCGCGCGATGAGCTTGCCGCACGAGGCGAACCCGACTCCTGTGCGCACGATGTCGACGAGCGCATCCTCTGCAGGCACCCGGCGCATGGCGCGGGACGGGGAGAAGTGGGGGCGCTGGTCATCGTCGAAGGCAACCAGGTTCGCCAGCACCAGGTCTGCGCCTGTCGACCGGGCCACCTCCATGAGCTCGGCGACGTAGTCGGGAGCAACGAGATCGTCTGCGTCGACGAACGTCACGAAGTCTCCCGTGGCGAGGCGCAGTCCGGAGTTGCGGGCCACGGACAGACCTTCGTTCGGTTGATGGATCACCCGCACCCGGGCGTCGCGCAGTGCCCAGGCGTCGCACAGCCGTGGACTGCCATCCGTCGAGCCGTCGTCGACGAGGATGATGTCGAGCGCATGGTGCGACTGCTCGACCACGCTTCGTACGCACTCGTCGAGGTACGCCTCAGCCTGGAACACCGGGATGATGACCGACACGACGGGGGCCATCCCGGTCTCAGCCATCGAAGGACTCCACGATCTCGGTAAGGCGGGCTCGGAACGTCCGCCCGTCGATCACTCCCAGGTCCCGGCGGGAAGGAGGGCAGGCCTCGCCGAGGAGCTGCTTCCAGTCGATCCCACCGTCGTCGCCGACCGTCAGAACTCCTGGTTGGCGCCAAGCCGCCTCGTCACTGAACAGCCCGATCCGTCGGGTCGCGACCGCCGGCGAGTAGCGCAGGGCGTCCGCAGCGCTCCAGCCGAACCCCTCCGTCAAGGAGAAGGAGACATACGCGGCGCAGCGTTCGTAGAGGTGGCGCAGTTGCGCGGGGTTCGCATCCGTCACGTGGACGATCCGTGGATGCTCAAGCAGGCTCGCGGGGATCTCGAACTTCACGGTCGCCTCGCTGTGGCACCACACGAGCGGCAGTGGTGCCGTGGCCAGCACTGCGGCTAGGTCCTGCATCCCCTTGATCGGGTCGTAGGGGTTGAACACCGTCAGCAGGAACGCGTCGGGAAGGGCGACCGCAGGCGGCTCAGCCTCGCGAGCGAGGTCGAACACGGGTGGCGCCAGGAGCACCGCACGTGTGCTGGTCGGTACGAGCGACTCGTTGTCCGGTGCTTGCATCGCCACCGCGTCGAAGCGGTCGGCGATGTGCTCCGGCACCTGATTGCCCGACGGGATCAACAGGCGCACACTCGCCCGAGCCGCGGGAGCGACGAACGCTCCCGACAGGAACTGCAGATAGAGGTCGTAGCGCGGGTGAACGAGTCTGCGTGCCGGGTTGACCACACGCTGGAGAATTCTTCCCTTGATCCCCTGCTCGTGCCCGGCCCCCCACCAGTGCGGGGAGTCCACCAGTGCCACCCGCGCCGAAGTGGCCCTGGACCACTCCCCATCGAGGCGGTGCCGGACGACCACATCCACCTCGTCCTGTTGCAGGCTGCGCAGGATCGAGTACAACGCACGTTCAGCCCCGCCAGCTCCCCCCATCCAGCCGGCGCTGATCAGCACTCGCATGGTTTTTCGAGCCCTCCGTGGGTCTGATCCGAGCGGTCCGCCCAGTCCTGCGCCTGGGCAGCACCGGCACCGCCAATCATGCGCTGGTCTCTTTCCCCTTGCCTGTCCAATCGACAATCTGCGCCAAGCGCTGCTGCATCGCTCCCCCGGACCGGGACGAAGAGCGGACCCTACGGCAGTCACCCGCAGCCGGAGGCACGACCGCGGCTACCGCGCTCTCTCACGTGGGCCACGAGAGCCTCGACCACCCGCAGGTCCGTTCCTGCGTCGAACTTGCGGGCGAACATCCGATCGGACGACACCAGCTCGGACAGGTGCTCGTATCGCCACGTGAGGGGGCTCCCGTCTCCCCCTCCTCGCGCGAAGTCGACCAGTCGCACATTGCTGCGGTAGGGGTTGACGTGGTCGAAGACCCTGTCCCGGAACGCAGAGTTCCAGACTACCGTCTGCAGGTAGAACTCCGTAGGGATGAACGCTCGCCCCAGGACGCGGCGGATCAAGGGCTCCTGGCTGATCACGTGATGGGCCAGGTCACCCGTGATGGACGCCCAGTCACTGCCGTACTTCACCTGGACGTCCTGCTGCGAAGCCCAGTCGCGGCCCGCGGCGCTCTGGATGCGCACCCAGGCGTTGCGATAACGCAGATAGGCGGCCCGAACCACGGGGTTCGGTGCGCGGTAGAAGCGATTGAGTGGATACCGGAGGGCGACCCAGGTCCGGCCGAAGGTCGACAGCTCGTTGAATGCGACGAACTCACGACCCTGATGCATCATGAAGAACGCATGCATCTCGTCGTTCGACTTCAGGGGCAGGTCCGAGTCGGACAACAGATGCACATAGGCATACGGCCCGTTGGCGTCAGCACGCCGCATCATCCTCAGCATGCTGGTGATCTGCGAGTAGTCCCCCCAATAGACGCTCATTCTCGGCATGATGACCAGTCGCGAGCGCCGGCAGACCTGCTGGAGTCGGTCCGGGTCGAAGCCCTTCGCCCGCTTGTTCACATGGACGTAGAGATCGTTGCGCTCGTCGTCGAGCAACGAGATGAGCCGCTGGAGGACCACGTGGTTCTCGTGACCAGCGACGAGGAACGCGTGTCGGTCCGAGCCACGCTCACCGGCGGTCATCGTCATCCCTGACGAGCTCCGGGGCGATCGTCACGTACACCCACCCACCGTACGCCAGCCACGCACCCCCCATGGCGAGTTAGCGGCATGCACGGCGACCCGCGGCACCCCGCTCTCCGCCGCTCATTCCCCACCCCGGACGACTGGGGGCGGTACGTTGGCGCGTGGCGGCCCGGGCCTGGGAGAAGGCGCGGTCGATGGGCACAGGGAGGAGACGTCATGTCGATGCGTCCGGTCGGAGTGACCCGGCGAGTTCGCGAGCGGGCCCGCGCGATCCGGGCCGGTCGAGCGCTGGGGCTCGTCAACGCCTTGTCCCCGCTCGTGCGCCTCTATGGCGGGACCGACAAGCTGAGTCATGGCTACACGGAGCACTACGAGCGCCATGTGGGACCGCGCAGACTCGAGCGCCTGGTGGTCTTCGAGATCGGCGTCGGAGGCTACTCGAGCCTGACACCGGGGGGCTCGCTCGCCGTGTGGCGCGACTACTTCCTTCGTTCCCGGATCGTCGGTCTGGACATCGAGGACAAGACGGTCCGCCTGGGCGGTCGCGTCGCCTTCGAACGTGTGGACCAGAGCAACCCCGAGCAGCTGGCAGAGGTCGTCACCACCCACGGAGTTCCCGACATCGTGATCGATGACGGCTCGCACGTGGGTTCGCACATTCGAGCCTCCTTCGACTACCTGTGGCCGCTCATGCACAGCAGGGGCATCTATGTCATCGAAGATCTCTCCACCAGCTACTACCCGACCTACGAGGGTGCCGACCCACCTCCCGCAAGCTCGGCCATGGGTCTCCTGACCGGGCTGATGGACAGCGTCCAGGCCCTGGACACCACCTTCGAGAGGTACCCCCAGTGGGGCCGGCGTTCAGCGCCGCAGTACCCGGACGTGTGGTCCCTTCACGTTCACCCCGGGATCGCCTTCGTGGTCAAGGCCTGATCCTGACGCCCCGACACTTGGTGCCAACTGGAGTAAGAACCCAACGAGTGCCCGACGGGGCGGTCAGCTCGAGAGCCATGCCCCCGGCACATCCTTGACGACGAGGCCCTCGGGAAGGTCGCGCGTCACGACCTTCGCGCCGCATACCGGCGACGGTGCGCCGGAGGATGCGGAGGTCGAGGGCGAGGCTGCGCAGGTCGACGTACTCGACATCGCGGACCAGCCGCTCCTCCCAGCACCGCGCGTTCCGACCGGATACCTGAGCGAGCTCCCTCTGCCTCGGTCACGTCCGGGGCTCAGAGGCAGATATGCTGGCTCGGCGGGTTGAGGGCGGTCACAGCCGAAGGTCCGAGTCGCTCTTGTCGAGGGCGTACTTGAGGTCGTAGAGCACGTGCGCCCCCGGCTTCCCGAAGGTGCGCATCCGCTCGGCTCCCATCTCGACGAACTCGTTGTGCCGCACCGCCAGGACCACCGCCGAGTAGGCCCCGGGCTCCGGGTGCTCCACGAGGTCGATCCCGTAGTGCCGGTGGGCTTCCTCGGGCCGCGCCCACGGGTCGTGGACGTCGACGTGCATGTCGTAGTCCGCGAGCTCGGCGAGGATGTCGACGACGTGCGAGTTGCGCAGGTCGGGGGTGTTCTCCTTGAAGGTGAGCCCCAGCATGAGCACCCGCGCCCCGCGGACGGGGATGCCCTCCTTCGTCATCCGCTTGACGAGCTGCGAGGCGACGTAGGAACCCATCGAGTCGTTGAGCCGCCGGCCCGCGAGGATGATCTCGGGGTGGTAGCCCACGGCCTGCGCCTTGTGGGTGAGGTAGTAGGGGTCCACACCGATGCAGTGGCCGCCGACGAGACCCGGTCGGAATCCGAGGAAGTTCCACTTCGAGCCGGCTGCCTGGAGCACTTCCTCGGTGTCGATGTCGAGTCGGTTGAAGAGGATGGCGAGCTCGTTGATGAGGGCGATGTTGACGTCGCGCTGGGTGTTCTCGATGACCTTGGCGGCCTCTGCGACGCGGATCGACGAGGCCCGGTGCGTGCCCGCGGTGATGATCGAGCCGTAGAGGGCGTCGACGAAGTCCGCAGCCTCCGGTGTCGAGCCCGAGGTCACCTTGACGATGGTCGGGAGGCGGTGCTCCTTGTCGCCGGGGTTGATGCGCTCCGGGCTGTAGCCGACGAAGAAGTCATCGTTGAGCAGCAGCCCGGAGAGGTCCTCGAGGACTGGCACGCATCGCTCCTCGGTCGCGCCCGGGTAGACGGTCGACTCGTAGATGACGGTGTCACCCGGCTTGAGCACCTTGGCGATCGTCTCGGTCGCGGACAGCACGGGAGTGAGGTCAGGCTGCTTCGCCGCGTCGATCGGGGTCGGTGTCGTGACGATGTAGACGTTGCAGTCGGCGATGTCGTCCGGGTCATCGGTGAAGTGCAGCCCGTGCGACGCCGCGAGGTCGGCGTCGTCGACCTCGAGCGTGTGGTCCGTGCCGGTCGCGAGCTCCTTGACGCGCGTGCTGTTGATGTCGAAGCCGACGACGTCCATCGTCCGCCCGAACTCGACGGCGAGCGGGAGCCCGACGTAGCCCAGACCGACGACAGCGAGCCGGACACCACCCGGCATCACCGGGAACGTCGGGGTGCTGGCGGGCGCGTGCGGGGTCATCGCATTCCCTTTCCGGCTGCGGTGCCGTGACTGGGCAGGACCGGGACGATCCCACTGAAGTCGAGGTGGAGGTCGCGGTCGTCGCCCCGACCGGGCAGGCATGTCCCGAGGTCCTTCGGCGCGAGCCTGGGCACCTCGACCTGGGTGATGAGCTCATGGGCGGTGTCCCGCCCGCGCTCGGCACGGCTGAGCAGCACCTCGTGGAGCTTCTCGCCCTCGCGGAGGCCGCTGAACGTGATGTCGACGTCCTTGCCCGACTCCTCGATGAGGCGGCGGGCGACGTCGACGATGCGCACCGGCTCCCCCATGTCGAGCACGAGCACGTCACCCGGGTGGCCGATCGCGGCCGCCTGGAGCACGAGCTCACAGGCCTCGGGGATCGTCATGAAGAAGCGGGTCACCTCGGGGTCGGTCACGGTGACCGGGCCGCCCCGGTCGATCTGGGCACGAAACGTGTCGAGAACCGAGCCGCGCGAACCGAGGACGTTGCCGAAGCGCACCGAGAGGTAGCGCATGCCGGTCTGGCCGGCATACCAGGCGGTGAGGCGCTCCGCGAGACGCTTCGTCTGTCCGAGGACGCTCGTCGCGTCCGCAGCCTTGTCGGTCGAGATGTTGACGAAGTGCTGGACCCCGTTGGTGGCGGCGCACTCGAGGACGTTGCGCGTGCCGAGCACGTTGGTCTTCCAGCCCTCGTCGGGGAAGCGCTCGAGCATCGGCAGGTGCTTGAGCGCGGCCGCGTGGAAGACCACCTCGGGTGCGAGCCGGTTGAAGACGGCACACACCGCCTCGCGGTCGCGGATGTCGCACAGGACGGTGTCCTCGGTGTCGAGAAGCCCGTCTCCGTCGAGCGAGAGCTTGGTCGCGTGGAGGGCGGACTCGTCACGGTCGAGCAGGAGCAGCTTGGCCGGCTGCAGCGCCTGGACCTGACGGGCCAGTTCGGAGCCGATGGAGCCCCCGGCGCCCGTGACGAGGACGACCTTGCCGGTGACCCGGTCGGCGATCTCGGTGAGGTCGGTCTCGACCTGCCGGCGACCCAGGAGGTCGGCAACGTTGAAGGCCCGCAGGTGATCGAGCTCGATCCGCCCCGCGATCATCTCGCGCACCGGCGGGACGACGACGAGCTCGAGACCGGCCTCGGTGCACCGATCGGACACGTCCTGGATGAGCTGGGGCGACGCCTCGGTGATGGCGAGCACGACGGCCTCGGCGCCCTTGGCACGGGCGACGGCGACGAGGTCCGCTCCCAGCCCGAGCACGCGGTAGCCGCGCACCCGCAAGAACCGGAGCGACGGGTCGTCGTCGACGAAGCCGACGATCGTGTAGGGCGGGTCATCGGAGGAGTCGACGAGACCGGCGAGCTGATGGCCCGCGTCGCCGGCGCCGTAGACGAGGGCGGGCACGCCCGGAACCTCCGGCAGCCGGCTGCCCTTGCGACGGTCGCTCCCCCGCGCGACCCGAAGGACCCAGCGGCCCGAGGCCATGATGAGGAACGCGAGCATGGGCATGATGAAGGCGATGCCGCGAGAGAAGAGCGGCGCGGCGATGTAGAACGCCGCACCGAGGACGACACTGATCGCCACCACGAGCCTGCCCAGCGACGTCACCTCGTCGAAGCTCCCCACCTTGCTGCGACCGAGGTAGAGGTGCGTGACGAAGCCGCCGACGACCTGGAGCGCCACGGCAGCGGCGACATAGGTCATCGCGATGACCCACATGCGCTCGCTCAGCGTGAGCTCGTGCCGCACGAGAAGGAACCCCCCGAGCGCCAGCACCCACGCCATGGCGTCCCAGCCGATCATGACTGTTCGCCGAGCGAGTATTTGCGATCTCGACATACCTGCACCCCTGAAGACCTGCCGTCAGGACCTGACGACGGAATCGACGCTAGGGGCGGCGAAATCGGCGCGAACGACAAACCGGCGGAAGTGAACACAAGAGGTCACCCGTCCGGCCGACCGGACTAGCGCCGGGCTAGTCCGGGGTGATCAGAAGGTCCTGCGGGTCGCCACACCAGCCACGACAGTCGCACCGACCGCCATGCCACGCAGACGGGCTGCTGCAACTGGACCAGTCCGCGGACCCCTCAGGGGGTCCGCATCGAGGAGCACGAGGTCACCCGTGCTACCCACGGCCACGGTGGTCGCTCCGTCGACGCTGCCGGCGAGAGCCTGCTCCACCGTGATCGTCTCGGCGGCATTCCACTCGCCCCGCTCGTCGGCGGTGCGGTGGACGGCGGCAGCCATGGCCTCCCACGGGTCCAGCGGGGCGACGGGCGCGTCCGAGCCGAGGGCGAGCCGGACGCCGGCGTCGAGCATCGACCGCAGCGGGAAGCACCGGTCGGCGCGGTCAGGCCAGCACTGCAGCGTCACGTCGCGGTCGTCGAGCAGGTGCGCGGGCTGGACGCTCGCGACGACACCGAGGCGTCCCATCCGTGCGACGTCCTCGGTGGCGACGAGCTGGGCGTGCTCGATGGAGCCACGGGCGCCGGTGCGCTCGAAGGAGTCCAGGGCCACGCCCACCGCCGCGTCGCCGATGGCGTGGACGGCGACATCGAGCCCGTGGGCAGTCGCCTCCGCGAGCAGTTCGGCGAGCTCCTCGGGCGAGTTGTTGGGTCGCCCGTGCGGGTGCTCGAGCACATCCGGGCCGACGTAGGGGTCGTGACAGAAGGCCGTGCGCGTGTTGAGCGAGCCGTCGCTGATGATCTTGAGCGGACCCATCGTCACGAGCCCGGCCTCGTCGAGGACGTCCCCCGAGCGGCGGCCGGCCGCGATCGTCGCGGCCAGCCCGACGGCATACGTCGCGGTCCGCACGCGCAGGACGCCGAGCCCGGAGTCCGAGCGCTGCGCCCACTCGGTCGCGTTGTCGGCCCACTCCATCTCTCGCACGCCGACGACGCCGCGGCGCACCGCCGCGTCGAGGACCTTGGCGTATGCCGTCCGCTTCCCCTCCGGGGTCTGGGTCACCTCGTCGAGCCGGGCGAAGACCGGGAACCACTCGTTCTCCTCGACGACACCCTCACGACTCGGCAGGCCGAGGAGGCGCAGCGCCGCCGAGTTCAGCCAGCCGTGGTGGGCGTCGCCGCTGATGAGGACCACGGGCAGGTCACCACTCACGGCGTCGAGCTCGGCGACCGTGGGCTGGCGCTCCCAGCCTGCGGTCCGGTGACCGAACCCCTGCAGGACCGTGTCGCGGGATCCCCCCGAACGTGCACCCACCTCGGCAGCGACGAGCCGGACCGCCTCGTCAGGGCTGGTCGTCGACGAGAGGTCGAGCCGGGTGGAGTTCGCGGCCCACTGGCCCAGGTGCACGTGCTGGTCCCACAGGCCGGGGATGAGCCACCTGCCGTCGGCGTCGAGCACGTCGTCGGCCGCGTCGGCGGGCAGGTTCGGGGCGAGCTCGGTGACCCGGCCACCGGTGACGCGCAGGTCCACCGTGCCGGCGGGCGCAGGAACCCCGCCGACGGGAACGAGGCGGGCCTTGCGGATCAACAGCGAGCTCACCCCGCGATCCTAGGAGCAGGGTGCAGCACCCAGTACGGTCAGCCCATGTCGACACCCGTCCCCGAGGCACGCCAGCAGCGGCTGCGTCGGTTGAACCTTGTGGCAGCCGCGCTGCACACCGTCCAGGCCGTGGCGGTGGTCGTGCTCGCGACCGACTTCGCCCTCCCCGTCACGGCGAGCTACCTCGCCGGCCCGCCCGGCACAGCACCCCAAGAGCCGACCGTCCTGTTCGACCTGTCCACCGGGCCGGCGGTGGCGGGGTTCCTCGCACTGTCGGCGGTGGCGCACCTCCTCGTGTCCACGGTGTGGTTCCGCGGCTACGTGAGCGACCTGTCCCGGGGCATCAACCGGGCCCGGTGGGTGGAGTACGCGATGTCCTCCTCGCTCATGATGGTCGTCATCGCCCAGCTCGTGGGCATCGCCGACGTCACGGCGCTGCTCGCGATCGTCGGGGTCAACGCGTCGATGATCCTCTTCGGGTGGCTGCAGGAGAAGTACGAGCAGCCCGCTGGTGGCGGCTGGCTGCCGTTCTGGTTCGGGTGCATCGCCGGTGCGGTGCCGTGGGTCGCGGTCGTCGTGTACACGGTTGCACCACAGTCTCCTTCGGAGGTCAGCCCTCCCGGCTTCGTCTACGCCATCATCGTGTCGCTGTTCCTCTTCTTCAACGTCTTCGCCGTCAACCAGTGGCTTCAGTACCGCGGTCGAGGTCGCTGGCGCGACTACCTGTTCGGCGAGACCGTCTACATCGTGCTGAGCCTCGTTGCAAAGTCACTGCTCGCCTGGCAGGTCTTCGGCGGCACACTCGCGGGATAGGTCACACTCGGGACACCTCGGTGGGGACCAACCGCGGGGTTACCGTGGAGTACCGAACCCCGCTCCTTCGAGGAAGCCGTCGCCATGGTCCGCATGACCCCGCGCACCGTCCGCCTGCACGGTCACGACCTCTCGTTCGTCGACAGCGGCTCGGGACCGGCCCTGCTCTTCATCCACGGCATCCTCGGCTCGCGCCGCCAGTGGTCCCGCCTGGTCGACCAGCTCGATGACGACCACCGCGTGCTCGTCCCTGACCTCTTCGGTCACGGCGACTCCGCCAAACCACTGGGCGACTACTCCCTCAGCGCACACGCGGCAACCCTGCGCGACCTGCTCGACCACCTCGGGATCGACCGGGTGACCCTCGTGGGCCACTCGCTCGGTGGCGGGATCGCGATGCAGTTCTTCTACCTCTTCCCGGGGCGGGTGGACCGGCTGGTCCTCATCGCCACCGGTGGCCTAGGTCGCGAGGTCAACCTCGTCCTGAGGTCGGCGACCCTGCCCGGCGCCGAGCAGGTGCTCAGTGTCGTCGCCTCCGCGCCGGTCCTGTCCAAGGTGCAGGCCTTGGGCCAGCTCGCGACAAAGGTCGGATGGCACCCGGGATCCGACATCAGTGCGGTCTGGCGGGGGTTCACCTCACTCGCCGACGCCGAGAGCCGGCGCGCCTTCCTCGCCACGACCCGGTCGGTCATCGACATCGGCGGACAGAGCATCAGTGCGCACGACCGCCTCGAGGACGCCCCGCCAGTCCCCATCCTCCTCGTCTGGGGGTCCAAGGACCGGATGATTCCCGCGTGGCACGCGATCAGCGCCCAAAGCTCGGTCCCCCACTGTCGGGTCGAGCTGTTCGAGGGAGCGGGCCACTTCCCGCACCTCGACGACCCTGACCGGTTCACGAGGGTGCTTCGGGACTTCGTCGCCAGCGGGTCCGTCGAGGAGCAGGCGGAACCTCCGCCCGATGTGGCGTTGGGCTGACGGGGGGCCGCCACTCATTCCTGAGACTGGCGCGCGAGTTCCCGGACGAGGACACTGCCGTTCATGGCGAGCACCCCACCGGAGAGCATCGCGCCCCTGTGGCGCCGCGCGTGCGAGGCGGCCATCGCGTTCCGCCACGACGTGCCCCACCGCGCGGCCGCTCCACAGGACGACTACGCCGCCTCGCTGGCCGGCTTCGAGGCCGACCTTCCGGAGGCGGGCAGCGATCCGTCCGACGTCCTCGGCGACCTCGTGCGGCTCGCCGACCCGGGACTCATGACGCCGACCGGCCCCCGCTTCTTCGGTTGGGTCATCGGCGGCTCGCACCCGGCGGGCGTCGCGGCGGACTGGCTCACGAGTGCATGGGGCCAGAACGCCGGCAACCACGAGGCGTCACCCGCAGCCTCGGCCGCCGAGACGGTCGCGTCCCGCTGGCTGCTCGAGCTGCTCGACCTCCCCCGCGAGGCCTCGATCGGCTTCGTCACCGGTGCGACGATGGCGAACTTCACGGGCCTCGCCGCCGCCCGCAGCGCGGTCCTCGACGACGTCGGGTGGGACGTCGAGCGCGACGGCCTCTTCGGTGCGCCACCCATCACGGTTCTCATCGGCGAGGAGGCCCACGCGACCGCGTATGCCGCGCTGCAGCTCCTCGGACTCGGTCGCGAGCGCGTCGTGACGCTCCCCGTCGACGACCAGGGACGCATCGTCGTCTCGTCCGCTCTCGAGGCCATCGCCGCGCTCCACCGGCCCGCCGTCGTCGTGCTCCAGGCCGGCCAGCTCAACACGGGAGGTTTCGACGACTTCGCGACGCTCGTGCCCGCCGCCAAGGCCGCGGGGGCGTGGGTGCACGTCGACGGTGCGTTCGGGCTCTGGTCGCGCATTTCCCCGCGGACCCGGGCGCTCACCGAGGGCGTCGACGGCGCGGACTCGTGGGCGGTCGACGGCCACAAGTGGCTCCAGACGCCCTACGACTGCGGCTACGTCGTCGTGCGCGACGACGCCCTGCACCAGCGGGCGATGACGATCGCGGCGAGCTACCTCCCCGTCTCCGAGACCGGCGAGCGAGACCCGTCGCACTACGTGCCCGAGCTCTCGCGCCGGGCACGGGGCTTCGCGACGTGGACGATGGTCCGCACGCTGGGCCGTGAGGGGATCGTCACCCTCGTCGACCGGCACTGCGCCCTGGCGCGGCTCGTGGCCGACCTCCTGCGCGGGCAGCCGGGCATCGAGGTGCTCAACGACGTCGTCCTCAACCAGGTCCTCGTCCGCTTCGGGTCGGACGCCGACGACGACGAGGGTGACCGCCGCACCCGGGAGACGATCGCCCGGGTCCGCGCCGACGGCGTCTGCTTCGTCGGCGGCACCTCGTGGCGCGGGCGGGAGGCGATGCGCTTCTCCGTCATCGGGTTCGAGACCGACGAGAACGAGGCGCGCCGGAGCGCGGAGGCGGTCGTCACGGCATACCGGGCGGTGACGGCGAGCCCATGACATGTGACCATTTGGTCACACAATGGAGGGATGCACGAGGAGCAGGTGGTCTTCCGGGCGCTCGCCGACCCGACCCGCCGGGCGCTGTTCGACGCGCTCTTCGCCGAGGACGGGCAGACGGTCGGTCAGCTCGTCGCGCTCTTCCCGGCGGTGACCCGCTTCGCGGTGATGAAGCACCTCACCGTCCTCGAGGAGGCCGGCCTCGTGACGACCGAGAGGGTCGGCCGCGAGAAGCACCACCACCTCAACCCCGTCCCCATCGCGCAGATCGCCGACCGCTGGGTCAGCAAGTACGCGCAACCCTTCACCCGCGCCCTGCTCGACGTCCGGAGCGCCGCGGAGGGCATCCACTCACGCCACGAGGAGCAGCCATGACCGACCGGCACGTCTAATCCGGGCCGACGTCGAGGAGGTGTGGCGCGCGCTCACCGACCCCGAGTCGACGCGGCAGTACTTCCACGCGACCCACTGGACCTCCCCGCCCGTCGCGGGAGAGGCGTTCGAGACCCACCTGCCCGACGGCAGCGTCGCCGTCGAGGGCGTCGTGGAGGAGGTCGACCCGCCGCACCGCCTCGTCCACACGTGGCATCCCCTCTACGACGACGAGCTCGCCGCCGAGCCACCGAGCCGCGTCTCGTGGGAGCTCAGCGACCTCGGTCGTGGTCGCACAAGGCTGCGGCTCGTCCACGACCGGCTCGACGGCAGCCCGCTCACTGCCGAGAACGTCCGCGATGGCTGGACCGCGATCCTCGAGTCGCTCCGCTCGCTCCTCGAGACCGGCGCCCCGCTCCCCCGGCAGACGAGCGTCTGAGCCACCCTGCAGGCGAGCGCGGGGGTGGCCCGGCGGAGCCCCCGCCCCAACCGCTTCGACCCATGGCGCCGGAACCTCGCTGTCCCTAGTCTCGGGGGTGGGCCGACCGCGCGAGGGTCGTCCGGTCCGCCCGTGGAGCAGCGATGATCGGTGACCACACGCCCGTCCCCACCCTCGGTGTCAAGGACCTCGGCAAGGCACGGGAGTTCTACGAGGGCGTCCTCGGCCTCGAGCCCGGACCCGACATGCCCGGCGGCGTCGCCTACAAGGCGGGCTCGGGTGGCCTCTTCGTCTACGAGTCCGAGTTCGCCGGCACCAACCAGGCGACGGCGATGATGATGGAGCTGCCGGAGGACCAGTTCGACGACCACATCTCCGACCTGCGCGGCAAGGGCGTCTCGTTCGAGACCTACGACATGCCCGAGACCGAGTGGCAGGACGGGGTCGCCACGATGAACATGGGCGACTCGTCGTTCCGCAGCGTCTGGTTCAAGGACCCCGACGGCAACATCCTCAACCTCGGCACCGGCATGGGGTGAGAACGCCGTATGCCGTCCGCCCCAAGGGCGGACGGCATACGAGCAGCGTTGCGGCACACGGCCGCTCGGCTCAGAGCGTGACCGGGCTCAGAGGTTGATCATGTGCCCCGCGATGCCCTCGATGGCCTCCTTGACCGACTCGGACAGCGTCGGGTGCGCGAAGACGTTGCGCGCGACCTCGTCGGCGGTGAGGTCCCACTTCTGCGCGAGCGTCAGGACCGGGAGGAGCTCGGTGACGTCGGGGCCGATCATGTGCGCGCCGAGGATCTCGTTGTGCTTCGCGTCGGCGACGATCTTGACGAAGCCGACCGCGTCCCCGAGGCCCATGGCCTTGCCGTTGGCGCTGAACGGGAACTGCGCGGTCTTGACGTCGTAGCCCTTCTCCTTCGCCTGTGCCTCGGAGTAGCCGAACGAGCCGATCTGGGGGTGGCAGTAGGTCGCTCGCGGGACGAAGTCGTACTCGACCGGCATCGTCTCGGCGCCGGCCATCGTCTCGGCGGCGACGACGCCCTGGGCCTCGGCGACGTGGGCGAGCATGAGCTTGCCGGTGACGTCGCCGATGGCGTAGACGTTCTCGACGTTGGTGCGGCAGTAGTCGTCGATCTCGATCGCGCCGCGGTCGGTGACCTTGACGCCGGTCGCCTCGAGGCCATACCCCTCGAGTCGGGGTGCGAACCCGATGGCCGAGAGGAACTTGTCGGCCTCGAGGACCTGCGCGTCGCCGCCGGCTGCCGGCGAGACGGTGACCTTGACGCCCGAGCCGGTGTCCTCGACGCCGTCGACCTTGGTCGAGAGCATGACCTTGACGCCGAGCTTCTTGTAGTGCTTGAGCAGCTCCTTGGACACGTCGGCGTCCTCGGTCGGCACCATGCGGTCGAGGAACTCGACGATCGTCACGTCGACGCCGAAGTTCTTCATGACGTAGGCGAACTCGACGCCGATGGCGCCCGAGCCGGCGATGACGATGGAGCCGGGCAGCTCGTCGGTGAGGATCTGCTCCTCGTAGGTGACGACGTTCTTCGAGACCTGCATGCCCGGGAGCATGCGGGTCACGGCGCCCGCGGCGATGATGAGCTTGTCGAACGTGATCGAGCGCTTCTCGCCGGAGTTGAGCGCGACGTCCATCGAGGTCGGGCTGGTGAGCGTGCCCCAGCCGTCGATCTCCTCGATCTTGTTCTTCTTCATGAGGAAGTGGACGCCCTTGACGATGCCGGCCGACACCTGACGCGAGCGCGCGTGGGTCGGGCCGAACGACATCGTCGCGTCGCCCTCGATGCCGAACTTCGCCTTGTCGTGCTGGAGCACGTGCGCGAGCTCGGCGTTCTTGATGAGCGCCTTGGACGGGATGCACCCGACGTTGAGGCAGACGCCTCCCCAGTACTTGCTCTCCACGACGGCGGCCTTGAGACCCAGCTGCGAGGCGCGGATCGCCGCGACGTAGCCACCGGGTCCGGCACCGAGAACGACAACATCGAAGTCAGCCATGGGGCAGAGCCTAGTTGTATGCCGTCCGCCCCCGTCGCGCTCCCCCGTCACCTCCGGCCCCCCGTTCGACTTCTTGCCCCGCTGGGACACTGACGCGGGCGCCTTGCGCCGAGGGCCGTGTCCCATCCGGGCAAGAAGTCGAGGTCTCAGCGCGGGAGGAGCCGGAGAGCGTCGTGGACCGCGCGCGCGACCGGCGCGGCGGTCTCGCTGCCGTGGCCGCCCTGGCTCACGGCGACCGAGACGGCATACCGCGGCCTGTTCGCCGGGGCGTACGAGAGGAACCACGAGGTGTCGGAACGGTCAAAGACCTCGGCCGTGCCCGTCTTGCCGGCGACGGGCCAGTCGGCGGGCATGCCCCGGAAGGCCTGTGCCGCCGTGCCGCTGACGACGACCGCCCTCAGCCCAGACCGCACGTAGGCGCCGACATCGCTGCGCAGCGCTGCCCGGTGCGAGGCGCCCGCGGGAACCGGCTCGGCCGAGCCGCTCACCGGGTCGACGACCCGCACGCCGACCCGGGGCTCGCGCACGGTGCCGCCGTTGGCGATGGCCGCGTAGGCGACCCCCATCTGCAGCGGGGTCGTGGCGACGTCGCCCTGTCCGATGGAGAAGTTCGCGGCGTCTCCGGCGCGGAACTGGGCACCGCTCTCGCAGTTCTCCCTCGCGAGCGCGGTGAGGTAGGTCGCGCGGGCCGGGTCGGTCTTCGCCACGTCGGGATAGCCGGTCCGGGCCCTGCGGCAGGTCTCGTCCTTCGTGTCCTCCCAGACCTGCCGCTTCCACGACCGGTCCGGGATGCGCCCGGCGGTCTCGCCGGGCAGGTCGATGCCGGTCCGGGCCCCGAGGCCGAAGTCGCGCACCGTCGCGATGAAGGGGTCCCGGGCGTCGCGGCCGTTCAACCCGCCGAGCGCCAGCCACGACCGGTAGGCGACGTCGTAGAAGACGGTGTCGCACGAGACCTCGAGCGCACGGTGGAAGGTGATCGGGCCGTAGCCGCGGGACTCGAAGTTGCGGAAGGAGCGGTTGCCGATGCGATAGCTCGACCCGCACTCGTAGGTCCGGGTGAGCGGGTTGCCTGCCGCCACGGCGGCAGGCACGCTGAGGGCCTTGAGCGTGGAGGCGGGTGCCATCGCCGAGCCCGTCACCCGCGACAGCAGCGGCGTCCCGGCTCCGGGTGCCGTGAGCGCGGCATAGCTCTTCGCCGAGATGCCGCCGGTCCACACGTCGGGGTCGTAGGTCGGCGCGCTCGCCGAGGCGACGACCTGGCCGGTCGCCACGTCGAGGACGACGGCCCCGCCCGAGTCGGCGGGCAGGCCGCGTTTGCGGGCCGCGGCCATCTCGCGGGCGAGCGCCTTCTCGGTCGCGGCCTGCACCCCCGCGTCGAGGCTCGTCACCAGGTCGCGGCCCGGCACGGGATCCACCCGCGAGACGACACCGGTGACGAGGCCCCGCGAGTCGACCGACACGACGGTCCGGCCCGGAGTCCCCCGCAGCACCGCGTCGTACTGCTGCTCCAGCCCGGCGCGGCCGACGAGGTCGTCTGCGGTCACCGCACCGTTCGACGCCGCCACCTCCTTCTCGGTGGCGCGACCGAGGTAGCCGAGGACGTGGGCGGCGTTGACGCCGGACGGCGCCGGGTAGCGGCGCACCGGCACCGCCTCGACGGCGATGCCCGGGAACCGGGCGGGCTGCTCGACGAGGCTGAGTGCCCGTTGCGGGTCCACTCCGCTCGCGACCGGGATCGGCACCTGGGGTGACCCGGCCCAGCACGCCGGCGCCCTCGGCGCCCCGGCCTCCCCGCACAGGTGCGTGCGACCGACGAGCTCCTCGACCGGACGGCCCACGACCTCGGCGACGCGGGCGAGCAGGGCCCTCGCCCGGTCGGGGCTGTCGGCGACGACGCGGCGCTCGAGCGTGACGACCGTGACCGAGGTGTTGTCGGCGAGCGCGCGGCCGGACCGGTCGAGGATCCGGCCACGCACCGCTGGCACGACGACCTCGCGCGTGTTGAGCTCGGCCGCGGCTGCGGTGTAGTCGGCGTGCTCGGTGAGCTGGACCTGCCCGAGGCGCCCGAAGAGGACGACGAAGAGGAGCCCGACGACGGCGGCCACGGCGACGAACCGGCCCTGGTGGCCGGACCCGTCGCGCGGGCGCAGCCCGACGTCGGTCACGCGAACCGCCGCCTCTCCGACCGCCGCTCGACGGCGCTGACCAATGGCACGACGACGAGCCCGACGGTCGCCGTGGCGAGGACGCGCAGCGCCGAGGACAGCACGTCGACCGGCACTCCCTGCGCGAGCGCGAGTGCTCCGCGCACGACCTCGAGCCCGCTGGCCACGCCCGCGATGACGAGCACGACCCACACCACCGAGACCGGTCCGGGACGGCGCAGCGCCCCGACAGCGAGGCCGCACACGGCATACAGGAGGGCCTGGGTGCCGAGGACGGCGGAACCAGGAGGAAGGAGGTCGAGGAGCCAGCCGCCGACGAGGCCGGTGAGCAGTCCCGTGCGCGGGCCGGCGCGCAGCGCCGCGGACGCGACGACCACGAGGAGGAGGTCGGGCAGCGGTGAGAGGTGCCGGGCGGCGAGCGTCACGCCGAGGACCGCCCCGAGGAGCAGCAGCGTCGCTCGCACGAGGGCGCCCGCCGGCGTCACGACGTCCCGCCTGATGTCCCGCCCGACGTGCCGCCGGTGACCGCCGCCCGCGGCGTCGACCGGGGCGGGCTGAGCAGGACGCCGACGACCGAGAGGGTGCCCACGTCGACGGCCGGCTCCACCGTGCCGGACGGCGCGAGCCGTCCCCGCTGCGGCTCGACGGCGGTGATCCGACCGACGAGGACGCCGGGCACGAACGGCCGACCGTCGACGCTGCCGAGGGTTCGGACCTCGTCGCCCACGGTGAGCGTGCCGGTCTGGACGAGGGTGAGCCCGAGCTCGCCGGCGTCACGTCCCGTCGCGGCGGCCGTGGCCCCGCCGACCGTCGCGAGCGCACCCGCGCCGCCCACCCGGGCACCGATGACGACCTCGGGACCGCCGACGACGAGGACGTCGCTCGTCCACGGCGCGACCGAGGCCACGCGACCGACGAGCCCGCCCGACGCCACGACCGTCCGGTCGACGTCCACCCCGTCGCGGCTGCCGACGTCGATGGTGAGCCGGACGACACCCTGTGGACCGGGGGCACCCACCCCGACGACCCTGGCGGGCACGACCCGCGCCCCGGCGGTCGATGGCGAGGCCAGCAGCGCCGACAGCTCGGCCGACTCGCGCCCGGCCACCTCTGCCTGGCGCAGGGCACTCTGCAGCTCCTCGTTGTCGCGTCGCAGCTCGTCCTCGTCGGCCCGGCCCGACGGCGCGAGCACCCGCTCGAGCGGACCCAGCACGGTCGCCGCCCCGCGGCGCAGCAGACCCGTCCCCGGGCCGCCGAGGAGGTCGACGACGAGCAGCGCGCAGGTCACGACGACGGCGAGCGCGACGAGGCGACGCCGGCGCCGGTCGGCCGCGTCGCCCCTCACAACCGGCGGTTGTCGACGAGGACGCGGTGCAGGGTGTCGAACTCCTCGACGCAGCGACCCGCGCCGCGCGCCACGGCCCGCAGCGGGTCCTCGGCGACGGCGACGGGCACGCCGAGCTCGTGGCGCATCCGCTCGGCGAGCCCGCGCAGCAGCGCTCCCCCACCGGTGAGGGTGATGCCGCGGTCCAGGATGTCGCCGGCGAGCTCGGGCGGGCAGACGTCGAGGACGGCGCGGGCGAGCTCGACCATCTGGAGCACGGGCCCCTCGATGGCGCGGCGGACCTCGCCCGACGAGATCGACACGGTCTTGGGCAGCCCGGTGACGAGGTCGCGCCCGCGGACCCGCTCGCTCAGCTCCTCGCGCAGCGGGAAGGCCGACCCGACGGCGACCTTGATCTGCTCGGCGCTGCGCTCGCCGAGGAGCAGCGAGTACTCCGACTTCACGTGGGCGATGATCGCCTCGTCGACCTCGTCGCCGCCGGTGCGTATCGACCGGCTCGTCACGATGCCGCCGAGGCTGATCACGGCGACGTTGGTCGTCCCTCCGCCGAGATCGACGACCATCGACGCCTTGGTCTCCTCGATGGGCAGCCCGGCACCGATCGCGGCCGCCATCGGCTCCTCGATGACGTGCACCCGGCGCGCCCCGGAGCGCAGCGTCGAGTCCTCGAGGGCCCGCCGCTCGACGCTCGTGATGTCGCTCGGCACGCAGACGACCATCCGCGGCCGGAAGACCCGCGAGGGCGAGACCTGGTCGACGAAGTAGCGCAGCATCCGCTCGGTGACGTCGGCGTCGGAGATGACGCCGTCGCGCAGCGGCCGAACGGCGGTCACCGAGTCCGGCGTGCGACCGAGCATCTCCTTGGCGCGGTGGCCTGCGGCGAGCAGCTCGGACGTGCCCGTGCGGACGGCGACGACCGAGGGCTCGTCGAGGACGACCCCGCGGCCCCGCTCGTGGATGACGGTGTTGGCGGTCCCGAGGTCGATGGCGAGGTCGCGCCCGCCCATCCACCGGTCCCATCCAGCCACGTTCGCGATGCTACGCGCGGACCCGTGGCGCTCCCGGACCTGACACGCGCGTCGGGCACACCCACTGCGTCCGGCAGGGTGACGGCCTGACCCCCAGAGTTGCGGACGCAAGCGTCGGCGAGCGGACGGCATACCCGCTGCGTCCGGCGAGGTGACGCCCTGGCCCCCATCGTTGCGGACGCGACAGGCCACAGACGGAGGTGTGCCGGCCGCGCACGATGCGCGGCCGGCACACCTCCTCGTTCGGTCAGGCGGAGGTCACTCGTTGCTGGAGGCGACCTTCGCGCGGTTGCAGGGGTTGCCGACGTCGACGCTCTGGCCGCGGTCGACGACGATGCTGCGGTTGCCGACCATCTTGCCCTGCTTGTTGGTGCAGGTCAGGTTCCACGACTCCTTGACGCCGGTGACGATCGCCGGGTCGGGCGGCAGGAACGACATCGTGCCGGTCCAGTCGGCCGTGGCCCCGTTGGCGTAGTTGACCGCCTCGACGCGGTAGCCGCCGGGCACCGGGTCGAGCGCCGTCGCCACCTCCGGGTTGGCCAGGGTGGCGGCCGAGGCCACCTGGTTGCCCTCGGCGTCGTAGATGTAGAAGTCCCAGTCGGTGACGGGGTCGGGGTTCGGGCCGGGCCATCCGAAGGTGAAGACGACCTTGCCGTTGTCGTAGGTCGGCAGGCCCTGGATCGAGACGTTCGTGAACTCGGACCCGTTGACGGCCGGCACACCTGCCGGGTTCGCGATGGGGCTGCTCGGCTGGGTCGGCGCGACGGGGTCGCGCCCGTAGCGACCGGCGACGAGCGGCCGGGTCGACGGGTTGACCGCCCACGAGAACGCGCCTCCCTTGCCCTTGAGCGACGAGGTGAGGACGTCGGTGTAGGGGATCGGGTCCGTCGTCGCACCGCCGGGCTGGATGACCGGTGAGGTCATGCCCTGGTAGGTCTTGCGGATCGTCAGGGTCGTGTTGGCCGGGGCCTTGCCCGTGATCGTCGAGTGCAGCTCGGGGTTGCGGGCCGCCTCGGCGGCGTCGTAGTAGGCCTCGCGGTTGCCACCCTTGCCCGCACCGGCGGCCGGGGCGAGACCCATGTACTCGGCGACGACGCCTGTCTGGAACGGCGGGTGGAAGCCCTCAGTGCCGATCTCGAAGGTGAAGCCGAAGCCGCCGGTGTTCCAGTAGCTCCAGTCCTCGGTCGAGCCGGAGGTGTCGTAGAGGCCGAACGACGGGATGTTGGCGTAGTCGTTGTGCTCGGCGAACTGTGCCCCGAGGGCGCTGTAGGCGATCTCGTCGGGGCTGAACCCGGTCGAGGCGAGCGACGGCGGCCGGAGCACGAGGTTGCTGTAGGTGTGGTTGGTGATGAGGGTCGTCACCTGGCGGCTGCTGATGAGCTTGCGGACGGCGTCCACCTCGGGCTCGCTGCCGGGGCCGTCACCGCGGTAGGTGTCGCTGCTCCAGCTCGTCGACGCACCGGGGCCGCCCCAGAAGCCGGGGTAGTTGCGGTTGGGGTCGGTGCCGCGCAGGCGTCCTGCGCGGTTGTCGGCGCACGTGCCCGTGGTGTAGAGCGCGGGCGTCTTGGCGCTGATAGAGCAGTTCTTGCGCTTCATCTCGTAGTCGAACTGGCTGAAGTTGCCCAGCGGCGCCGCGCTGCGCGAGATCTGGAACCCGTCGACGTTAACGACCGGCACGACGATGGTGCGCATGTCGCGCAGCAGTCCGGCGTTGCGGGCGTCGCCACTCTCGAGGAGGTCGTAGGCGAACTCCATCGCGTGCTCGGACGACGGCCACTCGCGTGCGTGGTGCGCGCCCATGATGAGGAAGACCGGCTTGCCGTCGCTGGTGTTGGCCGCGCCGTCGGTGATCTCGATGCCGTTGATCGGCTTGCCGAGGACGGACGCGTTCGCGAGGGTGAGCGGCTTGACCTTGGTGGGGTGCTTCGCGGCCAGCGCCGTCATCTCGTCGTTGTAGTCCGCGAGGGTGCGGTAGCCCGTGCGGCCGCTCGGCAGCTCGGACTCGGCGACGCTCGTCGCGTAGGCCTTGTCCTTCTGCGCGTTCGCACGCTCGACGGCGGCGAGGTCGGCGACCTTCACCGTCCACTTCTTCCCGGCCGCGCGCAGCCGGGCGACGTCGGCCGCGCCGTGCAGCACGACGTCGACGCCGTGCTCGTCGGCGTGCTCGGTGGTGTCGAGACCGAGGGCGTCGACGGCCGAGCGCTCCTTCTGGGTTGCCGCGTGGACGGTGACGATCTGCACCTTCTCGTCCTGGGCCGCCGGATGCGGCGCCGCGGTCGCGACTCCGGCTCCGGCGAGGCCGGCGGCCACGAGCGCGAGCGCCGAGACCACCCCCGGCCCGACTCGGGTGATCCTCATGCTGGCTCCTTGGGTGAAGGGATGCGCGGACGCCGTCGTCCGCGCGAGCCTCAACCTAGGGCGATACTCGCGAGTCCGCTCGGCGAGCGCTCCCGGCCCCGGACGCAGGTATGCCGGCCGCTCCGGGTCCCACGCTCTGCGTGGGCGGTGAGCGGCCGGCATACCGGGGAGGTCTGTCGGGTCAGAGCTCGGGGAACCAGATCGCGATCTCGCGCTCGGCGGACTCCGGGGAGTCGGAGCCGTGGACGATGTTCTTCTGGACCTTCTCGCCCCAGTCGCGGCCGAGGTCACCGCGGATGCTGCCAGGCGCGGCCTCGGTCGGGTTCGTCGCACCGGCGAGGGCGCGGAAGCCGGGGATGCAGCCCTGGCCCTCGATGACGGCGGCGGTCACCGGCCCGGACGACATGAACTCGAGGAGCGGCTCGTAGAACGGCTTGCCCTCGTGCTCGGCGTAGTGGCGGGCGAGGTTCTCACGGGTGGGGGTCGTCACCGCGAGCGCGACCAGGGTGTAGCCCTTGGCCTCGATGCGACGCAGGACCTCCCCGGAGAGGCCGCGGGCGTAGCCGTCGGGCTTGACGAGGACGAGGGAGCGTTCGGAAGTCACGCGGGCCAGCCTAGCGAGCGGCCTCGGCGTCGCTCTCCCGGGCCGCCATCATCGCGTCGACCTGCTGGCCCTTGACGAGGCAGAGCACCCAGAGGCCGGTGAAGACGAGCCCGACGCCGATCATCGCCGGGACGACGACGGCGCTGGCCCACGTGAGCACCTGGACGAGCCAGCCGAGCGGCAGGCCGATCGGCGAGCGCATGAGCCCGGCGGTGACGAAGGCGAACACCCCGAGGGCCACGCCGAGCCAGAGCAGCGTCTGGGCGTTGTCCGCACCCTCGGCGAGCGCCGTGGCGCGGGCGACGAGCGCCCCGAGGAGGATGACGAGACCCTGGCCGCCGAGGACCGACGCCAGCATCCGCCACGTGAAGGTGCCGGTCGTGCCGGTGAGCGGGAGGCGGCTCATCCGCGCTTCCACTCCCGCACGTCGATCGCCGCCTTCGCCGCCTCTGCGGGCGCCCGCGTCGCCTGACGGTAGAGCTTGACCGCGGTCGCCTTCCTGTCGTGCGAGAGCGCGAGGTCGATGGACTGCTGCACCTCGAGCGGGAGGTCCTCGACCGGCCGGAAGCTCACCTTGTCGCCGCGCGCGCTGTCACGGAAGCGCGTGACGAGCCAGAACACCACCGCCACGACGGCGATGATGACGACGAGCCTGGCGATGGGGTGCATGGCACGAGGGTATGCCGGGTGCGCTGGTTGGATGGACGGGTGCCCCTCCCAGCCGACTCGTCTCACCCTCCCGCGCGCTTCGAGATTCCCGCCGGAAGTGGGTTGATCGGGGTTCGCAGCACCAAGGAGGTCCAGTGAAGTCCGAGCAAGCCACTGGCAGCGTCGCCTCCACGCTTCGGCGGCTCGTGCTCACCGTCGCCGGGCTCAACTTCGCGTGGTTCTGGGTCGAGGTCGCCGTGGCCCTCGCGATCGGGTCGGTGGCACTCTTCGCCGACAGCGTCGACTTCCTCGAGGACACGGCGATCAACGTGCTCATCGCGCTGGCGTTGGGGTGGGGTGCTCGGCATCGCGCCATCGCCGGCAAGGTCATGGCGGGGATCCTTCTCGTGCCCGCGGCCGCGGCGGTCTGGCAGGCAGTGGCGAAGTGGGGGGACCCCACACCGCCCGACGTCGGGTGGCTGGCCGCGACGGCCGGGTCCGCCGCGGTCGTCAACGGGGTGTGCGCGTGGCTGCTGGCGCGGGTGAGGACGTCGGGCGGGAGCCTGTCTCGCGCGGCCTTTCTCTCCGCTCGCAACGACGTCCTCGTCAACGTGGCGATCATCGCGATGGCGCTCGTGACGCTGTGGTCCGGGTCGGGCTGGCCTGACCTCGTGCTCGGCCTCGGGGTCGTCGCGCTCGCGCTGCACTCCGCGATGGAGGTGTGGGAGGTGGCGAGCGAGGAGCACCTCGCCGCCAAGGCTCTCGCCGGCGAGGACATCGACTGAGGGCGTTCTGGATGCACCCCCTGCGTCCGGCACGGTGACGGCCAGGCCACCAGAGTTGCGGACGCAAGCGGGAGCGAGCTGCCCGGCATACCTCTGCGTCCGCCACGGTGACGGCCAGGCCACCAGAGTTGCGGACGCAAGCCTCCGTGCGGGCTCAGGCGTCGGTGACGCCGAGAAGCATCCGAACCTCGGCCGCGGTGACGACCGATCCCGTCGCGAGCACTCCCCCGCCGACGCCGCCCTGGTCGGCGAGGGCGGCCGCCTGGTCGAGCGCGTCGGGCAGGTCCTCGACGACCGTGACGCGTGAGTCCCCGAAGACACCGCGGGCGATCTCGGCGAGGTCGTTCGGGCGCATCGCCCGCGGCGAGGTCGTGCGCGAGACGACGACCTCGTCGAGCACCGGCTCGAGGACCTCGAGCATCTCCGTCGCGTCCTTGTCCTTGAGGATCGCGATGACGCCGACGAGCCGGGTGAAGGTGAACGCCTCGTTGAGCCCGTCGCGCAGCGCCCTGGCACCCGCTGGGTTGTGGGCGGCGTCGACGAGCACGGTCGGGCTGCGGCGGACGACCTCGAGCCGGCCGGGCGACGTCGCCGCGGCGAGTCCGGCCTTGAGCACCTCGAGGTCGAGCGGCTGCTCGCCTCCACCGAGGAACGCCTCGACCGCGGCGATCGCGACGGCGGCGTTCTGCGCCATGTGCGTGCCGTGGAACGGCAGGAAGAGGTCCTCGTAGGTGGCCGCGAGACCGCGCACGGTGAGCGCCTGCCCACCGACCGCGACGTCCGCGGCCTCGATCCCGAACTGCTCACCCTCGACGGCGAGCTGCGCACCGACCTCCTCCGCCCGGTCGCGCAGGATTGCCGACACGGCCGGGTCGGCCTGGAGCGCGGAGACGGCGATGCCGTCGGCCTTGATGATCCCGGACTTCTCGAGGGCGATGTCCGGCTCGGTGTTGCCGAGGAAGTGCTGGTGGTCGAGGGCGATCGGGGTGATGACCGAGACGGTGCCGTCGGCGACGTTGGTCGCGTCCCAGCTGCCGCCCATGCCGACCTCGACGATGGCGACGTCGACCGGGGCGTCGGCGAACGCGGCATAGGCGACGGCGACGAGCACCTCGAAGTAGGTCATCCGCGGGCCGCCCTCGGCGACCGAGCGGGCGTCGACGATGTCGACCAGGTCGATGACCTCGTCGTAGGCCGCGAGGAACTTCTCTGCCTCGATGTTGCGGCCGCCGATCGCGATCCGCTCGAGCATCGTGTGGAGGTGTGGCGACGTGAATCGTCCTGTGGTGAGCCCCATCTCGCGCAGAATGGACTCGACGACGCGGGCCGTCGTGGTCTTGCCGTTCGTGCCGGTGAGGTGGATGACGCGGAACGTGTGCTGCGGGTCTCCCGCCAGCTCCATGACCGCGCTGATGCGGTCCAGCGACGGCTCGAGGTCGTGCTCGGGAGCCCGGGCGAGGATCGCCTCCTCGACCTCGCGCAGCCGCTTCATGATGTCGAGGTTGCGAGCAGCCTCGCGCTGGGAGGAGTCGGGAGCCGGTGCCATGCGGCCATTGTCCCGGACTTCTTGCGCAGCAGCGACGCCGAGGGTGCCGATCCGGCCCTCCGGACGTCGCTGCTGCGCAATCAGTCGGTGGGAGTCAGTCGAAGGAGGCGCCGTCGAAGTCCCCCGGCGTGTACTCCCGGGGCTCGACGAGCACCATCCAGTTGCCCGAGTTGTCGCGCATGAGCGCCTCGACGCCGTAGGGCCGGTCCTCGGGCTCCTGGAGGAACTCGACGCCCTTGCCCTTGAGCTCCTCGACCGTGCGGCGGCAGTCGTCGACGTGCAGCCCGACGCCGGGCAGCCCGCCCTCGAGCTGAGCCCGCTGCATCGCCGCGATGAGGTCGTCCGAGAGCGGCTTGCTCGGAGTCGTGAGGTGCAGCGAGAGCTCGGGCTGCGAGGGATGGGTCACGGTGACCCAGCGGAAGTCCTCCCCCAGCGTGATGTCGTCGCCGGCGGCGAAGCCGAGGACATCGGTGTAGAAGGCGAGGGACTCGTCGAGGTCCTTGACCCAGACGGACACGAGGCTGACGTTGGTGATCATGCGACCGACCGTAGGCGTCAGCTCGCGCTCGGCGCTTCTCCCGGATTGCTCCGTATGCCGTCCGCTCCCCCGCCGGGCCCGTCGCGCCTCTCGACGAGGCCGGCCATGAAGACCCAGCAGCCCGGGATGCGTGGGGCGCCGCGGACGGCATACCGGGTCTGGAAGGCGCTGGGAGTCTCGCCGACGATCTCGCGGAAGCGGGTCGAGAACGACCCGAGGCTCGAGTAGCCGACGGCGTGGCACACCTCGGTGACGGTGAGGTTCGTCGTCCGCAGGAGGTCCTGCGCGCGTTCGACCCGGCGCTCGCCGAGGTAGGCGAGCGGCGTCGTGCCGTAGACGGCAGCGAACGACCGGAGGAAGTGGAACTTGCTCAGCCGTGCCGTCGCGGCGAGGGCGTCGAGGTCGAGGTCCTCCGCGAAGTGCCGGTCGATGTGGTCGCGAGCACGACGGAGATGGATGAGCACGTCGCCGGGGACGCGTCTCACGGGTTCGGGCACGCGACCACCCTAGGCGTTCTGCCCCACCGCCGACGACGGCTCACGGGTCGCGACGATGACGTGCCAGGCGAGGCCTCGGTGGAGGTGACGCGCGCTGAAACCGTTGTCCCGCAACGTCGCCAGCATCGTGGAGGGAGGGTGGGCGAACGTACGGTACTCGCGCCCGAGGGCGCGCATGACGACGTTCTGCGACGCGAGCATCGCGCGCGAGACGACGTTGCGCGGCGGGTGGCTCAGCACGACCGACCGCCGTGCGTGAGCGGCAGCAGCCGTGAGCAGCCGCTCGGCGTCCGGGTAGCAGCAGACGACACGGTGCAGCACGACGGCGTCGGCCGGCGGCGCCACGGACGGGTCCACGGCCACGTCCCCCATCCGGCGGTCGACGCGGTCGGCGACCCCGTGCTCGCGCGCGAGCTCGGCCGCCTCGCCGTCGTAGGCGGGGCTCAGCTCGAGGTTCGTCGTCGACGCGGCACCGCGCTCGAGGAGCTCGAGCTGGATCTCGCCGACACCACCACCGATCTCGAGGACGGTCGCGCCGTCGACTCCCTCGGACGCGAGCCAGTCGACCATCCGGCGCGCGGTCCGGTCGAGGCCCCGCTTCCGGTAGCGGCCCGCGACGTGCCGTGCGAACCGCGGTCCGAACACGCGGTCGCACCCTCGGGGGTCACAGCACCCTGCCACCCACCCGAGTATGCCGTCCGGCCCGGGTTTGCGAGGTCGGCTCAGGAGGGCGGCTCGGCGGGGCGCCACCCGGGCGGGCCGAAGAGGTGGCCGGCCCGGTCGCGCCACGTCCGGGCGGCGCGGACGTCGCGCACGGCGGCGAGGACTCGCCATGGCCAGCGAGAACAGCGCGAAGCAGAGGGCGAGCGCGGCGAACCGCGCCCCGAGGTTGATGACCAGCGCCCGACGCCGCTCGCGGGGTTTGCGGCCGGCTCGGGTAACCCGCGCCACACCCCGGGACCGTTTCCCGCCGTCCCCGCACAAGGGGTCCGGAGCAAGAGAACTGTTCCCTTGCTCCGGACCCCTTTCTCGCCGTCCCCGGAAAACGGTCCCGAGGAGGTATGCCGGTCAGGCGAGCTTCTTGACGAGGATGCGGACCCGCTCGCCGTCGCTGAGGTCGGCCTCGCTCACGCCGTCGCCGAGCGGCAGCGCGTCGATCGAGGGCGCCGAGCCGAACTGCGTCGCCAGCGTCTCGTCGACGATGAGCGCCTGGTGGGCGACCGTCGCCTCCCAGACCGCCTGCGAGCCCGTCACGGTGAGTGAGATGCGGTCGCTCACGTCGAGCCCGGCCTCGCGGCGCGCCTGCTGCACCGCACGGATGACGTCGCGCGCCAGGCCCTCGGCGGCCAGCTCGGGCGTGACCTCGGTGTCGAGGACGACGAACCCGCCGCCCGGCAGCACCGCGGTCGCGCGCGACCCGGCGTCACCACCGGAGACGACCGTCTCGAGCTGGTACTCGCCCTCGACGAGCTCGAGGCCACCGCTGACGACGGTGCCGTCCTCGGCCACGGACCAGTCGCCCGACTTCGAGCCCTTGATCGCCGTCTGGACCTCGCGGCCGAGGCGGGGCCCGGCGACACGCGCGTTGACGGTGAGCCGCTGGGTCACGCCGAAGTCGCTGTCGCCGACCGCGTCGAGGTCGAGCAGCGAGACCTGCCGGACGTTGACCTCGTCGGCGACGATCCCGGCGAAGTCGGTGAGCCCGGCGGCACCGGGCACGACGACGGTGAGGTCGCGCAGCGGCAGGCGCACGCGCAGCTTCTCGGACTTGCGCAGCGACGAGGCGACCGAGCAGATCGCCCGCGCCTGGTCCATCCGCTCGACGAGCTCATCGTCGGCCGGCAGTTCGTCGGCCGACGGCCAGTCGGCCAGGTGCACCGAGCGCTCGCCTGTGAGGCCGCGCCAGATCTCCTCGGAGACCAGCGGGAGCAGCGGCGCGGTGACCCGCGTGAGCACCTCGAGCGTCGTGTAGAGCGTGTCGAAGGCCGCGCGGGCATCGGCGCCCGCCTCCGAGCCCTCACCGGAACCGGTGTCCCAGAAGCGCTCCCGCGACCGTCGGATGTACCAGTTGGTGAGCACGTCGACGAACCCGCGGATCGAGTCGCACGCGCCCGCGACGTCGAGGCCGTCGAGCTGTTCGGTCGTCGTCTCGACGAGCTGGCGCAGCTTCGCGAGGAGGTAGCGGTCGAGAGGCGCGGTCGACGCGGTCGACCACTGCGCGGCATACCCCTGCTCCTCGCCGCCCTCCGAACCGGAACCGCCGCCGAACGCGTTGGCGTAGAGCGTGAAGAAGTACCAGCTGTTCCACAGCGGGATCTGGACCTGGCGCACCCCCTCGCGGATGGCCTCCTCGGTGACGACGAGGTTGCCGCCACGCAGGATCGGCGACGACATGAGGAACCAGCGCATCGCGTCGGCACCGTCGCGGTCGAAGACCTCACGCACGTCGGGGTAGTTGCGCAGCGACTTGCTCATCTTCTGGCCGTCGTTGCCGAGGACGACGCCGTGGCTGATGCACGAGCTGAAGGCGGGCCGGTCGAAGAGCGCGGTCGCGAGGACGTGCATCGTGTAGAACCAGCCGCGCGTCTGCCCGATGTACTCGACGATGAAGTCACCCGGGAAGTGGTGCTCGAACCAGTCGACGTTCTCGAACGGGTAGTGGACCTGGGCGTAGGACATCGAGCCCGAGTCGAACCAGACGTCGAGGACGTCCTCGACCCGTCGCATCGTCGACTTCCCGGTCGGGTCGTCGGGGTTCGGGCGGGTGAGCTCGTCGACGAACGGGCGGTGCAGGTCCGGGTTGCCGTCGCGGTCGCGCGGCAGGTCGCCGAAGTCGCGCTCGAGCTCCTCGAACGAGCCGTAGACGTCGAGGCGGGGGTAGGCCGGGTCGTCCGACTTCCACACCGGCACGGGGCTGCCCCAGAAGCGGTTGCGGGTGATCGACCAGTCGCGGGCGTTCTCGAGCCATTTGCCGAACTGGCCGTCCTTGACGTGCCCGGGCACCCAGGTGATGTCCTGGTTGAGCTCGACCATCTGGTCCTTGAACGCCGTGACCTCGACGAACCACGACGAGACGCCCTTGTAGATGAGGGGCTCGCGGCAGCGCCAGCAGTGCGGGTAGGAGTGGTCGTAGGTCTCGCGGCGAAGCAGGATCGTCCCGGGCGTCACCGAGCCGGTCGCTCCCTGGCCCCGGGTGGCGCCGCGCAGGTGGTCGATGATGAGCGCGTTGGCGTCGAAGACCTGCACGCCGTCGTAGTCGTCGACCGGCGCCGTGAACCGGCCGTCCTTGCCGACGGGCATGACCGCCTCGATGCCCTCGCGGTCGGTGACCTCCTTGTCGATCTCACCGAAGGCGCCGGCGGTGTGGACGACGCCGGTGCCGTCGGTCGTCGTCACGGCGTCATCGGCCGCGACGATCCGGAACGCGTTCGCGTGACCGGCGTAGTAGGAGAACGGTGGGGCGTAGGTGCGCCCGACGAGCTCGGAGCCCTTGTAGCGACCGACCACGACGGGCTCCTCGCCCAGCTCGCGGGCGTAGTGCCCGAGGCGCGCCTCGGCGAGGACGTACCGCGCCGTGCCGTCCGTCCCCGGCACCGGCGCCTCGACGACGACGTAGTCGATCTCGGAGCCGACCATCGCCGCGAGGTTGCTCGGCAGGGTCCACGGCGTCGTCGTCCACACGAGGAGGTGCGCGCCGTCGAGCACGGGGTCCGTGCCCGTCGAGTCGAGCAGGTAGCCGACGGTGACCGCCGGGTCCTGGCGCATCTGGTAGACCTCGTCGTCCATCCGCAGCTCGTGGTTGGACAGCGGGGTCTCGTCGTTCCAGCAGTACGGGAGGACGCGGAAGCCCTCGTAGATCCAGCCCTTCTCGTGCAGCGACTTGAACGCCCACAGGACCGACTCCATGAAGTCGGGGTTCATCGTGCGGTAGTCGTTGTCGAAGTCGACCCAGCGCGCCTGGCGGGTGACGTACTCGCGCCACTCGTCGGTGTAGATCATGACCGACTGGCGGCACGCGGCGTTGAACGCCTCGATCCCGAGCTCACGGATCTCGTCGGTGGTCTTGATGCCCTTGCTCCGCATGACCTCGAGCTCGGCCGGCAGTCCGTGGGTGTCCCACCCGAAGCGGCGCTCGACCCGGCGCCCGCGCATCGTCTGGTAGCGCGGCACGAGGTCCTTGACGTAGCCGGTGAGCAGGTGGCCGTAGTGCGGCAGACCGTTGGCGAAGGGCGGGCCGTCGTAGAAGACGAACTCGTTGGCGCCGTTCTCGCCGGCCTCGCGCTGCTCGACCGAGGCGCGGAAGGTGTCGTCGGCCTCCCAGTAGGCGAGGATCCGCTCCTCGATCTCGGGGAACTTCGGGCTCGGTGACACGCCTGCGGAGGGCACGCCGAGGGCTGCGCCGGGGTGGCTGGTCGAGACCTTGGGGTAGGTCATGTCGAGGGCTCCTGCGGGTCGTCGCGTCGTCGTCTGGACGAGGACGAAAGGCCTCCTGCCGTATGCCGGCCGGCTCCCTCCGCGGTACCACCTCGCTTGCCGCAGCCATGCGCCCCACGGGGGCACCCGGCATACGACCGCTCTTGTTTCCCAAGTCGTGACGTGACCCCGACGTCCGGTTCTAGTGAGCGCCACGCGAGGTGACGCCGTTCTTCCGGAGGCTCGCCGCTGATGACGGCTCGAACGCCTGTGACCTCAGTCTAGCGGCTGTCAGGAAGCACTCAGGATGGCGCTACAGTGGGGCGGTCGCCGAGCACTCGGCGGCACCAACCGCGTCCGCGGGGGGAAGCCGGTCCAAGTCCGGCGCTGACCCGCAACCGTAGGCCACCCGCGAGGGTGGCGAGCCGGACTGCCCCGCAGACGCGAGCGGCTCCAACATCACCCGTCGAGGTCACGGGACGGAGCCCGGACAGTCACTTGTGGCCGGGTCGGGCGTTCGTCACGAACCGCTCAGGAAGGCTGTCCCCCACATGCACCGCTCCTCCCTTCGCGGGCGCGTCGCGCCGCTCGCGCTGGCCGCCCTCGTCCTCGGTATGCCGGCTGCCGCCGTCGCCGAGACCACCCCGACTCCCAGCGCCAGCTCCTCCGCGAGCAGCACCTCACCGGCCAGCCCGGCCTCCCCGTCGACGGCGGCCTCGCCCTCGACGACGGCCGCGCCGCGCGTCGCATCCGGGCTG
>NZ_AVPI01000066.1 GCF_000768675.1 Knoellia flava TL1 | reverse complement strand
ACCCCCACGGGGTCGATGGCCAACCAGCTCGGCATGCGGCTGCACGTCGAGGCGGGCGAGGAGGTCATCGCCGACTCGCTCGCACACGTCCTGCGCGCCGAGCTCGGTGCGGCCGCCGTGCTCTCGGGCATCTCGTCCCGCTCCTGGGCCGCCGACCGCGGGCGGCTCGTCCCGTCGGCGCCGCTCGCTCTCATGAGCACGGGCGCGGGTCCTTACCAAGTCGGCACCGCACTCATCGTCGTCGAGAACACGCACAACTTCGGCGGTGGCACCGTCCAGCCGCTCGAGGCGATCCGTGAGGTGCGGGCCGCCAGCCGTGAGGTCGGCGTCGCCATGCACCTCGACGGGGCCCGCCTGTGGAACGCGCACGTCGCGACAGGCATCCCGCTCGCCGACTACGGCCGTGAGTTCGACACCGTGAGCGTCTGCCTCTCCAAGGGCCTCGGCGCACCCGTGGGCTCGGTGCTCGTCGGCTCCGCCGAGCGCATGGCGCAGGCGCGCATCTGGCGAAAGCGCTTCGGTGGCGGCATGCGGCAGGTCGGCATCCTCGCTGCAGCGGGCCTGCACGCCCTCGACCACCACATCGAGCGGCTCGCCGACGACCACGCGCGGGCCGCCAGGTTCGCGGCGGCCGTGGGCGAGGTCGCTCCTCACGTCGTCACGCCCGACCGGGTCGAGACCAACATCGTCATGCTCGACCTGTCGCAGACGCGCTGGGCACCCGCCGAGCTGGTCGACGCGGCAGGAGCACGCGGCATACGGACCTATGCCGCCGGCCCGACGGGGGTGCGCCTCGTCTGGCACCTCGACGTCGACGACGCCGGCACGGACGCCGCGTCCGAGGTCTTCACCGACCTGCTCCGCTGAGCCGAGCCCTCGACTTCTTGCCCGATCGCGCCAACGGTCGCCCGACTTCTTGCCCCGATGCGACAGCGAGCTGTCGCATTGGGGCAAGAAGTCGAACAACGGGTCAGACGTCGTGGTGGAGGATCTCCGCCGGTGGGTCCTCGAGTGCCGAGGCGCCGTCGTCGTGCGCGGCCGCCCGCAGCTCGACGAGGTACATCGCCGCCAGGACGAGCCCGCCACCGACGAGCAGCCGCCACGTCACCGTCTCGTCGCCGAAGAGGACCGCGAAGAGCGCGGCGAAGACCGGCTCCATCGCCATGACGACCGCGGCCCGGGTCGCAGTGAGGTGCGCCTGCGCCCACGTCTGGGCGAGCAGTGCCCCGGCGCCGGCGACGACCGCCATGTAGAGGAGGGAGAGCCACTGCCCGCCGTCGCCCGGCAGGGTGATCCCGTCGGGAGCCGCCGCGACGAGGCAGACGACCGCGATGACCGCGGCCTGCACGGTCGAGAGCCCGAGGGCGGTCGAGGCGGTCGACCACCGCCCGAGGGCGAGGATGTGCAGCGCGTAGACAGCCGCCGACCCGAGGGTGAGCGCCTCGCCGAACCCCATCGCCAGTCCCTGGAGGGACAGCACGCCGATGCCGGCGGTGGCGATGAGCGCTGCGACCCACGCTGCCCGCGGCACGTGGTCGCGCAGCAGCAGCGCGCCGAGGACGGGCGTGAGGACGATGTAGGTCCCGGTGAGGAACCCCGAGACCGACGCCGCCGTGCTCTCGAGGCCGACGGTCTGCAGGAGCTGCGCCACGGCATACAGGACGCCGAGACCGGCGCCGAGCGCGAGCTCTCGGCGGGTCAGGGCACGGGTCTGCCGCGAGAAGAGCGCGAACATGAGCACCGCGGCGATCCCGAAGCGCACGGCGAGGAAGTCCGCCGACGGCACGTGCTCGACGAGGTCGCGGATGAGGAAGAACGTCGAGCCCCACACCGCAGTGACGGAGAGCAGGAGCAGGACGGCGAGACGGGACCGGCCGTCGTGCACGGCCGAGGGGGCTGAGGTCACCTCAGACCGTCGTCACGACGATCTCGGAGCCCTTCGGCTGCTGGGACCCCTCCGGCGGGTTGAGCCCCTGGACCGTGCCGAAGTTGATGCCGGGGATGGCCTGGCGCTCACGGACCGTGAAGCCCAGGCCCTCGAGGGTGCCCTTGACCTCGATGAACTGCTTGCCGATGAGGCCGCCCGGGATGGTCACGAGAACGGGTCCCTTGGAGGTGACGACGGTGACCTTGTCGCCCTTGAACAGGGTGCCGCCGGCAGGCTCCTGGCGGATGATCGAGCCTGCGGGGACGGTGTCGCTGTTCTCCTCACCCGAGACCTCGACGACGAGCCCGGCCTTGCCGAGCGCGGCCTTGGCGGCGGCGAGCGGCTTGCCGGTGAAGTTCTCGACCGTGATCGGCTCGCGGCCCTTGCTCACGGTGAGGGCGACGGCGGTGCCACGCTTGAGGGACGTGCCCGCCTTGGGCTCGGAGGCGATGACCTGGCCCTCGGCGACCTTCTCGTCGAACTTCTCGGTGACCTTGCCGAGGACGAGGTTGGCACCGGTGATCCGGTCGGTGGCCTCGGCGAGGCTCGTCCCGGCGAGCGTGGGCACGGCATAGCGCTCGGGGCCCTTCGAGACGACGAGGGTGACGGCCGTGCCACGGCGCACCTCCTCGGTGGCCTTGGGGGTGCTCGAGATGACGACGCCCTTGGCGACCGTCTCGCTGAAGCTTTCACGCCGGGTCGCGTCGAGGTGAGCGGTGCGCAGCGCGGACTCGGCGGCGACGACGGGCTTGCCGACGACGGCGGGCACGACCGTCGGGGCGCCGGGGCCGGCGATGAAGAACCATGCGGTGGCCGAGGCGATCGCGGCCGAGACGACGACGAGGATCCACGGCCAGAGGGCGCGGCGCTGCGCCCGGGTGACGGGGGAGCGGCGCGCGGCCACCCCCGCAGTCGCGGGTGGCGCCCCGCGCACCTGGTCG
>NZ_AVPI01000065.1 GCF_000768675.1 Knoellia flava TL1 | reverse complement strand
CATCTCCCGCATCTCGCCGTCGACGGGGAGTGCGGTGGTGCGGGTGACGGTCGCCGCGACGGCACCCGCCTCCGACGCGGTGGGCCGGCCGTCGAGCTCGTCCGCGGAGAGCTCGCGACGAGCTGTCCGCACGAGGCCGGCGAAGGCGGCGGCGTCGGCGGGACGGCCGTCGGGGTCGCGAGAGGTGGCGGCGGCCACGAGCTCGTCGAGGATCTCGGGTGCGTCCGGGACGCGGCTGCTCAGCCGGGGCGCGCCGGCGTGGACGTGCTGGTAGGCGACGTTGATCGCCGTGTCGCCGTCGAAGGCCTTGGCGCCGGTGAGCATCTCGAAGAGGACGAGCCCGGCGGCATAGACGTCGCTGCGGGCGTCGGCGATACCGCGCTCGACCTGCTCCGGCGAGAGGTAGGAGACGGTGCCGAGGAGCAACCCCGACGACGACGTCACGGTGTGCGAGGTCACCGCTCGGGCCAGGCCGAAGTCGGCGACCTTGACGGCTCCGTCCTCGCGCAGGATGACGTTCTCGGGCTTGACGTCGCGGTGGATGATGCCGGCGCGGTGCGCGGCGGCGAGTGCTTCGAGGACCGGAAGCATGATGTCGAGCGCGGCCCGGGGCGTCAGCGCACCCTCGGCCTGGATGACCTCGCGAAGGGTCTGCCCGGGGACGTACTCCATTGCGAGGAACATGCGCCCGTCGTCCTCGCCCTGGTCGAAGACGGCGACGACGCCGGGGTGCGACAGGCGCGCCGCCGAGCGGGCCTCACGGTGGAACCGCGACCGGAACGCCTCGTCCTGGGCGAGGTGCGGCCGCATGACCTTGAGCGCGACCTCGCGGTCGAGGCGGGTGTCCACGGCGAGGTAGACCGACGCCATGCCGCCGTCGGCGAGGCGCTCGAGGACCCTGTATCGGCCGTCGAGGATCTCGCCGACGAGGTCGTCGGTGGGGGCGGTGGACACCCGACGAGTGTACGGACTGCCGGACGGCAGCCTGTGGACCCCGGTGCTCGACCCCGCCGGTGTCACATACGGCCCTTGAGCGCCTTGATGTTGGCGACGTAGGACTTGGTGTCGGCGAACATGCCGCGCGAACGCACCGAGGCGAGCCCCTGGTAGTAGCCCGCGATGGCCTGGTCCTCCGACGCCGCCATGCGGGTGAGGGCGCGCAGCATGACGACGCCGGCGGTGACGTTGTCCTGCGGGTCGAGCAGGTCGAGCTTGCGGCCGGTGAGCGAGGAGGCCCAGTCGCCACCGGACGGGATGACCTGCATGATGCCGACGGCGTTGGCCACCGACACCTGCCGCTGGTTCCAGCCCGACTCCTGCATCGAGACCGCGAGCGCGAGGCGCGGGTCGACGCCGTGGCGACGAGCCGTCTGGACGATGAGCCTCTTGGTCTCGGACCGGCTCGGCACCGAGCGCCCGGCGAGGATCGCGCGGTTGCGGGCGGCGTTCTGGACGATCCGGTCGGGGTAGGTCCGGCCGGCGAAGGTGTTGGGCAGCTTCGCAGGGGTGGACCTGCGGGCGGCAGGGCCGGGGATGACGAGCCGTTGGCCGGGGTGGATCACCGTGCCGCGCAGGCCGTTTGCCTTGACGAGAGCCGAGACCGAGCGGCCGTGCTTCGCGCCGATCCCGAGGAGCGTGTCACCCGAGCGGACCGTGTATGCCGTCCCGCTCGCCTTCGCCGGAGCGCCCGCCTTGCCGCGCGAGGCAGTCGTCAGGCGCAGCTGCTGGCCGGGGACGATGAACGCGCCGGGCGAGATGCCGCTCGCCTTGGCGATCGCGGGCACGGTCGTGCCGTAGCGGGCGGCGATGCCGTAGAGGGTCTCGCCGTCGCGGACCGTGTGCGTCGTCAGGGTGCGCCCGGTGGCGCGCGGCGCCGACTTGCCCGTCGCGGACGCACCGGCGGGGACCTGGATGGTGTCGCCCGCCCAGAGCCGCTTCGCGTCGGTGATGCCGTTCTTCACCGCGAGGGTGCGCGGGCTCGTCCGGAAGGTCGCCGCGAGACCGATGAGGGTGTCGCCGCTACGCACGGTGTAGGTCGTCCACGCGTCCGGTGCGGGGGAGGTGTGGGTGACCGCGTGCGTCGGGAGCACGGCGGTCGGGGGCACGGTCGCCGGGGGGAGGGCGATGACCATGGGAGGCCGTCCTTTCCGAGACGGCGCGCACGACGCCGTTGTCTGTGTGACTCCTGTGACAGGCGATGTCAGAGTAGCCGTTGTGACTGGCGCGCGCGAGACTTTGTGGCACGCTGACCACCGTGACTGACCTGGAGACCCCGCTCGAGACCCTCGTCGGCGAGTGGCTGACCGTGCCCGACATCGCCGAGCGCCTCGGCGTCCGCCTGGCCGACGTGCGCCGGCTCATCGACGACGGCGACGTGCTCGCGGCCCGTGTCGGCGAGCGCAAGGTCGTGGCCGTCCCCGAGAAGTTCTTCGACGACGAGGGCGTGCTGCACTCGCTCAAGGGCACGTTCACCGTCCTCGCCGACGGCGGCATGAACCACGACGAGATCCTGCGCTGGCTCTTCACGCCCGACGCGACCCTGCCCGTCGACGGTGCCCCGATCGACTCGCTCCGCGGCGGGTTCAAGACCGAGGTGCGGCGGCGGGCCATGGAGCTCGCCTTCTAACCCTCCTTCGTATGCCGTTCGGTCGGCTCCTCGTCGTCGCGCGGAGGTCCGGGTTCGCCGCAGTCCATCCGCGCGTCGCGCGCTGAGCGCGCTCTGCGCTCCCGCCAGACCCAGCCAGCGGCGAACCCGGACCACCGCGCTCCTTGCGTGCCCGGCTCCCCGCCTTTTCGCTCGTCGGGCTCTGCGGCTCGCTGCTTCAGGGGGGAGGTGCGCGAGATGTCGCTCGCAGGGTGACTGCACGGCATCAGGGGCTCGGGAGCCGGTGTGCGGGTCGGAAGCCCCGTTGACGAGGCTCGGGAACGGGAAGGGGGCTCGCGAGCCCGGTGTTCGGTGACGGGGCAGCGGCAGGTCAGGGACTCGCTGCGTCCGAGGCTGCCTGAAGAGGTGCGCGGCGCCGAAAGGTGCGGGTGCGGCGGGTCTGGCGGGTGAGTGTCAGGCGGTGCGGGCGGTGCTGATCTCGACGAGGTCGTCGAGGACCTTCGCCGCCTCGGGGGTGACGCCGGTGGCGGCGGCGAGGGAGGTGCGGGCGCTCTCGGCGAGGTCGGCGATCTCGCGCTCGACGGCCTCGACGGCGCCCGAGGCGGTGATGACGCCGCGCAGGTCGTCGACGGTCGCCCGGTCGAGGTCGGGCGCGCCGAGGTGGCGGCGGAGCAGGGTGCGGCCGGCGTCGTCGGCGCCGCTGAGGGTGTGGGCGATGAGGACGGTGCGCTTGCCCTCGCGCAGGTCGTCGCCGGCGGGCTTGCCGGTCGCCTCGGGATCCCCGAAGACGCCGAGGAGGTCGTCGCGCAGCTGGAACGCGTGACCGAGGGCGAGGCCGTAGGAGGACAGGTGCGCGAGGTCGGGCTCGGGCAGGCCGCCGGCGGTCGCGCCGATGAGGAGCGGGTGCTCGACGGTGTACTTGGCGCTCTTGTAGCGGATGACGCGCTGGGCGCGCTTGACCCGCTCGGCCGACGGCAGGTCGTCCCAGGGACGGACCGAGTCGACGACGTCGAGGAACTGACCGGCCATGAGCTGGGTGCGCATCCGGTCGAAGACCTCCCGCCCGCGGGCGAGGTCCTCGGCAGGCAGCCCGCTCGTGGCGACGAGCTCGTCGGTCCACGTGAGGCACAGGTTGCCGGCGAGGATGGCGCCGGCGATCCCGAAGCGGGCGTCGTCGCCGCCCCAGCCACGCTGGGAGTGGACCGCCGCGAGCGCGCGGTGGGCGGCCGGCATACCTCGTCGGGTGTCCGAGTCGTCCATGACGTCGTCGTGGATGAGCGCTGCCGCCTGGAAGAACTCCATCGCCGTGGCGAGCCGCACGAGGGCGTCCGAGTCCGGGCGGCCGGCGGCGCGATGTCCCCAGTAGAGGAACGCGGCGCGCAGTCGCTTGCCCCCGGCGAGGAGCGAGCCGATGCGGTCGAGGAGGTCGGTGACGTCGGGGCCGAGCTCGGCGAGGACGGACTCCTGCGTGCGCAGCTCCCGGTCGATGCAGGCCTGCACGCGGGCGCGCAGGTCCATCTCGTCCAACGGGCTGCTCACGGACTGCTCCTCGGGTCTCACGATGCGTGAGCCACGAGCCTACGGCCTGCCCGCTCGACTACTCTCACCCGCATGGCACCCCGCTCGATCCCCGCGCTGCTCGCCAGCGCGAGGCCCTCGGTGAGCTTCGAGTTCTTCCCGCCCAAGGACGACGCCTCCGAGGTGGTGCTGTGGGATGCCATCCGACGGCTCGAGAGGGTCCGGCCCGACTTCGTGTCGGTGACCTACGGGGCCGGGGGCTCGACGCAGGACCGCACCGTGCGCGTCACGGAGCGCATCGCCCGCGAGACGACGCTCACCCCGCTCGCCCACCTCACCTGCGTCGGCGCCTCCGTGGCGGACATCCGCCGGGTCGTCGGCCAGTACGCCGCGGCCGGGGTCCGCGACATCCTCGCGCTCCGCGGTGACCCGCCGGGCAACCCGGGCGGGGAGTGGGTCGCCCACCCCGAGGGGCTCAACCACGCCACCGACCTCGTCTCGCTTATCCGCACGCTCGGCGACTTCACCATCGGCGTGGCCGCGTTCCCCGACGTGCACCCGGCCTCGCCCGACCTCGACCACGACGTCGAGGTCATGGTCCGCAAGGCCGACGCGGGAGCGAGCTTCGCCATCACCCAGATGGTCTTCGACGCCGACACCTACCTGCGGCTGCGCGACCGGGTGGCCGAGCGCCGCGACCTGCCGATCACGCCCGGGCTCATGCCCGTGACGAACCTCAAGCAGATCACCCGCATGTCCCAGCTCATGGGGACGCCGCTGCCGAGGGCGGTCGTCGACCGGCTCGAGGCCGTGGCCGGCGATGCCGACGCGGTGCGCGCGGTCGGTGTCGAGATCGCGACCGAGCTCGCGCAGCGGATGCTCGCCGAGGGCGCGCCGGGCCTGCACTTCATCACGATGAACCGCTCGACGGCGACGCTCGAGGTCCACGAGAACCTCGGCCTCTCGACCGGCGCCCGCTGAGCGGTGCCGTCCCGGCCGGGCGACGTCACCGCCGGCGTCAGCGCCGCTCCGGGTCGGCGGCGGTGGCCTGTGCCCAGACCTCGGTGACCGAGGTGAGCAGCCCGCCGCGTGCGGAGCCGAAGGTGGCGACGACGTGGACCTCGTCGCTCGTGCCGGTGGCATCGCTGACCGTGGCTCGCAGGACGGCTTCGTCCCCCGCGTCGACGACCTGCTCTCGCTCGAACCGCCAGTCCCCGGGTAGTCGCGGTTGAGCGCGACGAACCCGGCCCGGTCGAAGACCTCGCCGGTGTGGGCGTAGCTGGCCCGGAAGCCGGGGGCGAGCAGCGCCTCCAACCTCTCCCACTCCTGGGCGTCGATGGCGTCGGCGAAGCGGGTGAGGAGTGCGCCGGCCGAGCCGTCCCCACCTGGCGTCCGGTGCGTGGCATTCGTATCCATGGGCGCATCATCGTCCACGGCACGGACATCGCCGGGTTGGCTCGTCTCGGATGTGAGTACCACGAGCAGTCCCGATCTGAGTATCCGTACTGATCCGGGCACCACCCGCGGCCCGGGAGAGTGGTCCTGCGGCCGCGTGGCCGGGACGGTGAGTGTGGAGGGGCGCTCGTCTTCCCGGCGACGCGGCCGTCTCGCGTGCGGCGGCAGCGGGACGGCTCGCGCTCAGTCGACCTCGACGGCCTTGCCGCTCGTGATCCGGAGCAGCTCGTCGTAGGTGGTCTGGAAGACCGAGTGGCTGTGCCCGGCCGCAGCCCACACGTGGTCGAAGCTGCCGAGCGTGATGTCGACGACGGTGCGCAGGGGAGCGGGGTGCCCGACCGGGGCGACGCCTCCGATGGCGAAGCCCGTCCACTCACGGACCTCCTCGGGCGTCGCCTTGTCGACGGAGGCGAGGTCGAGCAGCCCGGCGATGCGGTCCTGGTCGACGCGGTGGCCACCCGAGGCGAGGACGAGCAGCGGCTCGGTCGAGCCGTCGTGGCGACGGCCCGCGAAGACGAGCGAGTTGGCGATCTCGGCCGGTGTGACACCGAGCGCGTCGGCGGCGGCACGGGCCGTGCGGACGGCGTCGGGCAGGTAGCGCACGACCGGCCGGATGTGGTGTGCCGCAAGGGTCTCGAGCACGACGGCGACCGATGGGTGGGCGCTGAGGTCGCGCTCCGACACGGGGTCTCCGGGCTCGGTCATGGCGTCAGCGTAGGGGGTTGACGCCCCCGCGTCCGGCGGTTGTACAGTGGAGGAGTCGAACAGGTGTTCGACTCCCAAGGATTCCGGAGTCGCCCGTGTCGACCCCATCCCATCCTGCCTGAGGAGGCCATGTCGTGGTGCGCCGGTACGAAGAGCCCGTCGAGGTGCGTGTCGAGGCGCCCGCGCCCACCGCCGAGGGCGCGCTCGCCCTCCGTCCCCGGCCGCGTGCGTTCGTCTGGCGCGGCCGCATCCTCGTCGTCCGCACGGTCCTCGACGACTGGAGCGAGCGCCGCTCCTGGTGGCGCGACCTCGGGGACCTCGGCGAGCGTCCTGAGCGCCACGTGTGGCGTGTCGAGGCAGGGTCCGCAGCGGGCACGGGGGTCTACGACCTTGCCTCCGACGCCGCCGACGGCTGCAGCGACCCGTGGGTCCTGCTCCGGGCCCAGGACTGACCGCCATGGCTGCCGGTCCCGCCCTCGCCCTCCTCGAGCAGTCCCGCCAGTGCCTCGCGCAGGCGTATGCCGCGGAGCTGGCCACCGTCCGCTTCGTCGCCTCCCAGGACGCCGCGATGCGCGCCGCGGCCGCCCTCGTCGCCCGACAGGGACGCCGCGGGCCCCAGGACCTCTGGCCGCTGCTCGCGCTCCACACTCCCGAGCTCGGCGAGTGGGCCGACTTCTTCGCGCTCGCGGCCGTTCGTCGCCAGGAGGTCGAGTCGCACGCGCGGCGGGTCTCGGTGCGCGAGGCCGACGACCTGCTCCGCTCCGCCGAGACCTTCCTCGGTCTCGTCACCTCGGCCCTCGGTATGCCGTGTGGCGAGCCGGTCGGCCACCGTCTCGTCGCCGCCCGCGAGAGCGCCTAGAACCCGCAACGTCCGGCAACCCGACGGCATACCCACCACAGTGCCGGACGCAAGGGAAGGGCCACCTGCAACGTCCGGCAACCCGACGCCAAACCCACCACAGTGCCGGACGCAAGGAGAACACCCATGAGCACCGACTTCGTCCACCTCCACGTCGCCTCGGGCTTCTCGATGCGGTTCGGGGCCTCGACGCCCGAGGACCTCGTCGAGCGGGCGGCGGAGCACGGGCAGCCGGCGCTCGCGCTCACCGACCGCGACGGCCTCTACGGCGCGGTGCGGTTCGCCATGGCGTGCTGGCGGGCCGGCATCGCACCGGTGCTCGGGGTCGACCTCGCCGTCGGGGAGGAGCCGGTGCCGGGACGCCGGAAGCCGCGGGTCCGCACCCCCGTGCGGGGTGGCGCCGTCGTCG
>NZ_AVPI01000064.1 GCF_000768675.1 Knoellia flava TL1 | reverse complement strand
GACGCCCTGGCCACCACAGTTGCGGACGCAAGGGGGCTCACTCAGGTGCGAGCACGAGAGCATGTGCCATTGACGATAGTGTGCGACACACACTATGGTGTGACGTATGGACGAGGACGTCATCGCCGGACACCTGCAGGAGCTGCGCAGGGGGACGGTCGTGCTCGCCTGCCTCACGACCCTCGCCCGGCCGCACTACGGCTACGCCCTGCTCGAGACGCTCGCAGACGCCGGGTTCGCCGTGGACGGCAACACGCTCTACCCGCTCCTGCGGCGCCTCGAGAAGCAGGGACTGCTCACGAGCGAGTGGAACACCGACGAGGCGCGGCCCCGCAAGTTCTACCTCGTGAGCGAGGACGGCGCCGCCGTCCTCGACCGGCTCAGGACCGAATGGCGATCGCTCGACACCGCGATCGGCGCACTCGACGGAGGGACGCAACGATGACGCCCAGGACCAGCACCACGCTCACCGACCGCTACGTGTGGACGGTCACCCGGCACCTGCCGGCGGACGTCGGCCCCGACGTCGCCCGCGAGCTGCGCGCCACGATCGCCGACGCCGTCGACGCCCGGGTCGAGGCCGGCGCCGACCCGACCGAGGCCGAGAAGGAGGCCGTCGCCGAGCTCGGCGACCCCGACGTCCTCGCGCGGCAGTACGGCGGGAGGCCGGCATACCTCATCGGTCCCGGCGTCTATCCCGACTACGTGCGGCTCATGCGGATCCTGCCCGCGATCGTGCTGCCGCTCGTCCTCGTGGCGAACTTCGCGGCGAAGGCCATGACGACCGACGAGGGCTGGGGCGCGATCGCACTCGACGCGTTCCTCCTCGTCCTCACGACCGCCGTGCACCTCGCGTTCTGGGTCACGCTGACCTTCGCCGTCATCGAGTGGACCCGCCCGGAGGCGGAGCGAGACCGGCCGCTCAGCGCGTGGACGCCGGACCAGCTCACCGCTGACGTGCCGTGGCGCACCGTCCGGCTCGGCGAGACGATCTTCGAGGTCGGGTTCGCCGTCGCCCTCGCCGCGCTCGTCGCGTGGCAGCTCGGCGGTGTGGGCGGCAACGGCATCCAGGTGCTCAACCCCGACATCCACCCCGTCTGGAAGGTCCTGCTCGTCGGCTCGTTCCTCGTCGACGCGGCCCTGGCTCTCATCGTGTGGCACGTCGGTCGCTGGACTCCGACGTCTGCCGCGGTCAACGTCGTCACCAACGCGGGTGCGGCAATCCTCATGCTCTGGCTCCTCGCCCGCGACGAGCTCCTCACCGACCTCCCGCAGGTGCTCGGCGAGACGTTCGGGTGGTCGACCGACTGGTCGGTCTCGTCAGCGGCCGTCGCCGTGGTCATCGTCGCCATCGCCGCCTGGGACGCGGTCGAGTCCGTGCTCAAGGCCCGCCGCTCCGCGAAGGGGACGCGGGTCGCCTGAGCCGCTCCCGTCGCCGTCGGCTCTCAGTGTCGCCCGTGTGGTGGGTGCAGCACGCGTGTCGCGACGACGGCCGAGGGGTTGATCGGCCCGTAGACGTGCGGGAACGTCTCACCCGTCTCGGGGTTGCCGACCTCGCGCACGAGCCGCGACTCGAGCAGCTCGGGGTCGATCGTCAGCAGGAGCAGGTCGTGCGGCACCGCGGCATAGAACGTCGTCAGCACGAAGTCGAGCTGGGCCGCGTCGCAGCAGTGGACGAAGCCCTCGTCCTCGAGCGAGCGGTCGAGCGTCGACTCGGTGAACGTCCCGTCGGCCACGGCGCGAGCCCACGTATCCGGCGTGGTCACGTGGTGGATGCGGCCGTCGTCGACGACGCTCACGTCCTGTCTCCCTCGGTGGTCGTCATGCCTGCCAACCTACGCCGACGCCTACGCTCGCGGGCATGACGATCCGCGAGGCCACCCCCGAAGACGTCCCGGCGATCCTGCGGCTGGTCCACGCCCTCGCGACCTACGAGAAGGAGCCCGACGCCGTCGAGGCGACCGAGGAGCACTTCACCGCGGCCCTGTTCCCCGAGTCCGGCAGCCCGACGACCTTCGCGTACGTCGCCGAGGTCGACGGAGAGGTCGTCGGCATGGCCGTCTGGTACCTCACCTTCTCGACGTGGACCGGCGTCAACGGGATCTGGCTCGAGGACCTCTTCGTCGAGCCCGAGCACCGCGGCAGCGGGATCGGCCGCGCGCTGCTCGCCACCCTGGCGCGCACCTGCGTCGAGCGCGGCTACCGCCGGCTGGAGTGGTGGGTCCTGGACTGGAACGAGCCGTCGATCGGCTTCTACCGCAGCCTCGGCGCCGTCCCTCAGGACGAGTGGACGGTCTTCCGGATGGACGGCGACGAGCTCGCCGCACTCGGCGCCTGACGAACGACGAGGTATGCCGGCCGCCCAACCCCGGGGTCGGTCGGCACACCTCGGTCCGTGGGGCGACGCGGGAAGGGTCAGGGCCAGATCGAGCCGACCCACTCCGGGTGGTCGATGAAGGGGTTGCGGTTGCCCTGCCACTGCACGTGGATGCGGTCGTTGCGGCGCTTCTCGAACGTGTCCGGCGGGTCGCCCGCGCTCCACGCCTTGAGCACCGACAGCCTGCCGATGTAGGGGGCGGTGCCGTTGCCGACCGACTCGTTGGGCTCGAGGTTGGGCCAGCCGTCGCCGCCCTCGTAGCGGACCGCCATGTAGAGGATCATCCGGGCCACGTCGCCCTTGACGGCGTCGCGCGGCTCGAACGAGTCCGCGTCGCGCCAGCAGTCGGAGCACTGGTTGACCGCCGAGCCGCCGTTGTCGAAGTCGAGGTTGCCGCGGTCGGAGTTCACCGTGACGTCCTCGGGGCGCAGGTGGTGGACGTCGGTGCCGGGGCCGTTGGCCGTGCCGAAGTCGCCGTGGCTCTTGGCCCAGACGTGCTCGCGGTTCCACTGGTCGACACCACCGCCGTTGTTGGACTTGGCGATCGAGCGGCCCGAGTAGATCTCGATGACGTTGCTCGAGTTGTTGGGGTCCTGGTCGGTGTCCTTGAGGGCCTCCCAGACCTGGTCGTAGGTGAGGACGGTCTGCTGGCGGATGATGCCGTGCAGCGCGCTGCGCAGGGCCGTGCCGGACTTGCCGATCGCCGCGGCGTAGTAGGTGTCGGTGCTCGACGTGGGCGTCGGGGTCGGCGTGGCGGTCGGCGTGGGTGTCGGCGTGCTGCCGACGGCCGTGATCGCCGTCGGCGACTTGAGCCCGGCGTGCGAGAAGTAGGCGCTGAGCGGGCCGGTGACGTCGATCTGCTTGCCCATGAGGCCCGGGTTGGTCTTCAGCCCCCACGCGCTGCGCCACTGCGTCGTCAGCTGGACGTAGAGCATCTTCGAGGTGTCGGTCTGGCTCGCCGAGTCCGCGAGCGCGATGGCGTAGTCGCCGGTGAAGCCGCTGCGGTTGACGGTGCTCGTCGCCACGGGCTCGCCGACGACGTAGCCGCGCACGGTCTGCGACGAGCCGCTCTGTGTGGCGATCGCCTGCGAGACGGTGAGCGGGGTCGCCGCCGTGGCACGCAGGGCCGTGGCCGCCGAGAGCGCGACGGCGGCCACGAGGGCCAGCAGGACGACGACGACGGCCGAGACGCGCACGTGGCGCACGTGGCGCACGTGGCGCACGTGGCGGGCCTGGCGGAGCGGGGGACGGGGCGCGGTGGCGAGCATGACGGACAGCCTGCGGCCGGCATACGGGCCGTGGGGCAAAGCCCGGGTCCGGGTTCGGCAAGCGTTCGGCAAAGGAGGCCTGCTCGGGGCGGGACCCCGAGTCCGCTGGGCACAGCCGGGAGTCACGGGTCTCTTCTGGCTCGTCATCCCGCTCGTCGTGGGGCTGTTCCTCGTCCGTCGCAACGAGGTGAAGTAGCACCACCGGCCCTCCGAGTGGAGGATCGTCGGGACCCACGTCCCGGCGATCCTCCACTCGAGGCGCTCACGCGGTGGGGACGTTGCGCTCGATCTCGGCGAGCCACGCCGCCGACGAGACGTCTGACGGCATACGCCAGTCGCCGCGGGGCGACATCGTGCCGCCGGCGACGACCTTGGGTCCGTTGGGCAGGGCGCTGCGCTTGAACTGGCTGCTGAAGTAGCGCTTGACGAAGACCTCGAGCCAGTGCCGGATCGTTGCGAGGTCGTATGCCGGCCGCTCACCCTCCGGGTAGCCCGCCGGCCAGTCGCCGGTCGCCGCGTCGGACCACGCGTGCTCGGCGAGGAAGGCGATCTTGCTCGGACGGTAGCCGCGACGCAGGACGTGGAAGAGCGTGAAGTCCTGGAGGGCGTAGGGCCCGACCGAGTCCTCGGTCGACTGGATCCTCTCGCCCTCCTTGGTGGGGACGAGCTCGGGGCTGATCTCCTGGTCGAGGATCTCGGTGAGGGTGTCGTTGACCTCGCCCTCGAACTGCTGCGACGACACGACCCAGCGAATGAGGTGTTGCATGAGCGTCTTGGGCACGCCGGTGTTGACGCCGTAGTGGCTCATCTGGTCGCCGACGCCGTAGGTGCACCAGCCGAGCGCGAGCTCGGAGAGGTCGCCGGTGCCGAGGACGATGCCGCCGCGCTGGTTGGCCGCGCGGAAGAGGTAGTCGGTGCGCAGGCCGGCCTGGACGTTCTCGAAGGTGACGTCGTAGACCTCCTCGCCCTCGCCCGCGGGGTGCCCGAGGTCCTTGAGCATCTGGGTCGCCGCCGGACGGATGTCGAGCGTCTCGAAGGTGATGCCGAGACTTTCCATGAGGTGGATCGCGTTGTCCTTGGTGCCCCTGCTCGTCGCGAAGCCCGGCATCGTGAACCCGATGATGTCGGTGCGTGGCCGGCCGAGACGGTCCATCGCCTTGGCCGCGACGATGAGCGCGTGGGTGGAGTCGAGGCCACCCGAGACCCCGATGACGATCTTCGGCTGGCCGATGGCTCGCAGCCGCTGCTCCAGGCCCGAGACCTGGATGTTGTAGGCCTCGTAGCAGTCCTGCGCGAGCCGGGCCTCGTCGTCGGGGACGAACGGGAAGCGGTCGACCTTGCGGCGCAGGCCGAGGTCGCCGGTCGGCGGGTCGATCTCGCGGGCGACGACCCTGAACGACTCGCCGTCCGGGACGCCGATGCCCTCGACCCGGCGGTTGTCGTCGAAGCTGCCCTGGCGGATGCGCTCCTGCCGGATCCGGTCGAGGTCGACGTCGACGACGGTGGCGCGCGGCCCGCTCGGGAACCGCTCGGTCTCGCCGAGGAGGTCGCCCATCTCGTAGACCATCGTCATGCCGTCCCACGACAGGTCGGTGGACGACTCGCCCTCGCTCGCGGCGGCATAGAGGTAGGCCGCGTTGCACCGCATCGAGGCCGAGCGGGCGAGGAGGTGTCGGTCGTCGGCGCGGCCGACGGTGATGGGGGAGGCGCTGAGGTTGAGCAGCACGGTGGCCCCAGCGAGCGCGGCGCGGTGGCTCGGCGGGATCGGGACCCAGACGTCCTCGCAGATCTCGACGTGAACGGTGAGCCCGGGCACGTCGGTGACCTCGAAGAGGAGGTCGGTGCCGTAGGCGATGTCGCCGTCCTCGTCGGCGCCGGGCCAGTGCGGCCGGTTGACGAGGGTCTCGACGGCGTCGTCGCCGGCCGCGAACCAGCGCTTCTCGTAGAACTCGCGGTAGTTGGGCAGGTAGGACTTCGGGGTCACGCCGAGGACCTCGCCGCCCTGGATGACGACGGCGCAGTTGAGCAGCCGGTTGCCGATGAGCAGCGGGGCACCGACGACGACGACCGGTCGCAGTCGGGCGGTGGCCTCGGCGATCGTGACGATGGCGCGGTCGACCTCGTCGAGGAGGACGTCCTGCATGTGGAGGTCGTCGATGGCGTAGCCGGACAGGCCCAGCTCAGGGAAGAGCGCGACCGCGACGCCGTCGTCGTGCAGCGCCTCGACCTGCTCGATCGTCGCCTGCGCGTTGCGCGCCGGGTCGGCCATGACGACGGGCAGGGTGCAGGCGGCGACGCGAGCGAACCCGTGCGCGTAGGCGTTGCTGAAGTCCATGCGCCGAGTCTGTCAGGTGGGCCGGGGTGTCGGGGGTCGGTGGCAGCCTGGGCGGCGTGCTGATCCACGCCGATGCCGACGCGTTCTTCGTCTCGGTCGAGCAGCGCGACGCGCCGCACCTGCGCGACCGGCCGGTGAGGAACCTCGTCGCGATCCGCGACGGTGTCGACGACGCGACCATCAGGCTGCCCGGACCGCGCAGGTCGATCTCGTCGACCCGGTCGCTCGGCCGCGCCACCCGGCGGCGGTCCGTCGTCGAGCAGTCCCTGCGCGACAACGTGCTGCGGGCCCTCGGCCGGCTCGGGGACGACCCGCGCTCGCCGACCCGGCTCGACGTCCACCTCCGCTACGACGACCAGCACGCGCTCGTCCAGGCCGGCGCGCTCGCCGAGCCGACTCGCGACCCGACCGTCCTCGTCGGCGCGGCGCTCGCAGCACTGGGGCGGACGGCATACGAGGAGGACGGGCGCGGCGTCGCGATGGTGGGGGTCACGTTCGCGCTGCCGAGCCCGGCCGCGGACGCCGGCTAGCGTGCCGGCCGGCTGGAGGCGACGAAGGCGGTGACGAAGCCGACCGCCGCCTCGAGCTGCTCCCGGTCGTCGAGCGGGGTGTCGTCAAGGACGGCCCGGAGGGTGAGCTCGGTGAGCCCGGCGACGATGGCGACCGACTCCGCCTCGCCAAGGGCACGCAGGTCGGGGTGGTGCTCGCGGGCGCGGTCGACGAGCTCGCGCAGGTAGGCCGCGTGTCCGTCCATGAGCGCGCGACGGGCTCGCAGCCCGAGCTCCCCGAGGGCGTGCGACTCGAGGATGTGAGCGCGCGCGAGCTCGGGGTTGTCGGCGAGGAAGCGCAGGTAGGCCGCGACGCCGCCGCGCACCTGGTCCTCGATCGGAGCCGCGGGGTCGGTGACGACCGCGGAGATCGCGTCGACGAGCCGGGTCGCGCGGGTGCCGTAGAGCGCGAGGAAGGCCTCGTCCTTGGTGGCGAAGTGCTCGTAGAACGTGCGTTTGCTCGTGCCGGCGATCCGGGCGACGTCGGCGACCGTGGTGCGGGCCAGTCCCTGCTCGACGAGTGCGGTGCCGAGGGCGTCGAGCAGACGGTTGGCGGCGGTCTCGGTCATGGTGGTACCGTAGCGTACCAATGGTGGTACGCAGAAGTACCACTCGCCACCAGGCCCCGTCCTGCACTCGCTGGAGACCCCCATGACCGCCCTGTCCGTCGCCCTCGCCGAGCTCCGCCGGCTCACCGGCACGAGGTTCGCCAGGGTCGCCCTCGTCGCGATGGTCGTCGTCCCGTCGCTCTATGCCGGGCTCTACCTCTATGCCAACAAGGACCCCTACGCCGACCTCGACGGGCTGCCCGCGGCCGTCGTCGTCGAGGACCGGGGCACGACCCTCGCCGACGGCTCGGCGCTGCAGGTCGGTGACGAGGTGGCGAGCACCCTGCTCGACGCGCACGACCTCGACTGGCACGAGGTCGACGCCGACCGGGCCGCGGCCGGCCTGCGCGAGGGCGACTACGCCTTCGTCCTCCTCATCCCCGAGACGTTCTCAGCGGACCTCGCCTCGAGCGCCGACTTCACGCCGCGGCGGGCGATGCTCGAGATCGACACCAACGACGCGACGAACTACCTTGCCGGCACCATCGCCGACCGCGTCGTCGAGCAGGTGCAGGACTCGGTCGCCTCGCAGGTGAGCCGCACCGCCGCCAGCGAGATGCTGGGCGGGCTCTCCACGATCCACGCCCAGCTCGTCGACGCCTCCGACGGCGCCGGCCGGCTCGCGACCGGGGCCCACGACGCCCACTCGGGCGCCTCGCAGCTGAGCAGCGGGAGCGGGCGGCTCGTCTCCGGCGAGGAGGACCTCGTCACCGGGACGGCCCGGCTGTCCGCGGGTGCGACCGAGCTCTCCGACGGGCTCGCCACCCTCGACCGGCGCACCGACGCCCTTCCCGCCCAGACGAAGCGGCTGGCCGAGGGGGCCCGCGAGGTGGCCGACGGCAACGCCGAGGTCGCTGCCGCAGGACGGCGGGCGG
>NZ_AVPI01000063.1 GCF_000768675.1 Knoellia flava TL1 | reverse complement strand
CTGGGTACACGGTCACCTCGAGTCCCGGTGGTAAGACCTGCACCACCACTGGTGCCCTGGCCTGCACCGTCATGGGGCTCAGCAACGGCACGGCGTACACGTTCACCGTGACCGCCACCAACGCGATCGGCACCTCTCCGAGCTCGTCACCCAGTGCCGTCGTGATCCCCACCGTGCCGCAAGTTCTGACAAGTGCCATGCCTACGGTGACGGGTGGGTCAAAACCCGGATACGTGAAGTCGGCCATCGCAGGCGCTTGGGGGCCGTCACCTGTCGCTCTGACCTACCGCTGGTCCCGCGTCTCATCGCATGGGGTCATCACACCGATTGCAGGTGCCAACGGGAGGCTCTACCGGGTGACTAATGCGGACGTCGGATATCGGCTCACCGTCGCAGTGACGGGGACCAAGGTCGGGTACACGACGGTGAGCCGCGCTTCAGCCCAAACATCTGTCATTTCCGGTTGGCGACACTAGGTCAGGTCGAGCACGAGCCGCGCGGCACCCCACGTCGTTGCCGCCAGCACCGCGGCGAACGTCGCCAGCCACACAGGCGCCGGTATGCCGGTCAGTCGCCCGAGCACGGCCGCGTCACTTCCCGGGTCGCGCCGTCCCGCCCCGGCGAGGACGCCGAGGTGGCGCCACGCGCCGACGAGGAGGACGAACGACGTCGCGACGACGGCGAGCACCTGCACTTCGTCGTTGCGCCACCACCAGAGCGCGCCGACCGCGGCACCGGCCGCGAGCACGGTGACCAGCGTCCCGGCCGAGCGCACGAAGACGAGGACGAGCGCGAGGAGGACGAGGCACGCGAAGAGGAGCAGGCCGGCATACCCGCTCGTCGCGGCCCACAGCATGAGGAGGCCGACGAGCGCGGGCATCGGGTAGCCCGCCCAGGTCGTCGCGATCCGGCCGAACCCTCGTGGCGGACCGACGGTGACCGCGTGGCCCGACATGTCGCCGCGGACGACGAACCCGGTGAACCGGCGGCCCGACAGGATGCCGACGACCGCGTGGCCGAGCTCGTGGACGAGCGTGATGACGATCCGCAGCCGCAGCCACACCGTGGGCACCAGGACGACGACGAGCGCTGCGATGCATGCGGTCGCGATCGCACCCGAGGGGACACCGACAGGCGCGGCCGCGAGGCGGGTCGTGATCTCGCCGAGGTCCATGGGCGCAGAACGTAGCCGCAACGCCTGTGACCGCCCGTGACCGGGCCGGCTACCTCGCCGTGGCCGCCCGGCGGACGTGGGGATAGGCCGCGTCCCGACCCTGGAACGAGAGGATCGCGGGGTTGCGGACCTCTCCGTCCTGGATCTCGATGGCGCGCCCGATCGTCCGCTCCGCGGCCCATGCGTCCGGGCCGGAGAGCACGGTGCGCAGGTGGGGCAGGAGGGCCTCGCTGTTGACCCACGTCGCCGAGTTCCACAGGTGGGACGGCGTGTGGTCGACGGCGTAGTAGGTGATGGAGTCCCCCACGACGAACGTCGGGTCCTCGAACGACGTCGGCCTCGCGAAGCTGAAGCCCATGGCCTCGTCGCACGACACGTCGACGAGGAGGCTCCCCGGCCGGAAGGCCCCCAGGTCCTCCTCGGTGAGGAAGGTCCACGGCGCCTCGGTGTCCTGGAGGACGCAGTTGACGACGATGTCGTTGTCCGCGAGATAGTCGGCGAGCGGCACCGGACCGCCGAGCGTCACGGCCGCGGTCTGCGAGGGGTGCTCGTCGTCGCGGTCGACATGGACGATCTGCACCGAGTGGATCGGCGACGCCACGGCGGCGACCTTGCGGTGGGTGAGGACCCGGACGTCGGAGATGCCCAGGGCGCTGAGCGCGGTGACCGCGCCACGGGCAGTGGCCCCGAACCCGATGACGGCGGCGCGCAGCCTGCGGCCGTACGTGCCCGTCGTGCCCCGGAGCGTGAGGGCGTGCAGCACCGAGCTGTAGCCCGCAAGCTCGTTGTTGAGGTGGAAGACGTGCAGGAGGAAGCCGCCGTCGCGGGCCCAGTGGTTCATCGCCTCGAACGCGATGAGGGTGAGCCGCCGGTCGATCGCCTCCTGGGTGAGCTCGGCGTCCTGCACACAGTGCGGCCACCCCCAGACGACCTGGCCGTCACGGAGCTCGGCGAGGTCCTCCGACTGCACCTTGGGCAGGAGGATGACGTCGCACTCGGCGACGAGCTCGGCCCGGGTCCGGACGCCCCCGAGAGAGGCGGCCAGCGACTCGTCCGAGACGCCGAAGGCCAGGCCGTAGCCCTCCTCGACGAAGATCCGCTCGCGCAGGTCGGCGTCGATGCGGTCGAGGTGCTCCGGGTGGATCGGGAGCCGGTGCTCGTTCTCCTTGCGGGAGTGCGCGGGCACACCGAGCGTCAGCGTCGGGCCGGTGGAGGAGCCTGTGGAGGAGGGGGCGGTCTCAGCGCTTCTTGCCATGGAGCGTCGTCTCGATCCCGGAGGCCTCGGTGGCCTTGGCGCGCTTGTCGGCGCGCTTCTCCTTGATCGACTTGCTCGACTTCTTGGACAGCGAGTGACGCGGTGACTTGTCGGACATGATCAGTCCCTTGGTGGGGAGACCCGAAGGGTCCCGCTGCCTCGAGACTACGCCTTCGCGGACCTTCGCCAGACCACGCCGAAGCGGTGCACCGACGACGCTGCCTCGGCGCCGCGTCCCCGACTTGCTCAGCGACGACAGACCCGAGCCGGAGACAGCGTTCGGCTCAGGCCGGTCAACCGCGCGGCGCCGTCCGCTCGATGTGGGTGGCGAGGGCGGCGCGCAACCGGCTGGCGCGGCGGGCGCGGAGCAGCTCGACGAGCTCGGTGTGCTCGGAGACGAGGGCCTTCATGTGCGCGGCGCTCGTCTCCTCACCGAGCCGGCCGATCCGCACGAACGCGCCGAGCTGCCCGAGCATCCGCGACAGCGTCGGCATCCGCGCGGCACCGGCGAGGGTGAGGTGGAACTCCTCGTCGAGGCGCAGGAAGATCTCGGCATCGCCTGCCTGAGCGGCCCGCTCCTGCTTGATCAGGAGCAGTTCCAGCCCGTCGAGGTCGTCCTCGTCGCGGCGCTCGCACCCGGCCGCGGCGGCGGCGCCCTCGAGGGCGACCCTGAGGGTCGTCAGCTCGCGGCGGTGCTCGGGCGAGACGTCGACGACGAGCAGCCGGCGACGTGGGCCGACCTCGAGGAGCCCGTCGCTCTGCAGCCGGCGCAGCGCCTCGCGCACGGGAGTGCGCGACACCTCGTGCTGCGCGGCCAGGGTGACCTCGTCGAGCGGGGTGCCCGGCGCGAGGGCACCGGAGACGATGTCGGCGAGCACGGCCCGGCGCACCCGCTCGGCCTTGGTCGAGGTCACGGGCGGCGACCCTACTTCGCGAAGATCTGCGACTCGTCGGCGAAGGCCTTGAACTCCATCGCGTTGCCCGCCGGGTCGAGGAAGAACATCGTCCACTGCTCGCCGGGCTGGCCCTCGAAGCGCAGGTAGGGCTCGATGACGAACGTCGCGCCGGCGGACTTCATCTTCGACGACAGGTCGTGGAAGTCCTCGACCGCAAGGACGGCACCGAAGTGCGGCACCGGCACCTCGTGCGAGTCGACGTGGTTGTGCCCGGCGGGGCCGGGGTGGACGGCGACCTGGTGCGTCACGACCTGGTGGCCGTAGAAGTTCCAGTCGATCCACTGCTCGGCGCTGCGGCCCTCGGACAGGCCGAGGACGCCGCCGTAGAACTCGCGGGCGGCGGCGATGTCGTCGACGGGGATGGCGAGGTGGAAGCAGGGGCGGGCGGTCACGGCATACTCCTCGATGTCTGTGTGCAAGTCACTGAAATGTATACATGTGGCGAGAGCCGGCGCAATCCCGAACCGGCAGCTGGACGCCATGGTCGGGAGTAGCGTCGCGGTCATGGCGTTCGACGTCGCGGCCGAGGCGTACGGGCGGTTCATGGGGCGCTACTCCGAACCGCTCGGCCCGGTGTTCGCCGAGTGGGCGGGTGTCCACCGCGGCGACCGCGTCCTCGACGTCGGCTGCGGTCCGGGCGCCCTCACCGCCGAGCTCGTCGCGCGGGTCGGGGTGGGTCACGTCGCGGCCGTCGACCCGTCGGCGCCGTTCGTCGAGTCCGTGCGGGCGCGTTTCCCCGGGCTCGAGGTGCACCGTGCGCCGGCCGAGCAGCTGCCCTTCGACGACGGCGGTTTCGACCGGACGCTGGCGCAGCTCGTCGTCCACTTCATGCAGGACCCGGTGACCGGGATCGGCGAGATGGCGCGCGTCACCCGACGCGGCGGCCTCGTCGCCGCCTGCACCTGGGACCTCGGTGGACACCGCTCGCCGCTCGACCCGATGTGGGACGCGGTCCGCCGCATGGACCCGCTCGTGTCCGACGAGTCCCACCTGGCCGGAGCCCGCGAGGGGCACCTCGCCGAGCTCGCGACCGCGGCCGGGCTGCTCGACGTCGAGACCACCGAGCTCTCGGTCACCGTGACGCACCCCGACTTCGACGAGTGGTGGGAGCCCTACACGCTCGGTGTCGGCCCGGCCGGCGACTACGTCGCCTCGCTCGACCCACGCGGACGAGAGGTCCTGCGCGAGGAGTGCCGCTCAGGCTTCCCGGCCGACGAGCCGTTCGAGGTCACGGCTGTTGCGTGGGCGGTGCGCGGACGGGCCTGAGTCGCTCGCAGGCGCTCGCGGGAGACCCCGGTCTTGTGCCCTCGACGGCGGCACGACAGGGTGGGAGGAGCACAGCCACCTTCGACTGAGGAGACGCACATGGCAGGAACCGTCCGCACGGCCACGAACCACTGGGAGGGTGAGCTCTTCACCGGGAGCGGCCAGGTGACCCTCGAGTCCTCCGGCGTCGGCACCTTCGACGTCAGCTGGCCCTCGCGCGCCGAGGAGGCGAACGGCAAGACCAGCCCCGAGGAGCTCATCGCCGCCGCCCATTCGTCCTGCTTCAACATGGCCTTCTCCAACGGCCTCGCCAAGGCCGGCACCCCGCCCACGACGCTCGACACCACGGCCGCCGTGACCTTCGTGCCCGGCACCGGCATCACCGAGATCGCGCTCAAGGTCGTCGGCTCGGTCCCCGGCATGTCCGCCGAGGACTTCCAGGCCGCCGCCGAGGACGCCAAGGCGAACTGCCCGGTGAGCCAGGCGCTCAAGGCCGTGCCGATCAGCCTCGAGGCCAGCCTCTCCGAGTGATCCCCGACGTCACCCGGCTGGGGCTCGCGCTCGTCAAGGGCACCCGCCACCTCGACCGGGACGACGTCGTCCTCGACCGCCACGGCCCTGTCGGCGACCGCACCTGGTGCCTCGTCGACAGGGCCGCGGCGCGCGTCCTGCGGACCGTCGAGAATGCCCACCTGCTCCGCCTCGCCGTCCATGACGTCGGGACCGTGGAGGAGCCGCGCCTCGCCGTCACCACCCCCGACGGCCGCACGACGGAGGCCGGGACACGGGACGCCGTGAACGGCATACAGGCCTTCGACTACTGGGGTCGCGGAGCACGAATCCGGTTGCAGGACACTGCGCTCCACGACGTCTTCTCCGAGGCGCTCGGGCGCGACGTCGTCCTCGCCCGAGCCGAACGCGGCGACGTCGTCTATGCGGACCCGGTCTCCGTGGTCACCACCGGCGCGCTCCGTCGCCTCGAGGAGTCGCTGCGCGAGGCCGGGTATGCCGTTCGGTCACCGCTCGATGCCCGCTTCCGGGCGACGGTGACCCTCGACCTCGACGACGACCCGCCGCCGAGGACCCGGCTCCGGCTCGGTGAGGCGGTCGTCGAGGTGACCGACCCGCTGGAGCGGTGCGCCGTCGTCGACCTCGACCCCGTGACCGGGGAGCGCACCGACGTTCGACTGCTGTCCCACCTGCGAGCCGACGACGGGCGCCTGCTCTTCGGCATGGGTGCGCGGGTGCTGCGACCCGGCACCCTCCGTCGCCGTACCTAACTCGCCAATTCCTCCCGTTCGGTACGCAGGGACGACCGACGCGGTGGCGTGGCTCCCACCTGGCGGGAGACCTCGAGTGCGGCCTGGCGCGCGGCGCGGCTCGCGCCGATGGTGCTCGCCGACGGGCCGTAGCCGACGAGGTGCACCCGCGGGTCGCGCACGGCGGTCGTCGCGGCCTGGACGTTGCCGGGCACCCGGCGGAGCGGGATGCCGCCCTCGGGCCCGCGCAACCCGAGCGGCTCGAGGTGGTCGACGGCGGAGCGGAAGCCGGTCGCCCACAGCACGACGTCGGCCGGCTCGACCGTGCCGTCGGCCCACTGCACACCGTGCGCGACGAGCCGCTCGAACATCGGCCGCGGGTCGGCGTAGGCACCGAGCCGAGCCGCCTCCTGCTCCTGCTCGCGCAGCATGAGGCCGGTCGCGCCCACGACGCTCGTCGGCGGCAGGCCGGCGACGACCCGGCGCTCGACCTCTGTGACGACCTGAAGCCCGGTCCGCGGGCCGAACTCCTCGGTCCGCCACACGGGCGGCCGCCGCGTCACCCAGAGCGTGTCAGCGATCGGGGCGAGCTCGCCGATGAACTGCACCGCCGACGCGCCGGCACCGACGACGACGACGCGCCTGCCGCGCAGGTGATCGCGGCCGGGATAGGTCGCCGTGTGGAACTGCTCTCCGATGAAGTCGTCGGCGCCCGGGTAGGCCGGCCAGTTCGGCCGGGTCCACGTGCCGGTCGCGTTGACGAGCGTCCGGGTCCGCCAGGCGCGCTCCTGCCCGTCGAGGGAGCCCTGGACGACGAGCAGGTCGCCTTCGTCGCTGACCTCGCTCGTCACGGCGTCGACCTCGACCGGCCGGACAACGGGCACGTCGTGGAGCCGCTCGTAGTCGGCGAACCAGCGCGGCACGGCGACGTTGGCCCGCTCCCGGCTGCGGGCGGGGGCCGGCTCCCCGGGCAGGTCGGCGACGCCGTGGACGTCGTGCATCGTCAGCGAGTCCCACCGGTGCTGCCACGCGCCACCGGGCGCCGGGTTGGCATCGAGGACGAGGTGCTCGACGCCGCGACGGGTGAGGAAGTGCGACGCGGACAACCCACCCTGTCCCGCGCCGACGACGATCGAGTCCCACACCTTCACACTCGTTGAACGCACAACCATCCGTCCGTATGCCGTCCGGGGCGCACGGGAAAGGGGTCCGACACGTGGGTGGGCGGCGGACGGCATACGTCGGTCGTGGTCGGAGGGGCAGGCTCGCAGTAGCAAAACGACCGCGTGACGTGCCGGCAACATTGGCGGCCCGGTTCGGTCGAGACTGACAACGGCGTGGGGCGGCATTGGCAGGTGCTGCCCATGAGCGCTCCGGTCGGACGACAGCAGACTGCTCGGCACACCGAGGAACCGACTCCGCCCCCGGGAGGTCGGCGCGTCCTTCTGACCCGTCAAGACTCGTTCGCGCCTGTCCCTCCCCACCTCCCCACCTCCGCGCCGCGTGGCCTGACGCGCCGCGCTCATGGCGGTCGGCGGCGCCTACCTGCCGATGGTCTTCTCCGGCGTCTACGCCGACGGCATCGTCGCCGGTCGCGGCTGGCTCGCCATCGCCCTCGCGTTCTTCGGTGGCTGGCGGCCGCAGTACATCCTCGCCGGGTCGGCGTTCTTCGCGGCGATGGAGGTGCTCGCCCAGCGGGCCCAGGTCACCGGCGTCGGCATCCCGCACCAGTTCGTGTCGATGCTCCCCTACGTCGCGACGCTGCTCGTCATGGTCTTCGCGCTGCGGTGGGCGCTCGTGCCGCAGTTCCTCGGCAAGAACTACGACCGCGAGTCCCGCATCGTCGACTGACCCGATTCCCCGGTTCCGACACGGCGGGGCCGCTCGGCCACCTACAGTGCCCGGGTGCGCGCATCGGGAGGCAGCGGGTCGGCGGCGGGACGGACGCTCGTCGTCGTGGTCGCCTGTGTCGCCGGCATCGTCCTGAGCCTCCTCGGCGCGACTGCGGTCCTCGCCGTCACCGGTGTCGCGCTGGGGCCCGGCCCCGCCGCGAGCCCGGCCGTGCGGGAGGCTCGCGCCGTCGCGACGCCCAGCCCGACCGCGCCG
>NZ_AVPI01000062.1 GCF_000768675.1 Knoellia flava TL1 | reverse complement strand
CCTGACGGTCCCGGGCGCTCGCCGCCTCCCTCCGGGACAGGACGGCGGCCGCCCCGGCCACGGCCGCGACGAGGAGGAGCACCGTGGCGGACGCGAGGAGGGTGCGCAGCGTGCGGTTCTGGCGCTCGCGCTGGGCGGCCCGCTCCTCCGCCGCGCGCTGCTCCTCCTCGACGGAGGCCTCGGCGGCGCGGAGGAACTCGTGCTCGCCGTCGGTGAGCTCCGCGGGCCGCGCCTGCTGCACCTCGAGCGCGGACTGCAGGCTCGTGCCGCGCCACAGCAGGTCGGGGTCGCGCCCCTGCTCCTCCCACTCGGAGGCCGCGACCGCGAGCCGCTGCTGCACGGCCCGTCCCGAGTCGTCGTCGGCAAGCCAGCCCGCGAGCCGTGGCCACTCGCGGAAGAGCGACTCGTGGGCCACCTCGACGGCGTCACCGTCGAGGGTGAGCAGCCGCGCGCCCGCGAGCGCCGTGACGACCTCCGCGGCGCCGTCGCCCATCCCGTCGAGCTCGACGAGCGCGACCCGGCGCCGCACGACGTCGCCACCGGACACCCGGCCGGCGAGCCTGAGCAGGACGGCGCGGGCCACCGCTCGCTGGGACTCGGGCAGACCGGCATACGCCTCCTCGGCGACGTGGGCGACGGCGCCGGCGAGCCCGCCCATCCCGACGTAGCTGCCGTAGGTGAGGCGACGCCCCTCGCGCCGCTCCCAGAGCTGGAGCAGTGCGGTCGACAGCAGCGGCAGCAGCCCGGACGAGTCCCCGGCCTCGTCGCCCACCGTCTCGGCAAGGCCGGGCTCGAGCTCGAGGCCGGCGGCGGCTGCCGGAACCTCGACCATCCGGCGCACCTCCGCGCGGGTCGGCGCGCCGACGAGCACGGTGGCGTCCCGCGTGAGGGCGGCGAGCGCGGGGTGCTCGGCGATGCCGGCGAACCAGTCGCCCCGCACCGCGAGGACGACCGTGGTGTCCGTCTCGTGGGCGATCCCCGCGAGGGCGTCGAGGAAGGAGCTCCGCTCTCGGTCGTCGGTGCACGCCGTCCACACCTCCTCGAACTGGTCGACGACGAGGACGACGCGCTGGTCGGACCCACCCCTGCCGTCGACGTCGCTGTCGGTGTCGTTCTCGGGGTCGGAGCTCGCGAGCCGCACGAGGAGGTCGCCGAGGGTCGCCCCGTGCGCGGCACCCAGCGCCCTCTCGGCGAGCTCGCGCATCGGGGAGTCGCCCGGACGCATGACGACCCTCGTCCAGCCCGCGCTGCCGGGCAGCCCACCGGCGGCGAGGGTGCCGAGGAGCCCGGCCCGCACGAGCGAGGACTTGCCGCTGCCCGAGGCGCCGACAACGACGACGAGGCGTTCGGTCGACACCCTCGCGAGGAGCTCGGCCACGAGACGTTCGCGGCCGGCATACCAAGGTCGGTCCTCGACGTCGTAGGCCGCGAGACCTCGCCAGGGACAGGTGTCCGCGGGCACCGGGGCCGTCGGCGTGGCGGTGGTGAGCGTGAGGATGCCGTCGGCGAGGGCGGCACGACCGCCGCGGACCACGTCACCGGCGGAGGCGAGGAGGTCGGCCTCGTGGCGCACGAGGGCCGTCGCCTCGGCACGACGACGCCCGGCCTCCTCGGGGTCGAGGGCAGGCCGCACCTCCCCCTGCTCGGGTGCAGCCGGAAGCCGGAGGAGGTCGGGGTCGTGCGCGAGGACCCGCGCCTGGAGCTCGCGCAGCTCGGGACCGGGGTCGACGCCGAGGTCGTCGGCGAGGCGGGTCCGGGCACGGTCGAGCGCAGCGAGCGCATCGCCCTGACGGCCCGCCCGGACGAGCGCGAGCACGAGGGTGGCCCACGCCCGCTCCCGCCACGGGTGCTCGGCGACGAGCCGTTCGAGCTCCGGCACGGCCGCTCCCGCCCGGCCCAGGTCAACCTCCGCCGCCCAGCGGTGCTCCGCGGCGGTGACCCGCAGCTCCGAAAGGCGCTGCGCCTCCGCACGCCCGAACGTCGTCTCCTCGAACCCCGCGTATGCCGGCCCGCGCCAGAGCCGCTCCGCCTCCCGCAGGGCCGTGACCGCGTCGGCGGGCCGGCCGGCGTCGAGCGCCGTCCGGCCGGCCTCGGCCAGGCTGGAGAACCGCAGGGCGTCGACCTCGTGCGAGCCGACGGCGAGCCGGTAGCCCGTCCCCTCGGTGAGGACGACGGTCGGCACGCCGCGCCGGTCGGGCTCGAGGGCGTTGCGCAGCCGGAGGACGTAGGTCTGGAGGGCCTTGCCCGGCGCACGCGGCGGCTGGTCGGCCCACAGCGAGTCGCTCAGCTCGTCGACGCTGACCATCCGGCCGCCGGCCGAGACGAGGTGGGCGAGGAGGAGGCGCTCCTTGCCGCCCACGACGTCGACCACCCCGTGGGCCCCCCGCACGCGCAGCGGCCCGAGGACGCCGAACTCCATGGGCCGATGGTAGGGCTGGGCTGGCATCGCGGGCTCCTCTTCGGGGAAGTCCCGACGAGCAGACCCGAGGCCGGTCGCGGCCCGCTCACGACCGGCTCACACCGGACCGAGCAGCCGCGACCGAGCATCCGCGACCGGGCCGCTGGACCGGACCCTACTTCACCGAGCCGGCGGTGAGGCCGCCGACGAGGTGCTTCTCGATGACCGCGAAGAGGATGACGACGGGCACGACGGCGATGACCGACGCGGCGAACAGCTGGTCCCAGTTCTGCTCGTAGCCGGTGACGTAGGACCGGAAACCCACGGTGAGCGGCTTCTTCGAGTCGTCGATCATGAGGGTGAGCGCGACGACGTACTCGTTCCACGCGGCGATGAAGGTGAAGATCGTCGCCGTGACGAGCCCGGGCAGGGTGAGCGGCAGCATGATCTTGCGCAGCGACTGCCAGCGCGTCGTCCCGTCGAGCAGCGCCGCCTCCTCGACCTCGGTCGGGATCGAGCTGAAGAACCCGTGGAGGATCCACACCGCGAAGGCGAGGTTGAACGCCGCGTTGGTGAGGATGAGCGCGCCGTAGGTGTTGATCATGTTGAGCTCGAAGAACTCGCGGTAGAGCCCGACGACGAGCGCGGTCGGCGAGAACATCTGCGTGACGAGCACGAGCAGCAGGAACGGCGTGCGCCCGGGGAACCTGTATCGGGCCGTCATGTAGGCCGCAGGCACCGACACGAGGATGACGACGACCGTCGACGCCGCGGCGACGATGACCGAGGTCATGAGCCACGAGCGGAAGCGCTCGTCGCCGAGCACGTCCGCGTAGGTCGACCACTGCCACACCTTGGGCAGGAACGACGGGGGCGTCGCCTTGTTGTCCGACGACGACCGCAGCGAGCCGAGCACCATGACGACGTAGGGCGCGAGGAACGCGAACGCGACGAGCAGCCCGGCGCCCGAGAGCAGCCAGCGCCGGCGCGACGAGGTGACCGGCGAGCTCACTTGGTCTCCTCCCGCCAGTTGACGATCCTGAGGTAGACCGCGACGACGAGCAGGATGAGCAGCACGTTGATGACGCCCGCGGCGGCCGACATGCCCACGTCCTTCTCCTGGCTCTTGAAGGCGAGCTTGTACATGAACGTGATCGTCGTGTCGTGGAGGTAGCCCGGGTTGCGGTCGTTGAGCGTGTAGACGATCGGGAAGCTGTTGAAGACGTAGATGACGTTGAGCACCGTCGCGACGAGCAGCGCCGGGCGCAGCAGCGGCAGGGTGACCCGGCGCCAGCGTTGCCACGGCGAGGCGCCGTCGACGACGGCCGCCTCCTGCACGTCGTCGGGGATCGCGTTGAGCCCGGCGATGAAGACGAAGATCGTGAACGGCAGCGACACGAAGACGCCGACGAGCACCATCGAGGCCATCGTCCAGGAGTCGTCGCCGAGGAAGTCGATCGAGGTGTCGATGATCCCGAGCGTCTTGAGCGCGTGGTTGATGAGGCCGTAGTTGTAGTCGTAGAGCAGCACGAAGAGCTGCGCCGTGATGACGAGCGACGCGGCCCACGGCACGATGATCGCCCAGCGCACGAACCGCCGGCCCGGGAACGACTTCACGAGGAACTGCGCCAGCCCGAGCGAGATGACGATGGTCAGCGCGACGACGGCGACGACCCAGACGACCGTGTTGGTGAGGACGGTGCCGAGGTCGGGGTGCTCGAGCACGTTGGTGTAGTTGGTCCATCCCGCGGCGCCCTTGCGCAGACCGGTGATGGAGTACTCGCTGCGCGAGGCCTGGAAGAGCATGACCGCCGGGAAGAGCACGACCCCGAGGATGAGGGCAAGCGCGGGGGCGAGCCACGCGAGGGCCACGAGGGGGCGGACGCGCCCCACGGCATACGAGGACTTCGTATGCCGTGGGGCGCGGGTGACGTCCGAGCTCACTTCTGGGATTCGGCCGTCTTCTGGAGGCTGTCGAGCACGGCCTTGGGGTCGCCGGTCATGGCGCTGCCGAGGTTCTGCTGGACCGCGAGCTTGACCTTGTCCCACGTCGGGTCGTCGGTCGGGGTGAGCTGCGCGTTGGGCAGGGTGTCGAGGTAGACCTTGAGCTTCTCGTTGCTCTGGAACTTCTCCACACCGGTCTTGGTCACCGGGAGGAAGCCCTCCTTCTCGATGAAGGTGTTGATCTGGTCGGGCTGGTAGTAGAGCTCGTAGAACGCCTTGACGGCCTTCTCGTTGCCCGGCTTCTTGAAGGCCATGAGGTAGTCCGTGACGCCGAACGTCTTGGACTCGGTGCCGTCGTTGCTCGGGAACGGCGCGACGACGTAGTTGACCTTCTTGTCCTTGTCGAGGTCACCCGCGAGCGGGCTGAAGCCGACGACCATGCCGGCCTTGCCGGACTTGAAGAGGTCGAACGCGTCGGCGCGGTTCGTGCGCGCCGGGTTGTTCTGGGTGAGCTTGGCGTCGGTGAGCTTCTTGAGGAAGGTGAGCGTCTCGACGTTCTTGTCCGAGTTGATCGCCCAGGAGTCGCCGTCCTTCCACGCGCCGCCGTTGTTGAACAGCCACATCGAGAACTCGCCCTGGCTCTCCTCGGGGCCGAGCGGCAGGGCGTAGCCCGCGTTGCCGCCGGGGAGCGCCGCGACCTTCTTGGCGCTGTCCTCGAGCTCGGTCCACGTCTTGGGCGGGCCCGCGATTCCGGCCTGCTTGAAGAGGTCGGCGTTGTAGAAGAGGGCACGCGCGCTGGAGAGGTCCGGGAAGCCGTAGAACTTGCCGTCGTAGGTGCCGTACTTGACGAACGTCTCGAGGATGTCGGACTTGACGTTCGACGGGAGCACGGCGTCGGCGTCGTGGAGGAGGCCGTCCTTGGCGTAGCTCGCGTAGGCGTTGAGGTTGAGGATGTCCGGAGCCTGGTTGTTCTGGATCATCGTCGAGGACTGCTGGTCGATGTTGTCCCAGCTGACGACCTGCACCTCGAGGGTGTAGCCCGTCTTCTCCTTGTAGGTCTTGGCGAAGGCGTCCCAGAACGCCTTGGTGTTGTCCTTGGAGTACTCGGCCGCGACGAGCTTGATCGTCTTGGCCTCCTCGCCGCCTCCGCTGCTGTCGCCGCCACTGGCGTCGCCCGCTCCCGAACCACCGCCGCAGGCCCCCGCGAACAGCACCGCGAACGCGGCCCCCGCGACCAGGGCGGACTTCCTTGTCGACCTCATGACTCTCCCATCAGCTCCCGGTTCCTCCGGGCGCGCCACTGCGACCGGACCGGCTGGGAGCCAACGTAGGACGTGAAAGGGTTCCGTGCAATGGTGCTCGCGCGTTAAATTCTTCCGTAACCGGAACGTCACTCGGAGGCAAGTGCCGCCTCGATGTCGCCGGTGAGGGACTCGGGCTTGGCCGTGGGGGCGTAGCGCTCGAGGACGCGACCGTCGCGGCCGACGAGGAACTTGGTGAAGTTCCACTTGATCTTGCTGCCCAGCAGGCCACCCTTCTCCTGGCGGAGCCACTCGAAGAGCGGGTGGGCGTCGTCACCGTTGACGTCGACCTTCTCGAACATCGGGAAGGTCACGCCGTAGTTGCGCTGGCAGAACTCGCCGATCTGCTCGGCGTCGCCGGGCTCCTGGCCGCCGAACTGGTTGCACGGGAAGCCGAGGACGACGAGCCCGGCGTCGCCGTACTGCTTCCAGAGCTGCTCGAGCCCCTCGAACTGCGGGGTGAAGCCGCACTCGGAGGCGGTGTTGACGACGAGGACGACCTTGCCGGCGTAGGCACTGAGGTCCTGCGGTGCACCCTCGAGGGTCGTCGCGGAGAAGTCGGAGAGGGTCTGCTCGGTGCTCTGTGCGGTCATGTGCCGACCCTAGGCGCTACGGGGTCGCGTTCTCACACACAGTGCACGGTGGTTCCGCCCTCGCGCAGCAGCGCGACCTGCGGGTGGTCCTCGGCAGCCGTCGTCACGAGGGTGGAGACCCGGTCGGCGTCACAGATGACGGTGAACGCGCGCTGCCCGAGCTTGGCCTCGGCCGCGACGACGACGACCTCGGTCGAGCGCTCGACCATGAGCCGGGAGACCGCCGCCTCGTCCTCGTGGTGGCAGGTCGCACCCTCGCGCACGGCAAGGCCGTTGACGCCGAGGACCGCGACATCGATCCAGAGCTGGCTCAGGCCCGAGGCGGCGAGCGGTCCGGTGACCTCGTAGGACTCCGGCCGGGGGATGCCGCCGAGGCTCACGCAGCGCACGTGCGGGCGAAGCACCGCCTCGACCGCGATGTTGAGCGCGCTCGTCACGAGGGTGAGGCCGGGCGAGATGAGGTCGTCGCGAGCGGTGAGCCGGCGGGCCACGGTCGTCGTCGTCGTGCCGCCGTTCATCGCGACGACCGCGCCAGGCTCGATGAGGGCCGCCGCGGCACGCGCGATCCGGTCGAGGTCGGAGTCGTGCTGGCTCGAGCGGTAGCGGTAGGGCAGCTCGTAGGCCACCGAGGTCGCGACGACACCGCCATGGTTGCGGGTGACGAGCTGGCGACGGGTGAGCTCGGCGAAGTCGCGACGGATCGTCGCCTCCGACACCTCGAGCGCCTCGGCGGCCGCGCTCACGCTGAGCCGACCCTGGGTCGCGAGGAGGTCGAGGATGGCCGACAGCCGTGAGGCGCGGTGGCGCGGACCGTCCTGGGCCGCCTCGCTGGTGGGAAGCATGCCCGGACTCTACGCGCAGTTCACGCAGGACTGCAGGGTTGTGCTGCATGACTCTGCACACTTAGGCTGGGCATCGAGCAGTTTCGCGCAAGACGCGTACACCCAACGCTGAATGAGGATGTTCCGTGACCTTTCTCGAGCAGGAGATCGCCACCCAACCCGACGACTGGGCGCGCGTCGTGCAGCGCCTGCCCGAGGTCGCCGACCTCCTCCCGCGTCCCGGCGAGCGGGTCGCGACGATCGGCTGCGGCACGTCGTGGTTCATGGGCCAGGCGTATGCCGTCCTGCGCGAGTCCCTCGGCCAGGGCGTCACCGACGCCTACGCGGCGAGCGAGCACCACCTCGCCCGCGGCTACGACCGGGTCGTCGTCATCACCCGCTCGGGCACGACCTCCGAGGTCATCGAGGTCGTCGACGAGCTCCGGGCCGCCGGCACCCCGCACGTCGCCATCGTCGCGACTCCCGGCACGCCCGTCGCCGAGGCCGCACAGTCGACGATCCTCCTGCCCGAGGTCGACGAGCAGTCGGTCGTCCAGACCCGTTTCGCGACAACCGTCCTCGCGTTGCTGCGCGCCTCCCTCGGCGAGTCGCTCGAGACCGCCGTGGCCCAGGCACGGGAGGTGCTCGCGGAGGATGCGGAGACGGCATACGAAGGGTTGCTCGACGTCGAGCAGGTGAGCTTCCTCGGACGCGGGTGGACCGTCGGGCTCGCCAACGAAGCCGGGCTCAAGCTGCGCGAGTCGGTGCAGTTCTGGGCCGAGGCCTACCCCGCGATGGAGTACCGCCACGGCCCGATCAGCATCGCCGCGCCGGGCCGCGCGACGTGGGCGATCGGCGCCGTGCCCGAGGGCCTCGCCGAGCAGGTCCGCGCGACGGGCGCGCACTTCGAGCACCGTGACCTCGACCCCATGGCCGAGCTCGTCCGGCTGCACCGCTACTGCGTCGTGCGCGCCGCGGCCGCGGGCATCAACCCCGACGAGCCGCGCAATCTCACCCGCTCGATCATCCTCGACCCCGCCGGCTGATGGCCCTCTCCGCGCTCACCCCGGTCCTCACTGAGGCGCGCCGGTCCGGTGGTGCCGTGGCTGCGTTCAACGTCATCCAGGTCGAGCACGCCGAGGCGTATGCCGTTGCGGCAGAGCGCTCCTCGCTCCCGGTCGTCATGCAGATCAGCGAGAACTGCGTGCGCTGGCACGGGTCTCTGAAGCCGATCGCGGCGGCGACGCTGGCGATCGCCGAGGCGTGCTCCCAGCCGGTCGTCGTGCACCTCGACCACGCCGAGTCCCTCGACCTCGTCGACGAGGCGGTGCGGCTCGGCCTCACGTCGGTGATGTTCGACGGCTCGCGCCTGCCCGACGACGAGAACCGCGAGGCGACCCGACGGGTGGTTGCGCAGTGCCACGCCGAGGGGATCTCGGTCGAGGCCGAGCTCGGTGAGGTCGGCGGCAAGGACGGCGTCCACGCTCCCGGCGCGCGGACCGACCCTGGCGATGCGGCGCGGTTCGTCGCGGACACCGGCGTCGACGCCCTCGCCGTCGCCGTGGGCAGCTCGCACGCGATGACCGAGCGGGTCGCGGTGCTCGACACCGACCTCGTCGAACGGATCGCGGCGGAGGTGGCCGTGCCGCTCGTGCTCCACGGGTCGAGCGGGGTGCCCGACGACGGGCTCACCGCCGCCGTGCGGGCCGGCATGACGAAGGTCAACATCGCGACGCATCTCAACCGGGTGTGGACCGAGGCGATGGTGCACCGGCTCGAGGAGTCGCCGACCGTCGACACCAGGAAGTACCTCGGCGCGGCGCGCGACGCCGTCGCCGACGAGGCCGAGCGCCTCCTCCACCTCCTCCGCCTCCTCGCGGAGGGCTCCCACCCCTAGCCCGTGCACAACTCACCAATTCCTCCCGTTCGGTACGTACCGAACGGGAGGAATTGGTGAGTTAGGCACGTTCGGTGATCTCGACGTCGCCGATGAGGGCGTCGACGTCGAGGCGGTCGACGACCCCGGCGACGTTCTGACGCACCGCTGCTGCGGCCCACGCGCTGCCGGTGCGCAGGACGCTGGGCCAGTCGACGTCGTCGCGGGCGACACCGTCGAGCCCGCAGGCGACGGCCGCCGTGAGCGCGTCGCCGGCGCCGGTGGCGTTGCCCTCGGTCGCCGTCCGGGACCGTGCCTCGACGACACGACCTGACTTCGTGACGAGGACGAGGCCGTCGCTGCCACGCGAGACGAGTGCGGCCCAGGCGCCCGACTCGACGAGGGCGTGCGCCGCCTCCGTCGGGTCGTCGAGCCCGGTCTGCAGCGCCGCCTCGGAGGCGTTGGGCTTGACGAGGGCGGACGTGCGCGAGAGCAGCTCGCCCACCCAGTGACCTCGCCCGTCGATGACGAGCTCGGCGCCTGCCTCGGCCGCGGTGGTGCACAGGACGACGAGCGAGTCCTCGGGGGTGTCCGGCGGCACGCTGCCCGAGACGGCGAGGACGTCTCCCGGGCGCACGCTGCCCGCGACCATGTCGGTCATCGCGTCCCAGACCGACTGCGGCTGGGCGCTGCCCTGCTCGTTGAGCACGGTCGCCTGCCCGTCGACGCTCACGACCGCCACGGAGCGGCGGGTGCGGACCGGCGAGTCGACGAGCCGGAGCCGCAGCCCTCGCTGTGCAGCGTCCTCGACGAAGAAGTCGCGGTGCTGCTCGCCCACCGGCGCAATGGCGACGTGCTCGACGCTCATGCACGCGAGGACGCCGGCGACGTTGAGGCCCTTGCCACCCGCGTGGGTGCCGGTGACCGCGACGCGGTGGCTCTCGCCGACGTGAAGGCGCGGGACGGCATACGTGATGTCGAGGGCGGGGTTGGGGGTGAGGGTGAGGATCACGCGGCGGCCTCCAGGGCGAGCAGGGCGGCCCCGAGCGCGCCGGCGCGGTCGCCGAGGGCTGCGGGGGCGAGGGTGAGCAGGTCGTGGCCCATCGCGGAGGCGAGGCCGTCACGCAGGGGGTCGAGCAGGGTCGCGCCGGAGAGGACGAGTCCGCCGCCGACGAGGACGAGGCGCGTGCCCGCGGCGGCGCAGACCGGGGCGAGGACGCGCACGAGGGCGTCGATGGCGGCGTCCCAGATGTCGCGGGCGATGGGGTCGCCGTCGGCGAGCGCCCGGGTCAGGGTCTCGGCGTCGCCCTCGCGGCCGGCG
>NZ_AVPI01000061.1 GCF_000768675.1 Knoellia flava TL1 | reverse complement strand
CGGTGGCCGAGCCCGCTCCGGCACCTGTCGCACCGTCGGGCAACGGCGGCGGCGGCAAGGTGCTGGCCAAGCCGCCGGTCCGCAAGCTCGCCAAGGACCTCGGCGTCGACCTCACCTCCGTGCCCGCGACGGGTGACGGCGGCATCGTCACGCGCGCCGACGTCGAGTCGTATGCCGCGGGCGCACCGGCCGCTGCCGGCGCACCCGCCGCTGCGGGCGGGTCCACCGCGGCTCCGGCGGTCGGGATCGGTTCTGCCACACCGGCATACGGGCCGTTCGGTTCTGGCGAGAGGGAGGTGCGCGTCCCGATCAAGGGCGTGCGCAAGATGACGGCGCAGGCGATGGTCGGCAGTGCGTTCACGGCGCCGCACGTCACCGAATGGGTCACCGTCGACGTCACGGCCACGATGGACCTCGTCGCGAAGCTGAAGAAGGACCGCGAGTTCAAGGACGTCAAGGTCACCCCGCTGCTCATCCTCGCCAAGGCGATGGTGCTCGCGGCGCGCCGCAACCCCGAGATCAACGCGGCGTGGGACGAGCAGGCGCAGGAGATCGTCCTCAAGAGCTACGTCAACCTCGGCATCGCCGCGGCCACCCCGCGCGGGCTCGTCGTCCCCAACATCAAGGACGCCGACCGGCTCGACCTGCGCGGTCTCGCCGAGGCGATCGGTGGGCTCACCGCGACCGCCCGCGAGGGACGCACGCAGCCGGCCGACATGTCAGGCGGAACGATCACGATCACCAACATCGGGGTCTTCGGGATCGACGCGGGCACGCCGATCCTCAACCCGGGTGAGGCCGCGATCCTCGCGTTCGGCACGATCAACCGGCGTCCGTGGGTCGTCACCGACGAGGCCGGCAACGAGACCATCGCGCCGCGGTCGGTCACGACGCTGGCGCTGAGCTTCGACCACCGCCTCGTCGACGGCGAGCTCGGGTCCCGCTACCTCGCCGACGTCGCCGCCATCCTCGAGGACCCGTCCCGCGCCCTCGTCTGGGGCTGAGCGCCGGTCACCACCGAGACGTCCCTCCGACACGTTGTCGGAGGGACGTCTCCGTGTGGGCGGGGTTGTCAGGTGCGCTCGCCGAGGATGGCGAGGGACGCCTCCTGGCGGGTCCGGACGCCCAAGTGTGCGATGACGGCGCTCACCTCTCGCTCCACGGTGCGCAGGGAGGTGTCGAGCCGTCGGGCGGTCGTCGTCTCCTTGTCGCCCCGCGCGACCGCGAGGGCCACCTGGACCTGCCGCGGCGTGAGCGGGCTGCGACCGGTGACCTCGTCGGGGCGCACGGCCACCTGCCTGAGCGCCACGACCACCTCGCGAAGGAGGCCCACGAGCTCGGCGTCGGTCGTGGAGCAGAAGACGCGCTGACCGTCGTCGTCGAGGCCGCCGCTGAGGATGGCGAGGGTGTCGTCGACGAGCATGGCGTCCTGCAGCACCGGCGCGACCCAGACGTCGGCGTGGGTCGAGGGAAGAAGGGGCGAGAGCTCGAGCGCACGCCGGGGGACGAAGAGCGTGACGGTGACTCCGCGGGCGCGTGACCGGTCGTCGAGCGAGGCGCTGCGGTCGTGAGGGTCGATCCACCACCGGCTCTGCATGTTGACGAGGGAGCGTCGGGTGCGTGCCTCGATGAGGGCGAGCTGCTCCTCGAGGCGTTCCGGCGTCGTGGCCAGCACCGACCAGCGGTCGGCGCCGCGCTCGCGCAGTGCGGCGCTCCAGGCGTCGGCAAAGCGCGCCGTGTGGTCACGGACGGACGACGTGGAACCTGCGGACACGCGAACACCTCCGCGCCGATCCTAGGAAGGATCGGCACGGAGGTGTCGGGAACCCCGTCGCCGGACGGTCAGCCGGTGCCCCAGCGCCACCCCGGGGGCACGGCCACGACGACCGAGCTGTCGTCGGCCCGCTCGGCGGTCCCCTGACCCGCCGAGGTCGTCACGAGGGCGAGGAGCCCCAGCGCCACCGCGACCACTGCTCGTCCGACCGTGCGCTTCATGCATCCCCCTCGAAGTTTGGTGCGTCGCCTCTGGTGCAGCGTAGGAGCCGGGGCGCCCTATCGCCATGAGGATGGCGGGGACCCGCCGCCCCTCTGGTGCCGACAGCTACTTCGTGCCGTAGAAGAAGAGAAGCTTGGTGCGCATGTAGTCCTTGTCGCCGGTGAAGGAGGCGACGGAGTGCCAGTCGCCGAAGGCGTAGACGCGGGAGATCTGCGTCCAGCCGTCCGCGCTGCGGCAGGGGCCCGCCACGCGGGTGTACTGGCTGATGTCGGTGAAGAACCCCCGGTAGTTGATGTTGCCCTGGGTGTCCTCGTAGAGCTTGGTGTCGGCCTCCGCGACGTAGATGCACGTGCCATCCGGGAGGGTCCCCGTGGTGGCTGCCGAGGCGGACGTGGCCGCGGGGACCGCTGCGGTGGCGAGCCCGAGGGCGGTGACGAGGGTGGTGAGTGTGCGCTTCACGAGGATCTCCGGTCGTTGTGACGTTGTGGCGCCCGGGCGGGCGCACCACAACACCCTCACGGTGCAGACCGATCGATGGCGAGGGTGCTGGCGGGCACCCGCCACCCCCCGGTCGGATCGCGAGGCCGCGGTGCGAGAGAGTGAGCCGTGCTCTCGACGTACCGCCCCCTGTTCGCGATCCCGGGAGCGTGGCGGTTCCTCGCCGCGGGAGCGCTGTCGAGGGTGGGCGGTGCGATGTTCGGCGTCGCGATCATCGTCATGATCGCGACCCGTCGCGACTCCTACGGGCTCGCCGGCGCCGTCTCGGCCGGCGGGATCGTCGTCCTCGCGGTCGCGGGCCCGGTCATCGGCCGCCTCGTCGACAAGCTCGGCCAGCGCCGCGCCTCGATGCCGTTCATCCTCCTGACCTTCGTTGCCGGGCTCGTCACCGTGGTGCTGTCCGCGGTGGGCGCGCCCGCGTGGACCCTCTTCGTCGGGTATGCCGTCTCGGCCTTCCTCCCCGAGATGGGTCCGATGTCGCGGGCGAGGTGGGCCTGGCTGCTGCGGGACGAGCCCGACGCGTTGCATGCGGCGATGTCGCTCGAGCAGGTCGTCGAGGAGGCCGCGTTCGTCCTCGGGCCGGTGCTCGGCGTGCTCGCGGCGACGGTGCTCTTCCCCGAGGCCGGGTTGCTACTCGCCTACGTCGTCTTCACCGCGGGATCGGTGCTCTTCCTCTCGCAGCGGCGGTCGGAGCCGCCGGTCGTCCCGCACGACGAGCGCCCGCACGGGCTCGCCATCACCCGGCCCGGGGTGGCGGCGGTCGCGGCGGCGATGTTCATGGTCGGTGGCGTCTTCGGCGGGAACGAGGTCGTGGCGGTGGCGGTCGCCGACGAGGCGGGACGTACGGGCATGAGCTCGGTCATCCTCGGGGCCTTCGCGCTCGGCTCGGCGGTCTCGGCGGTCGTCTTCGGCACCCGCCGCTTCTCCGGCTCGATCGCCCGGCGGTTCGTCTGGTGCGCGATGGCGATGTTCGTCCTCGAGGTGCCGGTGCTTCTCGTCAGTGATCTGTGGGGCCTCGCCCTGCTGATGCTCGTCGCGGGCTCGGCGACTGCGCCCACCCTCATCACCGGCATGACGCTCGTGCAGCACCTCGTGCCCCGGGCCTTCCTCACCGAGGGGATGGCGGTCGTCATCACCGGGCTGCTCATCGGTCTCGCGTCGGGCACGGCGCTCAGCGGCGTGCTCGTCGACGCGTGGGGGGCCCACGAGACCTTCGCGCTGCCCGTCGGCGCCGCCCTGCTCGCGGCCGTCATCGCCGCGTTGTCCGGCCGACAGGTGGCGCGGGCCGTGCGCGCCGGTGTAGCCACCTGACACGATCGTCGTCGGTCGCGCGTCAGGACGCCGGGCTCGCGAGCCCGATCGCGTCTCGCGAGCCTCGTCAACGAGGCTCGGGACGAGCGGACAGGCTCGCGAGCCCCATGGCGTCTCGGTAGCAGCCTCAGTGGCCGGCGGCGGCCTCGGCGTCAGCCTCGTTGCGCTCCTGGTAGGCCGAGCCCTTGCGAAGCTCGACCTCGGGCAGGAACCACATGATGACGAAGCCGACCACCATGACGGCGGCCCCGACGAGGAAGACGTGGTCCATCGCCTCGGAGAAGCCCATGAGGAACGGCTTGGCGAGGCGCTCGTCCAGAGTGCTGAGGAACGAGCTGTCCTGCAGCACACCGCTGCTCGCGGCTGCGGAGGCATCGCCCGACGCCTGCGACTGCGACATCTGACGGGCGAACTCGGCGTTGGCGGGGTCGCGCAGGGCCGTCTGGAACTCGGGCGTCGGCGCGACGGAGCGCATGGCCGCGGCGATCTTCTCCGGGACGAGCGAGAAGAGGATCGTCAGGAAGACCGCGGTCCCGATGGTGCCGCCGATCTGGCGGGTGAAGGTCGCCGTCGACGTGGCGACGCCGATCTGCTGCGGGGGCACGGCGTTCTGGACGGCGAGCGTGAGCGGCTGGAAGTTGAAGCCGAGCCCGAGGCCGAAGAAGACCATGACGATCATCGTCTGCCAGAGCGGGGTGTCGAACTCGACGTAGTGGAAGACGAAGAGCGACACCATGAGCAGGCCGACGCCGACGATCGGGAACCAGCGGTAGCGGCCGGTGCGGCTGATGACCTGGCCCGAGATGATCGAGCCCGACATGATGCCGAGCGTCATCGGCACGAGGAGCAGACCGGCCTCGGTGGGGGAGGCGCCCTTGACGATCTGGAGGTAGAGCGGCAGCGAGGCGAGGCCACCGAACATCGCGATGCCGATGAGGATCGAGGCGGCCGACGACACCGCCACGGTGCGGTTGCGGAAGAGTGAGAGCGGGAGGATCGCCTCGTCGCCCATCCGGTGCTCCTGCCAGAAGAAGAGCACCCCGGCGACGACGCCGATGGCGTAGCAGACGACCGCGTTGGTCGAGCCCCAGCCCCACTCGCGGCCCTGCTCGGCGACGAGGAGCAGCGGCACGAGCGAGACCGAGAGCAGGGCGGCGCCGGTCCAGTCGATGCGGTGGTCGAGGCGCTGGTGGCGCAGGTGCAGCGTCCGTGACACGAGCGCGAGGGCGGCGATGCCGATCGGCACGTTGACGAGGAAGACCCAGCGCCAGCCGGTGATGCCGAGGATCGAGTCGGCGCCGGCGAAGAAGCCGCCGATGACCGGGCCGAGCACCGACGACGTGCCGAACACGGCGAGGAAGTAGCCCTGGTACTTCGCGCGCTCCCGCGGAGGGACGATGTCGCCGATGATCGCCAGGGCCAGCGAGAAGAGGCCGCCGGCGCCGAGCCCCTGCACCGCGCGGAACGCGGCGAGCTCGAACATCGACGTCGCGAACGTGCAGAGCACCGAGCCGATGACGAAGATCGTGATGGCCGCGGTGAAGAACTTCTTGCGACCGTAGATGTCGGAGAGCTTGCCGTAGAGGGGCGTGACGATCGTCGAGGTGATGAGGTAGGCGGTCGTCGCCCAGGCCTGGTGCTCGAGTCCCTTGAGGTCGTCGGCGATCGTGCGGATCGCAGTGGCGACGATCGTCTGGTCGAGCGCGGCAAGGAACATGCCGGACATGAGCCCGACGAGGATCGTGACGATCTGTCGGTGGGTGAGCGGCTGGTCGGTCGTGGCGGTGGCGGTCATGCGGGGTCCTTGCTGGAGTGGTCCTCGGAAGTCGCGTCCCTGACGGAGGGGTCGCGCGGGGTGAAGAGCGGGTGCGCCTCGACGTCCTCGGCGAACCGGCGCAGGAGCGTGTCGAAGGTGGCGATGTCGTCCTCGCTCCACTCCGACGTCACCTCGCCGAGCCAGGCGTTGCGCCGGTCGCGGAGCGTCGTGAGCAGCTCCCGGCCCGCGTCGGTGAGGGTGAGCATGTGCGCGCGGCCGTCCCGCGGGTCGGCGACCCGGGAGACGTAACCCTGTGCGACGAGCGCGCTCACCTGACGGCTCACGGTCGAGATGTCGAGGTGGACGCGCTCGGCGATCTCCGAGACGCGGCGCGGGTCGCCCGCGAGGTTGAACATCAGCGGGTAGCCGACGGGGTCGACCTGGGGGTGGACCCGGGGCGCGCGTTGCTTCACGGCGCCCATGAGCTTCATCGCCCGAACGAGGGAGTCGCCGAACGAGGAGCGCACCGAGTCACTGTCGGGTGGTTGCGGCATACAAGCAAGTGTGCACCTGATGGTTGCATCACACAACCGAGTGCCGGGACGGAGAGCCCCGGAGGCGCGGCGGCGCCTGCCTCAGGGGGTGATGACGAGCGCGTCGAGGACGCGCCGCGCGATCTCCTCGTCGCCGGTGACGGTGACGTGGGTGTCGGCGGTGCTCACCCGTCCGGCCGCGCGCCGCGTCGCCGCCTGCGTCGACATGGTGAGCGTCGTCGTGACGACGTCCGGGTGCTGCTCGGCCTCGCCGGTGAAGAGGGGTATGCCGTGCGCCTTGCCGTCGCGCTCCTCGACCCGGGCACCCGCCCGGCCGACGACCGGGCCGGTGAGGTCGAGGATGACCGCGTGGTCGTGCGGGACGGCGGCCGTGCGGGCGACGATGCGCGGGAGGGCGCGGAAGAGGAGGTTGACGGTGTGGGCGGCCGCCGCGGTGTCGAGGTTGCCCGGTCGCCCGATGGCCTCGCGGATGTCCTGCTCGTGCACCCAGAGGTCGAAGAGCCGGCTGGACATGAGGCCCAGCAGCGTCGTCGGGCCGAACGGTCCGGTCGCGGGGTCCTCGGACGAGGTCGTCTCCGCCTCGAGGTGGCGGACCCTGCTCGAGACGAGCGCGTCGAGCTCCTCGAGCAGCTCCTCGAGCGAGCGGCCCCGGCGCGAGGTCAGGAAGCGGTCGACGACGTCGTTGATGTGCGGCGTCTGCGCCTGTTCGTCCGCCGAGAGGCCGGGCGGTTCCTCGCCCTGGACCCACGCCTCGAGGCTCACGACGTGCGCGAACTGGTCGAGCACGGTCCACCCGGGGCAGGCCGTGTCGCGCTCGGCGTCGCCCGGGCGCAGGGAGTGCCCGAGGTCGCTGATCGCCTGCACGGTCTGCGCGTAGGCCGCGGTGAGCGCGGGCAGGTCCTCGGGTGCGGCCGGGTGGAGCGTCATGCCGTCACCCTAGTGAGTGCCTAGGGTGAGGGGGTGGTGACGACCGGCGCGGGTGCCCTGCTGCGTGCGGCGCATGCCGGCCCGGCGCTCGCGGTCACCGTGCTCACCCTCCTCCTCGCCGTCTCCGCAGGACTGGGGCCCGCGAGGACGGTCCTCGTCACCGCAGCCGTCCTCGCCGGGCAGCTCTCGGTCGGCTGGTCCAACGACCTGCGCGACCGGTCGCGCGACGCCGCCGTCGGCCGGTCCGACAAGCCGCTCGCCACCGGGGAGCTGACCGTGGGGCTCGTCCGGTGGGCGTGCGTCGCGGCGGTCGTCGCCACCGTGGTCCTCTCGCTCGCCTGCGGCCTGGTGCCCGGGCTCGTGCACCTGCTCTGCGTCGCGTCGGCGTGGTCCTACAACCTGTGGCTCAAGGCGACGTCCGCGTCGTGGCTGCCGTATGCCGTGTCGTTCGGCGGGCTGCCCGTCTTCGTCCACCTCGCCGGAGGTTCGACGCCCCCGACCGAGGTCGTGGCGGGAGGTGCGCTCCTCGGCGTCGGCGCCCACCTGCTCAACGCCGTCCCCGACCTCGCCGACGACGAGGCGACCGGCGTGCGCGGGCTGCCGCACCGGCTCGGCGCGCGCCGCAGCACCCTGCTCGCCGTGGTGCTGCTCGTCGCCGCGACGGCCGCGCTGCTCGTCACCGGCACGGTCGGCCTCGCCGGGACCACCGTCGGGGCACTCGTCGTGGCAGGCTTGGCAGGGCTCGCCCTCGTCGGCCGCGGCCGGGCACCGTTCTACTCCGCCGTCGGGATCGCCCTCACCGACGTCGTCCTCCTGGTGGCCCGATGAGCCGATCGGCGCGAAGCGAGGCCCTTGTGCACACCCGCCTGCTGTCCGTCGGGACGGCGCTGCCTCCGCACCGTCACACGCAGGGCGAGATCACCGACATGTTCGAACGGGTCGTCGGCGCGCGCGGTCCGGTGAGCTCGCGGCTGCTGCGCTCGATCCACGGCAACGCCGGTGTCGCCCAGCGCCACCTCGTCCTCCCGCTCGACGCCTACGAGGGGCTCGACGGCTTCGACGCGGCCAACGACCTCTTCCTCGAGCACGCCGTCGCCCTCGGGGCCCGTGCCCTCCAGGACGCGCTCAAGGCGGCCGGCCTCACCCCGACCGACGTCGACCTCATCGTGTCGACGACGGTGACCGGCCTCGCCGTCCCGTCGCTCGACGCGCGGATGGCCGGCGTCGTCGGGCTGCGCGAGGACGTCAAGCGGATCCCGCTCTTCGGCCTCGGCTGCGTCGCGGGAGCGGCGGGCATCGCGCGGGTCCACGACCACCTCCTCGGCCACCCCGACGACGTCGCCGTCCTCGTCGCCGTCGAGCTCTGCTCGCTCACCGTCCAGCCCGACGACACGAGCACCGCCAACCTCGTCGCGAGCGGGCTCTTCGGCGACGGCGCCGCCGCCGCCGTCCTCGGCGGGCCCGAGCGTGAGAGCCACGTCGAGGTGCTCGACTCCCGCAGCCGCCTCTATCCCGACAGCGAGCGGACGATGGGCTTCGACGTCGGCGCCTCGGGGCTGCGCATCGTCCTCGACGCCCACGTCCCGGCGATCGTCTCGCGCCACCTTGACGGGGACGTCGACCGCTTCCTCGCCGACCACGAGCTCACCCGCGAGGACATCGGCTGGTGGGTCTGCCACCCCGGCGGGCCCAAGGTCATCGACGCCCTGCGCGACACGCTCGGCCTCACCGACGACGACGTGTCGCTCACCCGCGACAGCCTCTCGCGCATCGGCAACCTCTCGTCGGTCTCGGTGCTCCACGTCCTCGCCGACACCCTCGCCGACCGGCCGCCATCGCCGGGCACCCACGGTCTCCTCATGGCGATGGGCCCGGGCTTCTGCTCCGAGCTCGTGCTGCTGCGCGCCCTCGACGTCGACGAGCGGGACGGCGCGCGATGACGAGCCTCACTGCCTTCGTCGTCGTCGTCCTCCTCGTCGGGCTCGAGCGCCTCGCCGAGCTCGTGGTCTCCAAGCGCAACGCCGCGTGGAGCCTGTCGCGCGGAGGAGTCGAGACCGGCCAGGGTCACTACCCCGCCATGGTCGTCCTCCACACCGGCTTCCTCGTCGCCATGCTCGTCGAGGCCCTCGTCCGCCGACCCGTCGTCCCCGCCGCGCTCGCGTGGTCGATGCTCGCGGTCGTCGTCGCCGCCCAGGCCCTGCGCTGGTGGTGCATCGCCACCCTCGGCCGCCGCTGGAACACCCGCGTCATCGTCGTCCCCGGCCTCGCGCCCGTGCGCTCGGGCCCCTACCGCTGGCTCTCGCACCCCAACTACGTCGCGGTCGTCGCCGAGGGCGTCGCGCTGCCGCTCGTCCACGCGAGCTGGGTGACGGCCCTCGTCTTCACCGTCGCCAACGCCCTCCTGCTCGCCGTCCGCCTGCGCGCCGAGAACGCCGCCCTCGCCACCCTCCCGACGCTCGAGGAGGCCCGCCGTGCGTGACCTCCTCGTCGTCGGCGGCGGGCCCGTCGGCCTCGCGACCGCCCTGTATGCCGTCCGCTCCGGTCTCGCGGTCACCGTGCGCGAGCCGCGGTCCGGGGTCATCGACAAGGCGTGCGGCGAGGGCCTCATGCCCGGCGCGCTCGCGGCCCTGCGCGACCTCGGCGTCGAGGTGGAGGGCCGGCCGATCGACGGCATCCGCTACCTCGACGGCCGGCACGCCGTCGACGCCCCCTTCCGGTCCGGACCCGGGCTGGGCGTGCGCCGCACCCGGCTCCACGCGGCCCTGCTCGACGCGGTGCGCGCTGCCGGGGTGGAGGTCGTGCCCCGGGGGGTGCGGGAGGTCGAGCAGTGCACCGACCACGTCCTCGTCGACGGCGAACGCGTGCGCCACGTCGTCGCCGCCGACGGTCTGCACTCGCCCGTCCGGCGGATGCTCGGGCTCGACGCCGAGCGGCCGCGGGCCGGGCTGCGCCGCTACGGCCTGCGCGTCCACGTCGCCACCGCGCCGTGGTCGTCGATGGTCGAGGTGCACTGGTCGCCCGTCGGTGAGGCGTACGTGACCCCGGTCGGGTCCGACGAGGTCGGGGTGGCGCTCCTCAGCGCGGAGCGCCGGCCGTTCGAGGAGCTCCTCGCCGCCTTCCCCGCCGTCCACGACCGGGTCGCCGACCACCCGCGGTCGCCGGTCCTGGGTGCGGGCCCGCTGCGCCAGCGCTCCCGGCGCCGGGTCGACGGTCGGGTGCTCCTCGTGGGCGACGCCGCCGGCTACGTCGACGCCCTCACCGGGGAGGGGCTGGCCCTCGGCCTCGCCCAG
>NZ_AVPI01000060.1 GCF_000768675.1 Knoellia flava TL1 | reverse complement strand
GCGGCCCTCACGGCCCCCGCCGCAGGCCAGAGCGCCGCGGTCTCGGCCGGCCCGGCCGGCGTGACCGCCGTCGCCAAGCCCGCGCCGAAGCCGAAGCCGAAGCCCACGCCGACGAAGACGGCGGAGAAGGCCCCGGAGGAGTCCGAGTCGTCGAGCTCGCGCGAGGCGACCACGACCGCCCCGGCCTCCGGCAGTGGCGTCTCGATGGCCTTCTACGGCTGGTGCGACGACAAGGGCCTCGGCGACAACGCCTCGAAGGTCTGCTCCGCCGTGCGCTCGAACTTCGGCATCACCAACATCGGTGGTTACCGCGCCGGTGCGGGCGACCACGGCGCGGGCAAGGCCGTCGACATCATGGTGACCGGCTCGCGCGGCGATGCCGTGGCCGCCTGGGCGATCGACAACATGAGCCGCTACAACATGACCTACGTCATCTGGAAGCAGCGCATCTGGATGGCCGGCGCCTCCGGCTGGCGTGCCATGGAGGACCGTGGCTCGGTCACGGCCAACCACTACGACCACGTGCACATCTCCGTGGAGTGACGCGACGCTGACACCGCCGAGGGCGGGTGCGGCCCACGTGGCCGTGCCCGCCCTCGGTCGTTGCACCCCGCCCGCACGGCGCAACGAGAGCCGTGGGGCTCCGGCCGGGAGGGCCGTGACCCAAACGTGACTTTGCCCAGAGGGTCGGGTACGGTGGCTCCGGCCCGTCCTCCCCTGGGGTGGGCTGTCATGACGGACTGTCGAGTCCTGCCACCGTCACCGACTGCACAACAAACCGCTTGGCAGGAGCGGGGGACCCACTTGTGGGTCGGTCTTCGGACCGGCCCTTGGGGTGAAGCCAGCTCCGGCTGGCCGGGCAGAACCTTTCGTCCGAACCCGACAGCTCACCCCGTAGGCATCGAGAGGTTTCCCGTGGCTCATTCCACCTCTGGGCGTCACCGCGCGCCCGGGCGACACAACCCTGTCGCCGAACTGTCCACGATCGCGTCGCGCGCAGGCGTGACCGGCGCCAAGGCATCCGCGGTCCTCGCAGCCTCCGGTGGCCTGGTCGCGGCGTTCGCGCTCCCGGCCTCGGCCGCGCCCGAGACGGCGAAGACCGCCACGAAGGACGTCGAGACGTCCGCGCCGGTCACCCCCGCTGCTTCGACCGCCGCCCCTGCGATCTCCGCCCCGGCCGTGTCCACCCCCGTCAAGGGCGTCACCGTCGGTGTCCGCGGCGTCACCGCCGTGGCCAAGCCGAAGCCGAAGCCCAAGCCGAAGCCGAAGCCCAAGGCGAAGCCGGTCGCCTCGAGCACCCGCGAGGGCGCCCTCGTGGCCGCGGCCGAGCGCTCGTCCGACAAGGCCAGCCGCAGCACGACGCGCACGGCGATCTCCACCTCGGCGAAGCAGTCGTCGAGCCAGGTCGTCAACATCGCGCGCACCCTCCTCGGCATCGCCTACGTCTACGGCGGCGACGACCCGTCGGGCTTCGACTGCTCGGGCTTCACCCAGTACGTCTTCCGCAAGGCCGGCATCTCGCTCCCGCGTACCGCGTCCGCGCAGCAGCGCGAGGGCACCCGGGTGAGCAACCCGCAGCCGGGCGACCTCGTGTTCTACGGCAGCCCCGCCTGGCACGTCGGCATCTACACCGGCGGCGACATGATGATCGACTCCCCGCGCACCGGGAAGTCGACGAGCGAGCGCAACATGTTCGGCACGCCGACGGAGTTCCGGCGCTACTGAGCGTCGCAACCACACGGCATACGCCGTCCGGACGCCCCAGGCCCACCACGGGCCGGGGGCGTTCGGCGTTCGTGTGCTTGGGTGGGGGCATGGCCGAGCTCGTCCTGGACCTCTGGGGTGACGTGCGGGACCCGTGGTCCCACGTCGCCAAGCGACGCGTCGAGGCGGCGGTGTCCGCGTCCACGCACCCGATGGACGTCGTCGTCGTGCACCACGTCCTCGCCGGCCCACCTGTCACGGACGCGACGCTCGAGGAGGCGTCGATCGCCGGTCGCCCCGACGGCATCGACGTCACCCTGACGTCGGCGCCCGAGGCGGACCCGGCCGACGCGCACCGGCTCGTCGCCCTGGCGCTCGAGCTGGGGGGCCCACCGCTGCAGGGCGCGATGCTCGAGAGGCTGTATGCCGCGGTGTTCACCGAAGGTGTGGACGTGGCGGACCCGCTCGTGCTCCAGCGGCTGGCGGCCGAGGCGGGGCTGGACGAGCGCCGGGTGGCCGCCGTGCTGGCGTCCTCGGACCACGCGGCGGACCTCGTGTCGGACGAGCAGGCTGCTCGCTCCCTCGGGATCGAGGGGACGCCGCACCTCGTCGTCGACCACCGGCTCGGGCTGGGTGGGCCGGCGTCGGTGCGGGACTACCTTGCCCTCATCGACCGTGCCCTCGAGGAGCACCAGCCGGCCGGGCCCCGGCGCTGAGCGCCGGGGCCCGCGGCCACGTGGTGGGGGCCGGGGCCGTCAGCTCACGACCGCATCGATCGTCTTCTTGAGGGCGCTCGGCTGCTCCGGACGACGGGGCGCCCGCTCGCGCGCCTCGGCGATCTCCGCACCGATCTCGCGGAGCTGGGTGCGCGAGAGCCCCTCGCGCACCTTGGGGAACCACTCGCTCTCCTCCTCGTCGATGTGGTGGGTGACGTTCTCGATGAGAACGGTGGTCTTGGCCTCGAAGCGCTCGTCGCCGGGCGACATCGGCAGCAGCTCCATGACGAGGACGTCGGCGACGTGGTGCTCCTCGTAGGACTCGAGCACGTCGTCCTCGAGGTCGGGCATGAGCTCGCGCACCCGCGGGTACATCACCTCGTTCTCGACGTAGGTGTGGACGGTGAGGAGCTCGATCATCTGCTCGACGAGCTTGCCCTTGCGAGCGTCGGTCGTCGTCGACTTCTGGAACTCGCGGAAGCAGGCCTTGATCTGCTTGTGGTCGTCCTTCAGCATGACGATGGCGTCCTGGGACATGGCACTCCTCGAGTTCGCGGGAAGGGTCGCGGTGGTTGCGGACCCGGTGCACGCGGGGTACCCCGACGGCCCGGGTGCAAACGTACCCGCTGGCTGTCCGGCGTGATGAGGTGCCGCCGGCACGATTCGGAGCTCTGCACCTGCTCGAAGGGACCCCCCGCGGTGTCCGAGCGTGTGGCCACGAACCGTTCGTGCGGAAACCATGGGTGCTCGACACGGCCGGGGAGAAGCTCTGCCACCAGCGATCAGGTGGGGGCCGAGGTCGCCCTTGCGTCGTGACGTGTATGTCGGGGGGCCAAAGCCACATCGGCCAGATGCACGTTGGCGTCCTGGGACAGCGTGCCGTCATGCGGGCTACGACGGAAAGCTGACGCCTTTGGGCTGGGAGTACACGTGTGCTTTGCGGGCGTGAGCGTGAGGCCAGTCGGGAATGCGATTGAACTGGGGCTGCGAGATGGTTCGGGACCGCTCCGACGGGTATAGACCCCACGTCTCCAACAGCGTGGGATCGCAACGCCCTTCCCGGCCTCCGGGCCGGGAGGGTCGTTCGGGGAGCATCTCGACGATCTCTTCGGACCCAAGGACGCCATGTGTCGCGCGGAACCATGCACGCCCGGCTCATCGCCTCTGCATACCGATCGTCTTCGCGCATGGGCGATGGCGCAGTGGGCAACAGATGTTGGCCACGTGGCCGGCTTCGGCGAGGCGCGGTCCCCTGCCTCGCGCCGCCTCGACGCGGGGAAGGTCCGTGGCTACCCGTGAACCCATCACCGCGGGTGCGAAAGGACGGTGCTGTCATTCTTGCGCAAGCCCACCCCCCCAAGAAAACCGTCCCTATCCATCGTGGGGCCAGCTGTGCATCACGCCATCGGTCCACCAGATGGCACGATCGAATGCAATGCCCCAAGACCGACGGGAGCAGCTGGACTCGAGTGAGTACTTCATGGAGCAGGCTCGCTGAGCTGGCACGCGTGCAAACGGTGAACGTCAACGGCCGGAGGGTGAAGCGGTGAAGCCCGCCCCAGCCAATGCCGCTCCGGCACACCCCAGACGGCGGGGGCGCTCCGCCGTCCGGTTCCTTGTACCCGGACGGCGAGACGCCCCTTCCGGGTTTGAGCCTCCACCGGGTATTCCCGGCGCAGCCGGCGACTCGTGCCCTCCCCTTGAGTGTGGACCTCGCGAGCACGCCTGCCTAGTCTCTGAAGTGCCTAGGGTGCAGTTACTTCGTGGTCATCAGGGGGTGGGTCGGCACATCCGCCCGGACACCCCTCGAGTTCGATGCTGTCTCCTCGGTGCGACGTACGTTGGGCGCGATCAGATCAGTTCGGCAAGGACGCAGCGCTTGATCGATCGCAGGCCCATGTGTGCTGACGAATTCTGGCCAGCTGTCGCCCGTCGAGGAGTTGCGCCGTTCGAGCGTGGAAGGCGGATGCTCACTGTTCCGGCGCCTCCATCTGACGAAGCGAAGGCGTGGACTGCCAAGAAGTGCCGCGGCAGGTGCCCGACCCGCGTTGTCTGGGCCCACCGATCGGCTCGGAGGGAACCTTGATGTCCTCGACGACCGAGTGGTCGCACGAAGCACTCCTCGCGGGCGAGCCGCGAAGCGCTGGGCTCGCACGCGACTTCGTCCGTATACACCTGCTTGCACACCACCTGCCCCATCTGGTCGATGACATGCGTCTGGTCGTGAGCGAGCTGGCGACGAACGCGGTGTTGCACGCGCAAACACCGTTCGTGGTGACCCTTTCGAGCAGCAGCGCGACAGTCCTCTTGGAGATCCAAGACGCTTCGACCTCGGCAGTCGTTCTCCGCAGCCCTGGTGTGCTGGACACGAGTGGGCGAGGCATGGTGATCGTGGAACTGCTCAGCCAAGAGTGGGGCCAAATCATCGACACACGCGGTTACAAGCACGTGTGGGCGTCGTTCCCACGTGACGGGTAGCCGTTTGGTGATGCGTGCGCTCACCATCCCGATCCAGTGCCCATAGCCTCTCTGCTGACGGGCATCTTTTCGGGGCCGGTCAATGCGGCGTGGCAATGATGGAGCTTGTCGAGGATCCGGCCCGCTATGTCACTGACTCAGGTTCTGGTCCATGCGCTCCAGCGTCTCGAGGGCGGCCTCGGAACTCGGCCTCCGTGTGGTCCTCGGAGAGCTTCGACCGAAGACGCATGACGGCTGGGAAGTCACCCAGGTCGCCACTGAAGCCACGAGAAGTGAGTCCGTCGAGGATTTGCTGCACGACGCGCAGGCTGCGAAGCGGCGGCCTGAGCCACGGCGCCGCGGGTGCCTGTGCGGTGCGCGGGAAAGCGTGGGGTGGTCGCGTGCCAGGTTGCGCACCTCGTGTGCCATCCACTGCAGGAAGGCCTGCCACCCGTCCGTCGGACGCATCTGCTCGCCCGGGCCGACGCTCAACTCATTGACGAGCCGGTCGACGACAGCGTCGAGCATGTCCTCGCGACCGGTGACGTATCCGCAGCTCAAGGACGGCAACGAACGCCGCGAGGCCGGTCGGGCGCGACTGCGGAAGTACGTCACCACCGAGGAGCAGCAGGTCACCGTCCCGGTCACCCGGGAGGAGGTGCGCGTCGAGCGCGAGCCGATCACCGAGGCCAACCGCGACGAGGCGATGTCCGGACCCGACATCTCCGAGGAGGAGCACGAGGTCACCCTCCACGAGGAGAGGCCGGTCGTTGCCACCGAGGCCGTGCCGGTCGAGCAGGTCCGGCTCGAGAAGGAGCAGGTCACCGAGCAGGAGCAGGTCTCGGGCGAGGTCCGCAAGGAGCACATCGAGACCGACGGTGTGGAGCAGTCCGACCGCGACCGCTGATTTCACATCGGAGGGTCGCCGACCTCGTGAGCGTCGACCAGCCGAGCAGTGGCCCCTGTCCGCGCGGACGGGGGTCATTGCTATGGAAGGACGTTTCGGCGTCTGCCTTCCGTGCCCTCCACTTGGTGCACATACCGCTTCTCGTTCGGAAGCAGACCTGTCGTGACGAACGCCTCGGCCACATCGACAAGCTTGCGGTTGTGGTCCTGGCTGCACGCGCGCAGGACGTCGAAGGCGAGGTTGCCACTCAGCCGGTAGCGTTCGACCAGGATGCCGATGGCGGCGCCGATGGTGCGGTTGCTCTCAAGGGCCTTGGTGAGGTTGAGGGAGTGATCCTCGGCGGTCGCGCTGGTGAGGGCAATGCCGGCAACCTCTGCGAGCAGCTCCGCTCGTTCGACTTCGGAGGGTCCAAATGCCTCAGTCGTGCGCGAGTAGTTGGTGAGGACCCCGACAACCTTGCCGTCTCCGATCAGCGGAACGGACAGGACGCACCTGATCGGCGTGTTTGCGAGGATCTGCTCCGGATATGAGCGGTAACGCTTTTCGGCCGCTAGGTCCCGCACGAGGCATGTGCGTCCCTGCTCGAAGGCCGCCCAGCCGGGGCTGGTCCCGGCCGCTCCGGCGATGCGAGCAACGACGTCGGTGAGGGCTTCGTCG
>NZ_AVPI01000059.1 GCF_000768675.1 Knoellia flava TL1 | reverse complement strand
TGATCCGACCGGCGACCAACGCGGCAGCCCAGTCGCTGGGCACCACTCGCACGGACTGGGTGACGATCTCGCGCAGTGTCGGCTGTGTCCCCACAGGCGTGTTCAGGGCCCGCGCGAGACGCATGACCTCCTCGACCGAAGGGTCTCGTGCTCCTGCTTCCACGAGTCCGATGATGACATCGGACAGGGAGGGTCGGTGCCGTCCCGTCCGCGCTCGACGGCCGCGACACGGCCGGTGAAGCGGCGCGGGAGATCTGAGATGTGCCCATGTGGTGCCCATTTCGGCCCTTCGGCGGCGGGTCGGACCGACCGACGGTCGCGTTTCCGCAGGTCAGACAGGGTGCCCCCGGCAGGATTCGAACCTGCGACACCTTCTTTAGGAGAGAAGTGCTCTTCCCCTGAGCTACGGAGGCGGGGAGGGCCCGGAGGCCGCGGACCAGCCTAGTTGACGCCGCAAGGTCGATCGCACGCGCGCGACATCGGGTGGGAAAGGTGCACTGGACAGCGGGACCGTTCCGCTCCGAAGTGCGCTCAACCCACTTCGGGCGGGAAAGTCGGGACGGGTGGGACGGCATACTCGGGCGGGTGACCGACGCCGCACCGCTCGAGGAGACCACGCGCGACGACCCGGTGCAGCGGCGCACCGTCGCCACTCTCTCGATGTCCCAGGTCCTCGGTGGCATCTCGCTCGCGAGCGGGGTCGCGGTCGGCGCGCTCCTCGCCGAGGAGGTCTCCGGCTCCCCGACGTATGCCGGCCTGGGGTCGACGTTCCAGGTCATCGGGTCCGCGCTCATCGCCGTCCCGATGGCCCGGGTGAGCGCCGCCCGTGGTCGCCGGCCCGGGCTCGCGCTCGGCTACGTCCTGTCCTTCGCCGGCGCGCTGGGCCTCATCGTCTCGGGCATCGTCGGCAGCTTCGCGCTGCTCCTCGTCGCGAGCCTGCTCTTCGGCGGCTCGACCGCGTCGAACAACCAGGCGAGGTATGCCGCGGCCGACCTCGCGCAGCCGGCCCACCGTGGGCGCGACCTCAGCCTCGTCGTGTGGGCGACGACGATCGGCAGCGTCCTCGGCCCCAACCTCGTCGGACCGAGCGAGCCGGTGTCACGGCTTCTCGGTATCCCGCGCCTCACCGGTCCGTTCGTCTTCTCGCTCGTCGGGCTCACTCTCGCGGTCGCGGTCCTCATGTGGCGGCTGCGGCCGGACCCGCTCGTCGAGGCCCGCCGCCGTGCGGTGGACCTCGACCCGCACGCCGCCGGCCGGACGCACGGCTCCATCACGCGCGGGCTGCGCGTCATCGCCGCACGTCCGCAGGCCCTGCTCGGCGTCCTCACCCTCGCCCTGGGCCACATGACGATGGTGAGCGTCATGGTCATGACGCCGTTGCACATGCGACACGGCCACGCGGACCTCACTGTCATCGGCTTCGTCATCAGCATGCACATCCTCGGGATGTTCGCCTTCTCCCCGCTCACCGGCATGGCCGTGGACCGCCTCGGTGGCCGCACGGTCGCGATGGTCGGCTCGGGCATCCTCGTCGTCGCAACGCTGCTCGCGTCGTCGGCGCCGATGGGCCACTCGAACCGCCTGCTCGCCGGGCTCTTCCTGCTCGGCCTCGGCTGGTCGTGCACGCTCGTGTCGGGCTCGACCCTGCTCACGGCCGCGGTGCCGACCGGCGAGCGGCCCGGGGCCCAGGGTGCGAGCGACCTCGTCATGGGGCTGTCGGCGGGCCTCGGCGGCGCGCTCGCCGGGGTCGTCGTCGACCGCGCGAGCTTCTCGGCCCTCGCCCTCGGCGCCCTCGTCGTCGCCGTCTCGATCGGAGTGGCCGCGCTTGTCCTGCGCGACCGGGAGGCGATCAGCGTCCGCTGAGCCCGGGCCAGCTGGGCGTGCGCTTCTCGGCGAACGCCGCAACGCCCTCGGCCCGGTCGGCGCTGAAGGCGGTGTCGTGCCAGCGGGCGTCCTCGATGTCGAGGCCCTCGGCCAGCGACACGTCCATGCCGCCGCGCATGGCGGCCTTCGCGTTGCGGACGCCGACCGGAGAGTGGGCGGCGATCCGGCCCGCGAGCTCGAGGGCCGCCGCACGGGGGTCGTCGACGACCCGATCGACGACACCGAGGCCGAGCGCCTCCTCACCACCGACCCGGCGGGCCGTGAAGATGAGGTCGGCCGCGCGCGACCACCCGACGCGGCGGGTGAGCAGCTGCGTGCCGCCGCCACCGGGGATGACGCCGACCGACACCTCGGGCAGGGCGAACGTCGCCCCCGGGGAGGCGACGATGAGGTCGCACGAGAGCGCGATCTCGCAGCCGCCGCCGAGTGCGTAGCCGTCGACCGCCGCGATGACGGGGACCGGCAGGTCGAGAACGCTCCGGTATGCCGTCCGGTTCCCGGGCCGCTGCGCGCGCAGCTCGTCGTCGGTGAGGGTGTTGCGCTCCTTGAGGTCTGCCCCGACGCAGAAGGCCTTGGGGTGCGACGACGAGACCACGACCGCACGCACCGAGACGTCGGCCGCGACGCCGGAGGCGTTCTCGGTGAGGGCCGCGGCCATCGCGGTGGAGACCGCGTTCATCGCCTCGGGCCGGTTGAGCACGAGCTCGACCACCCCGGAGGCGTGCCGGACGACCTGCACGAGGTCGGTGGAGGCGGGGGCGGGCTGCGGCGCTGCATCCTGGCTCATGGACGTCAGTCTTCCCGATCCGCGAGACGCCTCCGAAGGTGGGCGAGCACGGGCTGCCCCCGGAGAGTGGCGCACCCGGCATACGGGCGGGTCGTTGTTAGCCTGCTGCGGTGAGCGAACCCGGACCGCAGTCAGAGATCGACTCGCGGACCGAGAGGGTCCGCCGCGCCGTCAAGGGCTGGACCCGGCACCTCGTCGACCTCGGCGGACGCAACACCCTGCTCTGGTACCGCGACCTCCCCTCCGGCACCCTCGACCTGACGACCGCGCACCCCGGCGGGGTGGCGATGCTGCTCGCCGGCCGCCCGACCCGGCTGAGCGACCTCGTGCGCGAGCCGGCGGCCTTCGACCAGGCCCGCCGCCGCGCGCGCACCATCGCCGGCAAGGCGCGTGAGCTGCGCGAGGAGAGGGGCATCGACACCGGCTTCGTCGCGGTCGGGATGGCGACGTGGAGCCTCGGGCGCTCGGGCGCCGCGGCCGGGCGCGAGCCCGCCGCGCCGGTGCTTCTGCGCAGCTGCACCCTGCGTCCGACGACCCCGCAGCACGACGACTACGAGCTCGACCTCGGCGACGAGATCGAGCTCAACCCGGTGCTCGAGCACTACCTCGCCTCCGAGCAGGGCATCACGCTCGACGCCGACCGGCTCGAGGCCCTGGCCCACACCCCCGGCGGCTTCGACCCCTATCCGGCCTTCGAGGCGCTGACCGAGACCTGCTCGTCGGTGCCGGACTTCGAGGTGGCGCCGCGGCTCGTCCTCGGGACGTTCTCCTACGCCAAGCTGCCCATGGTCGCCGACCTCGCCGCGCAGGGCGATGCGCTCGCCGACCACGACGTCATCGCCGCCATCGCCGGCGACCCCACGGCGATGCGCTCGGTCCGGCACGAGCTGCCGAGCCGTGCGCCCGACGTCGTTCCCGACCCCGCGAGCGGACTGCTCATTCTCGACGCCGACTCCTCACAGCAGGAGGCCATCGACGCCGCCCGCTCCGGCGCCCACCTCGTCATCCACGGCCCGCCCGGCACGGGCAAGTCGCAGACGATCGCCAACCTCGTCGCCGCGCTCGCCGCGGACGGCAAGCGCATCCTCTTCGTGGCCGAGAAGCGCGCGGCGATCGATGCCGTCGTCGGCCGCCTCGACCGCGTCGGCCTCGGCGACCTCGTCCTCGACCTCCACGACGGCGCGCGCGGCCGGCGCCGGATCGCCACCGAGCTGGCCGAGGCGTTGCCCGGCCGCTCCGCGAAGCCGGCC
>NZ_AVPI01000058.1 GCF_000768675.1 Knoellia flava TL1 | reverse complement strand
CGCGTCGGGGTCGAGCAGCACGCGCGCGACGAGGGCCACGCCGCCGAGCGAGGCGAGCAGCGTGAGGACGAGGGCGACGACCCGGGCGCGCGGACCGGCGGTCGCCGACGCCACGGCACCGGCGACGACGACGAGGGCCAGCGCCACCACTCCCCCGGCGACCTCGGACCCGGTCGCCGACACCGACGTCTGGCCGAGCACGACGTCGTCGACCGAGCCGCTCACCCACGTGCGCGACGCGGTGACGATGACGACGAGGGCCCCGAGGACGACGAGCAGGATGAGCACGCCGCGGCGTCGCAGCATGCTCACGGCACCTTCCTCAGCGCGGACGCGGTCGCGACGGCCCGAAGCGCGGCGGTGGCCTTGGCGACGCACTCGTCGTACTCGGCCCGGGGCACGGAGTCGGCGACGATGCCCGCGCCCGCCTGGACGTGGGCCGTGCCGCCGTCGAGCAGCGCCGTGCGGATCGCGATGGCCATGTCGAGGTCGCCGTGGAAGTCGAGGTAGCCGACGACGCCGCCGTAGACCCCGCGCCGCGACGGCTCGTAGCCCTCGATGAGCGCGAGCGCCCGCGGCTTCGGCGCACCCGAGAGCGTCCCCGCGGGGAACGTCGAGACGAGCACGTCGTAGGCGCGCACCCCGTCGCGCAGCTCACCGACGACGGTCGACTCGAGGTGCATGACGTGGCTGTAGCGGCGGACGTCCATGAACTCGACGACGTCGACCGTGCCGGGCCGGCACACCCGGCCGAGGTCGTTGCGCCCGAGGTCGACGAGCATGACGTGCTCGGAGCGCTCCTTCGGGTCGGCGAGCAGGTCCTCGGCGAGGCGCACGTCGCCCTCGGGGGACTTGCCGCGCGGGCGCGAGCCGGCGATGGGGTGGGTGATGGCCTGCGACCCGGTGACCTTGACGAGCGCCTCCGGGGAGCTCCCGACGACGTCGTATGCCGTCCCGTCCGGTCGCGTGAACCGGAAGAGGTACATGTAGGGGCTCGGGTTGCCCGCCCGCAGCGCCCGGTAGACGTCGAGGGCGTCGGCGGGGCACGGCATCGAGAAGCGCTGCGAGAGGACGACCTGGAAGACCTCGCCGGCGCGGATGTCCTCCTTCGCGCTCTCGACCATCGACTCGTAGTCGTCGCGGGTGAGGTTGCCGGTCACGCCCTCCATCGCCTCGTCGACACGGTCTGCGTCGACGACCGAGACGGTGCTGTCGGCGCCCGCGGCCAGGTCGTGCGTCATCGCGTCGAGCCGCGCGACCGCGTCGCTCCACGCGTCCTGCACCCGGTCGTCGGTGGCGTCGTAGTTGATGGCGTTGGCGATGAGCAGCACCGAGCCGTCGGCGTGGTCGAGCACGGCGAGGTCGGTCGCGAGCATCATCGCGATCTCGGGGAGGTGCAGCACGTCGGGCGTCGTCGACGGGACGCGCTCCCAGCGGCGCACGGCGTCGTAGGAGATCATCCCGACCATGCCGCCGGTGAGCGGCGGCAGCCCGGGCACGGGGTCGGTCGCGAGCGCGGCCACCGTGTCGCGCAGGGCGTCGGTCGCGAGTCCGGTCGTGGGGACGCCGACCGGCGGCTCCCCGATCCAGTGCGCCTCGCCGTCCTTCTCGGTGAGGGTGGTCCGGCTCGCAGCGCCGATGATCGAGTAGCGGCTCCAGACGCCACCGTGCTCGGCGGACTCGAGGAGGAAGGTGCCGGGACGGTTCTGGGCGAGCTTGCGGTAGAGGCCGACCGGCGTCTCGGCGTCGGCCATGAGGCGACGGACAACGGGGATGACGCGGCGGTCCTCGGCGAGCACCTGGAAGAGCGGGAGCGACGGCCAGGTGGCGCCGAAGGAGAGGTCGGGCGAGGGCTGCGGGGACGTCACCGCGCGGCCTCTCCGACGACGACGTCGAGGGCGCCGGCGTCGAAGCACGTGCGGTCGCCCGTGTGGCAGGCCGCACCGATTTGGTCGACCCGGACGAGCAGGGCGTCGCCGTCGCAGTCGACGGCGACCGACTTCACGTACTGCACGTGGCCGGAGGTGTCACCCTTGCGCCAGTACTCCTGCCGACTGCGCGACCAGAAGGTCACCCGCCCCTCGGTGAGGGTGCGGCGGACCGCCTCGGAGTCCATCCAGCCGAGCATGAGGACCTCGCCGGTGTCGTGCTGCTGGACGACGGCGGCGACGAGGCCGGCGTCGTCGAAGCGGAGACGGCTGGAGACGGCGGAGTCGAGGTCGGGCACGCCCGCCATTGTGCCGCCCGTCCACCGAGGCGCGAGGATGGGTCCATGACCTCCGGCTCCACGCCCATCGCACGCACCGAGCGCCTCGCCCTCTGCGACACCTTCGTGGCCGTCGGCCCGGACGCTCCCACTCTCTGTATGCCGTGGACGACGCGTGACCTCGCGGCGCACCTCGTCGTGCGCGAGGGGCGCCCTGACCTCGCCACCGGCATCTGGGTCCCGTTCCTCGCCGACCGCACCGAGCGCGAGCAGTCCCGGGTCGCGGCGCAGCCGTGGGCCGACCTCGTCGAGGCCGTGCGCTCCGGCCCGCCGGTCTGGCACCCCGCGAGGCTCGGTGCCGTCGACAACGCGGTGAACCTCGCCGAGATGGTCATCCACCACGAGGACGTCCTGCGCGGCGACGGCGCCACCGGGCCCCGGCGCGAGCCGTCGGCCCACCTCGAGTCCGCCGTCTGGTCGCTGCTCTCCCGGATGGGCCGCCTCCTCTTCCGCCGCGTCCCGGCTGCCGTCGAGCTGCACTCACCCGGGCGTCGCACGCTCACGGCGGGCAGCGGCGACGCGACCGTCACGGTGACCGGCGCGCCGATCGAGGTGCTACTCACGGCATACGGGCGTCGCAATGTCGCCGACGTCGAGGTGGACGGCCCACCGGACGCCGTCGCGGCGTTCGGCGCGGCCCGCCTGGGACTCTGAGGCAGCCGGTTCGCCGCGCGCCCGACTATCGGACGGGGTGGTGGTCGGCGCGCAGCGCGTCCTTGACCTGGCCGATCGTGAGGTCGCCGAAGTGGAAGACGCTCGCGGCGAGCACGGCGTCGGCCCCGGCTCGCACGGCCGGCGCGAAGTGCTCGACCGCCCCGGCGCCACCGCTCGCGATGACGGGTATCGTCACCTCGCGTCGCACCCGGGCGATGAGGTCGAGGTCGAACCCGGCCTTGGTGCCGTCGGCGTCCATCGAGTTGAGCAGGATCTCGCCGGCGCCGAGCTCGGCCGCGCGCACGCACCACTCGATCGCGTCGAGTCCGGTGCCGGTGCGGCCGCCGTGCGTCGTCACCTCGACATCGTCGGTGACGGTGCCGTCGTCGCCGCGGCGACGACGGACGTCGGCGGAGAGCACGAGCACCTGCGAGCCGAAGCGGTCGGCGGTCTCGGCGATGAGCTCGGGTCGGGCTATCGCGGCCGTGTTGACGCCGACCTTGTCCGCGCCGCTGCGCAGCAGCCGGTCGACGTCGTCGACGGTCCGCACTCCCCCGCCGACGGTGAGCGGGATGAAGACCTGCTCGGCCGTGCGCCGCACGACGTCGTAGGTCGTCGCGCGGTCGCCGCTGCTCGCCGTGACGTCGAGGAAGGTGAGCTCGTCGGCGCCCTGCTCGCCATAGGAGCGGGCGAGCTCGACGGGGTCGCCGGCGTCACGCAGGTTCTCGAAGTTCACGCCCTTGACGACGCGGCCAGCGTCGACGTCGAGACACGGGATGACACGGATGGCGACGCTCACGTGGGCAGGCTATCCGGCGGGAGATGATGCCTCGTATGCCGTCCGCCTCCGACCTGCCAGCCCGCGTCGCCCGGCGCTCGCGGTCCGAGGCGCGGATCCGGACCGACCGGCTGCAGACCCGGATCGCGTTCATCCTCCAGTGCGGCGTCGGCGCAGCCCTCGCGTGGTGGCTCGCCGGTGACGTCTTCGACCACCGGATGCCGTTCTTCGCCCCCGTGACGGCGATCATCACGCTCGGCATGTCCTACGGGCAGCGGGTCCGTCGTGCCGTCGAGGTGATGATCGGCGTCGCCCTCGGCGTCTTCGTCGGCGACCTCTTCGCCCACCTCTTCGGCAACGGCGTGCCCCAGCTGCTCGTCGTCGTCGTCCTCGCGATGACGATCGCCTCGCTCGTCGGCGCCGGCATCCTCATGACGATCCAGGCCGGCGTGCAGGCCGCGATCATCACGACCCTCCTCGCCGCGCCGGGGCAGGCGTTCACCCGGTGGGTCGACGCCGTCATCGGCGGTGGGGTCGCCCTCGTCATCAGCGTCCTCGTCCCGGCAACCGGTCTCCAGCGACCTCGCCAGAAGGCGGCTCTCGTCGTCGAGGAGCTCGCGGCGATCCTGCGCCAGACGGCCACCGTCATCCGCACCGACGACGGCGAGCTCGCCGGCGAGACGCTCCAGCGGGCGCGGGCGTCGGAGCGGATGCTCGACGAGCTGCGCTCCCTTGCCTCCGAGGGTGTGGCCGTCGTGCGGCTCTCGCCCTTCCGGCGGCGCCACCTCCCCGGCGCCCAGGCCGTCGCCGACCTCCTCGAGCCGCTCGACCGCGCCATCCGCAACCTGCGGGTGCTCGTGCGCCGCGCGCTCGTCGGGACGCGACGCGGCGAGGTGATCCCGCCGGCATACACGGCCCTGCTCGACGACCTCGCGAGGTCGTGCGACGACATCGCCCGTGAGCTCCACGAGCGTCACGAGCCCACCGCGGCGCGCGCCGGTCTGCACCGCCTCGGCGAGCGGAGCGCAGTCATCGACGCCGCGTCGGGGCTGTCCGGTGAGGTGATCCGGGCCCAGGTGCGGTCGATGGTCGTCGACCTGCTCGTCCTCACCGGCATTCCCGTCGAGGACGCCGCCGACGTCGTGCCGACGTCGGCACGCGACCGTGGCCGACGCGTCGACCACGACGTGGTCGACGACGAGGAGCCGACCTAGGGTTGCCCGTGTGGCAGTCGAGACGGTGACGGACGTGGACGACCTCACGGACGAGGTCCGTCGGCTCCTCGCCGAGCGCGGCCCGCGGGCCGGGTCGGTGACGGTCGTCGCGGTCGACGGCCCCAGCGGCTCGGGCAAGACGACGCTCGCCGGCCGGCTCGGCGACGACCTCGACGCGCTCGTCCTCCACGTCGACGACATGCACCAGGGCTGGACCGGCGTCCTCGAGACCGTGCACCTCGCCCGGGCCTCGCTCGTCTCGGCGTGGGCCGCCGGCGAGCCCGCCAGCCACCCCACGTGGGACTGGGACGAGGACGTCGCCGGACCGAGCCGTGCCGTCCCGGGCGCCGACCTCGTCGTCCTCGAGGGCGTCGGGGCGTTCGCCATCGCCGGGGACGCGGCGTCGGCCCGGGTCTGGGTCGAGGCCCCCGACGACGAGCGGCACGTCCGGGCGGTCGCGCGCGACGGCGAGGTCTTCGAACGTCACTGGGACGAGTGGGCCGACCAGGAGCGCCGGCTCTGGGCGGTCTCCCCCGGACGCAGCGACGCGGACGTCGCCGTCGACACCGCCGACGGTCCCGCCGGCAGCGCCGCCGACGTCGGCGGGCAGACCGGCAATGCGGCTGACGGGTCGGTGGCCCCGCAGCCTCCCCCGTTGTGGCTCGTCGTCCTCGGCGTCGTCGCCGTGTCGCTGAGCATGCGCACCCTCATGACGTCGCTCCCCCCGCTGCTCCCCCGAATCCGCGAGGACCTCGGCCTCAGCTCCGTCTGGCTCGGCGTGCTCACGACCCTTCCGGTGCTCTGCATGGGGCTGCTCGCACCGGCATCGGCGCGCCTCGGGCTGCGGCTCGGCGTGGCCCGCTGCATCTCGCTCGCCATGGTCGCCATCTCCGTCGGCAACCTCGCGCGGACGTTCTCCCACGAGGTGCCCGCGCTCTATGTCGGCACGCTCTGCGCCGGCGCCGGCATCGCCCTCGCGGGCACGCTGCTGCCCGGCATGGTCAAGGCGTCGTTCCCGCCGGGCCGGGCCGGCCTGGCGACCGGGCTGCAGATGTTCGCGATGATGGGCGGCGCGGCGGTCGCCGCCGCGGTGTCGGTGCCGCTGGCCCGCACGCTCGGCGACTGGGACCTCGCGCTCGGGTTCTGGGGCCTCGTCGCGGTCGTCGGCCTCGTGCTGTGGCTGCCCGTCGACCGGGCGGTGCACCACGGCGGCGACCGCGACCAGCACCCTCCGGACTCGAGCCACCGGCTGCCGTGGCGCAGCCCGACCGCGTGGTGCGTCGCCGGCTTCCTCGCCGTGCAGTCGTGGCAGTTCTACTCGTCGCTCGCGTGGCTCTCGCCGACCTACGTCGGGCACGGCTGGGAGGCCCAGGACGCCGGCCTCCTGCTCTCGGTCTTCACCGGCGCGCAGTTCGTCTCCGGCCTCGTCGGCCCGGCGGTCACCGACCGCGTCGGCGACTGGCGCGTGCCGCTGGTGGCCGCCGCGGTCTTCGGGCTCGTCGGCCAGACCGGGGTGTGGGCCGCACCGGACGCCGCGCCGTGGGTGTGGGCGGTCCTCCTCGGCGTCGCGCAGGGAGCGTCCTTCGCGATCGGGCTCGTCCTGCTCGTCCGGTATGCCGTCTCGCCCGCCGCCGCCGCCCGCTTCACCGCGATGGCCTTCCTCGTCTCCTACACCGTGGCGTCGATGGGGCCGACGACGATGGGCGCGGTGCGCGACCTGTCCGGCGACTACTCGTCGATCTGGCTCGTGCTCGCCCTGCTCATGCTCGCCCAGCTCGGTCTCGCGCTGCTGCTCCGCCCCGGGCGCCCACCCGTCCGCTGATGCCCGACCTCCCGGCGAGTGTCGGGAATCCGGGGTCTCGCGGCGCGGGATGGGCCCGGATCGCCGACACTCGCGGGCTCGTCAGGGTCGAGCCGGGGGTGGTGTTCAGCTCCGGCGGGAGTCGGCGACGAGGTGGGCGAGGCGCTCGGCCTCGCCGCGCGACGACGGTCCGTCGGCGCGCTGGATCGCCATGACGGCCACCGTCTCGGTGTCGTTGAGGTGCAGGCTCACCCACGGGTCGCCCTCGTCGAAGGTGACGTCGCGGATCTCGTCCCAGCGGATGTGGCGCTGCCCGATGAGGTTCTGCACCGTGATGCCGCTGTCGTCCGGCACGGCCCGGATCGCGGCCCAGCGCCACAGGACGAGCGCGAGACCGACGCCGATGACGGCCATCATGACCCGGTCGGCGACGACCCAGCCGCCCTCGTCGACGCCGGAGACGAGCACGGCGAGGACGACGAAGAGCACGAGCGAGACACCGGCCATGACCATCGCCATGAGCCGACCACGACGCGACCGGAAGGGCTCGCGCGAAACCTGCTCGGTCACAGCCGGCACGCGGCGATGTCGGTGACGAGGATGGCGCGGGCCCCCATCTCCCAGAGCCGGTCCATGACCTGGTTGGTGCCCGCGCGCGGGACCATGGCGCGCACGGCCTTCCACTCGGGGTTCTGCAGGCTCGAGACCGTCGGGGACTCGAGGCCCGGCGTGATGGCGCACGCCTCGTCGACCAGGGCGGCGGGAACGTCGTAGTCGAGCATGACGTAGTGGCGCGCGGTGACGACCCCGAGCATGCGCCGGCGGAGCACCTCGACCGCGGACTCGTCGTGGCTGCCGTCCCGCCGGATGAGCACGGCCTCGCTGCGCAGGATCGGGTCGCCGAAGACCTCGAGCCCCTGGCTGCGCAGGGTCGCGCCGGTCTCGACGACGTCGGCGATGACGTCCGCCACACCGAGCGTGATCGCCGTCTCGACGGCACCGTCGAGACGAACGACCTCGGCCTGGACGCCGTGGTCGGCGAGGTGCTTCTCGACGAGGCCCTGGTAGCTCGTCGCCACGCGGCGACCGGCGATGTCGGCGAGGGACGACACGGAACCGGGGCGGCCGGCATACCGGAAGGTCGACCCACCGAACCCGAGGGTCATGACCTCGGTCGCGGCGCTGCCCGAGTCGAGCAGGAGGTCGCGGCCGGTGATGCCGCAGTCGACGGTGCCGGAGCCGACGTAGACGGCGATGTCACGCGGACGGAGGTAGAAGAGCTCGACCGAGTTGGCCTCGTCGGTGACGACGAGCTCCTTGGAGTCACGGCGCGTGCGGTAGCCCGCCTCGCGCAGCATCTCGGCGGCGGGCTCGGCGAGCGAGCCCTTGTTGGGGACGGCGATGCGCAGCATGGGGTGGCCTAGCG
>NZ_AVPI01000057.1 GCF_000768675.1 Knoellia flava TL1 | reverse complement strand
TGAGTCCCTTGGCGACCATGAGGACCTGGAGGTGGTAGAGCAGCTGCGAGATCTCCTCGGCCGCCCGCTCGTCGCTCTCGTGCTCGGCGGCCATCCACACCTCGGCGGCCTCCTCGACGATCTTCTTGCCGATGGCATGCACACCGGCGTCCAGCTGCGCCACCGTGCCCGAGCCCTCGGGTCGGGTCGCGGCCTTGTCGGTGAGCTCGGCGAACAGGGCGTCGAAGGTCTTCACGGCGTCAATCGTACGAGGGGCGGGGTCATGCCCCGGCACGCGGACGCGGCGCGAGACCCTGCAGCGTCACCGCGGTCGCGACGGCGGCGAGTGCCGCCTCGGCGCCCTTGTCCTCGCTCGAGCCGTCGAGCCCGGCCCGGTCGAGGGCCTGTTCCTCGGTGTCGCAGGTGAGCACGCCGAACCCGACGGGCACGCCGGTGCGGGTGCTCACGTCGGTGAGACCGTGGGTGACTCCGCTGCAGACGTAGTCGAAGTGCGGGGTACCACCGCGGATGACGACACCGAGCGCGACGAGCGCGTCGTGGTTCGGCGCGAGGCGTGCGGCGGCGACCGACAGCTCGACGGTGCCGGGCACGCGGACGACGGGTGCGTCCGGGATGCCGGCCTCGGTCAGCGCCTTCGTCGCACCCGCGATGAGCCCGTCCATGACGACGTCGTGCCACGACGCGGCGATGACGGCGACGCGCAGCCCGGTCCCGTCGACGGTGACCTCGGGTGCCCCGGCCTTCATGCGCTCTCCTCGGTGGCGGTGGTGGTGTCGTGGCCCAGCACGAGGTCGTGCCCGAGCCGGTCGCGCTTGGTGCGCAGGTAGGCCGCGTTCGTCGCGACGGGTGCGACCTGCAGCCGCTCGACGGCGACCACGTCGATGCCGGCGTCGCGCACGGCGACGACCTTGTCGGGGTTGTTGGTGAGCAGGCGGACCTCGGTCACGCCGAGGTCATGCAGGACCGCCGTCGCCGCGGCGTAGTCGCGTGCGTCGACGGGCAGGCCGAGCTCCTCCTGAGCGGTGACGGTGTCGATCCCGTTGTCCTGCACGGCATACGCGGCGATCTTGTCGGCGAGACCGACGCCACGGCCCTCGTGGCCACGGAGGTAGACGACGACGCCACCCTCGCGGGCGACCCGCGCCTGGGCCCGGCGGAGCTGCGGTCCGCAGTCGCAGCGACCCGACCCGAAGACGTCGCCGGTGAGGCACTCGCTGTGCAGCCGCGTGAGGACCGGGCCGTCGCCGAGGCCGCGCGGGCTCACGAGCGCGAGGTGCTCGTCGCCGGTGAGCGTGTCGCGGTAGGCGTGCACCGTGAAGGTCCCGTCGGGGGTCGGCAGGGTGGTGCTCGCGTGACGGGCGACGCGGTCGTGGCGCTGCCGGTGCGCGACGAGCTGCTCGATGGTGACGACGGGCAGGTCGTGCTCGGCTCCGAGCTCGAGGACAGCGGGCAGTCGCATCATCGTGCCGTCGTCGTGGGTGAGCTCGGCGATGGCGCCGACGGACGCGAGGCCGGCGAGGCGGCAGAGGTCGACGGCGGCCTCGGTGTGGCCGCGCCGGACGAGCACTCCCCCGTCGCGGGCGCGCAGCGGCACGACGTGGCCGGGGCGCACGAGGTCGGTCGCCGTCGTCCCGGCATCGGCGAGCAGCCGCACGGTGAGGGCGCGGTCCGCGGCGCTGATGCCGGTGCTCACGCCCTGCGCCGCGTCCACCGTGACCGTGTATGCCGTCCGCAGCCGGTCCTCGTTGGCGCTCACCATGAGCGGCAGGTCGAGGCGGTCGGCGACGGCGTCGGTCATGGGGGCGCAGACGTAGCCCGACGAGTGCCGGATCGTCCACGCCATCCACGCGTCGGTGAGCGTCTCGGCGGCGAGGACGACGTCGCCCTCGTTCTCGCGGTCGGCGTCGTCGGTGACGAGGACCGGGCGGCCGGCGCGCAGGGCGTCGAGCGCCTCCTCGATGGTCGAGAGCCGCGTCATCGCACGGCCTCCGTCAGCTCGCGGTCGGGGTCGGGCTCGGTGCGGGAGGCCTTGAGCCACACGGTGAAGCCGTAGAGGACGAGGGCGCCGTAGACGGCATACAGGACAGCCGACGGGTAGAACTTCGAGTGCCACAGCAGCGGCACGCCGACGAGGTCGACGGCGATCCACATGAGCCAGAAGTCGTTCCAGCCGCGGGCCATCGCGTAGGTCGCGAGCATCGAGCCGACGAAGATCCACGCGTCGCACCAGAAGTACCAGCGCGGGGCGGGCCAGTTCGCGCCGATGGTCGCGAAGACCCACTGGCCGACGACGACGCCGGCGACCCAGACGCCGAGGTAGGCCGCGCGCTCGCGCACCGTCGCCCAGCGCGGCGTGATCGCGGGGGCGTCGGCGCCGCGGGCCTTGCGGTGCTCCTGCCAGCGCCACCAGCCGTAGACGCTCGTGATGATGAAGAAGACCTGACGCCCGGCCTGGCCGTAGAGCGTCTGCTGCTGCGGGTTGGCGAAGGCGACGCCGAAGAAGACGGTGAAGAGCAGCAGGTTGCCGACGATCCCCACTGGCCACGCCCACACCCTGCGGCGCATGCCGCCGATGGCGGAGGCGAAACCGAAGAGGTTGCCGACGACCTCGCGCCACAGGATGTGAGAGCTGCCGATCGTGAGCTGGGCCTCGAAGAGGCGCTCGAGGATGTTCATGCGGGGACCTCCGAGGTCGTGGTGGTGGGCAGGTCTGCGGGAGTGGACAGGTCTGCGGGGAGGGTGCGGCCGGCGAGGAGCCGCTCGACGTACTTCGCGAGGACGTCGACCTCGAGGTTGACGGTGTCGCCCACGGCCTTCGAGCCGAGCGTCGTCAGGGCGAGGGTGGTCGGGATGAGCGAGACGCTGAAGGTCCGCTCGGTGACGTCGGAGACGGTGAGGCTCACCCCGTCCACGGTGATCGAGCCCTTCTCGACGACGTAGCGGGCGAGCGCCGGCGGCAGGGTGAAGGTCACGACCTCCCACCGGTCGCCGGGCACGCGCTCGACGACGGTCGCAGTGCCGTCGACGTGGCCCTGGACGATGTGGCCGCCGAACCGGGCCGAGGCGGCCATGGCGCGCTCGAGGTTGACCGGGGCGCCGGCGGTGAGGTCGCCGAGGTCGGTGCGGGCGAGTGTCTCGGCCATGACGTCGACGGTGAACCAGCCCTCCTCGACGTCGTGCTCGACGACGGTGAGGCACACGCCGTTGACGGCGATCGACGCGCCCTGGACGGCGTCGCTCGTGACGAGCGGCCCGCGCAGGGTGAGCCGCGCCGACTCCCCACCGAGCTCGACGCGGTCGACACGACCGAGCTCCTCGACGATTCCGGTGAACATCAGTGGGCCTCCTGGAGGACGGCGGTGATGCGGACGTCGTCACCGATGATCCGCGTGTCGGTCGGCTCGAGCCGGAGGGCGTCGGCCATGGTCGTGATGCCGAGGTCGCTCACCGACTGGCGTCCGCGCCCGAGGAGGACGGGGGCGACGTAGGCGATGATCTCGTCGACGAACCCGTCGGCCATGAACGCGGCGGCGACGGTCGGCCCGCCCTCGAGCCAGACGTGGTGCACCTCGCGCTCGGCGAGGTGCGCGAGGACCTCGCGCGGTGAGCGGGTGCGCAGGTGCACCGTCGGCGCGGCGTCGTCGAAGACGCGCGCGTCCGGGGCGAGGGAGCGCTGGCCCATGACGACGCGCAGCGGCTGGTGCTCGCGCAGCGTGCCGTCGGGGTGGCGCGCGGTGAGGTGCGGGTCGTCCGCGAGCGCGGTCCCGGTGCCGACGAGGATCGCGCCGCACCGGGCCCGGTGCTCGTGGACGTCGGCCCGCGCCTGCGGCCCGGTGATCCACATGCTCGTCCCGTCGGCGGCGGCGCTGCGACCGTCGAGCGTCGTCGCCAGCTTCCACGTCACCCACGGCCGGCCGGTGCGCACCCGGTGCAGCCACGAGCGGTTGAGCGCGGTCGCCTCGTCCCGCAGCAGGCCGGGCTCGGTCGCCACGCCCTGCTCCGCCAGCCATGCCGCCCCACCGGCAGCCGCGGCGTTCGGGTCGGGGACGGCATACACGACGCGGGAGACGCCGGCGTCCGCGAGCGCCTGCGAGCAGGGCGCGGTGCGGCCGGTGTGGTGGCAGGGCTCGAGCGTGACGTATGCCG
>NZ_AVPI01000056.1 GCF_000768675.1 Knoellia flava TL1 | reverse complement strand
GCCGGCGGCGTGGCGTGGTCCTTGGCCTCGCGCTGGGCCTCGCCGGCCTGGTCGCGGGCCTCGGCCAGCGCCTGCGCCGGGTCGGGCAGCTCGGTCTGGTCGAACGGGGTCGACCCGTCGTCGGTCGGCTCCCACGTGTCGGAGTCGCCGTCGTCGAAGCCTCCTCCGCCCTCGCCGCGGCCGAGCGCTCCGCCGATGCCCTTGAGCGCGTCGGTGAGCTCGCTCGGGATGATCCACATCTTGTTGGAGTCGCCGCGGGCGATCTGGGGCAGGACCTGGAGGTACTGGTAGGCGAGGAGCTTCTGGGTCGGCTTGCCGCGGTGGATGGCGTCGAAGACCTGCTGGATGGCGCGGGCCTGTCCCTGGGCCTCGAGGACCCGGGCCTGGGCCGAACCCTCGGCGCGCAGGATCTGGCTCTGCTTCTCGCCCTCGGCGGTGAGGATGTTGGACTGCTTGACGCCCTCGGCGTTGAGGATCTGGGCGCGCCGCTCGCGCTCCGCCTTCATCTGCTTCTCCATCGACTCCTGGATCGACATCGGCGGGTCGATCGCCTTGAGCTCGACGCGGTTGACGCGGATACCCCACTTGCCGGTGGCCTCGTCGAGGACGCCGCGGAGCTGGGCGTTGATCTGGTCACGGCTCGTGAGGGTCTGCTCGAGGTCGAGCGAGCCGATGACGTTGCGGAGCGTGGTCACGGTGAGCTGCTCGATGCCCTGGATGAAGTTGGCGATCTCGTAGACGGCGGACTTCGCGTCGATGACCGAGTAGTAGATGACGGTGTCGATGTTGACGACGAGGTTGTCGCTCGTGATGACCGGCTGCGGCGGGAACGAGACCACCTGCTCACGCAGGTCGATGTTGGCGCGCACCTTGTCGACGAAGGGCACCAGGAAGTGGATCCCGCCCTCGAGGGTGCTGTGGTAGCGACCGAGCCGCTCGATGATGAGGGCGGTCTGCTGGGGCACGATCCGCACCGTGCGCATGAGCACGATGACGGCGAAGAGCAGAAGCAGCCCGAGGATGACGAGCTCGATCATGAGTTCTCCCTGCGATCAGTGACGATCTGGTCGGTCACGGTCTGGTCAGTGACGGTCGGGCGCGACGATGGCCGTCGCACCGTGGATGGCGATGACTCTGACGTCGTCGCCGGGCCGGAGGGCCTGCGAGCCCTCGGCGACCCGGGCGGACCACGTCTCCCCCGCGAGCTTGATCCGCCCGTCGGTGTCGGTGACGGTCTGGAGGACGCGTGCCTCGCGACCGACGAGGCCCGAGGCCCCGATGTGGTGGTCGTGCTCACCGTCGGTGAACTTGCGCTTGACGATGGGGCGCACGACGAAGAGCAGCAGGCCGGCGACGAGGATCGCCACGATCACCTGGACGGCGATGTTGCCGCCGAGCGCGGCGGCCAGGGCTCCGGCGAGCGCTCCCCCGGCGAACATGACGAAGACGAAGTCCACGGTCGCGGCCTCGATCGCCGCGAGGATGAGGGCCACGCCCACCCAGGCCACCCACGGGTTCTCGGTCAGCCACTCCATGACTCTCCCCTTCCGTCACCGTCGTCGTCGACGGGTTGTCCTGACAACGATCCAAGCCCAGTGTGCGTGCCCGTCACTGCGACCATGCGGTGAACCGCGAACCCCGCTGCTCCAGCCGCAGTGGCATGCCGAACGTGCGGCTGAGGTTCTCCGACGTCAGCGTGATCTCGATCGGCCCCTGCGCGACGACCTTGCCCTCACGCAGCAGGAGAACGTCGGTGAAGTTCGGCGGGATCTCCTCGACGTGGTGCGTGACGAGGACGAGCGCCGGAGCCATGATGTCGCCGGCGACCTCGCCGAGCCTGGCGACGAGGTCCTCGCGGCCACCGAGGTCGAGGCCGGCGGCCGGCTCGTCGAGGAGCATGAGCTCGGGGTCGGTCATGAGCGCCCGCGCGATCTGCACCCGCTTGCGCTCCCCCTCGGAAAGCGTGCCGAAGGTGCGGTCGACGAGGTGGTCGGCTCCGAGCGCGGTGAGGAGCTCGGCGGCGCGGGCGTGGTCGAGCGAGTCGTAGCTCTCGCGCCAGCGACCGACGACACCGTAGGAGGCGGTGACGACGACGTCCCCCACCCGCTCGTCACCGGGGATCCGCTCGGCGAGCGAGGCCGAGGCCAGGCCGATCCGGGGACGCAGCTCGAAGACGTCGACGGCGCCGAGGACCTCACCAAGGATGCCGACCACGCCACGGGTCGGGTGCATCCGGGCGGAGGCGAGCTGGAGGAGCGTGGTCTTGCCGGCGCCGTTGGGTCCGAGGACCACCCAACGCTGCCCCTCCTCGACCTCCCAGTCGACGTCGTCGAGGAGCGTGGTGTCGCCGCGGACGACGCCCACCCCGGCCAGCGCCAGCACATCGCTCATGACCCGAACCCTAGTTGAACCGTGCTTGCCTACGATGGCGGCATGCCCGAGCTGCCCGCCTCCGTCCGCATCGCCCTGTGGGTCACCTCCACGTGGCGCAGCGGAGGCACGCTCGAGTCCGCGATGGAGTCGGCGCTGCCCGACGTCGACGGGGTCGGCGACGGCGTCCGCGCCCTCGACCTCTGGCGCGACCTCGGGGAGCGCACGGTCCTCGTCGCGCTCCCGTCGAGCGGGGACCCCACGAGCCTGCCGCGGTGCGGCGCCGACGCGCTCGACGCCGCCGTCGAGGCCGAGGAGTGCCTTGTCGCACCGGGCCTCGGCGCCCTGCTCGTCCCGACGTGGTCGACCTTCGGCGCCCCCGGGGCGAGCGGCCCGGACACGGGCACGCGACTGGACTGGACGGCATACGACTGCGATCCGGTGCCGACCCACCGGGTCGAGGCGCTCGACCCCCGGGAGGCGACCCGCTCGCTCACGGCCAAGGTCCTCGAGGTCACCGAGCAGCTCGACGCCCTCGGCGGCCGGCCCTTCGACGCGGCGTCGGCGCGTGAGGCGATGCCGCGGGCCGGGCAGTGGGCCCTGCCCGACGACCTGCCGGGCCAGGCGCTGCGCGCGGTCACCTTCGCCGCGGCGATCAGCAGCGCAGCCGCGGCCGGTATCGACGGGCCGCAGGACGGACCCGACGGCTGGACGCAGCAGCGCCGGCTCGAGCTGCTCCGCGACCTGCGTCGCGTTGCAGAGCGCGCCCTCGCGGACGCGACGAACGCCGGCGTCTCAGCCGTCGCTCACCCGAGGACGTCGCGGTAGACGGAGAGGGTCTCATCGCCGATCCGGGCCCAGGAGAACGACTCCACGGCCCTGCGGCGTCCTGCCTCGCCGAAGCGGGCAGCCCGCTCCGGGTCGGAGACGGCCTCGTTGAGCGCGCCGGCGAGGTCGGCGACGAAACGGTCGGGGTCGACCGGCGTGCCCGAGCCGTCCTGCACCTGCTCGATGGGCACGAGCCAACCCGTCTCGCCGTCGACGACGACCTCGGGGATGCCGCCGGTCGCCGTCGCGACGACGGGCAGGTCGCAGGCCATCGCCTCGAGGTTGACGATGCCGAGCGGCTCGTAGACCGACGGGCACACGAAGACCGTCGCCGCCGACAGCATCGCGATGACCTCCGCGCGCGGCAGCATCTCGGGCACCCACACGACGCCGTCGCGCGTCTCGCGCAGCCCCGCGATGAGCTCCTCGACCTCGGCCTTGATCTCGGGGGTGTCCGGGGCCCCGGCGAGGAGGACGAGCTGGACCTCGGGCGGCAGCTCGGACGCCGCGCGGAGGAGGTAGGGCAGGCCCTTCTGGCGGGTGATCCGGCCGACGAAGACGACGCTCGGCCGGTCGGGGTCGACACCGTGGCGGCGGACGACGTCGGCGTCCTCGGCGCGCTTCCAGAGCTCGCTGTCGATGCCGTTGTGGACGACGCGGACCTTGGCCGGGTCGATGTCGGGGTAGCTCCGCAGGACGTCCTTGCGCATCCCGTCGCTCACCGCGATGACCGCGGCCGCACCCTCGTATGCCGTCCGCTCGATCCACGAGGACAGGCGGTAGCCGCCGCCGAGCTGCTCGGCCTTCCACGGCCGCATGGGCTCGAGGCTGTGGGCGCTGACGACGTGCGGGACGCCCTCGAGGAGAGAGGCCGTGTGGCCGGCGAAGTTCGCGTACCAGGTGTGGGAGTGCACGAGGTCCGTGCCGCCGCAGTCCGCAGCGATGGCGAGGTCGACGCCCATCGTCACGAGCGCCGCGTTGGCGCCCGACAGCGCGTCGAGGTCGGGGTAGCCGGTGGTGCCCTCCTCGTCGCGCGGCGGGCCGAACGCGCGGACCCGGACGTCGATGTCACCTCGTTCGCGCAGGGCCCGGGTCAGCTCGGCGACGTGCACCCCCGCCCCGCCGTAGATCGTCGGTGGGTACTCCTTGCTGAGGATGTCGACGCGCACGAGTCGACCCTAGCGCCGACCGACAGTCGGGGTGAGATGCCCGTCACATGAGGCGGTCCGGTCCACTAGGTTGGCCGCATGGCTTACCGCAGCGGTGGACCCAAGGTGCTCGTCATCGTTCTCGCAGGTGGGGAGGGCAAGCGGCTCATGCCCCTCACGGCCGACCGGGCCAAGCCGGCCGTGCCCTTCGGCGGCATCTACCGCCTCATCGACTTCGCGCTGAGCAACGTCGTCAACTCCGGCTACCTCAAGATCGTCGTGCTCACCCAGTACAAGTCGCACAGCCTCGACCGACACGTGACCAAGACGTGGCGCATGTCGACGATGCTCGGCAACTACGTCGCGCCGATCCCGGCGCAGCAGCGCATCGACAAGTCTTGGTACCAGGGCAGCGCCGACGCGATCTTCCAGAGCCTCAACACGATCACCGACGAGCGGCCCGACATCGTCGTCGTCGTCGGCGCCGACCACGTCTACCGCATGGACTTCTCGCAGATGGTCGACCAGCACGTTGAGTCCGGCGCCGGGGTGACCGTGGCCGCGATCCGCCAGCCGATCGGGATGGCCGACCAGTTCGGCGTCATCGAGGTCGAGGCCGACGACCACACCCGCATCAAGGCGTTCCGCGAGAAGCCGACCGACCCCGACGGCCTGCCCGACTCCCCCGACGAGATCCTCGCGTCGATGGGCAACTACGTCTTCGACGCCGACGTCCTCCAGGAGGCCGTCACCCGCGACTCCGAGGACGAGGACAGCACCCACGACATGGGCGGCGACATCGTGCCCGCGCTCGTCAAGGAGGGCTCCGCCTACACCTACGACTTCAAGAAGAACGTCATCCCGGGCGGCACCGAGCGCGACCAGGGCTACTGGCGCGACGTCGGGACGATCGACTCCTACTTCGACGCGCACATGGACCTCATCTCGATCCACCCGGTCTTCAGCCTCTACAACTACGACTGGCCGCTCTACACGAGCTACGGGCCCTACCCGCCGGCGAAGTTCGTCCACGGGGCGTCCGGCCGCTTCGGCGAGGCACTGAGCTCGATGGTCTCCCCCGGCGTCATCATCAGCGGTGCCCGCGTCAACGCCTCCGTGGTCTCCCCCGACGTGCGCGTCCACAGCTACACCGAGGTCGACGACTCGGTGATCCTCGACGGCGTCGAGATCGGCCGCAACTGCCGGGTCCGCCGGGCCATCATCGACAAGAACGTCCGCCTCCCCGAGGGCACGACGATCGGCATCGACGTCGACCGCGACAAGGAGCGTGGCTTCACCGTCACCGAGTCCGGCATCACCGTGGTGGGCAAGGGCACGGTCATCGAGCCGTGACGAGGGCGCGGGTCGGGGTCCAGCTCCAGCCGCAGCACGCGGCATACGACGACATCCGGCGCACGTGCGCGCAGCTCGAGGAGCTCGGGGTCGACGTCCTCTTCAACTGGGACCACTTCTTCCCGTTGAACGGCGACCCCGACGGCGCCCACTTCGAGTGCTGGACGATGCTCGGCGCCTGGGCCGAGGCGACCGAACGCGTCGAGATCGGCGCGCTCGTCACGTGCAACTCGTACCGCAACCCCGACCTGCTCGCCGACATGGCGCGCACCGTCGACCACATCTCGGCCCGCGGCGGTGAAGGTCGGCTCATCCTCGGCATCGGGTCGGGCTGGTTCGAGCGCGACTACGACGAGTACGGCTACGAGTTCGGCCGCGCCGGCACCCGCCTCGACGCCCTCGACCGCGACCTCCCGCGCATCAAGAGCCGTTGGGAGCGGCTCAACCCGGCACCGACCCGACGCATCCCGGTCCTCGTCGGTGGGGGCGGTGAGCAGAAGACCCTGCGGATCGTCGCGGAGCAGGCCGACATCTGGCACGGCTTCGGCGGCGCCGAGACGATCGCCCACAAGCACGAGGTCCTCGACGACTGGTGCGCCCGCGTCGGCCGCGACCCCGCCACGATCGAGCGCTCGGCCGGCGTGGCGATGCGGCCGGGCAGGTTCCCCGAGGACGTGGCGGACTACGCGTCGAACGCCGACGCCCTGTATGCCGTCGGCACGCGCCTGTTCACCCTCGGCCTCAGCGGTCCCTACGCCGACCTCGGTCCGGTCCGTGATCTGCTCTCGTGGCGCGACGGGGTGAACTCCTAGCCTGTGCGCGTGACCCCGGAGCCCACAGCCACGCCCGCACGCGTCCCCACGCCAGCAACGTCATCGACCGACGATGCCCCCACCCTGCTCGTCACCCTCACGGGCGACGACCGGCCGGGCGTGACCAGTGCACTCTTCGACGCCGTGGCCCCGACGGGCGCGCTCGTCCTCGACCTCGAGCAGGTCGTCGTCCGTGGTCAGCTGACGTTGGCGGTGCTGCTCGCGCCCGGTGGTTACCTCAGCGACCTGCGCGACGTCGTCGAGGGGGTCGGGGAGCGGCTGGGCCTCGCCGTGAACGTCGTCGAGGGACGCGGTGACAACCGCAACCGCCGCACGGGTCGGGCCGCGGTCGTCGTCCTCGGGGCGCCGTTGGGTGCGACGGCCGTCGCCGCCGTGTCGCGTTCGGTCGCCGCGCACGGGGCCAACATCGACCGCATCCGTCGCCTCTCGCGCTATCCGGTGACGACCCTCGAGCTCGACGTCAGCGGGGCCGACCTCGACTCCATGCGCCGCGAGCTCGCGCTCGTCGCGGCGCACGAGAAGGTTGACATCGCCGTCTCGCCGTCCGGCCTCGCCCGGCGCGGTCGCCGGCTCGTCGTCATGGACGTCGACTCGACGCTCATCCAGGACGAGGTCATCGAGCTGCTGGCCCGCCATGCCGGGCGCGAGCAGGAGGTCGCCGCCGTCACGGAGCGCGCGATGGCCGGCGAGCTCGACTTCGCGGAGAGCCTGCATGCGAGGGTCGCGACGCTCGAAGGGCTCGACGCGTCCGTGCTCGCCGCCGTGCGCGACTCGGTGCGGCTCACCCCGGGCGCACGCACCCTCGTGCGGACCCTCAAGCGGCTCGGGTTCACCGTCGCGCTGGTGTCCGGTGGGTTCATCGAGATCGTCCAACCCATCGCCGACGAGCTCGACATCGACCACGCCCGCGCCAACCGCCTCGAGATCGTCGACGGTCGGCTCACGGGTCGGGTCCTCGGCGACGTCGTCGACCGCCAGGGCAAGGCCAGCGCACTGCGCGAGTTCGCCGCTCTCGCCGGGCTGCCGCTCGCCCGCACGGTCGCCATCGGCGACGGCGCCAACGACCTCGACATGCTCGGCACGGCCGGGCTGGGGATCGCCTTCAACGCGAAGCCCGTCGTGCGGGAACAGGCCGACACGGCCGTCAACGTCCCCTATCTCGACGCCGTCCTGCACCTGCTCGGGATCACCCGCGAGGAGATCGAGGAGGCCGACGACGCCGACGGCACCCCGACGCCCGCGCCTTCAACCCCGCACGACTGACACCTCGTAGGCTGGCCCAATGCCCCGCTACCCGTCCGCGACCCCAACGCTCTTCATCATCGGGGGCGCCGAGGACCGTGTCGGCCGGGCCGCCCTCCTGAGGCGCTTCGTTCGGATCTCGGGTGGCCGCAAGGCCCGTCTGGTGGTCATCCCGACCGCGTCGTCCTTCCAAGACGAGGTCGTCGCCTCCTACACCGAGGTCTTCACCCGGTTCGGCGTCGAGAGCGTCGACGTCGTCAACCCGCAGTCGCGACGCGACGCCCAGGACACCGACGCCGTCGCCCTCATCGACAATGCGACCGGCGTCTTCATGAGCGGCGGGTCGCAGCTGCGGCTCTCCCAGTTCTTCCCGGGCACGCCCTTGGGCGATGCCCTGCATCGTGCACACGCCCGTGGCACCGTCGTCGCCGGCACGTCCGCCGGCGCGTCGATCATGAGCGAGTTCATGATCTCGATGGGCGACGAGGGCATCACACCCGTCCAGCGCGCCAGCCAGATCAGCGCCGGGCTGGGCCTGCTCAAGGGCGTCATCGTCGACCAGCACTTCGCCCAGAGGTCGCGCTACGGTCGGCTCATGTCCGTCGTCGCGTCCTCGCCGAGCCTGCTGGGGATCGGCATCGACGAGGACACGGCGATCGAGGTCGTCGACGGGGCGCGCTTCACCGTGCACGGTCGCGGGGGTGTCACCGTCATCGACTGCCGCGACGTCACGACCGACGCACCGGACGCGCGCCGGGGGGCACCACTGCTCGTCTCGGGGGCCGTGATCCACAACCTTCCCGCCGGGGCCACCTTCGACCTGGCGACGGCCACGCTCGTCGAGTTCGTCGAGCAGCACCCCGACGTCGGCGCATCGCTCGCCGCCAGCTCCACCGACTGACGCCCGACCGCAAGGACCACCCACCCCACACTGAGGAGTCCGATGTCCGAGGACCGCCCGACCCCCACCGGCCCGGCCGCACCCGAGCTCACCATCGTCGAGTCCCGTGTCTACCGCGGCGGCAACGTCTGGTCGTACGACCCGGCGATCCACCTCGTCGTCGACCTCGGCATCCTCGAGCAGTACCCGACCAACCTCATCGACGGGTTCACCGACCGGCTCGTCGAGCTCCTTCCCGGTCTCGAGAACCACACGTGCTCGCGCGGGGTCAAGGGCGGCTTCATCGAGCGCATGCGCGAGGGCACCTGGCTCGGCCACGTGAGCGAGCACATCGCGCTGCAGCTCCAGCAGGAGGCGGGCCACGACCAGCGTCGAGGCAAGACGCGCCAGGTGAAGGGCGTGCCGGGCCGCTACAACGTCATCTACGGCTACTCCGACGAGGGCGTGGGCCTCGCCGCGGGGACGCTCGCGGTGCGCCTCGTCAACCACCTCGTGCAGGAGGAGGAGGGCTTCGACTTCGACGAGGCGCTCGAGAGCTTCCTCAAGCGCGCCGAGCGGACCGCCTTCGGCCCGTCGACGGCCGCGATCCTCGAGGAGGCGGTGAGCCGCGACATCCCCTACATCCGGCTCAACAGCGCCAGCCTCGTCCAGCTCGGGCAAGGCGTGCACGCCCAGCGCATCCGGGCGACGATGACCTCGAAGACCGGGGCTCTCGCCGTCGACATCGCCTCCGACAAGGACCTCACGACCAAGCTGCTCGGGTCCGCCGGCCTTCCCGTGCCCAAGCAGGAGACGGTGCGCGGCCCCAACGACGCCGTCGCGGCCGCCCGCAGGATCGGCTTCCCCGTCGTCGTCAAGCCGCTCGACGGCAACCACGGGCGTGGCGTGTGCCTCGACCTCCAGAGTGACGACGAGGTGCGCGAGGCGTTCGAGGTCGCCCGCGAGCAGTCGCGCCGCGGCTACGTCATCGTCGAGTCCTTCGTCACCGGCAAGGACTACCGCTGCCTCATCGTCGGCGGCCGGATGCAGGCGATCGCCGAGCGCGTGCCGGCCCACGTCGTCGGCGACGGCGAGCACACCGTCGCCGAGCTCGTCGACATCACGAACTCCGACCCCCGCCGCGGCGTGGGGCACGAGAAGGTCCTCACCCGCATCAAGGTCGACCGCGCCGCCGAGGGGCTCGTGCGCGACCAGGGCTTCGAGATGGACGCCGTCCCGCCGCAGGGCACCATGGTCAAGCTCGCCCTCACCGGCAACATGTCGACCGGCGGCATCTCGGTCGACCGCACCTTCGACGCCCACCCCGACAACGTCGAGATCGCCGAGGAGGCCGCCCGCATGGTCGGGCTCGACGTCGCCGGCATCGACTTCATCTGTCCCGACATCGCCTCCCCCGTGCGCGAGACCGGCGGCGCCATCTGCGAGGTCAACGCCGCCCCGGGTTTCCGGATGCACACGCACCCCACCATCGGCGAGCCGCAGTTCATCGCCCGGCCCGTGGTCGACCTGCTCTTCCCGCCCGGCGCGCCCTCGCGCGTGCCGATCGTCGCGGTCACCGGCACCAACGGCAAGACGACGACGTCGCGGATGATCGCCCACATCATGAAGGGCGTCGGCCGCAAGGTCGGCATGACGTCGACCGACGGCATCGTCGTCGACGAGCGCCTGGTCTTCAAGGCCGACGCGTCCGGCCCGAAGTCCGCCCGCATGGTCCTGCAGAACCCGCGCGTCGACTTCGCCGTCATGGAGGTGGCGCGGGGAGGCATCCTGCGCGAGGGCCTCGGCTACGACCGCAACGACGTCGCCGTCGTCACCAACATCGCACCCGACCACCTCGGGCTGCGCGGCATCGAGACCGTCGAGCAGCTCGCGGACGTCAAGGCCGTCATCGTCGAGGCGGTGCCGCGCAACGGCTTCGCCGTCCTCAACGCCGACGACAAGCTCGTCCGCAAGATGCGCCGCAAGTGCTCCGGCTCGGTCGTCTGGTTCACGATGTCCGCCCCGGGCACCCCGGTGCGCGACTTCGTCGATGACCACTGCCGCCGCGGCGGTCGCGCCGTCGTCCTCGAGCCTTCCGACAAGGGCGACATGATCGTCATCCGCCACGGCCGCCGCGCGATGCAGCTGGCGTGGACCCACCTCCTCCCCGCGACCTTCGGCGGGACGGCGATGTTCAACGTCGCCAACGCCATGGCGGCCGCCGGTGCGGCCTTCGCCGTGGGCACCGGCCTGCACGAGATCCGTCAGGGCCTGCGGACGTTCTCGACGAGCTACTACCTCTCCCCCGGCCGCATGAACCAGGTCAACGTCAACAACATCGACGTCATCGTCGACTACTGCCACAACGCTCCCGGCATGAAGGTCCTCGGCGAGTTCGTCGAGCGCTACGCCGACGCCAAGGCGGGCTCGAGCGACCTCGGCAAGATCTCGCGGCTCGGCGTCATCGCCACTGCCGGCGACCGGCGCGACGAGGACATGCGCGAGCTCGGCACCCTCGCGGCCCAGCACTTCGACGTCATCGTCGTGCGTGAGGACGAGCGCCTGCGCGGCCGCAAGCCCGGCGAGACGGCCGGCCACGTGGCCGAGGGTGCCAAGGCCGCGATGGCCGAGGGCGCGCGCTGCCGTCAGGTCGAGATCGTCACCGACGAGCTCTCGGCCGTGCGCCACGTCATGGCCCGCGCCAACCCCGGCGACATCGTCGTCGTCTGCGTCGACCAGCACGGCGTCGTCATGAACGAGCTCGAGACGATGACGAAGCAGGCGCAGCCCGGCACCCGCACCGCCGACTCGCTCGCCGACCCGGACCTCGACCCGAGCACCCTCTCGGCCGAGGCGCAGGTCAGCGGCGAGGAGGCCACCGACCAGGACCTCGCCGACCACGACCTCGGAGAGGTCGACCCCGAGGCGGCGGCCCACGCAGGCTCGACCACGCAGTGACCAGGGAGACCGCCCGACCCGTCCGCGGGTCGGGCGTCTCTCGCCGTCATCCGGCGGCGGGAGACGACATGGGCGTCACCTCACGCCCTGCTCCAGCTCCTTCGCGTATGCCGTGAGCGAGCGCCGGTAGCGCAGCACGTCCTCGTCGGTGCTCGCCTGAGCGACGACCGACAGCAGCCCGCCGAGCGCGTCGGCCGACCGACCCGCCGAGTGCAGGGCGAGGGCGCGGAAGGCAGCGACGCCGACCGACTCGGGACGGTCGGCGGCGAGCTCGTCGAGCAGGCGCACGGCCTCCTCGTGCTCGCCGACGTTGCGCAGCGAGGACGCGAGCTGGATGACGGCCCGGTGGTGGAAGGGCTCACGCAGACCGATGTCGAGCGCCTCGCGGTAGAGCTCGACGGCCCGCTGCTCCTGCCCGGCCGAGTCGAAGGTGCCGGCGTACTCGTAGGTGATCCGGGAGTCGCCGGGGTAGGCCGCGTGCAGGCGCGCAGCGGTCTCGATGCGCCGGTCCGCGTCCTCGTCGGCCCAGAGCTCGGCGATGGCCTCCTCGGCCTCGTGCTCACCGCGGGAGGCGATGACCTTGCGGCGGATGTCCGCCGCGTCGTCGGCGACCGCACCGATCTCGGCGAGCCAGTCGTAGATCGCCTGCCGCTCGGCATGGCACATGATCGCGACGACGTCACCGTCGTGCGCGGCCTCGACGAGCGCCTGCAGCCCGGCGAGCTCGGTCGTGTAGGACGCGATGTCGGCCACTCCCGCCCGCTGCAGCCCGATCCGGAGGTGGCTCTCGAGCTCCTCCATCGAGCGGCCGCGCAGGTAGTGCGCCTTGTGCGCGGCGACGACGTGGTCGGCCCGGTGCCCCGCGATCTCGCCGAGGTTCTCGAGGATCTCGTCGGTGCGGTCGCCGGCGGCGCCGAGGCCCAGGTGGATCCGCGAGCCGGGCGCCACGAGCCCCTCGGCGACGTCCATGAGCGCTTCGAGCCCGGCCTCGTTGTGCGCGAGGTCGACGACGACGGTGCACTGGCCGCCGAGCCCAGCCGTCGCCGTGTAGGTGTTCATGCGGCCCGGGTTGAGCGAGGCGTCGGGACGGAACGAGCGCAGGCCCTCGACGACCGCGTCGCGGTCGATGCCGAGCCCGAGCGCGGCCGCAGCCGCGGCGAGGACGTTGGCGACGTTGTGCCGCGACAGGCCGCTGATCGTCATCGGGATGTCGACGATCGGGACGAGACGGTCCGGCATACCCGACTCGCTGAGCACGGTGACGTGGTCGTCGAGGACGGTGATCGCTCGTCCCCCGGCACCGAGCGACTCACGGATCGCCGGCGAGTTCGGGTCGAGCGTGAAGACCCACGGCTTCGCGGGAGAGCCGGTGCGCATCGCCCAGACGCGGGGGTCGTCACCGTTGAGGACGGTCCACCCCTCGGGGCGCGTGGCGCGCGTGATGATCGCCTTGACCTCAGCGAGCTGGTCGACAGTGTCGACGCCGTGGAGACCGAGGTGGTCGGCCGAGACGTTGGTGACCACGGAGACGTCGTTGTGCGACACCCCGAGGCCCTTGAGGAGCATGCCGCCGCGCGCGGTCTCGAGGATCCCGATTTCGACGCCGGGCGCACCCAGCACGCCGCGGGCACCGGCCGGTCCGGAGAAGTCGCCCGCCTCGACCATCTCGCCGTGGTCGACGACGCCGTCCGTCGAGCTCCACGCCGTGTGCTTGCCGGCCGTCATGGCGATGTGGGCGAGCAGGCGGGTCGTCGACGTCTTGCCGTTGGTGCCGGTCACCGACGCCACGGGGATCCGGGGCGTGACGATCCGCGGCGGCGGGCCGTCCGGCGCGGACCGGACGAGCTCGGCCTGCTGCTCGACGACGTCGTCACCGCGCAGCCACGCCTCGAGCACCGGTGCCACGGACTCGCCGAGGGCCTGCGCCGAGCCGCGCCGGCGCCAGACGAACGACACGACGACGACCGACAGCTCGGTGCCGGGCCGCGACCGGACGCCGAGCCGGCTTGTGCCCGACGCGCGGGACACCTGCCGCACAGCGCGTTCGGCCAGTCGCGCGACGACCCGCTGACGCTGCTCGGTGTGCGGGTCGCCCACCTGGGCGCCGCCGAGTCCTGCCGTGCGAGCGACGCGGCCGAGCGTCTCACGGTCGGCGTCGACGTATGGCGTGAGGTCGAGCGTGACCTTGGCCGCCGGCCTCGGGAAGTAGAGGTTGGGCCCCTCGAGGACCCGGACCTCGGTTGCGGTCACGGCAGGTGCGGTGTGCAGGTCGCTGGTCACCCGGCGAGCCTAGTTGTCCTCCCGGACTCAGATGCCCATCGCGTGGACGCCACCGTCGACGTGGACGATCTCGCCCGTCGTCGCGGGGAACCAGTCGGACAACAGGGCGGCGCACGCCTTCGCCGCCGGCACGGCGTCGTTGACGTCCCAGCCCAGCGGTGCCCGCTCGTCCCACGAGTCCTCGAAGGTCTGGAACCCCGGGATCGACTTCGCGGCCGTGGTCCGGATCGGCCCGGCAGCGACGAGGTTGCAGCGCACGCCCTTGGGACCGAGGTCGCGAGCGAGGTAGCGGTTGGTGGATTCGAAGGCGGCCTTGGCCACACCCATCCAGTCGTAGACGGGCCAGGCGAACTTCGCGTCGAACGTCAGGCCGACCACCGACGAGCCGGGCGACATGAGCGGCAGCGCGGCGACGGCGAGCGACTTGAGCGAGTAGGCCGATGCGTGCATCGCCGTCGACACGTCCTCGAAGGTCCCCTCGAGGAAGTTGAAGGCGCCCTGCGGCGCGAAGCCGATCGAGTGCAGCACACCGTCGAGCCCGTCGACGTGCTCGCGCAGGCGCTCGGCAAGGGTGTCGAGGTGCTCGGTGTCGGTGACGTCGAGCTCGACCACCGGCGGCGTCGTCGGCAGCCGCTTGGCGATGGTCGACGTGATCTTCATCGTCCGCCCGAAGGACGTGAGCACGACCTCGGCTCCCTGCTCCTGCGCCAGCTTGGCGACGTGGAAGGCGATCGAGGAGTCCATGAGGACTCCCGTGATGAGCAGCTTCTTGCCCTCGAGCAGCATCGGTGTCGTTCTCCTGGGTGAGGTGGGGGTGGAGGTGGTCAGTGGCCCATGCCGAGGCCGCCGTCGACGGGGATCACGGCCCCGCTGACGTAGGCCGCGTCGTCGGACGCCAGGAAGCGGACGACCGCTGCGACCTCGCTCGCCTGCGCGAAGCGTCCAGCCGGTATGCCGGCCTTGTAGGTCTTCTGCGTCTCCGCCGGCAGCGCGGCGGTCATGTCGGTCTCGATGAAGCCGGGCGCGACGACGTTGGCCGTGATCCCGCGACCGCCGAGCTCACGGGTGACCGATCGGGCGAGACCGACGAGCGCGGCCTTGCTCGCGGCGTAGTTGGCCTGGCCCGGACCGCCGTAGAGACCGACGACGCTGGAGATGAGGATGATCCGGCCGCCGCGGGCCTTGATCATGCCGGTGCTCGCCCGGCGCACGCACCGGAAGGTCCCGGCGAGGTTGGTGTCGATGACGGCGTCGAAGTCCTCGTCGCTCATCCGCATGAGCAGACCGTCCTTGGTGATGCCCGCGTTGGCGACGAGCACCTGCACCGGACCGCCGAAGATCTCCTCCGCGGCGGTGAAGGCCGCGTCCACCGAGGCCGTGTCGGTGACATCGCAGGTCACGGCCTGCAGCCCGTCGGGCGCCTGCCCGTTGCGGCTCGTGACGATGACCTCGTCCCCGGCGTCGGCGAAGGCCTTGGCGATCGCCAGACCGATCCCTCGGTTGCCCCCGGTCACAAGGACGTTGCGTGCGTGGCTCATGGCGCCCGACGCTAGTGGACTACCCATGGGTAGCCCGCATCGCCTCGGCGGTGCGTCCGTGGCTCAGGAGTCGTTCAGGAAGCCGACGTACAGTGAGTTCGTGAGCACGGCCCGCCGATCCGACCCGAGCGTCCAGTCCGTCACGACTGCGCCGCGCAAGGCAGCCGACGACCTCAACGCCCGGATGAGGCAGTACCTCGTGACCATGGCCATCCGCACCGGCTGCTTCGTGCTCGCCTTCCTCACCTCCGGATGGGTGCGCTGGACGTCGGTCGCGCTGGCAGTCGTCCTGCCCTACGTCGCGGTCGTCTTCGCCAACGCGCGCTCACCCCGGGCGGCCGGCCGGCTCGCACGGGTCACCCCGCAGGACCCGCACCGACGCCAGATCGACCGGTGACCTGCAGCGCCAAGGGGTGCCGTCTCGAGGCGACATGGGCCCTCCTGTGGAACAACCCCCGCCTGCACACGCCGGAGCGGCGCAAGGTGTGGCTCGCGTGCGACGAGCACTGCGTCACCCTCGGCGACTTCCTCTCGCTGCGCGGCTTCCTCCGCGAGAACGTGCCGGTCGACGAGATCCCCGCCGACGCCGGCTGACGTCCTCGGGTTAGCCGCCGATCGCACTCATGGGCCGCAGCGGCTGGACGAAGTCCTCGCTACCGATCCCGTGCCCCTTGGCCTTGCGCCACATCTCACCGGTGATGAGGTCGGCGAGCTCGGCGTCGCTCACGCCCTCGCGCATCGGCCCGCGCAGGTCGGTCTCGCGCTGCGAGAAGAGGCAGTTGCGCACCTGCCCGTCGGCCGTGAGCCGGGTCCGGTCGCAGGCACCGCAGAAGGGCGCCGTGACGCTGGCGACGATGCCGACCGTCGCGGGTCCACCGTCGACGAGGAACCGCTCGGCCGGGGCGCTCCCCCGCTCGGCGGCGGGCAGCGGGGTGATGACGAACCTCTCCGAGAGCCGCTCGCGGATCTCGTCCGACGAGATCATCGTCGAGGCGTCCCACCCGTGCTGCGCGTCGAGCGGCATCTGCTCGATGAACCGCAGCTCGTAGCCGCGCTCGAGGCACCAGGCGAGCAGGTCGGCCACCGAGGTGTCGTTGACTCCCCGCATCGCGACGGCGTTGACTTTGACGGGGGTGAGACCGGCCTCGCGTGCCGCCTCGAGCCCGGCCTCGACGTCCGCCAGCCGGTCGCGGCGGGTGAGGGCCGCGAACTCGGCGGGGTCGACCGTGTCGAGGCTGACGTTGACCCTGTCGAGACCGGCCGCCGCGAGGGGCGCGGCGAGGCGGTCGAGGCCCACGCCGTTCGTCGTCATCGCGATGCGCGGGCGCGGATCCAGGGCCGCGATCCGCCCGACGAGGTCGACGAGCGAGCGGCGGAGCAACGGCTCGCCCCCGGTCAGTCGCACCTGCTCGACGCCGAGTCCGACGAAGATCCCGACGAGCCGGACGAGCTCGTCGTCGGTGAGCATCTCGGGCTTGGCGAGCCACGGCAGTCCCTCGGCGGGCATGCAGTAGCGGCAACGAAGGTTGCACCGGTCGGTCACCGAGACGCGCAGGTCGCGCGCGACCCGACCGTGGCGGTCCGCGAGACGTGCGGTGTGCGGGGCGGCGGACATGCCCTCAGCGTATGCCGGGTAGCGTGACGCGCGTGTTACGGCGCCTGCTCACCCCTCGTTGGCTGGGGGCGCTGGCACTCGCCGCGCTGTATGCATTCGGCGCCTACCAGCTGGGCCACTGGCAGTACGGCCGGCACGAGTTCAAGGTCGAGCGCAACGCGCTCCTCGACGCCCACTACCGGGCGGACCCCGTCCCCGCCACGACGGTGCTCGACGACGACCCGGTCGACCGGGCGAAGGACGACTGGACCCGCGTGAGCGCCGAGGGTCGTTACGACGGTGCGCAGGTCCTCGTCCGCAACCGGCCCAACAACAATGTCTTCGGCTACGAGGTCCTCGCTCCCCTCGTGCTCGCCGACGGACGCACCGTGGTCGTCGACCGCGGGTGGGTCCCCAACTCCGAACGCGGCGCATCGGTCCGGCCGGTCGTGCCGGAGGCGCCTGCCGGTGAGGTCTCCGTCGTGGGGTGGGTGCGTCCGTTGGAGACCACCCAGCGCAAGACCCTTCCCGAGGGGCAGGTCGCGAGCATCAGCCGACCCGACGTCGAGAGGGCGTGGGGGCGGGAGGTCCTCGACGGCTACCTCGTCCTCGACACCGAGCGCGCTGCGGACGGTTCGACACCGGCCCGGCCGCAGCCGCTCGAGCGCCCGGACCGGAGTCTCGGCCCGCACCAGGCCTATGCGTTCCAGTGGTGGCTGTCGATGCCGGTCGGGCTGCTGCTCATCTGGCTGGGGATCCGGCGAGAGCTTCGAGAGGAGATCCCCGGTCGGCCCGCCAAGCCCAAGAAGGTCCGCATCTGGGACGAGGAGGACTACTAGCCAGCCCTCCCCGTCGCCGGCGGGGCGGCGTGGGGATCAGATCGCCTCGGCCACGACGGCGTAGTTCGCCACCCTGTGACCGTCCTCGCGGTAGCCGAGGTCGTCGTCGCAGGTGATGAGGACGAGCCGGCGATGCGAGCCGTTCGGGCCCCAGACCTCGGCGTCACTGGTGAGCTTCGCCTTGTCGACGACACTCACCCGCGTCACCGCATAGATCCTCACCACGGAGCCGGAGCGCACGACGAGCTCGTGCCCGACACGCACCGACGACAGGTCGGCGAAGACGTCGCGCCTGCCATGGGCAGAGACGTGGCCGGCAACGACCGCCGTGCCGACGCCGCCGGGGGCGACCCGGCCGAAGCCGCGTACCCAGGTCGCCCGCCCCACGGGCGGCACCACCCGGCCCGAGGAACTCACTCCCCCACCGTGCACGTCGAGGTCCAGACCGATCGAGGGAACCTCGAGTCGCACACCCGACACGTGGCGTGCCGGCGGGGTGGGTGCTGCCCCGCTCGGCGAGGCACCACCGCGGGACGACGAGGCTTTTGCCCGACCCGTGTTGCCCGAACCCGCTGTCTGCGCCGTGCCGTCGAAGTAGCTGTCGGCGCTCGGGTCCTGCGTGCTCGGCAGGATCTGCGGAGGGGCGACCCCCCAGGCCACGTCCAATGCCCCGCGGCTCGTCGAGGAGGCCCCGACTGGTTCCGCTCCTCCTCGCCCCGGGCCGAGCCCGAGGGCGAGGAGGAGTCCGCCCACCACCAGAGCGGCGACGCCCCCGATGGTCAGAGGGCGCCCGGACATCAGGGGTGCTGCCGACCTCGTCGCGTGCCCGCCAGGACGGCGCCGGCACCCAGGACGAGGAGGGCCGAGCCGGCCCCGAGGAGGGACGAGTCGGGGCCGGACACCACGTCGGTCTCGACGACGGGCCCGGAGGGCTGCACCGCGGTGCCGCCACCGACCGTGGTGGTGGGTGCCGGCACGGAGGGCGTCGTGGTGACGCCAGGGGTCGGTGCGGTCGTCTCGGTGACGTCCGGGGTGGGCGTCGGCGTCGCCGTGACCTCCGGAGCCGTGGTCGTCTCGGTGACGTCCGGGGTGGGCGTCAGCGTCACCGTGACCTCCGGCGCCGTGGTCGTCTCGGTGACGTCCGGAGTGGGCGTCGGCGTCACCGTGACCTCCGGCGCCGTGGCCGTCTCGGTGACGTCGGGGGTGGGCGTCGGCGTCGGCGTCGCCGAGTCGTCGGGGTCGTTCGTCTCGGTGGGGCCGGGCTCGACCGTCGGGGTGACCTCCGGGCTGGGAGTGGAGGTCTGCGTGGCCGTCGGCGTCGGGGTCTGCGTGTGCGACGGCGTGGCGGAGGGCTCGGACATGAATTCACCCGCGACGCAGTCATCGGAGCTCACGGAACCGGTGGCCGCCCCATGGGCGTCGACCTCCCAGTTGTCCTGCCAGTTGAGGCCCGGGTACGACACCGGGTTCCCACCATTGTTGTCGGTGTGCACGAACGGCGGGATGACGTTGCGCCCGCTTCCCGCCTGCCCGTTGCCGTCGAGGATCGACGCGGCGTCGACGGTGATGACGACCCAGTGGTCCTCGGCTCCCGTGGCGTGACAGATCGTCACCTTGGGCTGCGGATCCGCCTGCGCGACTGAGGCCAGGGCGATGGAGGCGGCGACACCCCCGACCAGAGCCAGCCCGAGGGCCGTGCTGGTGATCGTCCGTGCGTCGTCGTGAGTCATGTGTGGTGGTCCCCTCGGGTGTCAGGTGAGGTGCAGGCGGTGCACCGCACCCATGCTGATGACCCATCAGTAACCACTGGGGGAGATTGACCGAGCTTGCCTACAAGGGACTAGTCATTGATCTCAGGAGGACCATCCCGACCGCCTGAAGGAACTATGCCCGCGGCGCTGTCGGCGTGAGGCCCCGAGCCCGAGGGCCGATCGCGTCGGCGACGACGACGCAAAGGACCGAAGCCGGCGCACCCTCCTCCCCGGACGAGACCGGGTGAGGAGAGCGCGCCGGACGTGATGGCCACCAGCTCTCGCAGGCGGAGCGCCGGGGTGTCAGGCGTGGCTACCCCTGCGGCGGAGGACCGCCGCGGCGGCTCCCGCACCGGCAAGGACGAGGGCAGCGCCTCCGCCGAGGAGGGCGGATGCGGACCCACCCTGCTCCACGAGGTCGGTCTCGACGACCGGGCCGCTCGGGGTGGGCGTCACGGGCACGCTGGGCGTGGGCGTCACGGTGACGCTCGGCGTCGGCGTCGGCGTCACGGTGACCGTCGGCGTCGGCGTCACGGTGACCGTCGGCGTCGGCGTCACGGTGACCGTCGGCGTCGGGGTCGGCGTGGGAGTGGACGTCTCCACCTGGCAGTCAGCCTGGGTCACCGTTCCGACGGCCACGCCCTCGCCGTTCGTCTCCCAGTTGTCGTCCCAGTTCTGGCCCGGGAAGCTCACCGTCTCCTCGGTGTTCTCGGCGACGTACTCGAAGGGCGGGATGACGTCCCGGTCGTCCTGGTGGGTGTCGTGACCCTGCTGGGTGATCGCTGCGGCGTCGATCGTGAGCACGACCCACTTGTCCGGGTTGCCCGTCGCGTGGCAGATGGTGACGTTCGGGTTGGGGTCTGCGTGGGCCGCCCCCGCGAACGCCACTCCCGACCCGCCGATCACCGCGAGTCCGAACGCTGCCCCTGCGAGTCGACGAAAGCTCTGACGTGACATGTGCGTCCTCCAAGGAAGTCCTGTGGAGTCGTGCAAGCCGCACCACCCCCAGGACTCATGGTTCGCCGCCGCGCGACCGGTTGAGAGCGATGTGCGTGAAGTTCACCCGGAAGGATCCCCGCCGGCGCCCCGGGCTGACTACGTGCCCACCCGCGGGCTGACCTGGGTGTCATCGGCAAACTGGGTGGTGTAGAGGTCGCTGTAGAGGCCACCCCGGGCGAGCAGCTGCGCATGGGTTCCACGTTCGACGATCCGCCCGGCGTCGAGGACGAGGATGACGTCGGCGTGACGCACGGTCGAGAGGCGGTGGGCGATGACGAGTGCGGTCCGTCCCTCGAGCGCCGCGTCGAGGGCGCGCTGCACGGCGACCTCGCTCTCGCTGTCGAGGTGGGCGGTCGCCTCGTCGAGCACGACGAGCCGCGGCCCCCTGAGGAGCAGCCGGGCGATGGCGATGCGCTGCTTCTCTCCCCCGCTGAGGCGGTGACCCCGGTCGCCGACGACGGTGTCCAGCCCCGCGGGCAGGCGTTCCACGAGGGTCCACACGCGGGCGGCCCGCAGGGCCGCCTCGAGCTCCTCATCGGTGGCCGACGGTGCGGCATACAGGAGGTTGGCTCGGATGGTGTCGTGGAAGAGGTGCGCCTCCTGGGTCACGACGCTCACCGCGTCGCGCAGCGACTCGAGCGTCACGCTGCGCAGGTCGGCGCCGTTGATGCGCACGGCTCCGCTCGTGGGGTCGTAGAGGCGTGCGACGAGCGAGGTGAGCGTCGACTTGCCGGCGCCACTCGGCCCGACGAGGGCGACGAGCTGCCCGGGCTCGATCGTGGCGTCGATGTCGTGGAGGACGACGGATCCGGCCTCTCGGTCACCGGTCGCGGTCGCCTCGAGGGAGCTGAGGGAGATCTCGTCGGCCGGGGGGTAGGCGAAACCGACGTGGTCGAGGTCGACGCGCACCGGGCCCGCGGGGACCGGCGTGGCCCCGGGCGCCTCGGCGACGAGCGGCTCGAGGTCGAGCACCTCGAAGACGCGCTCGAATGACACGAGGGCTGTCATCACGTCGACCCGGGCGTTCGAGATCGTCGTCAACGGGCCGTAGAGACGGGCGAGCAGCGCGGTGAGGGCCAGGAGGGTGCCGACGGTGAGAGCGCCGTCGACCGCCATGAGCCCGCCGAAGCCGTAGACGACCGCGGTGGCCAGCGCCGCCACCAGGGTGAGCCCGACGAAGAACACCGACCTGTTGACCGCGATCCGGACGCCGATGTCGCGCACCCGCGAGGCACGGTCGGCGTACTGGCTGTCCTCGACGTCCGGGTTGCCGTAGATCTTGACCAGCAGCGCGCCGGCGACGTTGAAGCGCTCGGTCATGCGCGTGCCGAGGTCGGCGTTGAGGCCCATCTGCTCGTGGGCGAGGCCTGCGAGGCGCCGGCCCATCCTCCGTGCCGGCAGGAGGAAGAGAGGCACGAGGACGAGCGAGGCGAGGGTGAGCTGCCACGAGAGGACGAGCATCGCGCCGATGATGAGCGCGAGCGACACGGCGTTGCTCACGACGCTCGACAGGACCGACGTGAACGCCTGCTGGGCGCCGATGACGTCGTTGTTGAGGCGTGACACGAGAGCACCGGTCTGGGCACGGGTGAAGAACGCGATCGGCTGGCGCATGACGTGCCCGAAGACCTGGGTGCGCAGGTCGACGATGAGCCCCTCACCGATCCGCGCCGACAGCCAGCGCGACACGAGCGTCACCCCCGCTCCGACGACGGCGATGACGCCGACGAGGACGGAGAGACGGACGACGAGGCCGGAGTCCTTGGGATAGATGCCGTCGTCGATGAGGCTCTTGAGGAGCAGCGGCGTGGCGACGACGAGCATCGCGTCGACGACGACCAGGGCGAGGAAGCCGGCGATGAGCCCGCGGTAGGGGCGTGCGTAGGACAGGACGCGTCGGGCGGTGCCCGGCGCGAGCTCCTTGGAGCGCACGCTCGCGTCCTTGCTCAGGCTGTGGATCGCCTGCCAGCCGGCCATGCTCATGCCACGACCGCCGAGGTGTCAGCTCGTCCCATGTGTCGATCCTCGATCCTCAGGTGCACGTGAGGTCAAACCGCGACGGCTCGCGGCGGATTCCTCCGACACTCGGCCCAAGCCTCTCAGGCCAGGGTGACAAGGTCCTTGTAGTCCGGTCCCCAGAGGTCCTCGACCCCGTCTGGCAGGAGCAGGATGCGCTCCGGCTCGAGTGCGTCGACGGCCCCCTCGTCGTGCGTCACGAGGACGACGGCGCCCTTGTAGGTGCGGAGCGCACCGAGGATCTCCTCGCGCGAGGCCGGGTCGAGGTTGTTGGTCGGCTCGTCGAGGAGGAGGACGTTGGCCGACGACACGACGAGCAGCGCGAGCGAGAGCCGCGTCTTCTCGCCACCGGAGAGCACCCCGGCCGGCTTGTCGACGTCGTCGCCGCTGAAAAGGAAGGACCCGAGCACCTTGCGGACCTCGGTCTCGCCGAGGTCTGGCGCGGCCGACTTCATGTTGTCGAGGACGGTGCGGTCGACGTCGAGGTTCTCGTGCTCCTGGGCGTAGTAGCCGATCTTGAGGCCGTGCCCGGGCTCGACCTGGCCGGTGTCCGGGGCGTCGACGCCGGCAAGCATGCGCAGCAGCGTGGTCTTGCCCGCGCCGTTGAGTCCGAGGACGACGACCCGCGAGCCGCGGTCGATGGCGAGGTCGACGTCGGTGAAGATCTCGAGCGAGCCGTAGGACCGCGAGAGACTGCTGGCTCGCAGCGGCGTGCGCCCGCACGGCGACGGGTCGGGGAAGCGCAGCTTGGCCACGCGGTCCTGCACCCGCTCTCCCTCCAGGCCGGAGAGCAGCCGCTCGGCGCGCCTCGCCATGTTCTGCGCGGCGACGGTCTTCGTCGCCTTGGCGCGCATCTTGTCGGCCTGCGCCATGAGGACCGAGGCCTTCTTCTCGGCGTTGAGCCGCTCGCGCTTGCGCCGGCGCTCGTCGGTCTCGCGCTGCTGGAGGTAGGCCTTCCAGCCGAGGTTGTAGATGTCGAGCTCGGCGCGGTTGGCGTCGAGGTGGAAGACCTTGTTGACGACGGCGTCGAGCAGGTCGACGTCGTGCGAGATGACGATGAGCCCGCCCTTGTAGCTCCTGAGGTGCTCTCGCAGCCAGACGATCGAGTCGGCGTCGAGGTGGTTGGTCGGCTCGTCGAGGAGCAGGGTCTCGGCCCCCGAGAAGAGGATGCGCGACAGCTCGATGCGGCGGCGCTGGCCACCCGAGAGGGTCTCGAGGGTCTGCTCGAGATGACGCTCCTCGAGCGAGAGAGCAGATGCGATCGACGCGGCCTCGGACTCCGCGGCATAGCCTCCTGCGGCCTGGAACTCGGCGTCGAGTCGCGCATAGCGGCGCATCGCACGCTCGAGCCGCTCGCCGCTCTCCTCGCCCATGGCCTTCTCGGCGGCACGCAGCTCGCGCACGATGCGGTCGAGCCCCCGCGCGGAGAGGATGCGGTCGCGGGCGGTGACGTGGAGGTCACCGGTGCGCGGGTCCTGCGGGAGGTAGCCCACCTCTCCGGTGCTCGTCACGCTCCCCGCAGCCGGCTGCCCGACGCCGGCGAGCACCTTGGTGAGGGTGGTCTTGCCCGCGCCGTTGCGTCCCACGAGGCCGATCCGGTCACCCGCGGCGACGCGGAAGGTCGCGCCGTCGACGAGGAGACGGGACCCGGCGCGCAGCTCGATGGAGGCAGCAGTGAGCACAGGAGTCCTTCGTCGGGGTGGTGGATGAGGGCACTCCGCTCACCCACCGCGGGCCCTTCGCCGTTTAGTCTAGGTGGCGCCGTGCTCCGCACGGAAAACGCCACAGCTGGGAGGCCTGGATGAGCTTCAACGACGACGTCGGTCTCGACACCTCGCAGGTGGAGTCGGGAGGCGGTGGCGGCGCACCCGGAGGCGTCGTCGTCGGAGGTGGGATCGGCGGGATCATCATGCTCATCATCGCCCTGATCTTCGGCATCAACCCTTCGGACCTCCCCACCGGTGGAGGCGGCGGCAGCAGCGACCAGCAGGTCGACGGCACCTCGGCCAGCGGCGAGGACTTCGAGAAGTGCAAGACCGGCGCCGACGCCAACGCCGATGTCCAGTGCCGGGTCATCGGCACGGTCAACTCGGTGCAGGCGTTCTGGACCGAGGAGCTCCCTCGCTACCAGAAGCAGTGGCAGCCGACGAAGACCGTCCTCTACACCGGTTCGACCCAGTCGCGGTGCGGCACGGCGAGCAACCAGGTCGGGCCCTTCTACTGCCCGCTCGACCAGAAGGTCTACATCGACGCCGACTTCTTCTCGATCCTCAGTGAGCAGTTCGGCGCCGACGAGGGCGCCCTCGCTCAGGAGTACGTCGTCGCCCACGAGTACGGCCACGCCCTCCAGGACCAGCTCGGTCTCCTCGGGCGCGCGCAGCAGGACCCGCAGGGCCCCAACAGCGGCGGCGTCCGGATCGAGCTCATGGCCGACTGCCTCGCAGGGGTCTGGGCCAAGAGCGCCTCGACGACCAACGGCCCCAGCGGCAAGCCCTACCTCAAGCAGCTCACCGAGACCGACATCAAGAGCGCGCTGTCGGCCGCGGCCGCCGTCGGAGACGACCGGATCCAGGAGAAGACCCAGGGACAGGTCAATCCCGAGTCGTGGACCCACGGCAGCGCTGAGGCCCGCCAGCGCTGGTTCCTCCAGGGCTACAAGACCGGCGACCTCAACCAGTGCAACACCTTCAACGTCGACCGCGTCAGCTAAGGCCATGACCGAGCCGGCGGACGCCCACCGCACGATCCGCCTCGGCCCGCGGCAGACCCTCACCGTCCTCTCCTCCACCCCCGATGCGCTCGAGCTCGAGTGCGTGTGGCAGCCGGGCACCCCTCCCCCGACCCACTGGCACCCGACCCAGCACGAGCACTTCGACGTGCTCGAGGGCGAGCTCACGGTCGTCCTCGACGGCGACCAACGGGTCCTGGCCGCCGGTGACGCGCTCGACATCCCACCTCGCACGGCGCACCGCATGTGGAACGCCGGCTCCGACCCGTGCCGCGCCTCATGGACGGTCAGGCCGGCCGAGCGGACCGAGGAGCTCTTCCGCACGATGGCGAGGAGGCCGGGCCCGCTGGCCAAGCTGGGTGTGCTCTGGCGCTTCCGCAACGAGCTGCGGCTCGGCTCGCCACGCCGCTGAGCGCCTGTCTACTCCCCCACGGGGTACTTCTTGTCGAGCTCCTGGAGGAGCCGGTGCGCGGCGAGCTCGACCTTCTTGTGCCGCCACTCCGAGGCGCGGTAGACGCAGGCGATGAGCGCGCTGCGGTGCACCTTGTCGAAGTCGCCGAAGACGAACGCGTGCCGCGCCTTGGTCTCGTCGTTGGCCCCCTCGGTGAGCCCGAGGTGCCAGGCGGCGTAGTCGGGCCAGTCGTGCTCCTCGAGGAAGGCGTTCTGCGTGTCCGCGTCGGGCTGCACCCTTCCCCAGTCGCTGTCGAGCACGACCTTGCCCGCCCCGATGAGGTCTCGGCAGTGGCGCACCGCCTTGCGGTTCACGGTGTAGGAGGCCATGCCCCCATCATGTCGCCGGGCCGTCGTCGATGGTGACCTGAACCGCGACCGCCCGACGCACGACGTCGTCGAGCACCGCGCGTCGCGGGTCGCCGATGTCGTGGAACTCCCTGCGCGGCAGCGTCCGCAGCCACGCCAGCCGCGGGTCGGCCAGGACCTCGCGCACGAGCGCCCTGTCTCCCCCCACGACCAGGGCCTCCGGTATGCCGTCCGGCACGACTCTCAGGGTGTGCTCCACGACCGCTCGCACCAGCTCGTCGGCCTGGTTCCCGCGTCGCCGGGCGAACCGCTGCTGCGACCACCCGCCGGCGGCCGTGCGCGACTGCACGTGGCGGGTGCCGACCTTGTGCGCGACGAGAGCCGTCCCGTCGACGTGCGCCACGGCATACCCACCGCGCCTGACGAGCACGACGGCGAGGTGACGGGCCTGCAGACGCGAGACCCCGACGACCCGCTGGGGGCCGTCGGGGTTGGCGGTGTCGAAGCGCTCGCGCCACGCGGCATACCGCTCGGGCGCGACCTCGACGACTCGCGTCAAGGCGTCAGATGTTGAAGCCGAGGGCGCGCAGCTGCTCGCGACCGTCGTCGGTGATCTTGTCGGGGCCCCACGGCGGCATCCAGACCCAGTTGACGCGGTAGGACGACACGAGGCCCTCGAGGGACTGCGCGGTCTGGTCCTCGATGACGTCCGTGAGCGGGCAGGCCGCCGACGTCAGGGTCATGTCGATGACGGCGTGGTTCTGGCCGTCGACGGTGATGCCGTAGACGAGGCCGAGGTCGACGACGTTGATGCCCAGCTCGGGGTCGACGACGTCGCGCATGGCCTCCTCGACGTCGGCCACGTTGGCCGGTGCGGTGGTCTCGCTCATGACGTTCCTTCCTCGGTCTCGGGCGCGGTCGTCTCGCGACCACTCTGGTGCAACGCATCGGTGAACGCCATCCATCCGAGGAGGGCGCACTTGACCCGTGCGGGGTACCTGGCGACGCCGGCCAGGGCGACGCCGTCGCCGATGACCTCCTCGTCGCCGGGGTCCTCACCCTTGGAGGTGAGCATGGCCTTCATGGCCTCGTAGGTCTGCAGCGCCTCGGCGAGCGGGTGGCCGATGGTCTCCTCGGCGAGGATCGACGTCGACGCCATGCTGATCGAGCAGCCGAGGGCGTCGTAGGACACGTCGCGGACGACGGGGCCCTCGGGGGTGTCCTCGACGTGGACCCGCATCGTCACCTCGTCGCCGCACGTCGGGTTGACGTGGTGCACCTCGGCCTCGAACGGGTCGCGCAGGCCCGCGTGCTGGGGTCGCTTGCTGTGCTCGAGGATGAGCTCCTGGTAGAGGTCCATCAGCCGGCCATCCCGAAGATCTGCGGCACGCGGTCGAGCGCCTCGAGGAGCGCGTCGACCTCGTCGACCGTGTTGTATGCCGCGAAGCTCGCCCGCGTCGTCGCCGCCACCTTGAAGCGGCGGTGGAGCGGCCAGGCGCAGTGGTGGCCGACGCGGACGGCGACGCCCGAGCCGTCGAGGACCTGACCGACGTCGTGCGCGTGCACGCCGTCGACGACGAACGCGACCGTGCCGCCTCGCGACTCGAGGTCGGACGGGCCGACGACGGTGACCCACGGCCGGGCCGCGAGACCTGCGAGCAGCCGCTCGGTGAGGGCGAGCTCGTGGGCGTGGATGCGGTCGACTCCGCCGATGCCGTCGATGTAGTCGACGGCGGCGGCGAGGCCGATGGCCTGCGCGGTCATCGGCACACCGGCCTCGAAGCGCTGCGGCGGCGGGGCGTAGGTGCTGCCCTCCATCCGCACGGTCTCGATCATCGACCCACCGGTGAGGAACGGCGGCATCGCCTCGAGCAGCTCACGACGGCCCCAGAGCACGCCGATGCCGCTCGGGCCGAACATCTTGTGGCCCGAGAAGGCGAGGAGGTCGACGTCGAGCTCGGTGACGTCGACGCCGAGGTGCGGCACCGACTGGCACGCGTCGAGGACGACGAGGGCGCCGACCTCACGGGCGCGCGCGACGATCTCGGCGGCCGGGTTGACCGTGCCGAGGACGTTGGACGCGTGGACGAACGCGACGACCCTGGTCCGCTCGGTGAGCAGCTCGTCGAGCCCCGACAGGTCGAGCCGGCCCTCGTCGGTGACGGGGACCCAGCGCAGGGTCGCACCGGTGCGGCGGCACAGCTCCTGCCACGGCACGAGGTTGGCGTGGTGCTCCATCTCGGTGACGAGCACCTCGTCGCCCTCTCCGAGCGCGAACCGCTCGCTCCCGGGGATGCCGGGGTGCGGGCTGTTGGAGAACGCGTAGGCGGCGAGGTTGAGCGCCTCCGTCGCGTTCTTGGTGAAGACGACGTCCTGGGCCTGGGCGCCGATGAAGGCCGCGATCCGCTCGCGAGCCCCCTCGTATGCCGCCGTGGCCTCCTCCGAGAGCGCGTGCGCCCCGCGGTGCGGCGCCGAGTTGAGGCGCTCGTAGAAGTCGCGCTCGGCGTCGAGGACGGCGACCGGCTTGTGCGAGGTCGCGCCGGAGTCGAGGTAGACGAGCGGCGCACCGTCGCGCACGGTGCGCGCGAGGATCGGGAAGTCGGCCCGGATCCGGGCGACCTCCTCGGTGGTGAACGGCTGCGCTGTCATGTCATGTCCGATCAGGCGTTCGCGGGGGTCGCGTCGGCCGGGGCGGCGCCGGGCAGGAACCGGTCGTAGCCCTCGGCCTCGAGGCGGTCGGCCAGCTCGGGGCCACCCTCCTCGGCGATCCGGCCATCGACGAAGACGTGGACGAAGTCGGGCTTGATGTAGCGCAGGATCCGCGTGTAGTGCGTGATGAGGAGGACGCCGGCGCCGGTGGACTCCTTGGCCCGGTTGACGCCCTCGGAGACGACGCGCAGCGCGTCGACGTCGAGGCCGGAGTCGGTCTCGTCGAGGACGGCGATCTTCGGCTTGAGCAGCTCCATCTGGAGGATCTCGTGGCGCTTCTTCTCTCCGCCGGAGAAGCCCTCGTTGACGCCGCGCTCCGCGAACGCGGGGTCCATGCGGAGGTCGCTCATCGCCTGCTTGACGTCCTTGACCCAGGTGCGCAGCTTGGGGGCCTCGCCGTCGACGGCGGTCTTGGCGGTGCGCAGGAAGTTGCTCACCGTGACGCCGGGGACCTCGACGGGGTACTGCATCGCGAGGAAGACGCCGGCGCGGGCGCGCTCGTCGACGCTCATCTCGAGGACGTCCTCGCCGTCGAGGGTGACGGTGCCGCTCGTGACCGTGTACTTGGGGTGGCCGGCGATCGAGTAGGCGAGGGTGGACTTGCCCGACCCGTTAGGGCCCATGATCGCGTGGGTCTCACCGGAGTTGATGGTGAGCGTGACGCCGCGGAGGATCTCCTTGGTGCCCTGCTCGGTGTCGACGGTGACGTGAAGGTCCTTGATCTCAAGGGTGCTCATGGTGAGTTCTCAGTTCTTGTTGTCGTTCAGGGCGACGTAGACGTCGTCACCCTCGATCTTGACGGTGTGGACGGCGATGGGGGTGGTGGCCGGCGGGCCGGACGGGTCGCCGGTGCGCAGGTCGAACCGCGACCCGTGCAGCCAGCACTCGAGGGTGCAGCCGTCGAGCTCGCCCTCGGACAGGGACACGTTGGCGTGCGTGCACGTGTCGTCGACCGCGTGGACGTCGCCGTCCGCGGTCCGCACGATCGAGACGACCCGGCCGCCGATGTCGGCTGCCGCCGCCCCAACGGTCGGGAGCTCGTCGAGCGCGCAGACGCGCACGAAGTCGGCGGCGGTCTCCTGAACCTCGCTCACGCGGCGCCCTCCAGCTCGCGGCCGATGGCCTCCATGAGGTGCTCCTCGACCTCGGGGACACCGATGCGGCCGACGATCGAGGCGAAGAAGCCGCGCACGACGAGGCGACGGGCGGTGTCCTCGTCGATGCCACGCGCCTGCAGGTAGAAGAGCTGCTGGTCGTCGAAGCGACCCGTGGCCGAGGCGTGACCCGCGCCGGCGATCTCGCCGGTCTCGATCTCGAGGTTGGGCACGGAGTCGGCGCGGGCGCCGTCGGTGAGGATGAGGTTGCGGTTGAGCTCGTAGGTGTCGGTGCCCTCCGCAGCAGCGCGGATGAGGACGTCGCCGACCCAGACCGTGTGGGCCGTCTCGCCCTGGAGAGCGCCCTTGTACTCGACGTTCGAGTGGCAGTGCGGCGCCTCGTGGTCGACGAAGAGGCGGTGCTCCTGGTGCTGGCCGGCGTCGGCGAAGTAGACGCCGAGACCCTCGAAGGAGCCGCCGGGACCGGCATACGAGGCGTTGGTGTTGAGCCGGACGATGCCGCCGCCGAGGGTCACCGCGATGTGGCGGACCTTGGCGTCGCGACCGACGACGACGTCGTGCTGGCCGAGGTGGAGGCTCTCGTCGTCCCACTCCTGCACGGTGACGAGCGTGACCTCGGAGCCGTCACCGGCGAGCACGGTGAGCATCTCGCTGTAGTCGGAGAGGCCGGCGTGCTCGAGGATCACGGTGGCGCGGGCGAAGCGGCCGACGCGCACCATGAGGTGGCCGTGGACGACTTGGCGCTCGGCACCGGTGAGCCGGATCCGAACCGGCTCGGCGAGCTCGGCCTCGGCCGGGATGTCGACGAGGCCGACGCCCCCGCTGTGGGCCGCGGCGACGACGGCGGCGCGGTCCGCCGGGGCGGGAGCACCACTCGCCTGCCAGTCCTGCAGGGACATCGTCGAGAGGGTCACGCCGTCGGGCAGCGTCTCGGTCCACTCGAGGCACGCGCCGGTCGCCTCGTCGCGGAAGAGCGACTGGAGGCGGTCGACGGGGGTGAAGCGCCACTCCTCCTCGCGGCCGGACGGGACCGGGAAGTCCGACACGGCATACGAGGTCGTCCGCTCGGCGCGGGACTGGTCGGGAACGAAGGCGGCGGCGGAGTCGGTGTGCGCCTCCGCTGCGGGGTTCTTCTGGGCCAGAAGGCTCATTTAGCCAACTGCTCCTTCCATCTGGAGCTCGATGAGGCGGTTGAGCTCGAGGGCGTACTCCATCGGGAGCTCCTTGGCGATCGGCTCGACGAAGCCGCGCACGATCATCGCCATCGCCTCGGTCTCGGACATGCCTCGGGACATGAGGTAGAACATCTGGTCCTCGGACACCTTGGAGACCGTGGCCTCGTGGCCCATCGTCACGTCGTCCTCGCGGATGTCGACGTAGGGGTAGGTGTCGGAGCGGCTGATCGTGTCGACGAGCAGCGCGTCGCAGACGACGCTCGACCTCGAGCCGTGCGCGCCCTCCATGATTTGGACGAGGCCGCGGTAGGACGTGCGGCCACCGCCACGCGCGACCGACTTCGAGACGATCGTCGAGCTCGTGTTGGGGGCGGCGTGGACCATCTTGGAGCCGGCGTCCTGGTGCTGGCCCTCGCCGGCGAAGGCGACGGAGAGCGTCTCGCCCTTGGCGTGCTCGCCCATGAGGAAGACGGCGGGGTACTTCATCGTCACCTTGGAGCCGATGTTGCCGTCGATCCACTCCATCGTCGCGCCCTCGGCGCAGGTCGCGCGCTTGGTGACGAGGTTGTAGACGTTGTTGGACCAGTTCTGGATCGTCGTGTAGCGCACGCGGGCGTTCTTCTTGACGACGATCTCGACGACGGCGGAGTGCAGCGAGTCAGACTGGTAGATCGGCGCGGTGCAGCCCTCGACGTAGTGCACGTAGGAGCCCTCGTCGGCGATGATGAGCGTCCGCTCGAACTGGCCCATGTTCTCGGTGTTGATCCGGAAGTAGGCCTGGAGCGGGATGTCGACGTGGACGCCCGGCGGGACGTAGATGAACGAGCCACCCGACCACACGGCGGTGTTGAGCGAGGCGAACTTGTTGTCACCGGCCGGGATGACCGACGCGAAGTACTCGCGGAAGAGGTCCTCGTGCTCGCGCAGGCCCGTGTCGGTGTCGACGAAGATGACGCCCTTCTCCTCCAGGTCCTCGCGGATCTGGTGGTAGACGACCTCGGACTCGTACTGCGCGGCGACACCGGCGACGAGACGCTGCTTCTCGGCCTCGGGGATGCCCAGCCGGTCGTAGGTCGCCTTGATGTCCTCGGGCAGGTCCTCCCAGGAGGTGGCCTGCTTCTCGGTCGACTTCACGAAGTACTTGATGTTCTGGAAGTCGATGCCGGTGAGGTCGCTCCCCCACGTCGGCATCGGCTTCTTGCCGAAGAGGCGCAGCGACTTCAGGCGCAGGTCCTCCATCCACTGCGGCTCGTTCTTGCGCCGCGAGATGTCGAGGACGACCTCCTCGTTGAGCCCACGGCGGGCGGTCGAGCCGGCGCTGTCGCTGTCGGCCCAGCCGTACTCGTAGCGGCCCAGGTCCTTCAGACCCGGGTTCAGCTCCTCGATGGTGCTCATCGCGAAGACCTTTCTGTTGAAGGCTCAGGCTTGGTGGGGACGAACGTCGTGCACACGTGATCGCCCTGCGCCAGGGTGGCGAGACGTTGGACGTGGACGCCGAGCAGCCGCGAGAACGCGTCGGTTTCAGCGTCACAGAACTGGGGAAATTCCCGGGCGACGTGCTGGACGGGGCAGTGCCCCTGGCACAGCTGTATGCCGGACAGCCCGGTCGCGCTGCCTCTTGCGGTGGCCTTGGGGTCACCGACGGGGCGGGCGGAGGCGGCGAAGCCGTCGCGCGTCAGCGCGGCGACGAGGGCCTGGACCCGCGCCTCGGTGTCGGGCCCGGCGGCGGCCAGCTCGACGGCATACCGCTCCTCGAGGGAACCGACGCGGGACTCGGCGAAGCGGCGGACCGCGTCATCACCCGCCTCGGTCGAGAGGAACCGGAGCGCCTCGGTGGCGAGGTGGTCGTAGTCGGAGTCGAGCGACTGGTGGCCGCCCTCGCTGAGGACGTAGGCCCGCGCGGGACGACCGCGACCGCGGCTCGTCGAGCTCGTCGCCTCGCGCTCCTCGATGAGGCGCGACTCGCCGAGGTTGTCGAGGTGGCGGCGCACTGCCGGGACCGTGAGCCCCAGCTCGTCGGCCAGCGCGGTGGCCGTCACCGGGCCGCGCTCCCCGATGACCCGCAGCACCCGGTCGCGCGTGCGCGACTCGAGCGTGTGGGGCACCACGGTGCCGACCGGGATATTCACAACGACAATGTTACGTAAATGCCGTGACAGAGGGAAACAAAGGTGAGCCTTAGTGTGCGCCACGTCTGCCTGAGCCCATCACCCCGGCACACGCGAGGAGGCGCGGACCCCGTTCTCGGTGAGGTCGTCACACCGGACGTAGGTCTCGCCAACCCGAGCGAGGGGACATCGCGGCGTCAGGGCGTCGACGGACCGGACGATGGCGCGAGGTGACCCGTCGTCGTGAGCGGCACTGTGCTGTGCGGCCGAGCAGAGCGGGAGGAGGGCGGTGGTCGCGGTGCAGAGCACCGTCGTCACACGACCGGCAACCGAAGTGCGGACATTCATGGGAGTCCTCCGGAGGTGAGTGGTCGAGCACCTCCACCGTGCGGTTGGGTCCTGCCCACCCACATCCGGCTACTCCCCTGAGAAGGCCTCCCCGACCCCCTGAGATGTCGGCCCGGTCGTCGCCGCGCCACCCTCGGCGCCGGACCTGCCGTCCTGCCCGCGCCTCACGAAGTCGGCGAGCTCGACCCGGCTCGACGTGCCGGTCTTGCGCAGCACGTGCGACACATGGGTGCTCACGGTCTTGTCGGTGATGAAGAGGCGTGCGGCGATCTGGGCGTAGGTCTCACCCGCGAGCAGTCCGGCGAGAACATGCGGCCGAACGAGCACGGGGTGAAGGTCACCATGTGCTCGTCGCCCAGTGGCGTGGGCTGGGTCTCCACCCCTCGATTCTGCTCCCGGAACCGAGCTCGGATCAGTCGCTCTGTCCACTCCCGTGGTCGTTGGGGGTGATGCGGACCCTTCTGGAGCCGACCCACCACTGACCGACGGCGACGCAGCGCTCAGACGGGGTCGTCGCCGGTGTCGGTGTCGGGGAGGAAGACCGAAGGCATCCGCTGGCGCCGCGGTGCGACCGCGTCGCTCCCGAAGAGGCGCTCCCGGATCGGGGCGGTGAGCACCCCCAGCGGAGCCTGGAGGACGTAGCCGTAGGCGATGACGAGCCCCGTCAGTCCCGGGTTCAGGACGAGACCGACGACGACGGCGACGACGACGACGCCCGTGACGACCCAGGCCTGGGGGGTCGACGGTGCGAGCAGGTTGCGGAAGGACCGGAACCGGATCGACGTCACCATGAGCACCGCCGGGACGAAGCTCACGAGCACGGGGACGATGAGCGAGGTGTCGTAGCCCCCGGCGTCCGGCTGGTTGAGGGCGAAGATCGTCGCCATGACGACGGACGCCGCCGCCGGGCTGGGGAGGCCGACGAAGTAGCGCTTGTCGGCCGTCGGGTCGACCGTGACGTTGAACCGCGCGAGCCGGAACGCCGCACACGCCAGCCAGAAGAAGGCGGCGAGCCAGGAGAGGACGGGGTAGTCCGGCAGCGCCCACGTGTGCACGAGCACCGCCGGGGCGAAGCCGAACGCGATGAGGTCGGCCAGCGAGTCCATCTGCAGACCGAAGGGGGACGTGGCGCCGACGAGTCGAGCGACGCCACCGTCGGCGATGTCCATGATGATCGACACCGCGATGAGGATCGCCGCCACGGTGAACTGGCCGCGGAAGGCGAGCAGGACCGAGGACAGGCCGGCCATCATGTTGATGATCGTGAAGATCGTCGGCGCGGTGACCCGCAGCCGCTCACGCTTGCTCAGCTGGCGCAGCGAGACGACCTCGGCACCGGTCGGCGAGACGAGGCGCCAGCGGTCGAAGCGCCGCTTGCGCCCTGAGCCGTCGTCGCTCATGCCCGTGGACCGGAGGGCCATCGGGCGATGACCGTCTCACCGGCGACGACGCGGGCACCTGCCTCGACGAGCAGCTCGGCGTCGGTGGGGACGAAGACGTCCATCCGCGACCCGAACTTCATGAGTCCGATCCGCTGGCCGGTCGCGATCTCGTCGCCCGCGGCGACCCGCGTGACGACCCGCCGGGCCATGAGGCCGACGATCTGGCGGAAGTGGACGGTGCGCGTCACGCCGTCGACCTCACGGTCGACGACGAGGTCGGTGCGCTCGTTGAGGTGGGCGCTCTCGTGGCTGTATGCCGCGAGCCACTTCCCGGGCCGGTAGGTCACCTCACGGAGCCGGCCGCCGTAGGGGGCGCGGTTGATGTGCACGTCGAACGCGGACAGGAAGATGCTCACCTGCTGCCACTCCCCCTCCGGGGCGACGCCCTCCTGGCCGGGGCCGGCATACATGACCTTGCCGTCCGCGGGCGAGAGGACCGAGTCGACGTCGTCGGGGGCGCCCGCCACGGGGCGGTCGGGGGTCCGGTCGGGGTCACGGAAGAAGAGCGCGACCGCGGCCGGGAGGGCCGCGAGGGCGAGTGCGGTCCCACGGCGTCCCGCAAGCGCGGCGACGAGGGCGGGAACGGCAGCGACGGCGGTGGCCGGGGCGGCCTCGCGGTCGATGGTGACCATGGGACTCCTTGGGTCGGGAGAGCCCCAGCCTAGGATGTGCGCCGTGTCTGCAGTCGAGGTCGTCGGTCTGCGCCGCGACATCGGCGCGGTGCGCGCCGTCGACGACGCGAGCTGGAGCGCCCGGTCGGGCGCGGTGACGGCGGTCCTCGGACCCAACGGCGCCGGCAAGACGACGACGATGGAGTGCCTCGAGGGCCTGCAGCGACCGACTGCCGGCACGGCCCGGGTGCTCGGGTCGGACCCGTGGCGCGCACCCGCCGAGCACCGGGCGCGCGTCGGGGTCATGCTCCAGGACGGCGGGCTCCCGGTGACGACGAGCGCCCGGCGGCTGCTCGACCACGTCGCCCGGCTCCACGCCTCCCCCGCCGACGTCGCCGGGCTCGTCGAGCGCCTCGACCTCGGTCGCGTCGCCGACCGGTCGATCCGCCGGCTCTCGGGGGGCGAGCGCCAGCGGGTGGCGCTCGCCGCCGCCCTCGTCGGACGCCCCGAGGTCGCCTTCCTCGACGAGCCGACCGCAGGACTGGACCCGCACGCGCGCCTCGAGGTCTGGGACCTCGTCCGCGAGACCGCCGGCGAGGCGGCCGTCGTCGTCACGACGCACTCGTTCGAGGAGGCCGAGCGGCTGGCCGACCACGTCGTCATCATGAGCCGCGGTCGGGTCGTCGCCGAGGGCTCGCTCGACGAGGTGCGTGACGGCCGTCCGCTCGAGGAGCGCTACTTCGCCCTCACCTCGGGTGGCCGCCGGTGACCGCCCGGCCGAGCCCGGCGCGTCCCACCGGTCCGGCCGCGCCCGCCTCCGCCGGGCGGCGCTGGCTCGCGCAGGCCGCCTTCGAGACCGCGACGATCCTCCGTCACGGCGAGCAGCTCCTCGTGGCCCTCGTCCTGCCCGCCCTGGCCCTGCTCGCGCTCTCGCTCACCGACGTGCCCGACCTCGGACCCGGCCGTCGCATCGACCTCGCGACCGCGGGTGTCCTCGCCCTCGCCGTCGTCTCGACCGCGTTCACCGGACAGGCCATCGCCACCGGCTTCGACCGGCGGCACGGCGTCCTGCGCTTCCTCGGGGTGAGCCCGCTCGGACGCGAGGGGCTCCTCGTCGGCAAGCTCGGAGCCGTCGGCGCGGTCATCACGCTCCAGGTCGTCGCCCTCGGGTCGATGGCCGCCTTCCTCGGGTGGCGACCGGAGCTCGTCGGCGTGGTCCCCGCGGTCGTCACGGTCGTCCTCGGGGCGGCGGCATTCCTTGCCCTTGCCATGCTGCTCGCCGGCACCGTGCGCGCCGAGGGCGTGCTCGCGCTCGCGAACCTCGTGTGGGTCCTCCTCCTCGGACTCGGTGTCCTCCTCCCGACCGACCGCCTGCCCGACGCCCTCACGTCGCTCGCGAGGCTGCTGCCCTCCGGAGCCCTGGGCGACGGCCTGCGCCTCTCGCTCGTCGAGGGCGGGTGGCCGCTGACCCAGTGGCTCGTGCTCGCTGCGTGGACGGTCGGCTCGGGCGCGGCTGCGGCGCGCTGGTTCCGCTGGTCCGACTGACTCCGCACCGCCCCCGGGCAGGACGATGGGCCGGCACCCGGAGGTGTGCCGGCCCATCGCCGTTCGTGGCCTCAGCTCGTGGCGAGCGAGGTGTCGTCGACGACGAAGGACGTCTGCAGCGAGGAGTCCTCGCTGAGGAGGAACCTCACCGTGGCCGTCTTGCCCCTGTATGCCGTGACGTCGAACGTCTTCTGGCTCCAGGTCGTGCTCGTCCCGACGTTGGAGTACGTCGCCAGCGTGGAGGTCGTCGAGCCGTCGACGACCTGGACGCGCATCGTGTCGTAGACCGTGCTCCCGGTCTCTGCCGTGTCCGAGCGGAGCCAGAACGACAGGGTCGCCGAGGTCGCCGTCGACGGGATGGCGACCGACTGCTGCACCGTCTCGGTCGACGTCGAGCCGTTGCCGCCGAGCCAGGCCTTCCACGTGCCGGTGCGCGCCGGGCGACCGCTGTTGTTCGTGATCGGCCCAGCGGTGCCGGTCCAGCTCACCGCACCTGACTCGAAGCCCGGGTTCTGGAGCAGGTTGCCACCCGGCTGCGGCGCCGTGCCGAAGTCCTTCGCGGCATACAGCCACAGCATGTGGCCGATGACGTCGACGCCACGGTCGAGCGCGGTGACGTTGATGTTCGACGTCGTGTCGCACGAGGAGTGGTAGCACGGGTCGAACGCCCGCCCCGCGGTGCCGCCCCACTTCTGCGCCTGGCTCGACGTCTTGAGCGACTCGGCACCGCTGAAGATGCCGGCCGTGGGGATGCCGTAGGAGCGGAAGGCGGCGTGGTCGCTGCGACCCTGCACGTCGATGTACTCCCACGGGATCCCCTTGGACGCGTACCAGCTCGTGAGCTCGTCGCGCGCGCCGTTGCCGGCCGGGTTGTCGTTGTAGACGAAGTAGCCCGGGTTGGGCGAGCCGATCATGTCGACGTTGAGGTAGGCCTCGATCCTGTCCTTGTCGGCCGTGGGCAGCGTGCTCATGTAGTGCTTCGAGCCGAGCAGCCCGAGCTCCTCGGCTCCCCAGAACGCCACGCGCACCCGGTTCTTCGCGGTCTGGCCGCTCGCGGCATACGCAAGGGCAGCCTCGAGGACGCCGGCGCTGCCGGAGCCGTTGTCGTTGATGCCGGCACCGTTGGCGACGCTGTCGAGGTGGCCGCCGAGCATGACGACATGGTTGGGGTCACCCGCCGGCCACTCCGCGATGAGGTTCGAGGAGGTGCCGGACGACGTCGAGAAGCTCTGGACCGTCGTCGTCCAGCCCGCCGCGTCGAGCTTGCCCTTGACCCAGCTGACCGACGCGGCGTAGCCGGGACGGCCGGTGCCGCGGTTGCCGCCGTTGGCGTTGGCGATCGACTGGAGCTGGGTGAGGTGGGCCTGGGTGTTGGTCACCGAGAGGTCCGGGCCGGCGGCCGCGGCGGTGGTGGTCGTGCTGGTCGTGGTGGTCGTGGCCGCGCTCGGTGCCGCGGTCGCGGCTCCGGTCACGGCGACGCCGAGCGCGAGCGCCGCCAGGTGCACGCCGAGCAGGGTGGTCTTCGCCATCAGGTGTCCTTCGGGGTCGGGACAGCGACGTGGGCCGACGTCCGAGGACGCCGGCCCACGTGTGCCGTCAGCTGGTGGCGAGTGCCGTGTCGTCGACGACGAAGGACGTCTGCAGCGAGGAGTCCTCGTTCATGAGGAACTTCACCGAGATCGTCTTGCCCTTGTATGCCGTGACGTTGAACGACTTCTGGGTGTAGGTCGCGTTCGTCCCGACGTTCGTGTAGGTCGCCAGCGTCGACGTCGTCGCGCCGTCGACGACCTGGACGCGCATCGAGTCGTAGGCCGTGCTGCCGCTCTCGGCGGTGTCGGTGCGCAGCCAGAACGAGAGCGTCGCGCTCGTGACGGTCGACGGGATGGCCACGCTCTGTGTGATCGTCTCGGTCGAGGTCGAGCCGTTGCCACCGAGCCAGGCCTTCCACGTGCCGGTGCGCGCCGGGCGACCGGTGTTGTTCGTGATCGGGCCGGCCGTGCCGGTCCAGACCGTCGCCCCGGACTCGAAGCCCGGGTTGCCGAGCAGGTTGCCCGACGGCGGGGTCGTCGGCGTCGGGGTCGGCGTGGGCGTCGAGCCACCGTCGCACCTCTCGGTGCCGGCCGGGACCGAGATGGCGTTGAACGCGGCCTCGACGCTCCTGCAGGTCTGGCTGGTCGCGCCGTAGAGCTCCTTGGCGGAGGCGATGGCGCCGTTGCGCGCCACGGCATACGTGCTGCCCGAGGTGAGCTTCGTCGAGAGGGTGCGGTACCAGACCTTCTCGACGTTGGTGCGGCCCGCGCCGGTCACGGCCGGTGCGCCGCCACAGGTGGCGCTGTTGTAGCTCACGCCGTTGATCGTCTTGGCACCCGAGCCCTCGGCCGCCATGTAGAACCAGTGGTTGAGCGCGCCCGAGGAGTAGTGCGGGTCGAGGTTCTTGGTGTTCGTCGACCAGCAGTCGGGGCTCTGGCCGTCCTTGCTCGGCTTGTCCATGTAGCGCAGCGGGGTGCCGTTGCCGTTGATGTTGATCTTTTCGCCGATGAGGTAGTCGCCGACGTCGGTGGTGTTGTTGGCGTAGAACTCGACCGCCGTGCCGAAGATGTCGGAGGTCGCCTCGTTGAGACCGCCGGCGTCGCCGCTGTAGTTGAGGTTGGCGGTGTTCTCGGTGACGCCGTGGCTCATCTCGTGCGCGGCGACGTCGATGGACGTGAGCGGCCGGGCGTTGCCGGCCCCGTCGCCGTACGTCATCTGGGTGCCGTCCCAGAAGGCGTTGACGTAGGCGTTGCCGTAGTGGACGCGGCTGCGGGCGCCGGTGCCGTTGTTCCAGATGCCGGCGCGGCCGAGGACCGAGTTGTAGTAGGCGTAGGTCTTCTCCGCGCCGTACTGGGCGTCGACGCCCGCGGTCTGGCGCGAGGTCGTCGAACCGCTGCCCCAGATGTTGTCGGCGTCGGTGAACTGCGTGCCCGTCCCGGACGTCCCCCCGTTGAGGTCGGTCGTGTAGTTGCCGATCGAGTCCCTGAGCTGCCACGTGCTGCCCGACTGGATCGAGTTGAGCGTCACCTGTCCGGAGTACTGCGAGTTGCCGGTGCCCTTCTTGACCTCGTCCCACGAGTGGAGGACCGCGCCGTTGTCGGCGTCGACGAGGGTGTGCAGGCGGCTCGGGGTCTGGTCGGCCTTGATGCCCTCGGTAACGACCTCCCAGGCGAGGCGCGGGGTGTCGCCGCCGGCCCAGACGACGAGCTCGCTGTCCTCCACGGTGCTCTTGGCGGTGCGCTGGGCCTTCTGCGAGGCCACACTGCGGGCCTCGGCCTCGCTCTTGCGCGGCGTCGTGGAGGCCACGGCCGCGCGGCCGGACGCGTTGAAGTGCGCACCCTGCTTGGCGCCCCGTGACGAGTTCTCGACGACGAGGTCGCCACCGATGACGCGCAGGCCCTTGAAGGTGCGGTCGTAGCGGACGTGCTGCGTGCCGTCGGGGTCGGTGACGACCGAGCGGACGACGAGCTTCTCGTCCTTCGACAGGCCCAGCGCGGCGTGGTCGCGCGCCGGGTCGGCCTTGGCGGCTGCGGCGGGTGCCGCGCTCGGACCGGCCGTGAGGCCGAGGGCGCCCGCCACGGGCAGCGCCAGGGGAAGGGCCAGGGCGGCGGTAACCGCCATGGCTCCGGTGGTACGTCGAATCACGTCGTGCCTCTTCTCGTTCGGGCAGCACGTGGTGCCGTGCTGCCACGGTGAAAGCGTCGTCCCCCTCCGGTGCGGCCGCGGGTGTGCCACGGGCTTCGGCGCCGTCCGAACACAACCGGCGAACCCGATTCGCCGTCAACGAAACTGACCAATCCTTTGCCAAGTCCGGACTTTGTCCGGTCGGGGCACACCGCCGGTCAAGTGCCGGTCAAGATTCGGTCAACGGGCGACACCGCCGATCCCTCAACCACATCCGGCCCACCGGGCGCAGCCGTCCGCAGGCGGCTCGCCTACCCTGCGGGGGTGAGCACGCACGTACCCCGGGTCCACCGTCACATCCTGCTCGCCAACCTCGTGGCCCAGGTGGGGATCATCCTGACCGGAGGCCTCGTCCGCCTCACCGGCAGCGGGCTCGGGTGCCCGACGTGGCCCGAGTGCGTCCCCGGCTCCTACGTGCCGGTGCGCGAGCAGGAGGAGGGCATCCACAAGGTCATCGAGTTCGGCAACCGCACCCTCACCGGCGCCCTCGCCATCGTGGCGGTCCTCGCCGTGTGGGCCGTGTGGAAGTGGACGCCCGTGCGCCGGCTCAAGGTCGCCGCGGTCACCGTGCTCGTCGGCGTGGCGGTGCAGGCCCTCCTCGGCGGCGTCACCGTCCTCACCGAGCTCCACCCCGTCACCGTGGCCGCCCACTTCCTCGTCTCGGCCGGCCTCGTCGCGGCGGCGGCCTATCTCTGGTTCTGCCGCGACGAACCCGATGGGACGCCCACGCCCCTCGTGCCGGAACTCGTCCGCGCGGTCGCCCTGGTGACGTGCGGCGTCGCAGCCGTCGTCCTCACCCTCGGCACGGTCGTCACCGGGTCCGGACCCCACTCCGGCGACGCCGACGCGCCGGCCCGCTTCGGCTTCGACCCGCGGACCATCTCGTGGCTGCACGCCGACGCCGTCATGCTCTTCGTCGGCCTCGTCGTGGCGGTCTGGCTCGCGACGCGGCTCTCGTCCGCCCCGGTCCGGGTGGCCGCCACCTGGCGCACCGTCCTCCTCGTCACGCTGGCGCAGGGCCTCGTCGGCTACGTGCAGTACCTCACCGACCTTCCCGAGGCCCTCGTCCTCGCCCACATGCTCGGCGCCTCGCTCCTCGTCGTCGCCCTCGTGGCCGGCCTCGTCGCGCTTCGAGAGATTCCACAAGAGTAGTTGCACAACGATTCTTGTGGGTCTATCGTCGCCGGTATGACCCCCGACGAGCGACCCCAGAGACCCGAACCCTCTCCACCGCACGGCGTCCGCACGATCACCGACGCCAAGGCCCTCTCCGCCATGGCCAACCCCTTCCGTTCCCGCATGATGGACGCGCTCAAGGTCGACGGGCCCTCGACCGCCTCCGGCCTCGCGGCGCGGACGGGGCAGGCCGTGGGCTCGGCGAGCCACCACCTCAAGGTGCTCGCCGAGGCCGGTCTCGTCGAGGAGGCGCCCGAGCTCGCGAAGGACCGCCGGGAGCGCTGGTGGCGCCTCGTCGACCCCGGCACCCGCTGGTCGCGTGCCGACTTCGCCTCGGACACCGCGGCCGTCACCGCTGCCTACGCCGCCGAGGCGCTCGCGCTCCAGCGCCAGTTCGAGCGGGTCCAGGAGTGGAACGCCAACGCCGCCACCGTCCCCGAGTGGGACGACGCCGCGTTCGCGACGCAGAACTGGATGCGGCTCAGCCCTGCCGAGATGCGCGAGATGGCGGAGGAGATCATCGAGGTGCTCGTGCGGTGGAGCCGCCGCGAGGTCCCCGACGACGGCGTCGAACGTGAGTCCGTCTTCGTCTTCTCTCGCGGCTTCCCGGCGCAGCCGTGATCGCCGCACCTCCCGCGCTGCGGGACAACCGGAACTTCCGTCTCCTCTGGGCCGGCGAGGGCATCAGCGTCCTCGGGTCGATGACGACGACCGTCGTCTTCCCGCTCATCGCGGTCACCGAGTTCGACGCCGGCCCCTTCTGGATGGGCCTGCTCGCCGGCGCGATCTGGCTGCCGTGGCTTGTCCTCGGTCTGTTCGCCGGCGCCTGGGTCGACCGCTCCGACCCGCGTCGCGTCATGATGGCGGCGGACCTCGCCGCGGCCGCAGCCGTCGGCACCGTCCCCCTCGCCTGGGCGATCGGCATGCTCACCCTCCCCCACCTCGTCCTGGCCGCGCTGGGAGTCGGGTGTACCGCGGTCTTCTTCAGGACGGCATACACCGCATTCCTGCCCCGCGTGGTCGCGGACGGCGACCTCGAGCGCGCGAACGCGCGCCTCTTCGGGACCGAGTCCGCGATGCAGATCGGCGGTCCCGGTGTCGGCGGGCTCCTCGTCCAGGTCCTCTCGGCCGCGTATGCCGTCGTCCTCGACGTCGTCGGCTACCTCGCCTCGTTCCTGTGCCTGGCGAGGATGCGTCCCGAGGAGCTCGGACCGTCCCCCGACCAGCCGCCGCGACGGCCGATGGTGGCGCTCGTCCGCGAAGGCGTCTCGATCGTGGCCGGTGACCGGTTCCTGCGCTACTTCGCGCTCACCGGCGGTGCGAGCAACTTCGCCCTCACCGGCTACGGCGCGCTGCTCGTCCTCTTCCTCGTCCGGGACCTCGGGCTCGAACCCGGGTCGGTGGGTCTCGTCATGGCCGTGGGAGCCGTCGGCGGCCTCCTCGGCGCGACGGTGGCGACCCGGACGACGGCGTGGCTCGGCAACGCCGGTGCCCTGCGCTGGCTCCAGGTCCTCGGCGGCTCTCCGGCCATCCTCATCGGCCTCGCCCGTCCCGGGCTCGGTGCCGCACTCGTCGGCGTGGGGTCGGTCCTCGTGGGCATGGGCGTCGTCGGCGCCAACGTCGTGCGCCGGTCGTTCCAGATGCGCTACGTCCCCGCCGAGCTGCTCGGGCGCACCACCGCCACGTCGGCCGTCCTCAACTTCGGCACGATGCCGCTCGCGGGGCTCGTCGCCGGTGGGCTGGGCACGTGGATCGGGGTGCGCGAGACGATCCTGCTCATGGCGGCCATGCACGCGGTGTGCTCGCTGGCGGTCTTCGTCGGCCCGTTCCGCAACGGCCGGGAGCTGCCCGGTCAGCCGATGGAGAGGTGGACCAGCGGGTCGACCGCGACCGCGAGGAAGAGCAGCGTCACGTAGGTGATCGAGAAGTGGAAGAGGCGCATCGGCTTGAGCACCTTGGTGGCGGCACCCTGCCTTGCCAGGCGCAGCAGCCGGTGCGCCTCGCCCACGAAGACGACACCGCTCGCGATCGCCGCGGCGAGGTAGATCCATCCCATGTCGGCGACCGGGACGAGCGCGAGGGACACAGCGACCATGACCCAGCTGTAGGCGACGATCTGGCGCGCGACGGCGACGGCTCCGCGCTCGACCGGCAGCATCGGCACGTGCGCGTTGGCGTAGTCGTCCTTGAACGCCATCGAGAGCGGCCAGTAGTGCGGCGGGGTCCAGAAGAAGATGACGAGGAAGAGGATGACCGCCGGCCAGCCGACGGTCCCGGTCACGGCGGACCAGCCGATGAGCGTCGGCATGCACCCGGCGACGCCGCCCCAGACGATGTTCTGCGGCGTGCGGCGCTTGAGCACCATCGTGTAGAGCCACGCGTAGAGGACGATGGCGGCGAGGGACAGCAGCGCCGAAGCGACGTTGACGAACACGAGGAACCACGCGGTCGACAGGACCGTGAGGACGAGGCCGAAGGCGACTCCAGCCCGGGGTGAGATCTCGCCGGTGACCATCGGGCGGTTGCGGGTCCGGTCCATGAGCGCGTCGATGTCGCGGTCGTAGACGCAGTTGAACGTGTTGGCCGCACCCGCGCTCAGCGTCCCGCCGACGAGGGTGGCCACGACGAGCCAGAGGTCCGGGACGCCGCGCTCGGCGAGGAACATCACCGGAACCGTCGTCACGAGCAGCAGCTCGATGATTCGCGGCTTGGTCAGGGACACGTAGCTGCCGACCGTCCGCTTCCAGCCCGACGTCGGACGGGCCGACGTGGCGGTGGTGGTCGGGGCGGTTCCCACGGCGTCCTTCTGGTGTGCTCTGGAGCGGCTGGTCACAGCGAGTCTAACGGTGGCCGGTCATGCGGCGAGACACGGTCGTCCGTTGCGCCGGGGCGCGGTCTAGGGTGGGATCGACCGTTTGACCTGCATCACAGTGCCGCGACGTCAGAGAGGCTTCACGTGACCACCACCACGACGAAGGCAGGCGGGTCACGCACCCGCCGCGCCACCACCGCCAAGGCCCAGCGATCGGGTGACCTGGCGCGCCCGACCGCGCGCAAGGCGAAGTGGAACGACCTCGACGTCCGTGCGGTCGACACGGTCCGCGTCCTCGCGGCCGACGCGGTCCAGAAGGTCGGCAACGGCCACCCCGGAACCGCCATGAGCCTGGCCCCCGCGGCATACCTGCTCTTCCAGAACGTCATGACGCACGACCCGTCCGACCCGACGTGGCTCGGCCGCGACCGGTTCGTCCTCTCGTGCGGGCACTCGAGCCTCACCCAGTACATCCAGCTCTACCTCTCCGGCTACGGCCTCGAGCTCAAGGACCTCAAGTCGCTGCGCACGTGGGGCTCGCTCACCCCGGGGCACCCCGAGGTGCACCACACGCCCGGCGTCGAGATCACGACCGGACCGCTCGGGTCCGGCCTTGCCTCCGCCGTCGGCATGGCGATGGCCCAGCGCCGCCAGCGTGGCCTGCTCGACCCCGACGCCAAGGCGGGGCAGAGCCCCTTCGACCACCACGTGTGGGTCATGGCCTCCGACGGTGACCTCATGGAGGGCGTGGCCTCGGAGGCGAGCTCGCTCGCCGGCCACCAGGAGCTCGGCAACCTCACCGTCGTCTACGACGCCAACCAGATCTCGATCGAGGACGACACCGACATCTCGTTCTCCGAGGACGTCGCGAAGCGCTACGAGTCCTACGGCTGGGAGGTCGTCGACATCGACTGGCGCCGCAGCAACGACCCGGCCGGCACCGCCGACTACGTCGAGGACGTCGACTCCCTCCTCACCGCACTCAACGCGAGCAAGAAGTCGTCGCGCCCGACGCTCATCCGGCTGCACACCGTCATCGCCTGGCCCGCCCCCACGAAGAAGGGCACCGGCAAGTCGCACGGCTCGGCCCTCGGTGACGAGGAGATCGCGGCCCTCAAGGAGCTCCTCGGCTTCGACCCGAAGAAGACCTTCGAGGTCGACAAGGACGTCCTGGCCCACGCCCGCAAGGTCAAGGCGCGCGGCAAAGCCGCCCATAAGGAGTGGAACAAGGGCTACTCGGCCTGGCGCCGTGCCAACAAGGACGCCGCCGCGCTGCTCGACCGGCTCGTCGCGGGCGACCTGCCCGAGGGCCTCGACGCCGCCCTGCCGATCTTCCCCGCCGACGAGAAGGGGATCGCGTCCCGCGCCGCCTCCGGCAAGGTCCTCGCCGCACTCGCCCCGGTCATGCCGGAGCTGTGGGGTGGCTCCGCCGACCTCGCCGAGTCCAACAACACGACGATGGCGGGCGAGCCGTCCTTCATCCCCAAGGGCAAGCAGACCTCCGAGTGGAAGGGCGGCCCCTACGGCCGCACGCTGCACTTCGGCATCCGCGAGAACGGGATGGGCATGATCCTCAACGGGATCGCGCTCGAGGGTCTCACCCGACCCTACGGCGGCACCTTCCTCGTCTTCTCCGACTACATGCGCCCGGCCGTGCGCCTCGCCGCGATCCAGCAGCTGCCCGTGACCTTCGTCTGGACCCACGACTCGATCGGCCTCGGCGAGGACGGTCCGACCCACCAGCCGATCGAGCACCTCGCGTCACTGCGCGCCATGCCGGGTCTCGACGTCGTCCGGCCCGCCGACGCCAACGAGACGTCGGCCGCCTGGGGAGCCGTCCTGCGCAACGCCCGTCCGGCCGCCCTCGCCCTGAGCCGCCAGCCGCTGCCCACGATCGACCGGTCGACGCACGCCAAGGCGAGCAACGTCGCCAAGGGCGGCTACGTCCTCGTCGACGGCGGAGACGACGGCAAGCAGGCGCCCGAGGTCATCCTCGTCGCCACCGGCTCCGAGGTCTCGGTCGCGCTCGACGCCCGCCTCGCCCTCGAGAAGTCCGGGGTGCGCACGCGCGTCGTCTCCATGCCGTGCCGCGAGTGGTTCGAGGAGCAGTCCAAGAGCTACCGCGACAAGGTGCTCCCCCCGGCCGTCCGCGCCCGCGTGAGCGTCGAGGCCGGCGTGGCCCAGGGCTGGCGCGAGGTCGTCGGCGACGCCGGCCGCTCGATCAGCATCGAGCACTTCGGTGCCTCGGCCGACGCCAAGACCCTCTTCACCGAGTTCGGCTTCACCCCCGAGGCGGTCGTCAAGGCGGCCAAGGACTCGATCAAGGCGGCGAAGGCCTCGGGCGGCGTCTCCGACCCGCTCGAGACCGCACCCCGCCGCAGCAAGGACACCGGTACCGACGTCCCCACCACGAAGAAGCCTGCCCGCAAGAGCGCGGCCAAGGCTGGGAAGTGAGTCGTATGTCCGACAGCACCCCCCTCAAGGCCCTCGCCGACAACGGCGTGTCCATCTGGCTCGACGACCTCAGCCGTGAGCGGCTCACGTCGGGCAACCTCCAGGAGGTCATCGACACGAAGGGCGTCGTCGGGGTGACGACGAACCCGTCGATCTTCCAGGTCGCCCTGTCCGACGGCGAGAGCTACAGCGAGCAGGTCGCCCAGCTCGCCGCCGACGGCTCGTCGCTCGACGATGCCGTCACGGCGATGACGACCCAGGACGTCCGGGACGCCTGCGACGTCCTCCTGCCCGTCTTCGAGGCGACCGACGGGCTCGACGGCCGTGTCTCGATCGAGGTCGACCCGCGGCTGGCCGCCGACACCGCGGCCACCGTCGAGCAGGCCAAGCACCTGCGCGACCTCGTCGACCGCCCCAACGTCCTCGTCAAGATCCCGGCCACCGTCGAGGGACTCCCCGCCATCACCCGTGTCATCGGCGAGGGCATCTCGGTCAACGTCACGCTCATCTTCAGCCTGGACCGCTACCGCGCCGTGATGAACGCCTTCCTCACGGGCCTCGAGCAGGCTCGGGAGGCGGGCAAGGACATCACGACGATCGCCTCGGTGGCCTCGTTCTTCGTCTCCCGCGTCGACACCGAGGTCGACAAGCGGCTCGATGCCGTCGAGGGTGAGCACGCCGAGGCCGCCAAGGGCCTCAAGGGCAAGGCAGCCATCGCCAACGCCCGGCTGGCCTACCAGGCCTACGAGGAGGTCTTCTCGACCCCGCGCTGGAAGAGCCTCGAGGACGACGGGGCCAAGCCCCAGCGGCCGCTGTGGGCGTCCACGGGAGTCAAGGACCCGGCATACCCCGACACGATGTACGTCACCGAGCTCGTCGCCCCCGGCACGGTCAACACCATGCCCGAGAAGACGCTCGACGCGGTCAAGGACCACGGCGAGATCACGGGCAACACGATCGAGGGCACCTACGAGGAGTCCAGCGAGGTGCTCGACGCGCTCGAGCGGCTCGGGATCTCCTACTCCGACGTCACCGCACAGCTCGAGCGCGAGGGCGTCGACAAGTTCGAGAAGTCCTGGGAGGAGCTGCTCGCAGGAGTGCAGACCGAGCTCGACAAGGCCGCGCGATGAGCAGCCTCGAGGTCAGCGCCCGAGGGGCCGCGGCGGACGCCATCACCGCGCACGTCCCCACCCTCGTCCAGGACGAGGTCGCCAGCCGCATCTTCGCCCAGGACGCCACTCTCTGGGGCAAGGCGGCCGAGGAGGAGGCAGGCAAGCGGCTCTCGTGGGTCGGGCTCCCCCGGTCCTCGCGCCCGTTGCTCGGGGAGATCGCCGCGCTGCGCGAGGAGCTCCGCGAGGACGGCGTCTCGCGCATCGTCCTCTGCGGCATGGGCGGCTCGTCACTCGCGCCCGAGGTCATCTGCGCCACGGCGGGTGTCGACATCGTCGTCCTCGACTCGTCGTCGCCCGACGTCGTGCGGCGCGCGGTGACGACCCACCTCGACCGGACCGCCGTCGTCGTCTCGTCGAAGTCCGGCTCCACGGTCGAGACCGACTCCCAGCGCCGTGCCTTCGAGGCGGCGTTCGCCGACGCGGGCATCGACGCCACGCGGCGGATCGTCGTCGTCACGGACCCGGGCAGCCCGCTCGACGCCGAGGCCCGTGGTGCCGGCTACCGCGTCATCAACGCCGATCCCGACGTCGGCGGTCGCTACTCCGCCCTCACCGCCTTCGGGCTCGTGCCCTCCGGTCTCGCCGGCGCCGACATCGGCGCCCTGCTCGACGACGCCGAGGCCGTCGCGGACCTGCTCGCCGCCGACGACGAGGGCAACCCCGCCCTCCGCCTCGGCGCCGCGATGGGCGGCACCAAGCCGCTGCGCGACAAGCTCGTCCTCGTCGACGCCGGCACCGAGAACGTCGGGTTCGGCGCATGGGCCGAACAGCTCATCGCCGAGTCGACCGGCAAGGACGGCACCGGCATCCTGCCCGTCGTCGCCGACGGCGAGGCCCCGGACCACACCTACGAGGACGCCAACGTCGTCCGTCTCGTCGCATCCACCGAGGACGACGACGTCGAGACACTCGCCGACCAGCCCCCACGCCACCCCGACTCGATCGCGGCGGAGCAGCCGGGCCCGGCCGACGAGACGCGGGAGGACAAGGCAGCCGAGAGCGGCTCGCTCATCACGGTCGCGGGCACGCTCGGCGCCCAGCTGCTGCTCTGGGAGGTCGCGACGGCGGTCGCCGGACGGCTGCTCGGCATCAACCCGTTCGACCAGCCCGACGTCGAGAGCGCCAAGAAGGCCGCCCGCGGTCTCCTCGACCAGGCCGGCTCGAGCGCCGAGGAGCCGGCGTTCGTCGACGGCTCCGTCGAGGTCCGCGCACTCGGTGGGGACTGGCTCGGCGACGCGCACACCCTGCCCGGCGCGGTGAGCGCGCTCCTGGAGCAGCTCGACGACACGAGCGGCTACGTCGCCGTCATGGCCTACCTCGACCGCGAGGAGGACGCCGACCTCGAGCAGGTCGCGCGCACGCTCTTCGACCACACGGGCCGACCGGTGACCTTCGGCTGGGGGCCACGCTTCCTCCACTCGACCGGCCAGTACCACAAGGGCGGTCCCGCCAACGGTGTCTTCATCCAGGTCACCGCCGACCCGGAGGAGGACCTCGCCGTGCCGGGCCGCGAGTTCACGTTCGGTGACTTCATCGCCGCGCAGGCCGGCGGCGACGCCCAGGTGCTCGCCGAGCACGGGCGCCCCGTCCTGCGGCTCCACCTCACCAACCACCACCGCGGCCTGAGCCAGGTCCGGTCCGCCCTCTCGACGTCAGGAGCCTGATGAGCCCGGCTCGCGTGACAGCGACGCACAACCCCCTGCGCGACCCGCGCGACAAGCGACTCCCCCGCATCGCGGGACCATGCAGCCTCGTGCTCTTCGGCGTCACCGGGGACCTCGCCCGCAAGAAGCTCATGCCGGCGATCTACGACCTCGCCAACCGTGGACTGCTGCCGCCGGGCTTCTCGCTCATCGGCTTCGCACGCCGCGACTGGGCCGACCAGGACTTCGGCAAGATCGTCTACGAGTCGGTCAAGGAGCGCTCCCGCACGCCCTTCCGCGAGGACGTGTGGCGCAGCCTCAGCGAGGGCATCCGCTTCGTGCCGGGCACGTTCGACGACCCGAAGGCCTTCGACCTGCTCACCGAGACCGTCAAGGACCTCGACGAGCAGCGCGGCACCGGCGGCAACCACGCGTTCTACCTCTCGATCCCGCCGGGGTTCTTCGCCACGGTCTGCGAGCAGCTCAAGCGCTCGGGCCTGTCGCAGCCGTCCGAGGGGTCGTGGCGCCGGGTCGTCATCGAGAAGCCCTTCGGTCACGACCTCAAGAGTGCGCGTGAGCTCAACGAAATCGTCGCGGACGTCTTCCCACCCGACGCGGTGTTCAGGATCGACCACTACCTCGGCAAGGAGACCGTCCAGAACCTCCTCGCGCTCCGCTTCGCCAACCAGATGTTCGAGCCGGTCTGGAACAGCCACTACGTCGACCACGTCCAGATCACCATGGCCGAGGACATCGGCATCGGCGGCCGGGCGGGCTACTACGACGGCATCGGCGCCGCGCGCGACGTCATCCAGAACCACCTGCTCCAGCTGCTCGCCCTCACCGCGATGGAGGAGCCGGTGTCCTTCGACGCCGAGCACCTGCGCAGCGAGAAGGAGAAGGTCCTCAGCGCCGTCCGTCTGCCGAAGGACCTCGGCAAGGGCACCGCCCGCGGCCAGTACGCCCGCGGCTGGCAGGGCGGCGAGGAGGTCGGGGGCTACCTCGAGGAGGAGGGTGTCACCTCGCGCTCCACGACCGAGACGTATGCCGCGGTGAAGCTCGAGGTCGACACTCGTCGCTGGGCGGGTGTCCCCTTCTACCTCCGGACCGGCAAGCGCCTCGGCAAGCGCGTCACCGAGATCGCGGTCGTGTTCAAGCGTGCGCCGCACCTTCCCTTCGCGCACACCGCGACCGAGGAGCTCGGCCAGAACGCCGTCGTCATCCGGGTCCAGCCCGACGAGGGCGTGACGATGCGCTTCGGCGCCAAGGTCCCGGGCGCGCAGATGGAGGTGCGCGACGTGACGATGGACTTCGGCTACGGCCGCGCGTTCACCGAGAGCTCGCCGGAGGCCTATGAGCGCCTCATCCTCGACGTGCTCCTCGGTGAGCCGCCACTCTTCCCACGCCACGAGGAGGTCGAGCTCTCCTGGGAGATCCTGGACCCGATCGAGGAGTTCTGGGCCAAGCACAGCACCCGGATCGACCAGTACCCCTCGGGCACGTGGGGTCCGCAGAGCGCCGACGAGCTCATGCGCCGCGACGGCCGCGAATGGAGGCTCCCGTGACCACCACCCCAATAAGTTCGCCCACGCGGAGCGTGGGACCCGCACTCGTCCCGCCCACGCAGAGCGTGGGACCCCTCTCCGATACTGATTGGGGACCCCGGTGATCGTCGACCTCCCGAGCACCACGACGCAGGACGTGTCGAAGAAGCTCGTGCGCCTGCGGTCCGACACCGGGTCGATGGCGCTCACTCGTGTCCTCACCCTCGTCGTCGTCGTCGACGAGAGCGAGGCCGATGACGCGATCGAGACCGCCAACGACGCGAGCCGCCAGCACCCCTGCCGGATCATCGTCGTCGTCACGGCCAACCGCCGCGGATCCGCCAGGCTCGACGCCCAGATCCGCATCGGCGGCGACGCCGGGGCGAGCGAGGTCGTCGTGCTGCGGCTCTTCGGCCCGCTGGCGGCCCACGGCCGGGCCGTCGTCACACCGCTCCTCCTCGCCGACGCACCGATCGTGGCCTGGTGGCCGACCGACCCGCCCAAGGACCCGGGCGCCGACCCCATCGGCGCGATGGCCCAGCGACGCGTCACCGACGTGTCGCGGACCAAGGGATCCCCGAGGTCGGCGCTCACCCGCCTCGCGCGGTGCTACTCCCCCGGCGACACCGACCTGTCGTGGTCGCGCATCACGCTCTGGCGGGCGCTGCTCACCGCGGCCCTCGACCAGGCGCCCTTCGAGCCGGTGACCTCGGTGACCGTCACGGGCGGGTCCGACTCCCCGTCGGCCGAGCTGCTCGCTGGGTGGCTGGCCAAGCGGCTGCGCTGTCCGGTCACGCTCGTCCCGTCCCGGGCGGGCAGCGGGATCATCAGCGTCCGCCTCGACCGTTCGAGCGGCCCGCTCGACCTCGTCCGCCCCCAGAACGGCACCTCGGCGACGCTGTCCCAGCCCGGCACCCCGGAACGCAGCATCGCGCTCCCGCCGCGCAGCGACGCCGAGTGCCTCGCCGACGAGCTCCGCCGACTCGACCCCGACGAGCCCTACGCCGACGCGCTCCGGGACGGGCTGGCCGAGGTGAGCCACTCGCGGCGCACCTCGACCCAGGCCCAGCGCCAGGGGATCACTCCTTCCGTGGCCGAGGCCCGCGAGGACGCGGCGCGGCTCAAGCGCGAGGCGGCGACGAGCGCGAGCTCGGCGATGGTCGAGGCCGCACCGATGCCCGAGAAGGCCGACGACCCCGAGCAGGTCGAGAAGGCCGCCGCGACCAAGCTCGAGAAGGTCCGCAAGAAGCGGTCCGAGCGCACCTGACCGAAGGATCCAGCATGACGACAGCGAGCCCGCACCCCGCGACCGACGTCGAGGTGGTCGTCCATCCCGGCAAACAGGAGCTGAGCGACGCCATCGCCGCACGGCTCGTCACCGCAGTCGTCGACGCCCAGGCGGCGCGCGGCGTCGCCCACCTCTCGCTCACGGGTGGGTCGCTCGGGTCGGACATCTGGCGGTCGGTGGCCGCCCTTCCTGCCCGTCACGCGGTCGACTGGTCCCGGGTCGAGCTGTGGTGGGGCGACGAGCGCTACCTCCCGGCCGGCGACCCGGACCGCAACGACGTCCAGAACGACGATGCCGGGCTCGCCTCGCTCGCCCTCGACCCCGCCCACGTCCACCGGGTGCCCGGTCCGGACGCCTCCGAGAGCGCGGAGGCGAGCGCGACGGCATACGCGGAGACCGTGCGGTCAAGCGGTGCAGGCGCCTTCGACATCATGATCCTCGGGGTGGGCCCGGACGGACACGTCGCCTCGCTCTTCCCCGGCCACCCGGCGCAGCAGACCACCGACGCCATCGCCGTCGCCGTGCACGACTCCCCCAAGCCGCCGCCGGACCGCGTCAGCCTCACCTTCGAGGCGTTGCGTCGCTCGCGGCAGGTGTGGTTCGTCGTCGCCGGTGCCGACAAGGCCGAGGCCGTCGTCAACGGCACGACCGGCGCCACGCTGGACGTGAGCTCGGCAGCCCAGGTCACCGGCGAGGAGCGCACGCTCTGGCTCGTCGATGCGGACGCCGCCCAGCGGCTCTGAGCCTCACGGCACCGAACAACCCCGGGTATGCCGTCGGCGCGCCTCTGCGGGTCGGCCCGCCCTGCGCTGGCCGTCACCGGCGCACGGGCTGACCACCGGCGCAGCCCTGCGTGCGCCGGTCGCCACGCTCTGCGCCGCTCGGCGACAGGCCCGAGCGAGCCAGAGATGTGCGAGCGAGCCACGCACAGGTGAGCCCTTGGCGAACCTCTGGCTCGCTCGGGGTCAGGTGCTCGGCGACAGAGGGCCGGGGTGTAGGCGAGGTGAGCCGAACAGCACCGAGTGCAGCGGTTCTGCGGCCGGCTGCTACTGGACTACTGGATGAGGCCGCGGTCGCGCAGGGCGCCGAGGGCCTCGTCGAGGATCGCCTCGCCGTCCTGGTCGGAGCGGCGCTCCTTCACGTAGGCGAGGTGCGTCTTGTAGGGCTCGACCTTGCTCGGGGCCGGCGGGTTGTCCTTGTCCTGCCCGGCGGGGAAGCCGCAGCGCGGGCAGTCCCACGTCTCCGGGATCTCGAGGTCGGGCTCCTGCGCGAAGCTCGGCCGGGTCTCGTGACCGTTGGAGCACCAGAACGACACGTGGAGACGGGGTGCCGCCTCGCCGCGCTCCGCTTCCCCCATGGGGCCGGCGCCGACTCGGCTGCCGCGAATCGCGTTCCCACCAGACATCGACATCAGGCCTACTTTCGGGTCGGACCCTACCGGGTCAGCTCAGGAGGTGAACCGGTCGAGGACGCCGAGGGCGACGACGCAGGTGAACCAGACGACCGCGATCGCGATCGTGATGCGGTCGAGGTTGCGCTCCGCGACGGAGGAGCCGCCGAGCGAGGTCGACATACCGCCACCGAACATGTCCGAGAGGCCACCACCCTTGCCCTTGTGCAGCAGGATGAGAAGGGTGAGGAAGAGCCCACCCAGGACCAGGAGGACCTGGAGTCCGATGCGTACCGCGTCCACGGTGCTCCTTCGGTAGTGAGAGAACGTCGCCCGGTGGGGCGCGGCTACAGGATACCTACGATCCTCAGCTCGTCCGGAGATGGTCGCGGAAGCGGCAGATCGCGGCGAACTCGGCGGGGTCGATCGACGCCCCGCCGACGAGCGCGCCGTCGACGTCCTCCTGCGCCATGATCGCAGCGACGTTGCCGGACTTGACCGAGCCGCCGTAGAGGATGCGGACCCGGTCGGCGAGGTCGCCGGAGTAGAGCTCGGCCAGCGCGGTGCGGATCGCGCTGCAGACCTCCTGTGCGTCCTCGGGCGTCGCGACCTCGCCGGTGCCGATGGCCCACACGGGCTCGTAGGCGATGACGATGCTCGACGCCCTGTCGGCGGGCAGGCCCTCGAGGCCGGCGCGGACCTGGGCGAGGACGTGCTCGACGTGGGTGCCGGCCTGGCGGATCTCGAGGCCCTCGCCGACGCAGAAGATCGGCGTGAGCCCGTGCTCGTAGGCGGCCGCCACCTTGGCGCGCACGACCTCGTCGGACTCGCCGTGGTACTCGCGACGCTCGCTGTGGCCGACGACGACGTAGGTGCAGCCGAGCTTGGCGAGGAACGCCCCGCTTACCTCACCGGTGTAGGCGCCGCTCGCGTGCTGCGAGAGGTCCTGCCCTCCGTAGCGGATGGCGAGGCGGTCGCCGTCGACGAGCGTCTGGACGCTGCGCAGGTCCGTGAACGGCGGGAGGACCGCCACCTCGACCGCGCCGTGGTCGTGCTTCGCGTCGCGCAGGGTCCAGTCGAGCTTCTGCACGAGGTGCGTCGCCTGGAGGTGGTCGAGGTTCATCTTCCAGTTGCCCGCCATGAGCGGGACGCGCTGGGAGGTGGGGGCAGGAGCCATGGGTCGGGGACCTAGCTTTCGTCGAGGACGGTGAGGCCGGGGAGGTCCTTGCCCTCGAGGTACTCGAGGCTGGCACCCCCGCCGGTGGAGATGTGGCCGAACTGGTCGTCGGAGAACCCGAGCTGCCGCACGGCCGCGGCCGAGTCGCCGCCACCGACGACGGTGAGGGCGCCGTCGGCGGTGATGTCGGCGAGGGCCTGGGCGAGCGCCTTCGTGCCGGCGGCGTAGGGCTCCATCTCGAACGCACCCATGGGGCCGTTCCAGAAGACGGTGCGGCAGTCGGCGAGCTTCTCGGCGAAGAGCCGCGAGGACTCGGGGCCGATGTCGAGGCCCATCCGGTCGGCCGGGATGGCGTCGACGGCAACGACCTCGTGCTCGGCGTCGGCCGAGAACTCGGTGGCGGCGACGACGTCGACCGGCAGGACGATCTCGACGCCGCGCTGCTTCGCCTGGTCGAGGTAGCCCTTGACCGTGTCGACCTGGTCGGCCTCGAGCAGGCTTGTGCCGACCTCGTGCCCCTGGGCCTTGAGGAAGGTGAAGACCATGCCGCCCCCGACGAGGAGCCGGTCGGCCGTCTGGATGAGGTTGTCGATGACCGCGAGCTTGTCGGACACCTTCGCGCCACCCAGCACGACGGCATACGGGCGTTCGGGGTCGGTCGTGAGGCGACGGAGGACGCCGACCTCCGTCTCGACGAGACCGCCCACGGCCGAGGGCAGGAGGCGCGCGACGTCGAAGACCGACGCCTGCTCGCGATGGACGACGCCGAACCCGTCGGAGACGAACGCGTCGGCGAGACCGGCGAGCTGACTCGCGAACTCGGCGCGTTCGTCGGCGCTCTTGGCCGTCTCCCCCGCGTTGAAGCGGAGGTTCTCGAGGAGCACGACGTCACCGTCACCGGCAGCCTCGACCGCCGCACGGGCGCTCTCGCCGACGGTGTCGGTCGCGAAGGTCACGTCCCGCCCGAGCAGCTCGCCGAGGCGGGCGGCGACGGGGGCGAGCGAGTACTTCTCCTCTGGGGTGCCCTTGGGCCGCCCGAGGTGGGCGCACACGACGACGCGTGCGCCCGCCTCGGAGAGGGCCGTGATCGTCGGGACGGAGGCACGGATGCGACCGTCGTCGGTGATCGAGGTGCCCTCGAGAGGGACGTTGAGGTCGGACCGGACGAGGACGCGCTTGCCCCGCAGGTCGCCCAGCTCGGCGATCGACTTCATGCTGTCAGGCCCCGGAGACGCTCAGAGCGAGGAGCCGACGAGGGTGACGAGGTCGACGAGGCGGTTGGAGTAGCCCCACTCGTTGTCGTACCAGCCGACGACCTTGACCTGGTTGCCGATGACCTTGGTGAGGCCGGCGTCGAAGATGCACGACGCGGGGTCGGTCTCGATGTCCTTGGAGACGATCGGGTCCTCGGTGTAGACGAGGACGCCCTTGAGCGGGCCCTCGGCGGCGGCCTTGATCGCGGCGTTGACCTCCTCGACCGTCGTCTCGCGGCCGGCCTCGAAGGTGAGGTCGGTCGCCGAGCCGGTCGGGGTGGGGACGCGCAGGGCGTAGCCGTCGAGCTTGCCCTTGAGCTCGGGCAGGACGAGGCCGATGGCCTTCGCGGCACCCGTCGAGGTCGGGACGATGTTGAGCGCGGCGGCCCGGGCGCGGCGCAGGTCCTTGTGCGGCGCGTCCTGGAGGTTCTGGTCCTGGGTGTAGGCGTGGATCGTCGTCATGAGGCCCTTGACGATGCCGAACTCGTCGTTGAGGACCTTGGCCATCGGGCCGAGGCAGTTCGTCGTGCACGAGGCGTTGGAGATGATGTGGTGCGACGCGGCGTCGTAGTCGCCGTCGTTGACGCCCATGACGATGGTGACGTCCTCGTTCTTGGCCGGGGCCGAGATGATGACCTTCTTGGCGCCGTTGTCGAGGTGCGCCTTGGCCGCCTCTGCGTCCGTGAAGAAGCCGGTCGACTCGACGACGATGTCGACACCGAGGTCGCCCCACTTGAGGTTCTTGGGGTCGCGCTCGGCGAAGGCCTTGAAGGTCTTGCCACCCGCGGTGATCTCGTCCTCGGTCGACGTGACGTCACCGTCGAAGCGGCCGAGGATCGAGTCGTACTTGAGCAGGTGGGCCAGCGTGGCGTTGTCGGTGAGGTCGTTGACGGCGACGATCTCGATGTCGGCGCCGGACGCGATCACGGCGCGGTAGAAGTTGCGGCCGATGCGGCCAAAGCCATTGATGCCAACGCGGACAGTCACGAGCGTTCTGCCTTCCGAAGAGGGTGGGGGCGCACACGGAGGAGCCACGGCGCCGGTGATGTCCCCAACCCTAGTCGTGTGACCCCGGTCACCTTCGCGGAGGTCCGCAGTGCGGAACAGTGGGCCCCGCGCCGTCCGCGAAGGACAGTGCCCGTATGCCGTCCGCCCACCAGTGACGGACCGCTCGCCTCCCGTGGCGGGCGTGGACGTCGAGGACTCAGCTGTCGAGCATGTCCGGGGTGAGGTTGGCGTCGGTGCCCGGGATGCCGAGGTCCTCGGCCCGCTTGTCGGCCATGGCGAGCAGTCGCCGAATCCGGCCCGCGACCGCGTCCTTGGTCATCGCGGGCTGAGCGAGCTGACCGAGCTCCTCGAGAGAGGCCTGCTTGTGCTGGAGGCGCAGCTGGCCCGCCTCTCGCAGGTGGTCGGGGATGTCGTCGCCGAGGATCTCGAGCGCGCGACCGACACGTGACCCGGCGGCAACCGCGGCACGGGCGGACCGGCGCAGGTTGGCGTCGTCGAAGTTGGCGAGGCGGTTGGCCGTGGCCCGCACCTCGCGGCGCATCCGGCGCTCCTCCCAGGCGAGCACGGCGTCGTGGGCGCCGAGACGCGTGAGCATCGCGCCGATGGCGTCGCCATCACGGATGACGACCCGGTCGATGCCGCGCACCTCGCGCGCCTTGGCCGAGATGCCGAGGCGGCGGGCGGCGCCGACGAGGGCGAGGGCCGCCTCCGGGCCCGGACAGGTGAGCTCGAGAGCCGACGAGCGACCCGGTTCGGTGAGCGATCCGTGAGCGAGGAACGCGCCACGCCACGCGGCCTCGGCGTCGCAGACCGACCCCGAGACGACCTTGGGCGGCAGCCCGCGCACGGGTCGGCCACGACCGTCGATGAGCCCGGTCTGCCGCGCCAGCGCCTCGCCATCCTGCACGACACGCACGACGTAGCGGCTGCCCTTGCGCAGGCCACCGGCCGCGAGGACGAGGACCTCGGGCGTCTGGCCGTAGAGCTCGTGGATCTCGCGCCGCAGCCGGCGCGCGGCGTTCGCGGTGTCGAGCTCGGCCTCGACGACGATCCGTCCCCCGATGATGTGCAGGCCCCCGGCGAACCTCAGCGTGGCGGCGACCTCGGCCTTGCGGCAGCACGGCTTGGTCACCTCGTGGCGGCTGAGCTCGTCCTTCACCTTCGCCGTCATAGCCATGGCGTTCATCCTGCCACGCGTCATCGGGGGCGGCTTCCAGAGCCAAGGACGTCCTGCAGGGCGGCCGCCAACCGCAGACGGTCGTGCTGGGTCGGTGACTCCGACATGCCCACCCGGTGGATGTGCAGCTCGGCCCCGAGCTCACGACACGCCTGCGCGAGAGCGGATTCGTCGTCGACGACCGAGGGGTCGGCGAGGACGGCGTCGAGCTGGATGTCCGGCGCGTAGGCCGCGAACGACTGCAGGTGGTGGATCGCGCTGAACCCCGCGGTCTCGGTCGTCACCATCTCGAGGTTGAGGACGAGCAGCCGCTTGGCCCGGGTCACGGCGAGCGCCTCGGCGAGGTCCGGGACGAGGAGGTGTGGCATCACCGACGTGAACCACGAGCCCGGCCCGAGGATGACCCAGTCGGCCGAGCGGATCGCCGCCACCGACTCGGGGTAGGCCGGCGGGTCCGGGGGCAGCAGCCGCACGGCGCGGACCTCGCCACGGGTCTTGGCCACCTGGGCCTGGCCGCGCACGACCGACATCTCGTCCGGCGACTCCTTGCGGGCCCCGAGGACGTCGGCCTCGATGTCGAGCGGCACGGCGGCCATGGGCAGCACTCGACCGCGGGCGTTGAGGAGGCGGCCGACGAGCTCGAGCCCGGCGACGGGGTCGTCGTGCAGCTCCCAGAGGGCGACGATGAGGAGGTTGCCGAGGGCATGGCCGCCGAGCGGTCCGGTCCCCTCGAAGCGGTGCTGGAGCACGTCGCGCCACGTGTGGCCCCACTCGGTCTCCTCGCAGAGTGCGGAGAGGGCCATGCGGAGGTCGCCCGGGGGCAGGACGCCGAACTCCCCGCGCAACCGGCCGGAGGATCCGCCGTTGTCGGCGACCGTGACGATCGCGGTGATCTCGTCGGTGACGAAGCGCAGCGCGGCCAGCGAGGCCGCGAGCCCGTGTCCACCACCGAGCGCGGCGACGACGGGCCCGCTCACTCGCGCCCCAGGTCTCGGTGGACGAGGAAGGTGTCGATGCGCTCGGTGCGCAGCCGCTCGGCGAGGGCCTCGGTCATCGCGACCGAACGGTGCTTGCCGCCGGTGCAGCCGATCGCGAGGGTGGCGTAGCGCCGGCCCTCGGAGAGGTAGCCGCGGGTCACCGGCTCCATGAGGGCGACGACACGGTCGAGGAACTCCTGGGCACCGGTCTGCCCGAGGACGTGGTCGGACACCGCACGGTCGCGCCCGTCGAGGTTGCGCAGCTCGGGAACCCAGAACGGGTTGGGCAGGAACCGCATGTCGAAGACGAAGTCCGCGTCGAGCGGGACGCCGTACTTGAACCCGAAGGACAGCAGGGCGAGCCGCAGCGACGGCCCACGGTTCTGCCCGAAGAGCGGTGAGACCTTGCGGGCGAGCTGGTGGACGTTGAGACCGGACGTGTCGATGACGATCTGGGCGCGCGAGCGCAGGTCGCGCAGGACCTCGCGCTCCTGCTGGATGCCGTCGAGCAGCCGCCCCTCGCCCTGGAGCGGGTGCGGGCGGCGCACCGACTCGAACCGCCGCACGAGGGCCTCGTCGGTCGCGTCGAGGAAGACGAGCTGTGGCGTCCATCCCATGTCGCGCAGCCGCTGCACGGCGGTGTCGAACTCGGTGAAGAACTGCTTGCTGCGCACGTCAACGACGGCGGCGATCTTGATCTCATGACCGGACGCCCGCGTCGCATTGCCGAGCTCGGCCATCGAGACGAGGAGCTGTGGGGGGAGGTTGTCGACGACGTACCAGCCCTGGTCCTCCATGACGTTCGCCGTCGTCGTGCGGCCCGCGCCGCTCATGCCCGTGACGATGACGAAGTCTGCTCCGGAGGCCTGTGCGGCGTCCTCAGTCATTGCGCTCCCTGTGCTCGTCGACGATCTCGCCGGTCATGAGGTTCACGGTCGGTTCCGCGGGTGCCCCAGTCAACTCGCGTTGGATGACCTCCGCCAGCGAACGGCCGATTCCCGGAACCTCCAAGAGGTCCTCGGCGCTCGCTGCGCGGATCCGCTTCACCGAGCCGAACTGCTTGAGCAGCGCCTTGCGCTTGACCTCGCCGAGGCCGGGTATGCCATCGAGCGCGGAGTTGGTCATCGCCTTGCTGCGTCGCTGGCGGTGGAAGGTGATGGCGAACCGGTGCGCCTCGTCGCGCAGCCGCTGCAGGAGGTAGAGGCCCTCGCTCGTGCGCGGCAGGACGACGGGGAAGTCCTGACCCGGGACCCAGACCTCCTCGAGGCGCTTGGCGAGGCCGACTACCGAGACGTCGACGATCCCGAGGTCCTCGATGGCCCGCGCTGCCGCGTTGACCTGCGGCAGGCCCCCGTCGACGACGACGAGCTGCGGCGGGTAGGCGAACCGCGTCGGGCGGCCGGTCTCCTCGTCACGACCCTGGGGCTCGTTGCGGTCCTTGAGGTAGCGACGGAAGCGACGGGTGAGCACCTCGTGCATGGCAGCGGTGTCGTCGATGGTCACCGGCGCCCCGTCCTCGCCGTCGCCCTGCCCACGGACGATGAACCGGCGGTACTCCCCCTTGCGCGGGAGCCCGTCCTCGAAGACGACCATCGACCCGACGACCTGGGTGCCCTGGACGTGGCTGATGTCGAAGCACTCGATGCGCAGCGGCGACTCGTCCAGCTCGAGCAGCTCCTGGAGCTGCTGGAGGGCCTGCGACCGCGCGGTGAGGTCGCCGGCGCGGGCGACCTTGTGGCGCGCGAGGCTCTGGCTGGCGTTGCGCTCGACCGTCTCCATGAGCGTGCGCTTGTCCCCGCGGCGCGGGACGCGCAGGTCGACCCGGCTGCCCCGCAGGCCCGAGAGCCACTCCCCCAGGCTCTCGTCGTCCTCGGGCAGGACCGGCACGAGCACCTCGCGCGGCACGGCCTCGCCCTCCTCGCCGCCGTAGAGCTGCTGGAGGAGGTGACCGACGACCTCGGGGACGGTCTCGAACTCCTTCTCGGCGACCCAGCCGCGCTGGCCGCGCACGCGCCCGCCGCGGACGTGGAAGACCTGGACCGCGACCTCGAGCTCGTCGTCGGCGAGGGCGAAGACGTCGGCGTCGGTGCCGTCGCCGAAGACGACCGCCGACTTCTCGAGCACCCGCTGCAGGGCGCCGATGTCGTCGCGCAGCCGCGCGGCCTGCTCGAACTCGAGCTCGTCGGAGGCGGCCTTCATCTGGCGCTCGAGGCGCTTGACGAACTTCGTGCTCTCGCCGGCCATGAAGTCGCAGAAGTCCTCCGCGATCCGGCGGTGGTGCTCGGCGTCGACGCGCCCGACGCACGGAGCGGAGCACTTGTCGATGTAGCCGAGGAGGCAGGGGCGCCCGACCTGGCTCGCGCGCTTGAAGACGCCCGCGGAGCACGTGCGCATCGGGAAGACGCGCAGCGCCTGGTCGAGGGTCTCGCGGATCGCCCAGGCGTGCGCGTAGGGGCCGAAGTAGCGGGTGCCCTTGCGCTTGGCGCCGCGCATGACCTGCGCCCGGGGGAACTCCTCACCCATCGTCACCGCGAGGTAGGGGTAGGACTTGTCGTCGCGGTACTTGACGTTGAACCGCGGGTCGAACTCCTTGATCCACGAGTACTCGAGCTGGAGGGCCTCGACCTCGGTCGTGACGACGGTCCACTCGACGCTCGCGCCCGCGAGCACCATCGACGCGGTGCGCGGGTGGAGCTGGCCGATGTCCTGGAAGTAGGAGGAGAGCCGGGACCGCAGCGACTTGGCCTTGCCGACGTAGATGACGCGGCCGTCCTTGTCGCGGAAGCGGTAGACCCCCGGGTCGGTCGGAATCTCCCCCGGCCGGGGACGGTAGGTCGACGGATGGGCCACGCCCCAACCCTAAGTCGCCCCACCGACGGGAGCGCACGGCATACGGGCCCGGCCGTATGCCGTCCGCTCAGGTGACGCTGATGCCGTCGGCTCCGACGGTGACCTTCTTCTCGGGAAGGGCCTTGGTCGCGGGGCCGCCCTTGACCTCGCCGGTGGCGATGTCGAACGTGCTGCCGTGGCAGGCGCAGTTGATGGTGCCGCCCTCGACGCCGCTCACCGTGCAGCCCTGGTGCGTGCACACGGCGGAGAACGCCTTGTAGTCACCCTCGGTGGGCTGGGTGATGACGACCTTGGCGGAGTCGAAGACCTTGCCGCCGCCGACGGGGATGTCGGCCTTCTTCGCGAGGTCCTTCACGGCGCCGGCGGCGCTCGAGGCGGCGTCGCTCACGGCGTCACCGACGGCCTGGTCGGCATCGCTGCCGCAGGCGGTGAGACCGACGCCGGCGACGGCCACGATGCCGGCCGCCCTCATCGCGTCGCGACGACCGCAGCAGCCCAGGGTCGTCGTGGTCCGGGGGGCGGTGTCCTGGCCTTCGAGATTCGTCTCCATCGCGCCAGTATGCCGACGGATTCTGTTGTGCGCCTGTGAAGATCGCACACATTTGTGTGCTTTCGAGGTTGGTAACGACTCGGCACAATCTCGCCCAAGTGCGGTGGAATCGGTGGGTCCCGTGGTTATTGTTCGCCGTGCTCGCACACCCGTCGCGAGCTCCTCGGCCATCGGCCGCGGGAGAAGAATTTCCAGGAGGAAACGTGGCTCAGCGTTCCGTCATGACCGTCGGCGCCTCGATGCTGGTGGCTTCACTCGCCCTCGCAGGGTGTGGCACCCGCGGCGAGGACAGCAACGACACCGGCGGCGACACCGGCGGCAGCGCCAAGGTCGCCAAGATCGGCGTCATCGCGCCTCTCTCGGGCGACCTGTCGGCACTCGGCAAGGGCATCCAGCACTCGGTCGAGCTGGCCGTCAAGCAGGCCAACGACAGCAAGGCCATCCCCGGCTGGACCCTCGAGGTCGAGGCCGTGGACGACGAGGGCAAGGCTGACGTCGGCAAGAACGGCGCGACCAAGCTCGCCTCGGACGACGAGGTCATCGGTGTCGTCGGCAACCTCAACTCGAGCGTGAGCCAGCAGACCCAGCCGGTCTTCGCCGCCGCCAACATCACCCAGATCTCCCCCGCCAACACCGGCCCCGCCCTCACCCGCGGCGCCGACGGCAACTCGCGTCCCTACAAGACGTTCTTCCGCACCTGCACCACCGACATCGCGCAGGGCGGCTTCGCGGCCAAGTTCCTCATCGACCAGGGCATCAAGACGGTCGCGACGATCCACGACAAGAAGACCTACGGCCAGGGTCTCGTCCAGTACTTCACCGAGGCCTACAAGAAGGCCGGCGGCACCGTCGTCGCGGCGGAGACCATCAACCCGGACGAGTCCAACTACGCGCCGGTCGTCTCGAAGGTCGCCCCGTCCAAGCCGGGCGCCGTCTACTACGGCGGTGAGTACCCGCAGGCCGGTCCGCTGTCCAAGCAGATGAAGGCCGGTGGCCTCAACGTCCCGCTCATGGGTGGCGACGGCATCTTCGACCCGAAGTACATCGAGCTCGCGGGCTCGACCTCCAACGGCGACCTCGCCACCTCCGTCGGTGAGCCGACCGAGAACAGCGAGGCCGGCAAGAAGTTCCTCGCCGACTACGAGGCCGCGAAGTACGCCGAGCCGGCCGCTGCCTACGGTGGCTACTCCTACGACGCCGCCAACGCCATCATCGAGGCCCTCAAGACCTCGCTGAAGGACGCCAAGGACGTCAAGAGCGCCCGCCAGGCCACGGTCGACGCGGTCGGCAAGGTCTCGTTCGACGGCGTCACCGGCAAGGTGTCGTTCGACGAGTTCGGTGACACCCTCGTCAAGGTCATCACGGGCTACAAGGTCGAGGGCGGCAAGTTCGTCTCCGTCAAGTCCGAGAACGTGAGCTGACCCGGCAACGGTCGAAAGCTGACGTAGTTCATTCGAGCAGGGGCGGACGTAGGTCCGCCCCTGCTTGAATGTGCCAGCCCCCTCAAACCAGGAGAGGTGACGGGTCGACGATGACCGACTTCCTTCAACAAATCGTGAACGGGTTGACCCTCGGGTCCCTGTACGCCCTGATCGCCGTCGGCTACACCGTCGTCTACGGCATCGTGCAGCTCATCAACTTCGCCCACGGCGAGGTCTTCATGATCGGGGCGTTCGGCGCCCTGGCGACGTGGACGGTGCTCTTCAAGGGCCAGACCGGCCTCTGGGTCCTGCCGGTCATGGTGCTCGGCGCCGTGGCCGTGTCCGTGCTCACCGCCGTGGTCATGGAGCGGATCGCCTACCGGCCCCTGCGTGGCGCGCCACGCCTTGCCCCACTCATCACCGCCATCGGCATCTCGGTGTTCCTCCAGGAGGCCGTGCGCCTCTTCTACCCGGGCGCCAAGAGCAAGCTCAGCTTCCCCGAGATCCAGGTCGTCACCGGGCCGGGTCTCTCGTTCGGTGGCCTCAACATCCAGCGGGCCGCGGTCTTCACCGTCGGCGCGCTCGTGCTCTCGGCAGCCCTGCTGTGGTTCTTCGTCAACCGCACCCGGCTCGGGCAGGGCATGCAGGCCGTCTCGCAGGATCCCGACACCGCCCAGCTCATGGGCATCAACGTCAACCGGATCATCGTCATCGCCTTCGCCCTCGGTGCGGCACTCGCCGCCATCGGTGGCGTCGCGCAGGGCCTGCTCAACTCCAACATCGACTTCCGCATGGGCTTCCTCGCCGGACTCAAGGCCTTCACGGCCGCCGTCCTCGGAGGCATCGGCAACATCCAGGGCGCCATCGTCGGTGGCCTCACCCTGGGGATCGCCGAGTCGATGGCGACCCAGTTCATCCCCGGCCAGTTCGGTGGATCCGCCTGGAAGGACGTGTGGGCCTTCGTGCTCCTCATTCTCGTGCTCGTCTTCCGGCCCCAGGGCCTCCTCGGCGCTCGGGTGGTGGACCGCGCATGAGCACCTCGACCCCCTCGAACCCGCCCACGCCGGCCACCTCCGTCGCACCCGCGCACTCCGACCACGACGACGAGATCGTCAAGGTCTCGTGGCTCGAGCGCGTCCCGGGACGAGGCAGCTCGGCTGCCTGGCCACTCGGCCTCGCCGGGGCCCTCGTCCTCGTCGCCGGCACCTTCCTCTCGTGGAGCTACACCGATGACGTCCTCGGTGACCTGTCGGTGAACTTCTGGCCCGGTGGCGTGCAGATCTGCATGATCGTCCTCGGCCTCGTCGCGATCGTCCTCCTCCTCGCCCACCGCGGCCCGTTGTCGTGGCTCGGCGAGTGGCTCGACACCGCGGCATCCGTCCGCGCCCTGGGCATCGGCGCCGTCGTCTACATGGTGGGGTGCCTCGGCACCATCGCCTACCAGTCCGGCGGCCTCATCAACGTCAACCCCGGCGGCTGGATCTCGCTCGTCGGCGCGCTCCTGCTCGCCGCGTCCGGGCTCATGCTCGTCTCGCGCCAGTCCAAGGACCCCCTCTTCGCCAAGACGTCGTCCTGGCTCGAGATCTGCACGATCATCGCGCTGATGGCCCTCGTCCTCTTCGGGGCGGCCTACGCGCTCGACGTCGAGGACGGCGCGAGCTTCGTGCTCTTCCTCGTCTTCGTCGGGTTCATCGCGTTCGCCCTCGCGAAGGCGGGCGTCTTCACGTGGATCGGGCTCATCGCGCAGAAGAACCGCCAGGTGCTCATGCTCGGCGCGTTCGCGGTGGCGTTCCTCTTCCCGTTCACGCAGGGCGGCTCCGACGAGAACATGTCGATCGCGACGCAGGTCCTCATCTTCGCCGCCACGGCGCTGGGCCTCAACATCGTCGTCGGCCTCGCCGGCCTGCTCGACCTCGGCTACATCGCCTTCCTCGGCGCCGGCGCCTACGTCGGCGCGGTCCTCTCGGCGTCGGCGTTCGCGACCATCGACTGGAAGCCGCCGTTCCTCGTCGTCGTCATCCTGGGCGCCTGCATCTCGGCGATCCTCGGTCTCATCATCGGCTCACCGACGCTGCGCGTGTCCGGCGACTACCTCGCCATCGTCACGCTCGCCTTCGGTGAGATCTTCCGCCTCACGATGGGCAACCTCGACGGCAACAACGGCCCGGTCCTCACCAACGGTCCCAACGGCATCCCGGCGATCCCCGACCTCAACTTCTTCGGGTTCGACTTCGGGCAGCCGCACACGATCGCGGGCATCACGCTCGGCCGGTTCGCGAACTACTACTTCCTGCTGCTCGTCATCGCGGCGATCATCATCCTCGTCTTCACCCGGCTCAACAACAGCCGCATCGGCCGTGGCTGGGTGGCGATCCGCGAGGACGAGAAGGCGGCGGAGGCCATGGGCGTCAACGTCTTCGGCCTCAAGCTGTTCGCATTCGCCGGTGGTGCCTTCCTCGCCGGCATGGCCGGCACGGTCAAGGCCCACCACGACGTCTCGGTGACACCTGACCAGTACATCTTCCTCGAGTCCGCGTTCCTCCTCGCCGCCGTCGTCCTGGGCGGCATGGGCACCGTGGCCGGCGTCCTCGTCGGTGCGACGATCCTCAAGCTCCTCCCCGAGAAGCTGCGCTTCGTGGCCGACTACCGTCTGCTCATCTTCGGTCTCGTCCTCGTCCTCATGATGCGGTTCCGCCCGGAGGGCCTCGTGGCCAGCCAGCGCCGCAAGCTCGAGTTCCACGAGGACGACGAGGAGCTCGCGCAACGCATCGAAGAAGTCCACCTCGAGGAAGCGGAGGCCAAGGCATGACCGTCACGGACACGACGCCCGTCGTCACGACCGACCCGGCGTCCGGCACGATCCTCGAGGCCCGCGGCGTGACGATGCGCTTCGGTGGTCTCACCGCGGTCAAGGACGTCGACATGGTCGTCCACCCCGGCGAGATCGTCGGACTCATCGGACCCAACGGCGCCGGCAAGACGACGTTCTTCAACTGCCTCACGGGTCTCTACAAGCCCACCGAGGGCGAGGTGCGGCTCCTCGGCGAGGTCATCCCCCCGAAGCCGCGTGCGGTCGTCATGGCCGGCATGGCTCGGACGTTCCAGAACATCCGGCTCTTCGCCAACATGACGGCCCTCGAGAACGTCATGGTCGGCCGCTACTGCCGCACCAGCTCGATGGCGCTCACCTCGATCCTGCGCGGACCGAAGTTCCGTCGCGAGGAGGAGGCCACCCGGGCCCGCGCCCAGGAGCTCCTCGAGTTCGTCGGTCTCGGCGACTCGGCCGAGAACCTCGCACGCAACATGCCCTACGGCGACCAGCGGCGGCTCGAGATCGCCCGCGCGCTGGCCACCGACCCCAAGCTCATCCTCCTCGACGAGCCCACGGCCGGCATGAACCCGCAGGAGACCAAGCAGGCGAGCGACCTCATCTTCCGGATCCGCGACAGCGGACTGGCGGTCGTCGTCATCGAGCACGACATGCGGTTCATCTTCAACCTCTGCGACCGGGTTCTCTGCCTCGTCCGGGGTGAGGTCCTCGTCGAGGGCACGCCCGGTGAGGTGCAGTCCGACCCGCGGGTCATCGAGGCCTACATCGGTGGCTCGGACGTCGACGAGGACGACGAGCCGGCACCCGCCTCCGAGGCCGCCCCGACCAAGGAGGAGCAGCAGTGAGCCCCATGCTCGAGGTCAAGGACCTCGTCGTCGCCTACGGCAAGATCAAGGCCGTCAAGGGCATCAGCTTCAGCGTCGACGAGGGCGAGGTCGTCACCCTCATCGGCACCAACGGTGCGGGCAAGACGACGACGCTGCGGACCATCTCCGGCCTGCTCCGCCCGGCCGGCGGCTCGATCCGCTTCCAGGGCAAGCGGATCGACGAGACCCCGGCGCACGACATCGTCGCGCTCGGCCTCGCCCACTCCCCCGAGGGCCGCCGGATCTTCCCGCGGCTCACGGTCGAGCAGAACCTCCTGCTCGGGGCGTTCGCCCGGCGCGACGGTGACATCCGCAAGGACCTGCAGGCGGCCTACGACCTCTTCCCCATCCTCGGGGAGCGCAAGTCGCAGGCGGCGGGCACGTTCTCCGGTGGTGAGCAGCAGATGCTCGCCATGGGTCGCGCGATGATGAGCCGCCCCAAGCTGCTCATGCTCGACGAGCCGTCGATGGGTCTGTCCCCGCTCATGATGAAGACGGTCATGTCAACGGTGACGACGCTCCAGGAGCAGGGCACGACGATCCTGCTCGTCGAGCAGAACGCCCAGGCCGCGCTCAAGCGGGCGACGAAGGGCTACGTCCTCGAGGTCGGCAAGATCGTCCTCTCGGGCACCGGCTCCGAGCTCCTCGAGAGCGACGAGGTCCGCAAGGCCTACCTCGGCGAGGACTGAGGTCAGGCTCGCCCGTCACGGGCAGTCGAGAGTAGAAGAAGTCCCGCCCCACGTCGTGTGGGGCGGGACTTCTTCTACTCTCGACTGCTTTTCGGGACGGGTGCCGGCATACGGGGGTATGCCGTCCGCCCGGCTAGGCGCTCTTGCGCGGCGTCCGCTTCGCGGACCCGCCCTGCGAGGATCGGGAAGCCGTGGCCTTGCGGGTCGACCGTGCGGGCTTCGCCGTGCTCGCCGTCGTCGAGGCCGCTGTGGCTGCGCGGGCCGCTGCCGTCCGCTTCTTCGCCGGCGCCCTGTCTGCAGCGGCCTTCGTGGTCGTGGGGCCCGTCGTCTTGGACGTCGCCTTGGCCCCCGTCCTGGCTCCTGCACCCTTGGTGCCCGACGACGAACCGCGGGTCGTCGTGCGCGAGGTCTTGGCAAGGACCGGCGCGAGGAACCGGCCCGTGTGGCTGTCGGGGTTGTCCGCGACCTCCTCGGGCGTGCCGGTGGCGACGATCGTGCCGCCCTTGTTGCCGCCCTCGGGGCCGAGGTCGACGATCCAGTCGGCGCTCTTGATGACGTCGAGGTTGTGCTCGATGACGAGGACGCTGTTGCCCTTGTCGACAAGACCCTGGAGGACGCCGAGCAGCTTGCGGATGTCCTCGAAGTGCAGACCGGTCGTCGGCTCGTCGAGGACGTAGATCGTGCGGCCGGTCGAGCGCTTCTGCAGCTCCGTCGCGAGCTTGACGCGCTGCGCCTCACCACCGGAAAGCGTCGGCGCGGGCTGGCCGAGCCGGACGTAGCCGAGCCCCACCTCGTTGAGCGTCGTCATGTGCCGGGCGATCGCGGGCACCGCGGCGAAGAACTCGGCGGCCTCCTCGATCGGCATGTCGAGGACGTCGGCGATCGTCTTGCCCTTGAAGTGGACCTCGAGCGTCTCGCGGTTGTAGCGCGCGCCGTGGCACACCTCGCACGGGACGTAGACGTCGGGCAGGAAGTTCATCTCGATCTTGATGGTGCCGTCGCCGGAGCACGCGTCGCAGCGGCCGCCCTTGACGTTGAACGAGAACCTTCCGGGCTGGTAGCCGCGGATCTTGGCCTCGGTCGTCGTCGCGAAGAGCTTGCGGATCGCGTCGAACACGCCGGTGTAGGTGGCCGGGTTGGACCGTGGCGTGCGACCGATCGGCCCCTGGTCGACATGGACGACCTTGTCGAGGTGCTCGAGCCCGGTGACCGTGCGGTGGCGACCCGGAACGTGGCGGGCGCCGTTGAGCTTGTTGGCGAGGACGTTGTAGAGGATGTCGTTGACGAGGGTCGACTTGCCCGATCCCGAGACGCCGGTGATGGCGACGAGGTTGCCGAGCGGGAAGCTCGCGCTCACGTCGTGGAGGTTGTGCTCACGCGCCCCGACGACGGTGACCTCGCGGCCCGGGGTCTGCGGGCGGCGCTCCGCCGGCACCGGGATCTCCTCGCGGCCGGAGAGGTACTTGCCGGTGAGCGAGGTCTCGTGGGTGAGCAGGTCGGCGACGGTGCCGCTGTGGACGACCTCGCCACCGTGCTCACCGGCGCCCGGGCCGATGTCGACGACCCAGTCCGCGGTCGCGATGGTGTCCTCGTCGTGCTCGACGACGATGAGCGTGTTGCCGAGGTCGCGCAGCCGCGTCAGGGTCTCGATGAGGCGGTGGTTGTCGCGCTGGTGCAGCCCGATGCTCGGCTCGTCGAGAACATAGAGGACGCCGACGAGCCCGGAGCCGATCTGGGTGGCGAGACGGATGCGCTGGGCCTCACCACCGGAGAGCGTGCCGGCCGGGCGGTCGAGGCTGAGGTAGTCGAGCCCGACGTCGAGGAGGAAGCCGAGGCGGGCGTTGATCTCCTTGATGACCCGCTCGGCGATCTGGCGCTCACGGACCGTGAAGTCCACGTCCTCGAGGAACTTCGCCGAGTCGGAGATCGGCAGGGCGCAGACGTCGGCGATGCTGTGACCGCCGATGAGCACGGCGAGCGACTCCGGCTTGAGGCGGCTGCCGCGGCAGGAGGGGCACGGCACCTCACGCATGTAGCCCTCGTAGCGCTCACGGCTCCAGTCCGAGTCGGTCTCGGCGTGACGACGCTTGACGAACGGGATGGCCCCCTCGAAGCCGGTGGTGTAGGACCGCTCGCGGCCGAACCTGTTGCGGTACTTGACGTGCACCTTATGGTTGCGGCCGTTGAGCAGGGCTTCGCGGGCCCGCTCCGGCAGGGCGCGCCACGGCACGTCGACGCTGAACTTGAGCTCCTCGGCGAGGGCGCCCAGGACGCGCTGGAAGTACTCGGACGCGCCGCTGCCCGACGCCCACGGCGCGATGGCGCCCTCGGCCAGGCTCAGCTCGTCGTTGGGCACGATGAGGTCGGCGTCGACCTCGAGCTCGGTGCCGATGCCGGTGCAGACCGGGCAGGCGCCGAACGGGGAGTTGAACGAGAAGGAGCGGGGCTCGACCTCGTCCATCGTCAGAGGGTGGTCGTTGGGGCAGGCCATCCGCTCCGAGTAGCGGCGCTCACGCGGGAGGCCGCTCGGGTCGTCGTCGGTCGTGACGTCGACGAACTCGATGACGACGACGCCGCCGGCGAGTCCGAGCGCGGTCTCGACCGAGTCGGTGAGACGCCGCTTGGACGAGGCGTCGCCGCCCTTGGACACGAGGCGGTCGACGACGACGTCGATGCTGTGCTTGACCTGCTTCTCGAGCTTGGGCGGCTCCGTGAGCGAGACGACCTCGCCGTCGACACGGGCCCGGGCGAAGCCCTTGGACTGGAGCTCGGCGAAGAGGTCGACGTACTCACCCTTGCGGGCGCGCACGACCGGCGCGAGCACCTGGAAGCGGGTGCGCTCGGGCAGCTCGAGCAGCCGGTCGACGATCTGCTGGGGGCTCTGGCGGGTGATCGGCTCGCCGCAGGTCGGGCAGTGCGGCCGGCCGGCGCGGGCGAAGAGCAGACGGAGGTAGTCGTAGACCTCGGTGATCGTGCCCACCGTCGAGCGCGGGTTGCGGTTGGTCGACTTCTGGTCGATCGACACCGCCGGCGACAGGCCCTCGATGAAGTCGACGTCGGGCTTGTCCATCTGCCCGAGGAACTGCCGGGCGTAGGCGGAGAGCGACTCGACGTAGCGGCGCTGGCCCTCGGCGAAGATCGTGTCGAACGCCAGCGAGGACTTGCCCGAGCCGGACAGCCCCGTGAAGACGACGAGGGAGTCCCGAGGAAGGTCGACGGACACGTCCTTGAGGTTGTGCTCACGCGCGCCACGCACGACGAGGCGGTCGTGGGTGGCGCTCCCGGAGCGTCGGGAAGGCGAGGTGGTCGCGGCAGAAGTCACGTCCTCCATGCTAGGTGGACCCACCGACAGCCACCGTCCGGCGCCGGGATGCGGCCCCGCAGCGCACCTAGAGTGGCGCCTGTGAGCGTGCGCGCGGTGCTCGTCGGACTCGTCGCCGGGTCGACCGTGCTGTGCGGCGCCTGCACGACCGGTTCGACGGGCTCGCCGCAGCCGCCCGCCTCCCCCACGACGACCCCGACGACGCTCCGGTGGGAGCGGGTCCCCCTCCCCGGCGGGCTCGAGCCCGTCACGCTCGCGACCTCGGCAGACGACGTCGTCGTCGGGGCCATCACCCCCTCCCGGCCCCGCCCGCGCCTCCTCGTCGGCCCCGGCCCGGACGACCTGCGTGAGGTGCCGCTGACGCCGCGCTCGCCCTACGCCTTCGAGGGTCGCTGGCTCGAGGTCGCGACCCGCGGCGGGCGCATCGACGCCATCGCCGGCGCCCGCGGCGGCGCGCACGGCAACTACCGGTGGACGACGTGGTCCGGCACCGCCGCGGGCGTCGCGGAGCAGGAGCAGCCCTTCGGCGTCTTCGGCAGCTATGGCGCCGGGGACCTCGCAGGCATCGCGTATGCCGGCTCGTCACCGGTCGTGCTCGGCGCCTGGCAGAGCGAGCAGACGGGGATGGACGTCGCCACGTGGACGCGCAGTGGGGACCGGTGGGCCCGGGTCCCGTCCACCGGCACCCCCCTCGGCAGCACGCCCGGGGAACTCGTGGACGCGCGCGTCATCACGGCCCGCGGTGACGGCCTGCTCCTTGGCGGTTCGGTCACGAGGCTCGCTCCCGGCTCCGTGGAGGTCGTGCCCGCCGTGTGGACGTCACCGGGGCCGAGCGGACCCTGGACCCGGGTCGAGCTGCCCCGCAGCGGCGACCGGGGCACCTCCGAGGTCCACGGCGCCGTCTGCGCCCGCGACCGGTGCCTCCTCACCGGGGCGACGGACGGGCGCCTCTCGATGTGGGAGGTCACCGACGGCACGACCGCGGAGCCGCCCGGGACACCGACGGTCGAGGTTCCCGAGAACGCCTCGGTCCCGTCGCCGGTCCCTCTCGGCGACGACGTCGTCGTCGCCGCACCCACGGCTGAGGGCACGACGCTCCTGCGGCGGTCCGGCGCGAGGTGGACCACAGCCACCGGTCCACCGGGACCGCCCACCTCGGTCGTCGTCCACGGTGCCGAGGTGTGGGTCGTCACCGGTGCCGGGCGTGGCACTCCCGCCCTGTGGCGGGCGCGCGTAGCCTGACGAACGTGACCGACCTCCTCGCCGCCATCGACGAGCACACCGCTCGCCTCGTCTCCGACGCCCGTGCGTGCGACGACCTGTCCGCGCCCAGCCTGTGCGAAGGGTGGACCCGCGACCACGTCCTCAACCACCTCGCCCGCAACGCCGAGGCCCTCGTCCGCCTCGTCGGTGCTGCCGTCGACGGCACCGGGGAGACGATGTACGCGTCCCCCGAGCGGCGTGACAGCGAGATCGACGACGGGGTGGGCCGCGACCCCGAGGTCGTCGTCGGCGAGGTCGAACAGAGCGCCGTCCCGCTCGCCGAGGCGCTGCGCCGGCTCGGGCCGGAGCACCGTGACGTCGTGCTCGAGCGGACGCCGGGCGGCCCGACCTTTAAGGGCGGCATGCTCCCCTTCATGCGGCTGCGCGAGGTCGTCTACCACCACGTGGACCTCGACCTCGGGTTCGGCTTCGACGACGTCGAGGGCGACCTCCAGGTGCTCTTCCTCGAGAACGAACTCAAGCGGCAGCAGGGCGTCGAGGGCGCCCCGCCCCTCGTCCTGCGCAGCGACGAGGGTGACACGTGGAGGGTCGGCGACGACACCGACGGCGTGCCTCCGGTGACCGGCTCGCGCGCCGGCATCCTCACCTGGCTGGCCCGTCAGGACCCGAGCGGAGTGCGCGCCGAGGCGCTCCCCGAGCTGACCGCGGGACTGTGACGTGACGGCATACGACGGCGACGTCTCCCCCGGCGGACCCGCACAGGTCCGCGAGCTCGCGCACCTCGTCATCCGCAAGCTCGCCGTGTCGGAGATGTCGAACAACGCCTACCTCCTCACCTGCCGGACCACCGGCGAGCAGCTGCTCGTCGACGCCGCCGACGACGCCTCGCGCCTCGGAGCCCTCGTCCGCGAGGGCAGCGGGAGCCTCGACCACGTCGTGACGACCCACCAGCACTGGGACCACGTGCGCGCGCTGCGCGACCTCGTCGACGCCTTCCACCCGCGCACCTACGCCGGCGCCGACGACGCCGACGCCCTTCCGGTGCGTCCGGACGTGCGGCTGCAGCACGGCGACACGGTCACGGTCGGTGACGTGCGGCTCGGCGTCGTGCACCTGCGCGGCCACACGCCGGGCTCGGTCGCCCTGGCCTACGCCGACCCCGAGGGCCACACCCACCTCTTCACCGGCGACTCGCTCTTCCCGGGCGGCGTCGGCAACACGAAGAACGAGGGGCAGAGCTTCGACAGCCTCATCGAGGACGTCACGACGCGGGTCTTCGACGTCTACGACGACTCCACGTGGGTCTACCCCGGGCACGGCGGTGACACGACGCTCGGCGCCGAGCGCCCGCACCTCGACGAGTGGCGCGAGCGCGGCTGGTAGTCCCGCTAAGGCACCTCGATCTCGTGCTGGCGGAGGGTCTCCTCGAGCAGGCTCATCCGTTGGTCGGACGTGCGGACCTGCAGCTCCAGCGCGCCCACGCGGACCTCGAGCAGGTTGATCCGGTCGGCGATGCTGCCGGCGAGACGGTCGAGGCGTTCGTTCGCCTCGTGCGCCTCCACGTCACCAAGCCCCTCGTCGTCGCGGTCGTCCTCGTTCATCGCGTGCTCAACTCCTCTCGGGTGTGTGGCTTGTGCGAGGCCTGTCGCCTCTCGCTCCAGCATGCCCGACGCGGCCACGTGACGGAATGAGCCCGAGGCACCCCCGACGCGGGCCGGCACCCGGGCCCGGAGTGGCGCGGACGCCGGTGGTGACGCCCGAACTACGCTGACGACGTGGCGATGAGGCGGAGTCGGAGAGCCGTGGCAGCCCGTCGGCGCAAGCGGCGCCTGGACGCGGTCGAGCACGACCTCAGCGGCGACCAGTGGGCGGCGCTGCGTGAGGCGTGGGGTGGCTGCGCCTACTGCGGCGCCACCGACCGTCCGCTCCAGCGCGACTGCGTCCTGCCCCTTTCGCGGGGCGGCCGCTACACCCTGGACAACATCGCCCCTGCCTGCGGACCGTGCAACGCGAGCAAGTGCAACGACGAGGTCACCGGATGGCTGCGTCGCAAGCGCTACGACGAGCGCGCCTTCCTCGAACGCCACGCGGCGATCCGGGCTCTGCTGGCACCGCCCGCACCTCCGTCTCACGGAGTGGCGTGAGCGGGACCGTCGAGCTGCCGGTCCTAGCCTGACGGGGTGTCGCGCCTCAGCTCGGTTCCCGCACCCCTGCTCGTCCTCGCCGGCGTCGTCTCGGTCCAGTTCGGTGGCGCGCTCGCCGCGACGCTCGTGCCCGAGATCGGGGCCGGGGGCTCGGTCGTCATGCGCCTGCTCTTCGCGACCGTCATCCTCCTCGCCATCGCCCGCCCCCGCTTCCGCGGCCACTCACGGCGCGCCTGGCTCACCGTCGTCGGCTTCGGGCTTGCGCTCGGGCTCATGAACTTCACGTTCTACGGGTCGCTCGCCCACCTGCCGATCGGTGTCGCCGTGACGATCGAGTTCCTCGGCCCGCTGCTGCTCGCTGCCTCCCTGTCACGTCGTGTCGTCGACCTCGTCGCGGTGCTCGCCGCGGGCGCCGGCGTCCTCCTCATCTCCGAGGCGCTGTCGGTGCCGTTCGCCGACCTCGACTGGACCGGGCTGGGACTGGCCGCGACCGCGGGAGCGTGCTGGGCGGCATACATCATCTTCAGCGGGCGCACCGGCGCCGAGTTCGACAAGCTCGAGGGCCTCGCGCTCGCGATGGTCGTCGCGACCCTCGTCACGCTGCCCTTCGGGCTCGCCTCGGTGCCGGAGTGGGACGCGAGTGTGCTCGCCCGCGGCCTCGGCATCGCCGTGCTGTCGTCGGTGCTGCCCTACTCGCTCGAGCTCGTCGCGCTGCGGCGGCTCACCGCCCAGGTCTTCGGGATCCTGCTCAGCCTCGAGCCTGCCGTCGCCGCTCTCGCCGGGCTCGTCGTCCTCGGGCAGGTGCTCCACGGCTGGCAGCTCGCCGGCATGGCTCTCGTCGTGCTCGCGTCCGCGATCGTCCTCGGCCTCGGAGCGCGCAAGGACCCCGCCGAGTCGACGGGGTCCTAGCGCACTGCACGCGGCGTATGCCGTGCCACGGGTCAGGCGTTGATCTCCTGCTTCTCGTCACGCTTGGTCTTCCAGAGGCTGGCGACCGTGGTGACACCGAGGATGACGACGATGGCGCCCAGCGAGACCGCGATCGGGATCTCCGGCACGTCGAAGTGCTCGCCGCCGTTGATGAACGGCAGCTCGTTCTCGTGCAGGGCGTGGAGGATGAGCTTGACGCCGATGAAGGCGAGCAGCACCGACAGGCCCAGGCTGAGGTAGACGAGCTTCTGGAGCAGGCCACCGAGCAGGAAGTAGAGCTGGCGCAGACCCATGAGCGCGAAGAGGTTCGCGGTGAGGACGAGGTAGGGCTCCTTGGTGAGGCCGTAGATCGCCGGGATCGAGTCGAGCGCGAAGAGCAGATCGGTCGTGCCGAGCGCGAGGACGACGATGAAGAGCGGCGTGACGACGCGCTTCGCGTTCTCCTTGACGACCATCTTGCTCGTCCACTCCTTGGTGGACGGCAGGGTCTTCTCCACCCACTTCATGAAGCGGTTCTCCTCGTACTCCTCGTCGTCGCTCTCGCCCTCGGTCGCGAGCTTGACCGCGGTGTAGATGAGGAACGCGCCGAAGATGTAGAAGACCCACGAGAAGTTGTTGATCGCCGCGGCGCCGAGCCAGATGAAGATGCCGCGCAGGACGATCGCGATGATGATGCCCCACATGAGGGCCGTCTGCTGGAACTTCTCGGGCACGGCGAACTTCGCCATGATGAGCAGGAAGATGAAGAGGTTGTCGACCGACAGGGAGTACTCGGTCAGCCAGCCGGCATAGAACTCGCCCGCCAGCTGGCTCCCGTGGCTGAGCCAGACCCAGATCCCGAAGAGGACCGCGGCGCCGATGTAGAACGAGAGCGCGAGGACGAGCTCCTTCGTCGACGGGCGGTGCGGGTTGCGCGCGATCATGACGACGTCGAAGAGCAGCACGGCGGCGGCGATGCCGATGGTGAGGAACCACTGCCACGTGGCGACGTTCATCGACGGCGTCGCGGCCGCCAGTGAGGTGAGGGAGTGCAAGTGCGGAACCTTCCGGGGGTCGGGTGCGTGTCCCGGAGGTCTCTCCCGCCCGTGGGGCTGGACCGGATCCCCGGGCCTGGATGAGACCGTGATGACGAGGAGTCCGCGCTGGGGATACTCCCCTCCGCTCGGACGATTCTCGCACGCATCGAGAGTCGAGCCGCAACTCGACCACGGACGGTGGGCACGAGGTCGAGAGTGCAGAACACGCTGGGGGTGGTGGGTGCTCGGCGGCGTGTCGAGCACTCTCGACCTAGGCTGCGAGCGTGCTCACGCGTCGCGGCCTCCTGCTCGGGATGGCTTCGCTCCCCCTCGTCGCGTGCTCGCAGCAGTCACCGCCGTCACCAGAGGAGGACTCGAGACCCGTGCGCATCACCTATGGGGACGACCCGTCGCAGTTCGCCGAGCTGACCCGGCCCAGCGGCGCGAGCAAGGGCGTCGTCGTCGTCATCCACGGCGGCTTCTGGAAGGCGGAGTACGACCTCGAGCTCGGCCGTCCCCTCGCCCGCTCGCTCGCCGAGCAGGGCTGGACGGCGTGGAACGTCGAGTACCGCCGGGTCGGCATCGGTGGCGGCGCCCCGGCGACGTTCGACGACGTGCACGCCGCCATCGAGCGGCTCGCCGGCGTCGAGGGCCTCGACACCTCGACCGTGCTCACCCTCGGGCACTCGGCCGGTGGGCACCTCGCGGTGTGGGCTGCAGGACGCCAGCGGTATGCCGGGTGGCAGGACGCGCGCGTCCGCGTCACGGGGGCACTGTCGCAGGCCGGGGTCCTCGACCTCGTCGCCGCCCACCGCGACGACCTCGGGTCGGGCGCGGTGCAGGCGCTCCTCGGTCGCGCCCCCACCACGGAGGACGCGGCCTTCGACCCACGGCAACAGGTGCCTCTCGACGTGCCGGTGCGGTGCGTCCACGGCAGGGGCGACGACATCGTCCCGCCGACGCAGTCACGTGAGTACGTCGAGGCGGCCACCGCGACGGGCGCCGACGCCTCCGTCGAGCTCGTCGACGGCGACCACTTCGTCGTCATCGACGTCGAGTCCCCGGCGTGGACGCGTCAGCTCGAGCTGCTCGACGAGCTCTCGGGTCGCTGACTGCGCGGCAGCTTCGCGACGACGAGGGCGTAGGACGTGTCGACCGCCTCGCGCAGGGCCTCGTCGGGGATCGTCCCCCCGATGGCGAGGGTGTTCCAGCCGTGCCGGCCGATGTAGGCCATGACGGCCGCGTCGTCGGGGAACTCGGCCAGCCACTCGTCGGCCTCGGCCCGGGTGCCGAGCTTGACCCCGACCCCCTCCGACCCGAGGAACGCGAAGATCTTGTCGCCGACCTTGGCGACGTCGTCGCCCTCCCACGGCTGGTCGGCCCACGCCCCCGGCTTGGCCAGGGCGTAGGCGCCCAGCTCCTCAGGGGTCACCCGCTGTCCCGGCCGCGGACGGGCGCACCGGTCGTGTTCCTCGATGTCATCGTGTCGCCTCGCTCATCTGCCGGAGCTCCTTCTTGAGGTCGCCCAGCTCGTCACGCAGTCGGGCAGCGAGCTCGAAGTGCAGGTCGGCCGCAGCCTGGTGCATCTGGGTCGTCAGCTCCTGGATGAGGTTGGCGAGGTCGCCCGCCGCCATGCCCGCGAGCCGGTCCGTGCCGACCGTGACGGCGTCGGCGGCCAGCGCCCCCCGACCGCCACGACCCCCGTCGGACTTCCCGCGCGACCGCGACCGTCCGGACCCGAGCAGGGCCTCGGTGTCGGCGTCCTCGCGCTCGAGCATGTCGGTGATGTCGGCGATCTTCTTGCGCAGCGGCTGCGGGTCGATCCCCCGCTCGGTGTTGTAGGCGATCTGCTTCTCACGGCGGCGCGAGGTCTCGTCGACGGCCTCGGCCATCGACGGGGTGATCTTGTCGGCGTACATGTGGACCTGGCCCGACACGTTGCGCGCGGCACGGCCGATCGTCTGGATGAGGGAGCGGGCCGAGCGGAGGAAGCCCTCCTTGTCGGCGTCGAGGATCGAGACGAGCGACACCTCGGGCAGGTCCAGTCCCTCACGGAGCAGGTTGATGCCGACGAGGACGTCGTACTCACCCATCCGCAGCTCGCGGAGCAGCTCGACGCGGCGGAGGGTGTCGATGTCGGAGTGGAGGTAGCGGACCCGCACCCCCTTGTCGAGCAGGTAGTCGGTGAGGTCCTCGGCCATCTTCTTCGTCAGCGTCGTGACGAGGACGCGCTCGTCCCTGGCGGCCCGCTCGTTGATCTCGTGGAGCAGGTCGTCGATCTGCCCCTTCGTCGGCTTGAGCACGATCTCGGGGTCGACGAGACCCGTCGGGCGGATGATCTGCTCGACGACGCCGTCTGCCTGGGCGAGCTCGTAGTTGCCCGGTGTCGCGGAGAGGTAGACGGTCTGCCCGATGCGCTCGAGGAACTCCTCCCACTTGAGCGGGCGGTTGTCCATCGCCGACGGCAGACGGAACCCGTGGTCCACGAGGGTGCGCTTGCGCGACATGTCGCCCTCGTACATCGCCCCGATCTGCGGCACGGTGACGTGCGACTCGTCGAGGACGAGCAGGAAGTCCTCGGGGAAGTAGTCGAGGAGGCAGTTGGGCGCCGAGCCGGGGGTGCGGCCGTCGAGGTGCATCGAGTAGTTCTCGATGCCGGAGCACGAGCCGACCTGCCGCATCATCTCGATGTCGTAGGTCGTGCGCATGCGCAGTCGCTGGGCCTCGAGCATCTTGCCCTGGCTCTCGAACGTCCTGAGCTGCTCCTCGAGCTCGTGCTCGATGCCCGCGATGGCACGCTCCATCCGCTCGGTGCCGGCGACGTAGTGCGACGCGGGGAAGACGTACATCTCCGTCTCCTCACGCACGACCTCGCCGGTGAGCGGGTGCAGCGTGTAGATCTTGTCGACCTCGTCGCCGAAGAACTCGATGCGGACCGCGAGCTCCTCGTACATGGGGATGATCTCGACGGTGTCCCCGCGCACGCGGAAGGTGCCGCGGGTGAAGGCGAGGTCGTTGCGCGTGTACTGCATCTGGACGAACCGCCGCAGCAGCTCGTCGCGGTCGAGCTCGTCGCCGATGCGCAGCTGCACCATCTTGTCGACGTACTCCTGCGGCGTGCCGAGGCCGTAGATGCACGACACGGACGCGACGACGATGACGTCGCGGCGGGTGAGCAGCGAGTTGGTCGCCGAGTGCCGCAGCCGCTCGACCTCGTCGTTGATCGAGGAGTCCTTCTCGATGTAGGTGTCCGTCTGCGGGACGTAGGCCTCGGGCTGGTAGTAGTCGTAGTAGCTGACGAAGTACTCGACGGCGTTGTGCGGAAGCAGCTCACGGAACTCGTTGGCGAGCTGCGCCGCGAGGGTCTTGTTGGGCGCCATGACGAGCGTCGGCCGCTGCACCTGCTCGACGAGCCACGCCGTCGTCGCCGACTTGCCGGTGCCGGTGGCGCCGAGGAGCACGACGTTCTGCTCGCCGCGGTTGACGCGCTCGGCGAGGTCCTTGATCGCGGCCGGCTGGTCACCGGCCGGCTCGAACTCGGAGACGACCTTGAACGGCGCGACCGTGCGCTTGAGGTCGGTGGTGGGACGCATACCCACACGGTATGCCGTGCCACCGACAGAGCCTCACCCGCAGCGTCCGGCGAGATGCCGGCATACCCACCACACTTGCGGACGCAGGCACGAGGTGCGGGAGGATGAGTCGGTGACCCTCACCGCGCTCCCCGAGCCCCGCACCCCCGACCCCCGTTCCGCGCCCAGCCTGCGCTGGGGCGTCCTCGGACCCGGTTACATCGCCCGTGAGATGGCGGCCGCGCTCCGGGACGAGACCGGTCAGGTCCTGCAGGCCGTCGCCTCGCGCGACCTGTCGCGTGCGCAGGCGTTCGCGGACGACTTCGGGGTGCACACGGCATACGGGTCCTACGAGGAGCTCGTCGCGGACCCCGCCGTGGACGCGGTCTACGTCGCGACCCCGCACTCCGAGCACCACGCGCAGTCGCTGCTCGCCCTCGGGGCGGGGAAGCCGGTCCTCGTCGAGAAGGCGTTCACCCGCAACGCTGCCGAGGCCCGCGAGGTCCTCTTCGCCGCCGCTGACAAGGGGCTGCTGGCCCTGGAGGCGATGTGGACCCGCTTCCTCCCGGGCGTCGACGTCGTCCGCCAGTGCCTCGAGCAGGGACTGCTCGGCGAGGTCGAGAACGTCTTCGCCGACCACGGCCAGCCGCTCTTCCCCAACGGCCCGCAGCGGCTCTCCGACCCGGCCCTCGCGGGTGGTGCGCTGCTCGACCTCGGCATCTATCCCACGTCGTTCGCGTCGTTCGCGCTCGGCGGCATCGAGTCGGTCACGGCGAGCGGCCGCCTCACCGATGAGGGCGTCGACGCCGAGGAGACGATCCTCGTGACCGGCCGCAACGGCGGGCATGGTCTGCTCCACGCGACGATGACCTCGCGCACGCCCACCACCGCGAGCATCAACGGGACCGAGGGCCGGCTCGAGCTCGGCGACCCCGACGACCCCCAGAACCGCTGGTACGCGCCGTCGCGCGTGAGGTTCGTGTCGCGCGACGCCGGGACCGAGCTGTCGTGGGAACCCGAGCGCCGCGAGCACGGCCTCCACTTCGAGGTCTGCGAGGCCGCGCGGTGCATCGACGCCGGATTGACGGAGAGCCCGCTCCTGCCCGCCGCCGAGACCCTGCGCATCATGGAGGTCCTCGACGAGGTCCGGTCGCAGGTAGGGGTGCGCTACCCCGGCGAGTGAGCCGCGTGGCCCCGGACGCGCTCGTGCACCGAGTCGAACCACGGCTCCTTGGCGTCGGCGTACTCCGACGGGGTGAGCCCCTGGGCCAGCAGGCGCATCTTGAGGGCGGCGTACTCGGAGCGGGCCGCCTCGTCGACTCGCAGCCAGTCACGGAACCGCCGCGCCCACGAGTAGCCGGGGCTGCCGACCTCGCGCACGTGGACGTGGGCCATGCGGCCGGGGTCAGCGCTGGCGTGGAACCGCTTGGGCCAGTCCTGCCCGTCCTTGCCGTTGTCGTGAGAAACCTCGCCGACCCGCGGGAAGCCGCACCGCGCGAGGGCGTCGACGAACGCCTGCTCGTCGGCGTCGTCGAGGGACGCGACCCCCACCTGGAGGTCGATGACGTCCTTGGCCGGCAGGCCGGGCACCGACGTCGAGCCGATGTGCTCGACGGTCACCGCCCGCTCCCCCAGCGCCTTCTCGACCCGCGCGACGAGCCGCGCCGCCTGCGCGGTCCACTCCTCGCGCGGCTCGCTGATCGTGAGCGCGTCAGGTCGACGAGCCCGTATGCCGTGCAGCAGGTTGGCGTTGAACGGCTCGAACCGCTCGGCCCAGAGCCGCCGCACCTGCACGCCGAGCTGCTCCGGCGTGCCGTGGTTGTCGAGCCACACGTCGGCTGCGGCGCGCCGCGCGTCGTCGTCGGCCTGTGCGGCGATGCGCGAACGCGCGTCCTGCTCGTCCATGCCACGGTCCCGGACGAGACGCGCAAGGCGCTCCTCCTCGGTGGCGCCCACGACGACGACGAGGTGGTAGTCGGCGCCCATCGACTTCTCGACGATGAGCGGCATGTCGTGGACGAGCACGGCGTCGTTGGGCGCCTGCTCGAGCAGCTGGGCGGTCCGCCTCCAGATGGCCGGGTGGGTGATCGCCTCGAGGTCGGCCAGGGCAGCGGGATCGCCGAAGACGACGCGCCCGAGGGCGGGTCGGTCGAGGGCTCCGTCCCTCCCGAAGACGTCGTCGCCGAAGCGCTCGCGGATCGCGGTGAGGGCCGGCATGCCGGGTTCGACGACCTCGCGGGCCACGGCGTCGGCGTCCACGACGACCGCCCCGAGGTCGGCCAGCGTCCGGGCGACCGTCGACTTGCCGGAGCCGATCCCGCCGGTGAGGCCCACGCGCAGCATGGAGTCAACGTACCCGGCGTCGTAGGGTCGCCCTCATGATCTCGGCCCTCGGGGCGGGTCTCGTCGTGACGGGGCTCGTGGCGCTCGCGCTCGCGTGGTGGGTCGTGCGGCTGCGGGCGGCGCTGCGGCGCAGCGGTCACGAGATCGCGCGGCTGCAGGGCGTGGCCCTGCGGCGTGCGGACCAGGTGTCGGTGCTGAGCCACGAGGTGCGCACCCCGCTGGCGCTCATCAAGGGGTCCGCGGACCTCTTGGCGGAGCAGACGCCGGGTCCCCTGACGACGACCCAGGCGAAGTTCGTCGACACGATCTCGGGCAGCGCCGACCACGTCATCGAGCTCGCCGAGGACATGCTCACCCACGCCCGGATCGAGGCCGGGCTCTTCGAGGTCCACCTGCGCCAGGTGGAGCTGCGGGCCTACCTGCGCTCGGTCGTGCGCGAGCTGCGGCAGGTGCACAGCCACCGCGCCATCGCCCTCGACGCCCCCGGCCCCCCGACCCGGGTCCACCTCGACCCGCAGCTCATCCAGCAGCTCGTGAGCAACCTCGTCGCCAACGCGCTGCGCCACGACGACCGCGTCGACAACGCCGTCGTCGTGCGGGGCCACACCGCCGACGGCAACGTCATCCTCGCCATCAGCGACGAGGGCCGCGGCATGAGCGAGGAGGAGCGCTCGCGGCTCTTCGCCCGGTTCTCGAGCAGCGCCCCCATCGGTGAGGGGACGGGTCTGGGGCTCTACATCTCCGCGCACATCGCGGAGCTCCACGGGGGCCGGATCCTCGTCGACACGATCGCCCAGCACGGGACGACGATGCTCGTCGCCTTCCCCGCCGGCGAGCACAAGGGGCGCCCGTGAGCGCGCCGGTGTGGCGGGCCCTCGTCGTCGAGGACGAGCCGGCGATGCGTGACATCATCACCTTCGCCCTCGAGACCCAGGACTTCGAGACGGTCACGGCCGGGACGGCCGAGACTGCGTGGAGCATCGTCTCCGAGCAGCAGGTCGACCTCGTCGTCCTCGACGTCATGCTGCCCGGCATGTCGGGCATCGAGCTGTGCCGCCGGATCACGTCGACGAAGGCGGTGCCTGTCATTCTCCTCACCGCCCTCGGCGAGACGTCGCAGCGCATCGCCGGGCTCGAGGCGGGCGCCTCCGACTACGTCACCAAGCCGTTCCACCCGCGTGAGCTCGCGCTGCGGGCCGCCGGCCTCGTGCGGAGGTCTCCCCTGCGGGAGGGGGCCGTCGCCCAGTCCGGTCCGGTGACGCTCGACCTGCGCAGCGCGACGGCATACGTCAGGGGGAAGCGGGCCGACCTCACCCCGCACGAGTACCGCCTGCTGGCCGCGCTCGTCACCCATCCCGACGAGGACCTGCCCTTCCGCCAGCTGCTGCTCCTCGGGTGGGGCGACGCCCAGCCGCTCGGGGGTCGAGAGCTGCTCAAGACGGCGGTCTACCGCCTGCGCCTCAAGCTCGAGGCCGTCGACCCGGCGGCGCGCGGGTGCATCACGAGCGTGCGCGGGGTCGGCTACCGCTACTCCGCCGGACCGGGGTCGGACGACGGCTGACGGGTCTTCGGTCACAGGATGGTGACCGTTCGGGACCCGTGTCGTGACCGTCGGCGCAGGTCGGTCGGCCTAGTGTCGGCGCGCAGCAGGCCGTGGCGTCACGGCCGGCCATTGACAAAGGAGTCAACGCCATGTCCCGTTCCCGCACCTCCGCCGCTTTCCTGGCGCTCCCCCTGGGGCTGACCGCGCTCCTCGCCGCGTGCGCCGTCGAGGAGCCCTCGAGCTCCGACCCGTCGAGCAGCAGCAGCTCCGACTCCGGGTCGATCAAGGGCACCGGCGAGGTCGTCGTCGCGTGCACGCCGCAGGAGGAGCAGTGCCAGGCGATGGCCGCGGCCTTCACCAAGGCGTCCGGCATCAAGACCTCGTTCGTCCGCATGAGCTCGGGCGAGGGCGTCGCCCGACTCGACGCCGCGAAGAGCAAGCCCGAGTTCGACGTCCTCTACGGCGGACCGTCCGACGGACACGTCGCGGCCTTCAACGCCGGCCTCATCGAGGCCTACAAGAGCCCGAACGCCGAGAAGATCCCGGCGAAGTACAAGGACGCGGACGGCAAGTGGACCGGCACCTACGTCGGCGTCCTCGGCTTCTGCTCCAACAAGGACCAGCTCGCCAAGACCGGTGCCAGCGCTCCGAAGTCGTGGCAGGAGCTGCTCGACCCCAAGCTCAAGAAGCAGGTCGCCATCGCCCACCCGTCGACGTCGGGCACGTCCTACACCGCCGTGTGGACGCAGATGGTGCTCAACGGCATGGACGAGGCCAAGACCTTCGACTACCTCGGCAAGCTCCACCAGAACGTCCTGCAGTACTCCAAGAGCGGATCCGCTCCGGGCCAGATGGCCGGCCGCGGCGAGGTCGCCGTTGGCGTGATCTTCAGCCACGACTGCGTGAAGTACCAGAAGGAGGGCTTCGACATGCTCGAGGTCACCTTCCCGAGCGAGGGCACCGGCTACGAGATCGGTGCCGTGTCGATGGTCAAGGGCGGCCCCAACGCCGAGAACGCGAAGAAGTTCATCGACTGGACCCTCACGGCCGAGCACCAGGACATCGGCCCGACGGTCGGCAGCTTCCAGATCCCGACCAACCCCGACGCCAAGATCACCGAGGACATGGTCAAGCTCGACGAGATCACCCTCGTCGAGTACGACTCGGTCGCTGCCGGTGAGAAGAAGAAGGCCCTCACCGCGAAGTTCGACGCCGAGGTCGCGCCCGCTCCCAAGGAGTGACGGCCTCACCATGACCGCCACGCTGCTGCCCGCGGCCGCGGACCCGGTCGGGGTGGGCGCGAGCCCGCCCCGACCCCGCCGCCGCCGCTCCGGGCGGGACCTCACCCTCGTCACCCTCGTGACGGTGGTCTCGGTCCTCCTCTTCGTCATCGTCGGGCTCCCCCTGCTGCGCATCCTCACGGTGGCGTTCTCCCCGGAGGGGTGGGAGATCGTCAGCTCGATGCTCACCAACCCGGTCAACCGACGGATCCTGTGGAACACCGTCCAGCTCGGCGTCGTCGTGGCCCTCCTCGGCACGTTCGTCGGGTTCGTCATGGCCTACGCCCAGGTGCGGCTGAAGTTCCGGGGCAAGAAGGTCCTGCACCTCATCTCGCTCATGCCGATCGTCTCGCCGCCGTTCGCCGTCGCCACGGCCGCGATCACCATGTTCGGGCGCAACGGGATCGTGAGCAACAAGCTCTTCGGGCTCGAGATCGACATCTACGGGCTCAAGGGCCTCGTCTTCGTCCTCACCCTGTCGTTCTTCCCCGTGGCCTACATGAACCTCAAGGGGATGCTCGAGAGCCTCGACCCCAGCCTCGACGAGGCCGCGGCCAACCTCGGCGCGAGCAAGCTCAAGATCTTCACGTCGGTGACGCTGCCCATGCTCGTGCCCGGTATCGCGGGCTCGTTCCTCCTGCTCTTCGTCGAGTCGATCGCCGACCTCGCCAACCCGCTCGTGCTCGGCGGCGACTACACCGTCCTCGCCTCGCGGGCCTACCTGGCGGTGACGGGTGAGTACAACGTCGCCGGCGGCGCGGCATACTCGCTCGTCCTCCTCGTCCCGGCGCTCAGCGTCTTCCTCGTCCAGCGCTACTGGGTGAGTCGCAAGAACGTCGTCACGGTGACCGGGAAGCCTTCGGGCACACCGGAGCTCATCACTGCACCGGCGCTGCGCGTGCCGATCCTGTCGCTCGCCGTGCTCGTTGCCGGGCTCGTCGTCCTCATGTATGCGACGGTCATCTTCGGTGGGTTCGTCAAGATCTTCGGTGTCAACAACGACTTCACGCTCGCTCACTACCGGTTCGTCCTCGCCGGCATCGGCTCGGACGCGATGTTCACGACGACGATCCTCGCGCTCATCGCGACCCCCATCGCCGGTCTTCTCGGCATGCTCATCGCCTGGCTCGTCGTGAGCAAGCTCAAGCGCACGTCGGGTCTCATGGACTTCGTCGGCATGCTCGGGCTCTCGGTTCCGGGCACCGTCATCGGCATCGGCTATGCCATCGCCTTCAACACCCCGACGATCTTCGCCGGAAGGCAGTGGTTCCCCGCGGTGGCCGGCGGGTCCGCGATCCTCGGCGGCGCCATGGCGATCGTCATGGTCTTCGTCGCGCGCTCCCTGCCCTCGGGACAGCGCGCCGGCATCTCCGCGCTCCAGCAGATCAACCCGGCCATCGACGAGGCGTCGACCAGCCTGGGCGCGAGCAGCTTCACGACGTTCCGCAAGGTCACGCTGCCGCTCATCCGGCCCGCTCTCCTGTCGGGCCTCACCTATGCCTTCGCCCGGTCGATGACGACCCTCTCACCGATCGTCTTCATCACGACGCCGCAGACCAAGATCATGACGAGCCAGATCCTCGCCGAGGTCGACGCCGGTCGCTTCGGCAACGCGTTCGCCTACTGCGCGATCCTCATCGTCATCGTGCTCGGCTTCATCGGGCTGCTCAACCTCGCGATGCTCCACCCCTCGATCCGCGGCATCCAACGCCGATGACCGCCACCTCGGAGAGTGCCATGACACACGACACCACCCTTGCCGACGACAGCCTCGGGACCGCGCCGGACAGCCTGGCGACATCCACCCCCGGACGCGTCAGCCTGCGCGGCCTGCGCAAGGTCTACGGCGAGGACAAGAACGCCACCCCGGCGGTGCGCGACGTCGACCTCGACATCGAGCCCGGCGAGTTCATCACCCTGCTCGGCCCGTCGGGGTGCGGCAAGACGACAACCCTACGGATGATCGCCGGGTTCGAGACGCCCACTGCGGGCGAGATCCGCCTCGACGACGAGCTGCTCAACAAGGTCGCCCCCAACAAGCGGCCGATGGCGATGGTCTTCCAGTCCTACGCCCTCTTCCCGCACCTCACCGTCTTCGACAACGTGGCCTACGGCCTCAAGCTCAAGAAGATGCCGTCTGCGCGCGTCGCCGAGGAGGTCGAGACCGCCCTGACGTCGATGAACCTCGGGCCCTACCGCGACCGGGCACCGCACCAGATGTCGGGTGGCCAGCAGCAGCGCGTGGCCCTCGCCCGTGCCCTCGTCATGCGGCCCAAGGTGCTGCTCTTCGACGAGCCGCTGTCGAACCTCGATGCCAAGCTGCGGGTGCAGATGCGGGGAGAGATCCGCCGGCTGCAGCGCCGCCTGGGGATCACCGCGGTCTTCGTCACCCACGACCAGGACGAGGCGATGACGATGTCGGACCGCATCGTCGTCATGAACGTCGGCGTCATCGAACAGGTCGACACGCCTCAGGAGATCTACCGGCATCCGGCGACGGTCTTCGTCGCCGACTTCATCGGTCGCGCCAACTTCCTCGATGTCGACGTGCACGCCGTCGAGGACGGCCGCGCAGAGGTCGGCGTGCTGGGCAAGCGGTGGACCGTGCCCAAGCACCCCGGGGTCGACGTCGACGAGCCGGTGACCCTGCTCGTCCGTCCGGAGTCGGTGCGCCTCTCCCCCACCGACTCCCGCTCGGTCGGCGGCTCCGTCGGCCGGGTGCTGTCGTCGATGTTCTACGGCGAGTCGATCGAGTACGACATCGAGACCGAGGCGGGCAACCTCGTCGTCTCGGTCGCCGACCCGCACGCGCACGAGACCTTCGGTGCCGGCGACTTCCTCGACGTCGGCTTCGAGGAGGGGCGCGCCTGGCTCATGCCGGTCGGTGGCGAGACGCAGTGACATCCGGCCTGGTGGGCACCGACGAGTCGATCCGCCTCCGCGAGGTGGCGGAACACGTCGCGGCCGAGGCGACGGCATACCTCATGTCCGCCTTCCGGAAGCCGATGGCGGTCGAGCACAAGGGCGGTCCGCACGACCTCGTCACCGAGCACGACCTCGCGTCGGAGCGGATCCTGCGGAATGGGCTGCTCGCCGCCGAGCCGGGCAGCGCGTTCGTCGGCGAGGAGGGGGGCCGCAGCGGGGCCGGCCGCGTCACGTGGCACGTCGACCCGATCGACGGCACGGTGAACTTCAGCCACGGACTCGCCCACTGGTGCGTCTCGATCGGCGCGGCCGTCGACGGGGAGGTCGTCGCCGGCGTCGTCGCCGCCCCCGCCCTCGGGGAGGTGTATGCCGCGGACCTCACCGGGGTGACCGTCAACGGCACCCCCGCCGGTCCCCGACGACTCGACCGGGAGCTCGACAGCCTCGTCATCGGCACGTTCCCCCGCGGCGTCGACCTCGAGGCGAACGGCGACGACGCTCTCGTCGAGAGCGGCCGCCTCGTTCGCGCCTACGGCGCCGTGCGCACGCTCGGCAGTGGCGCGCTCGGCCTGGCCCACGTCGCCACCGGCCGCGCCGACGCGACCTTCGACCTCCACACCAACTCGTGGGACGTCGCAGCGGGCGCGCTCATGGTGCGGCTCGGCGGTGGTCGCTACCTCGGCTGCGACGACGGAGTCGTCGACGAGGACCCGCGCACGTCGTGGCTGCGACGCGCCTACTGGGCAACGGCCTCGGACGTCGAGCACCCGACGCTCGCCGCGACGGTCACGCGGTTGACGCGGGCTCAGGCATCGGCGAGGACCGCGGCCTCGCGCACGTCCTAGGAGTCCGCCAGCCGCGCGGGGAAGCCGCCGGTCGCCACCGGACCCCAGCGGGTCGGAGTGACTCGGAGCAGCGACTTGCCCTGCTCGCGCATCGCCTGCCTGTACTCGTCCCAGTCGGGGTGCTCCCCGGAGATGCAGCGGTAGTAGTCGACGAGGGCGTCGACCGCCTCCGGCATGTCGAGAACCTCGCAGTCCCCGTCGACCTGCACCCAGGCGCCACCGAAGTCGTCGGAGAGCACGAGGACGGTCACCCGCGGGTCGCGGCGGGCGTTGGCGGTCTTGGCGCGCTCGGGGTAGGTCGAGATGACGATCCGTCCCTGCTCGTCGACTCCCCCGGTGACCGGCGACGCCTGCGGCCGTCCGTCCCGTCGGGTCGTCATGAGCACCATGTGGTGCCGAGACCGGACGAAGTCGAGCAGCTCGTCGAGGTCGACCCGGTCGTTCGTCGCGATGGTGCGTGCCATGCGTCCACTCTGGCACGCTGCCCGACCCGCGTGCGGGCCTCAGCAGCCGGCCTGGGTATAGCGGCAGAGCTGGGGGGCGACGTGCTCCAGCGCGGGTCGGAGCTGTGCGATGTCCGAGGCCACCGCCTCGTCCGTGAGCTCCGCCTTGCTGGCGTACTGCCCGAAGGTCACGCCCGCGCCGACCCGGGCGAACACCGTCACACCCAGCCCGGTCCAGCGAGGCGTGCCGTCGTAGGACTGGCGTGGGGCCGAAGCGATCGACAGACCCTCACCCCAGGGACCGTCGACGCGGTCGACGACAACCTTGGTGTCGCCCGAGGACTCGTCGGTGCACCCACGAGCGATCCGGCGCACATCTGCCAAGTAGGCCACGGCCTCCGCGGACGACGAGAAGACGACGAGACCTTCGCTCATGTTGGCGCCCGCCACGAAGTCGGCCCTGATGACCCTCATCTCGGTCGTCCCCCGCGGCGCGGGGAAGACCCTCGCATCGCCGACGCACAGCGAGATCTCGAGCTCGCCGGGACTCCAGCCTGCACGACCGTCGTGGAGCAGCCGCACGGGAGCCGGCGCAGACGTCCGGGAGGGCGTGGACGTGGGCTCGGCGCTCGCACTGGTGGGACCCGACGTGGATGAGGCTGTCGACGACGGGTCCGGTGACACCGTCGTCGTCACAGTGGGCGTGCCAGTCGGGGCCACCGTCGGGGTGGGCTGCGCGCTCGTCGGCGTCGGGCTGGGCGACGCCGGGAGGGCGTCGTCCGGACCGAGCTGGTCCCCGACCGCCACGACCCCGACGCCGATGACGGCGACAGCCGCGGCGGTGGCGAGCGCGGTCAGCCAGCGACGGCGCAGCTGCCGAGACCTGCCCTGCCCAATGATGTGGTCGGCCAGCCCGGGCGCGGCCGGCGACGGCTCGACGCTCCGCAGGCGGGCCCGGAGCTCGTCCTCGCTGATGGGGCTCATGACAACCTTCCTTCTCCCACGCGCTGCGACCCGAGGCGCGCGAGCGCCCGGGAACACGTGGACTTCACGGTGCCGACGGAGATGTCCAGCTCGTCGGCGACCTGGCGCTCGGTCAGGTCGAGGTAGTAGCGCATGACGACGATCGACCGCTCCCTCGCGGTCAGACCGGCGAGCTCGAAGACGATGTCGTCACGGTGGTCGACGGTGGCGTAGGCCCGCGCCGCGGACGCACTCGCCCTGTCGTCGGCCAGGTCACCCGGGACGGCCTCGAGGTGGCGTCGGCGCCACCGGTCGGTGTTGAGGTTGACGAGGATCCGGCGCGTGTACGAGTACGCGCCCTCCGGCCTCACCTTCCCCCAGTTGACGTACGTCCTGATGAGCGCCTCCTGCACGAGGTCCTCGGCGCTGCTCCGGTTGCCCGTGAGCAGCACCGCCACTCGCGACAGCCGTGGCTGCGCCCCCTCGACGAAGGCCGTGAACTCGGCGTCCGCATCGAGCGACCGGGCCATCAGCAACCGGCCCGGGTGTAGCGGCACAGCTGCGGAGCGACGTGGTCGAGCGCCGGCCGAAGCTCGGCGACGCCGCGGGCGTTCACCGTCTCGCCGAGAATGCCGTGGCTCCCGCGCTGCGCGTAGGTGACTGCCCGACCGACGCGGGCCAGGACGACCGTGGTCTCCCCCATGGGCGCGCTCGGCGACTGGGACGGTGCTGGTGCGGAGCCGTACGAGATCGCGACACCCTCGCCCCACGCGCCATCGAGGCGCTGCTGGCGCCCCTGCCACGGTGAGCCGTCACCCGCGGCGCACTCGGTCACCGAGATCCGGGCCACCTCGACGAACCGCACCGCCTGCTCGGCGGTCGCGAACACCACCAGGCCCTCGGACCAGCGCTCCATGTCGACCAGTGCCGTCACCGCCCGGTGCTCCTGGGCACCGGTCAGTGGCACGTCCTGCCAGCACACGGTCACCCTCACCGCGGTCGGCCGCCACGGGGTGTTCTCCTCGATCCCCGGCTCGGGCGGAGCCCCGTCATGGAGCAGCCTCACCGCGGACGGAGCGGGTGGCGCCGTGGCGGTCGGGGCCGCCGTCGCGGCGGGGGACGCCACGGTGGTGCGCCCGGTCGTGCCCCCGGCAGCCGTGGACGTGGTCGAAGCAGCCGCCGGCGAGGCCGAGGCGCCGCTGTCCGGCGTGGCCGAGAGGTCAGTCGACCCCGCACCGCTGCATGCCGTCGTCGAGAGCGCCGCGACGGCCAGGACCGTCGTCACCGTCATCCGTCGCAGTCGCGTTCCTGCTGTCCCCATGATGTGCTTCCCCTCCGTCGTGTCCCGCTGACACCCATCCCTACGAGAAGGGCCCCGGATCGGTTGAGTGTCGCCGAGAACCTCTTCGCCGCGCCGCAGACAGGCCGAAGGCCCGGCTCCCCGCGAGGGGGAACCGGGCCTTCGAACGTTGCGTCACGGCATACGCGCGTATGCCGGTCGGCTCAGTTGCCGGTGAGCTTCTCGCGCAGCGCGGCGAGGGCCTCGTCGGAGGCGAGGGTGCCCTCGTTGGCCGGAGCGGCCGGGCGGGCGTCGCCCTCGTCGTCGGAGGACGACGAGGAGGAGTCGCTGCTGTAGGAGGTGGCGGTGTCGCCACCCGCGGCGGCCTCGGCGTCGGCCTTGGCGGCCTCCTCGACCTGCGTGCGGTGGGCCTCCCAGCGGGCGTGGGCCTCGGCGTACTGCTTCTCCCAGGTCTCACGCTGCTTCTCGTAGCCCTCGAGCCACTCGTTGGTCTCGGCGTCGAAGCCCTCGGGGTACTTGTAGTTGCCCTGCTCGTCGTACTCGGCAGCCATGCCGTAGAGGGTCGGGTCGAACTCGGTGAGCCCGGCGCCGTCCTCGTTGGCCTGCTTGAGCGAGAGCGAGATGCGGCGACGCTCGAGGTCGATGTCGATGACCTTGACGAAGATGTCGGCGCCGACGGTGACGACCTGCTCCGGCAGCTCCACGTGGCGCTCGGCCAGCTCGGAGATGTGGACGAGGCCCTCGATGCCGTCCTCGACGCGCACGAACGCACCGAACGGGACGAGCTTGGTGACCTTGCCGGGGACGACCTGGCCGATGGCGTGGGTCCGGGCGAAGTGCTGCCACGGGTCCTCCTGCGTCGCCTTGAGCGACAGGGAGACACGCTCGCGGTCCATGTCGACGTCGAGCACCTCGACGGTGACCTCGTCGCCGACCTCGACGACCTCGGACGGGTGGTCGATGTGCTTCCAGGACAGCTCCGAGACGTGGACGAGACCGTCGACGCCGCCGAGGTCCACGAACGCACCGAAGTTGACGATGGAGGACACGACGCCCGAGCGGACCTGGCCCTTCTGGAGCTCCTTGAGGAACGTCGTGCGCACCTCGGACTGCGTCTGCTCGAGCCACGCACGGCGCGACAGGACCACGTTGTTGCGGTTCTTGTCGAGCTCGATGATCTTGGCCTCGATCTCCTTGCCGACGTAGGGCTGGAGGTCGCGGACGCGGCGCATCTCGACGAGGGACGCGGGAAGGAAGCCACGCAGGCCGATGTCGAGGATGAGACCACCCTTGACGACCTCGATGACGGTGCCGGTGACGACGCCGTCCTCCTCCTTGACCTTCTCGATCGTGCCCCAGGCGCGCTCGTACTGAGCCCGCTTCTTGGAGAGGATCAGGCGGCCTTCCTTGTCCTCCTTCTGGAGGACGAGGGCCTCGACCTCGTCGCCGACGGCGACGACCTCGTTGGGGTCGATGTCGTGCTTGATGGACAGCTCACGCGAGGGGATGACGCCCTCGGTCTTGTAGCCGATGTCGAGCAGAACCTCGTCGCGGTCGACCTTGACGATGCGGCCTTCGACGATGTCGCCGTCGTTGAAGTGCTTGATCGTCGCGTCGATGGCGGCGAGAAGGTCTTCCTCAGAGCCGATGTCGTTGATGGCGATCTGAGGGGCGGTCTTGTCGACCGTGCTGGCAGTCATGTAGTAGGAACTCCGATGTGGACAGTGGATTCGATGGGGTGGAACTGGGTATTCGTCGCGCCTTCGGGCCCCGGAGGGCATGCGAGAACGCACACGAATGCTCGTCCAGCCTACCGACCCTGTCTGTGCACGGTCAAAGCGGGGTATGCCGGTGAGCGAGGACGTCGGGCGGCGCACCGCCGGGACCGGCGAGACGCAGGCAGCCAACCGGGCCTGGTGGGACGGCGAGGCGACCGACTACTACGCCGAGCACGGCGCCTTCCTCGGCGACGACGACCTCGTCTGGGGTCCCGAGGGCTGGACCGAGGAGGACCTCCGGCTGCTCGGCGCCGGGCCCGGCCAGCGGATCCTCGAGATCGGGGCCGGAGCCGGTCAGGGGGCGCGGTGGCTGCGGCGCACGTCCGACGTCTCCGTCGTCGCCACCGACCTGTCGATCGGCATGCTCCGGGTGGGCGCGGAGGTGAGCGCCCGCACCGGCGTCGCTCCCCCGCTGCTGCAGTGCGACGCCCTCGCCCTCCCCTTCGGTGACGCGGTCTTCGACACGGTCTTCACGGCATACGGGGTCGTGCCGTTCGTCGCGGACAGCGCGGCCGTCATGGCCGAGGTGGCACGGGTCCTGCGCCCCGGCGGGCGGTTCGTCTTCTCGACAACGCACCCGGTCCGGTGGGCCTTCCCCGACGACCCCACGCAGGCGGGGCTCGTCGCGCGGCTCAGCTACTTCGACCGGACGCCCTACGTCGAGTCCGACGGGTCGGGGCGCGCGACCTACGTCGAGCACCACCGGACGATGGGCGACAGGGTCCGCGAGGTGGTCGCCGCGGGGATGGTGCTCGAGGACGTCGTCGAGCCCGAGTGGCCGGCAGACAACACGGAGACGTGGGGCGGCTGGTCGCCGACCCGCGGCGCGGTCCTGCCGGGCACGGCGATCTTCGTCTGCCGCCGCCCCGCCTGACCCCGCACGGTGCGGGAGGCCCCGCGGACCGTCTCGGTCCGCGGGGCCTCCAGCGTGCGTCGTCCGGGTCTGCGACCTCGGCGTCCGCCTACTTGCGCAGGTCGACGCGGCGCCGGGTCTCGGCGTCGTCGCCCTGGTCGCCGAAGACATCGAGATCGTCGCGACCGGCGTAGGCGGGAGTGCCGCCGTCGCCGTCACGGCGGGTGCGCAGGTCGCCACCTTCGGCGCCGCGGGCGCCGTTCCAGAGGAAGAACCCGACGGCGGCGGCGATGAGGCCGAGGATGCCCGCGATGAGCGGGAGCTTCTCGACGAGGCCGAGCTTGCTGTCGTTGGCCTTGGCGTCCTCGATGTTGGCCTTGATGGTCTCCTCGGTGAAGCCGAAGTCGAGGTCGAGGACCGTCGTGCCGCTCTCGAGGACGCGCTTCTGCTGCTCGGTCTGCTTCTGGATGGCGCCGGTGCGCGGGTCGATCCACATCGTCTTGAGCGACGAGTAGGTGCCCTGGATGCCGTTGGAGATCTCGGCCGGCTCGTCGACGACGTCGACGACGAACTTGTAGGTGTTCCAGCCGTTGACCTTCTCCTCGCCCTCGAAGTTCGCCTCGACGGCGCGCTTGAGCAGGCCGTCCCAGAACGGGTAGGTCTTCTTCTCCACCCCGAACGGGAACTTGTTGACGAGGCCTTCGTGCGGCGTGGCGTCGCCGATGTACTTCTCGTCGTTCACTGACAGACCGGTCTTGCGGTCCGTCGCGAAGCGGTCGGTCGAGGCGGTGACGAGGCGCTTGTCCGGGTCGGTGTCGTCGACGCAGTCGGGCGAGTTCCCGTCCTCGTTGGTGATGAGGCAGGTGAAGGTGTCGAAGACGACGACGTCGCCGTCGGACTTGGCGCCGTCGGCGACCGTGTGGCTCAGGGCCTTGACCGGCGCGCCCTCACCGGAGGGCAGCGCGGAGGCCTGACCCGTGAGACGCGTGTAGGAGTCCGTGTCGAGCGGGGTCTTCTTCACCTGGCCGGGCACGTAGACCAGCGCCAGCAGCGCCGTGGTGAGGAGGAAGCCGGCAAGGCCCATCAGCACCAGACCGATGATTCTGCGCATCAGTGGGACACCTTTGTCTCAAGTGTGGGGAGCATGTTCGGGGGGACACTACCAGTCGGTACGCACTTCCACCGGCACGTCGGGTGTGACGCGTCACTCGCCTACGCTTCGCTCTCATGAGCACCGGCGCGCCTGCCTCAGCGCACGTGCCCGCGCGCCTCGAGGTGCTGCCCGCACTCGACGGCCTGCGCGGGGTCGCGGCAGCTCTCGTCGTGCTCACGCACGCGTCCTTCCTCACCGGTGTCGGCACCACGGGTGGGCTCGTCGGGCACCTGCTCGCACGCGGCGACTTCGGGGTCTCGATCTTCTTCGCGCTCTCGGGGTTCCTCCTCCACCGGGGACTGGCCCACCACCTCGAGCACACCGGACGCGTGGACGCGCTCGGTTACGCGGCGCGACGCTTCGCCCGCGTCGTCCCCGCCTACTGGCTCGCCCTCGCCGCCGTCGTCGTCGCCACCCGGCCGGACGTCGGGGACACCGTGCTCCACGCCCTCGGGCTGCACATCTACGTCCCCGACGCGGTCATCGCGTCGTTCGGCCAGTCGTGGAGCATCGCGACCGAGATCAGCTTCTATGCCGTGCTGCCCCTCGCCGTCGTCCTCCTCGAGCGCCTGCGCCGTGGCCGACCCTCCCAGCCGCTCACCGTCCTCGTCGCGGCGCTGGTCGTCACCTCGCTGCTCCCGCTCCTCACCGGCCCCGCCGAGTTCGGCGAGGACCTGCTCCTCGAGCGCTGGCTCCCGTGGCGGGCCCCGCACTTCCTCCTCGGGATGGTGTGCGCGGAGGCTCTGCGCGTGCCGGGACACCCCGTTGCCAGGGGGCTCACGCGGCTCGCCCGCGACCCGGTCGGCTGCCTCGCCGTCGCGGCCGCCGCCTACCTCGCCTCGACGACGCCCTTGGCCGGATCGCTCACCCTCGACCCGGCGCACGGCGTCGCACTGCTCCTGCGGACCGGGCTCGCCACCGTCGTCGCGGCCGGGCTCCTCGTGCCGCTCACCCTCGGCCCACCGTCCGGCCTCTCGCGGATGCTCTCCCGTCCCACCGCACGGTGGCTCGGCGTGGTGAGCTACGGCGTCTTCCTCTGGCACCTCCCGGTCCTCACGGCCGTGTATGCCGTGACGGGGGCCGAGTTCTTCCGCGGCGGTCTCCTGCCCCTCCTGGCCGTGGGCCTGCCGGTCAGCCTCCTGCTCGGGTTCCTCAGCCACCAGCTCGTCGAGGTGCCCGGTTCACGCCTCACGTCGCGGCTGCTCGCCCACCGGCGCCAGCGCCGCGAGCGCGACGAGCGCGACGAGCACGACCCGCAGCGCCCCCTCGAGGAGCGGCGGACCCAGGCTCCCGGGTGACACTGCCGCCTGGGCGGTGCCGCAGGCGAGGACCCCGGCTCCGACGGTGACGGACGCGGCTCGCCTGCGCTGCGCCCGACGGTGACCCCGGCGACCGAGGACGATCGCCGCCATCGCTCCCGCGAGCGCGGCACTCGCACCCGCCGGTCCGGCCACGACCGCCCCCACGAGGACCGCGGCGACGCCGACCACGGCGAAGCCGCTCGGCCGTGCGCTGGGCAGCAGCGGGCGACGCGACTCGTCGGACGGGACCGCGATCGTGGCGACCTGTCCCGTCCGGCGCAGGCCGACGAGGGCCGTGGCGACGAGCCCAGCCGCCAGCACGAGCCCGAGCAGCAGCAGCGCCCGGTAGGCGCCGTCGGGTCCGAAGGAGACCGTCAGCTCCCCCGACGCACCGGACGGCACGACGAAGCCCTGCCGCCGACCGTCGACGACCTGGGGTCGCAGCTCGGTTCCCCCGAGCCGTGCGGCCCACCCCGCGTTCGCGTTCTGGTCGAGGACGAGGAGCCGCGCCACGTCGGAGGCAGCGACCTCCGCGGTCCAGCCCGAGCCGGACGGCGACGTCGGGACGGACGTCGGTACGGCGGCGCTGGGTGCGGCGGAGGTGCCCGACCGGAGGACCGCCGACCGAGGTGTCATCCCCTGCCAGGCCCCCACCTCGACCTCGTGCCGTTCGCCACCGTCGAACCGCACGGGCCGGCACGCGCGCCACGTCCCGGAGCCGAGACCGAAGAGCTCGTCGCGGGTGAGCGAGGCGCGGGTCGGCACCTCGGTCCCGTCGACGACGAGGCGGGGACCGGACCCGCAGGCGGCCTCGACGACGTCACGTGGCGCGCGGAACGTCGTGCCCGCGAGGTCGACGGCCTCGAGCTCGAGGGCCGCGTTGGGCAGCGCGTCCTCGTCGGTGGTCGGGACACGCACGAAGGTGAGCCGGAGCGAGGTGCCCGTCGTCGGCGGGATCTCGACGACGCCCCCGCGCTGGACGCGACGGGTGACCTCCTTGCCGCCGATGTCGAGCACGACGGCGGGGGCGGCCCGCTCGGCCCAGTCGCGTCGCGCCTGGAGGCGGACCGTCGACACGGTCACCGGCCGGTCGAACTCCAGTCGCACCTCGGGGGTCTCGTCGTCGAAGGCGGGGCTCCAGGCGGTGCGGTCGTCGCCGTCGACGAGGGCGTCGGGCCGTGCCTGCGGCGCGTCGGTGCGCACGCTGCTCGTCGTGACGACGACACCCGGTGAGGACGTGAGGGCCGGCGCCGCGTCCGGCCCACGCGGGGCCAGCGTGCCCGAGACGTCCCACTCCCCCGGGCGCTCCCCGGGGACGGAGCGGACGAGGGCGCCTGTCTGCTCGGGATCGGCCGACTGACCGGAGAGGCAGACGAACTCCTGGCCCGTGCTCGTGCAGCCGTCCCGTCCCGGCAGGCCCGACCCGAGGACGACGGCCGACGAGCCGCTCGACGTACCCGCGCCCTCCGGGGGGTCCGGCAGGTCCACGACCTCGCGCGGCATGACACCCGGGACGGCCAGCTCGGCGAGGCCGGTGACGACCCGCCCGGGTGCGTCCTCCTCGGTCTCGAGGATCTCGACGCGGACACGGGAGTGCGGCCCGTCCGGCAGGGCCACCCGCTGCGGGCCGTCGCCCAGGGTGGCGACGACGTGGGCTTCATCGGCGCTGACGCGCACCTTCGTCGGCCGGCGGACACTGTCACCGAGGCTGCTCACGGGCCCGAGCCCGGTGAGCACGACGTGGTCGAAGGACACCGGCTCGGGCAGGTCGACGGTGAGCGTCGGGCGCTCGTCCCACATGGCCGCCCACCCGGTGGCCGGGTTCCCGTCGAGCGCGGCGAACGGGCGGCGTGCGGGACGGAGGCCGGCGAACCCGAGGTCCTCGGCGATCGACGACGAGGCCCGGACGTCGGCGATGCCGGTGTAGGTCACCGACGACTGCAGCGACCGGTCCGTCCACGGCAGGTAGTCGGGGACGTCACGCCCCCGGGCCGCGGTCAGCGTGGGGGTGAGGTCCTGGCCGCGGGGTGCCCCGAACCACCGCTCCCGCAGTCGCAGCCCGTCGGTGTCGACGCGGCTCGCCGGAGCCGGGGCGCCGGTGCTGCGGTCGCCGTCGAAGAGGACGGGACCGGTGAGAAGCCCGGCATCGGCCAGCCGGACGAGGTCCTCGCTGCCACCCGAGGCGGCCACCGTGTCGGACGCGTCCCAGAGCTCGAGCGGGGCGGAGGCCTGCGTCGGCAGGTCGTAGACCTCGACCGGGAAGACCCGCTCACCGGTGGCGTCGAGGAAGGTCGGCCCGAAGCCCTTGGCGAGCGTCACCCCGGCCGTGGTGCGGACCGACGAGCGGGCGAAGGTGACCGGCGGCTGGCCGGACTCGTTCGTCGCGAGGTCGTTGCGGACGACGAGGTGCTTCACCCCGGCCCGTCCCAGGACCTCGACGCCGCCCTCGAGCGGCCGACCGGTCTGGAGCCGCCGCTCGACCTCGTCGAGGAGGCGGATCGTCCCCGCAGGTGCGAGCGGCACGGCGTCGCGGACGGCATACGCGGCATCGGTGAGCGGACGGATGGGTTCGTCGATCGTCCGCCCCCACTGGTACTCGCCGAAGTTCGCGGCGGGGACGACGAGCGCCTGGCCCTCGCCACGGTGCGCGTCGAGCCAGCGACCCGTGTCGACCCAGTGCTGCGGCATCCGCTCGAAGGTGCCCCGGACGGCGATGGCGCCGGTGAAGGCCGGCGCCGCGGCCCCGACGACGGTGACGACCGCCGCGCCGAGCGCGAGCTGCCGGTGCCAGCCGGCGCGGGGTCGCCAGTCGGTGAGGAGGCCGAGGACGTGGGTCAGCCCCACCACCAGCGGAAGCCGCACGAGGAGGTCGACCTTGTGGATGTTGCGCAGCGGCGCGAGCGGGCCGTCGAGCGCTGACTGGGCAGCACCGACGAGTGGGGAGGCGAGCGGGCCCGAGTGCGCCACCGTGAGCAGCAGCCCGCCGAGCACGAGGCTGGTCCACAGCCACCTGCGCTCGGGCACGTGTGCAAGCGCGAGACCGGCGAGGCCGACCGCCGCCACGGCGGAGGTGAGGACGATGAGGCTCCGGCTCGTCACGAGCTCGTGACCCGCGGGCCACCACGCACCCCCGGGCGTGAGGACATGACCCAGCCAGTGCGTCGTGCCGCGGACGACGTCGAGCATCCCGACCGGGCGCATCACCGCCCGCGCGTCCTCGATCCAGTCGAGGAACGGGGGCGAGTAGCGCGACATGACGAGCAGCGGCCCGAGCCACCACGCCGTCGCGGCGACGACCGCGACGGCCCACGACCACGTGAGCCGAGAGGTCCACCACCGTCGTCGGGTGACGAGCCAGAGGCCGGCGGGCACGAGCGCGCACAGCGTCGCCGTGGCGTTGACGCCGCCGCAGCACAGGGCGGCCACCCCACTCAGCGACGCGGCCCGCACCGGCGACAGGCGGCCCCGGGACGCGGCGACGAGCGGCCAGAGCACGAGGGGCGCGAGCAGCTGTGGCTGGATCTCCGCGCTGAGCCCGGCGACCGACGACACCACACGGGGCGCGAGGACGTAGGCCAGCGCACCGACGATGCGGGTGCGCGGCGTCCCGACACCGAGGGCGCGGAGCAGCCCGAGCGCGCCGACGAAGCCGGCGGTGAGCAGCACCGTCCACCAGAGCCGCTGGACGACCCAGACGGGCGCCACCTCGGACCCGAGGGCGAAGAAGGGCCCCATGGGGAAGAGGTAGCCGTAGCCCTGGTTCGACAGGCCACCCCACGTGACCTGTGGGTCCCAGAGGTGCAGCGACCGCGCGAGGAAGCCCCACGGGTCGACGTAGAGGTCGTTCTTCGTGTCCTCGGCGATGCGGCCGGGGGTCACCGACCACGCCACGGCCCAGACGACGAGCAGGCCCGCTGCGGTGGCGGGGTCAGGGAGGCGGCGCCACCTCACGTGCGCCGGAGCACGAGCATGAGGTTCCAGCTGAGCACCTCACGCAGCCCGGGGACCATGAGCAGCGGGTCGGCCCAGTCGGGGTGGTAGCGCGGTGCGGCCTCGACGAGGTGCGCGCCGGTCTGCCGCCGGGCCCAGTTGAGGCCCCCTGCGACGGTGGCTGCGTGCATCGTCTCGCCGAAGCGGTTCTTGGGCGGGCGTCCGTGGACGCGTTCGTAGCGACGCCGCGCGAAGTCACCGCCGAGCAGGTGCCACGGCGAGGTCTCGTGGCCGCCCCACGGCGAGGCCCACGCGGTGTAGGAGATGAAGACGAGGCCGCCGGGGCGGGTGACGCGGAGCATCTCGTCGGCGAGGATGCCCGGCTGCGTCACGTGCTCCATGACGTTGTTGGACATGACGATGTCGGCGAACCCGTCGGGGAAGGGCAGGTTCTCGCCGCGCCCGACGACGGCGCCGTTGCCGGGGCCCGGGTTGAGCGACTCGCGCTCGAGGTCGACCGCGACGTAGCGGGCACCGCGCTCGACGAAGCGGCGGCCGAACTGCTCCTGCCCCGCCCCCACGTCGAGCACCGTCCGGCCCTCGAGCGGCTCGTGACGGGTGATGAGGGTGATGGTGTCGTCGGCGACGTCGGTGTAGAACCGTTCTGGGTCCGTCTGCTCCACGAGGAACGAGCGGAAGAGGTTCACCGACCTGGCTACTGTCCGGTACCTTTTGGTCGGCGCGCGTCGCATGACGGGAATCTAACCATCCCCGGTCGGGTGTCCGCTGTGACCCATGACCCGCGTTGGACGGCTGAGATCGAGGTGAGACCCGTGACCCTGAGCATCCTCATGCTCAACTGGCGCGACATGGACCACCCCGAGGCCGGCGGAGCCGAGAAGTACCTCGTCACCGTCGCCCGGGGCCTGGCGGCGAAGGGTCACCACGTCATCTTCCGGACCGCCGGCTACCCCGGCGGGCTGCCGGACGAGGTCGTCGATGGCATCCACTACATCCGCCGCGGCGGGCGCTTCGACATCTATGCGCGCTCGGTGGTCGCGCACCTCGTCCGGCGCTACGACGTCGACGTCGTCATCGATGTGCAGAACGGCGTGCCCTACCTCAGCCCGCTCACCTCGCGCCGCCCCGTCGTCAACCTCGTCCACCACGTGCACAAGGAGCAGTGGCCGGTGCTCTTCGGACCGCGCCTGAGCCACGCCGGCTGGTGGCTGGAGTCGAGGCTCGCCCCGGTCGTCTACCGCCGCACGCCCTATGTCGCGGTGAGCGACTCGACCCGGCGCGAGCTCGTGGGCCTCGGCATCGACGCCGAGCGCATCGAGGTCATCCACAACGGCACCGACGCCGTACCCCTCGACGACACGCCCCGCTCGCTCAACCCGTCAGTCGTCGTCCTCGGCCGCCTCGTGCCGCAGAAGCGGGTCGAGATCGCCATGCGGGCGGTCGCCGAGTTCGCCCACGAGCACCCCGACATCACCCTCGACGTCGTCGGGTCTGGCTGGTCGCTCCCCCACCTCGAGCAGGAGGCCCGCGACCTCGGCATCGAGAAGCACGTGACCTTCCACGGCCACGTGTCCGAGGCGGAGAAGCACGACCTGCTCGCCCGGGCGTGGGTGCACGTCATGCCCAGCCTCAAGGAGGGCTGGGGCCTCGTCGTCGTCGAGGCCGGGGTCCACGGCACTCCGACGGTCGCGTTCGCCGAGGCGGGCGGTCCGACCGACTCGATCGTCCACGACCGCACCGGCCTGCTCGTCGACGGCGGCCAGGAGGAGTTCACCGCGGCGATGCGCTCACTCCTCGACGACGACGAGCTACGGGCACGGATGAGCGCCGAGGTCGCGACCTGGGTGCGCCAGTTCCACTGGGACGAGACGGTCGACCGGTGGGAGCAGCTGCTCCGGCGCACGGTCGACGAGCACCGCGCCTGACCCGAGCCGTGCGAGCCCTCGCCGGCCTCACGCGCCGGCTCCGCGGCGCACGGGCGCGCGAAGAAGCCCCGTGCGGCGGTCCGCATCGGGGCTTCAGGATGTCGGCGCGAGGCCGAGCCGCGTCACGGGGCGTCGTAGATGACGACAGCCTCGCTCTTGGCGGGCGCGTTGGCGTCGGGCGAGATGGCCGAGACTCCACCGATGATGGTGAAGAGGGCGAGGACCGCGCCGGTGATGACCGATCCGATCGCAGCGAGAGCAGGCGTCATGGGCGCGAGCGTAGCAGACCGGTCGGTAACTTCCTGGCGATCTCGGGCGCGGCGCGGCGTGCCACGAGTAGCAGGGCCGTGAGAAGCGTCACGCCCCAGCCCACGAGGACGGCGCCGCTGGGCTCCGTCGCCTCCGGCACCCCCGGTCCCGTCGTCGAGCCGGTGTCGACGACGAGGAGCGACGGCCGGTCGACGACGACCCGCCCCGACGCGCGCAGCGCCTGCGTGTCGACGTCCTGCGCTCCGCCGAGCTCTGCGGCGACATAGCGGACACCCTCGACCGCGAGCGCCTGCACGGGAGCGACCCCGTCACGGATGCGCTCCGAGACGGCCGCCGCCCGCGGGCTCTCCCCCGCCACCGTGCCCGAGCGGAGCGGGAGCGAGTCGTCGAAGAGGACGACCCGGTCGACCATCCGGGGGGCGAGGGTGAGCGAGACCCGGCTGTCGTTCCACGCGTAGCGGCGGTACTGGCTCCAGGGCAGGAGCCCCACGTCTCCGGGCGGCAGGGTCGAGACCTCGGAGAGGCCGGCCCGGTAGTCGTCGGGCACGGTCACGGCGTCGAGGCGACCCCCGATCCCCCAGACGAGCTGCGGCGAGAGGACGAGCGGGAGCCCGACGAGGAGCCCGAGCACGGGTCCGACGAGCCCGGCCGGCACGAGCCGCACCGCGCGGTCGGTGAGGACACCGAGCCCGGTCGCGGCAAGGACGACCCAGACGGCGAGAAGCTTCTGGCTGTCGCGGAGCAGGCCGCCGCCGGGCAGCCGTGTCACGACGGCCTCCCACACACCCTCGGCCGGACCGCCGAGGCTGAGCAGGAGCAGCGCCCAGCAGACGACGACCGGGACCGCGAGCAGCACCCCCGGCCGGCCACGGCCACGCCACCCCACGACCACTGCGGCGGCGACCCCCGCGGTGGCGAGCAGCGCGGAGGTGAGGGCGATGAGGACCTGGGCACGGGGTTCGGGGTGCGCGCCGGTGTTCCAGAACCCGCCGCCACCGAGGAGCGACACGACGACACCGAGCGGACCGTCGGCGACGGGGGCGAAGGCCCGCACCCCGGCCGTGTCCGCCACCGGCGACGCCGTCAGCGCCGGCAGCGCCCACGCGGCGGCCAGCCCGAGGCACATGACGACCGCGGCCCCAGCGGCGGCGAGGACCCTGCGGGACCGAACCACCACCGCACCCGACACGAGCACGGCCAGCACCGTTCCGCCGACGAGGAGAAGGGAGTTGCCACCGCCGACGGCCGCGCACACGAGGGCGGGCGCGACGGCATACGGGCTCGTGCCGTGCCGGACCACGCGCAGGGCCGCGCGCATCCCCCACGGCAGCGCGGCGAGACCGAGGACGACGGCCCACTGGCCGACCGCGAGGCGCTCGGAGACGAAGGGGTTCCAGACGGCGGCGACGGCGGCGGCGACGAGCCCTGCGACACCCACGCGCGGCAGGAGCTCGTCGAGCAGCGCGCAGGTCCCGAGCGCGAGCCCGACGAGGATCGTGAGGAGCACGAGGTGCTGGGCGAGCGAGGCCCCGACGACCTTGCCGAGGAGGACGACGACGGCGTCGCTGGGCACGGCGCGCGGGGCGGGGGTGTCGAGCCCGAGGACGAACGGCGTCCAGCGCGGGTCGGGCGACCACGCCATGTCGTGCGTGACGGCCACGCCACCGCCGAGCGCGGGACCGAGGACGAGCAGCGCCTGGACCACCGCCACGACCACCGGCACCACCACGCGCGGGGACGGCACGTCCCACCGGCGCGAGGTCATGACGACGAAGCCTAGAGGCAGGACGAGCCACCGTCGTGCATGTTTGAATGGCGCCCGTGGCCGCCACGAGTCCCGAGATCCTCGCCGACGCATCCTCCGGGACCCGCGCCGGTCGGCGGCGCTCCGGGGCAGCCGGCCACGTCGACGGACTCACCGGGCTCCGCGGGTTCGCGGCGCTCATCGTCGTCCTCGTCCACGGGTCCGGGCTCACGACCTTCCCCTGGCTCGGCCTCCACGGCTACGGCCCGATCGCGCTCTTCGTCCTCTCCGGCTTCCTGCTCATCCAGCCGTGGTCGCGATGGATCGTCGGCGTCTCCGACAAGCCGTCGGTGTCGACCTTCGCGCGGCGGCGCGTGTGGCGCATCTTCCCGGCCTACCTCGTCGTCCTCGTCGTCACCGCCCTCGTCCTGCCCGGCTCTCGGCCCCTCGAGGCCGACGGCTGGTTCCGCGCCCTCACCCTGACGAACACGTTCAGCTCCGACGGGCTGCGCCACGGCATGGAGCACACGTGGAGCCTCGGGACCGAGCTCTCGTGGTACGTCGCAGTGCCGCTCATCGCCGTCGCCGTCGCGACCGCGTCACGGGTGCGCGGGCTGTCGCACCCCGTCCGGCCCATGATCGCCGCGGTCGTCGTGGCCTTCCTCGTGGCGGCGGCGTGGAGGTACCACATCTTCTTCCGGGTCGAGGACTTCGGACAGATGATCACCTTCCCGCTCTGGCTGCCGGCGTTCATCATCTGCTTCATGCTCGGCGCCCTCGTCGCGCACCTCATGATCGTCGAGCACCACGGCCTCGGGAGCATGCGGTCGCTGCGCTGGTTCGCCTCGCACCAGTGGCTCGTCGTCGTCGTCGCTGTCGTCCTCGGCCTCGTCGGCAACTCGCAGCTGGGCGGACCGTGGACCTTCCAGCCGGCGACGTTCACCGAGGTGACGATCCGGACCGCGGCCTGCACGCTGCTCGCGCTCGTGCTGCTCGTCGGGGTGGCCGTCGGCAAGGACGACTCGATCCTCAACCGCTTCTTCTCGATGCGCTGGCTCGTCGCCACGGGTCGCTGGTCCTACGGCATCTACCTCTGGCACATGCCCGCGATGCTGCTCATCGCCAACGAGCTGTCGATCCAGCCCGGTGTGGGCGGGCTCGTCATCTGGCTGGGGATCCTCCTCGCCGTGGCCATCCCGCTCGGCGCCCTCACCTACCACTTCGTCGAGCGGCCGGCCATCGCGTGGAGCAAGGGCGTCCCGCTCAGCCAGCGCTGACGGACGCGGCTCGTCGGCGGACGCCGGTCGTCGGCGGCAGCTCAGCAGCCCTCGTGCCGCCTGCCCGCAGGCGGGGTCGGCCACTCCCCCTCCGGTGCGGTGGCGACGTAGAGCAACCCCGAGGCGAGCGGCAGGGCCGTGCGCGACACGAACCGGTCGAAGCGGTCGATCGGCTTCGGGAAGAAGGCGGGGACCCCCTCGCGCCGGCGCACCGTGTAGCCATAGCGCTCGAGGATCTCGGTGAGCGCCCGGAAGGTGAAGACCTTGAGGTGGCCCTGGACCTGGTTGCCCTGCCCGAGGACGCGGTGCCGGCGGCCGAGGGCGACCTCGCTGCTCGTCTCCGTCCCGAGCGGCTGCACGCCGAAGGGGACGAGGACGCGGTTGGCCCACGAGACCATGTTGGGCGTCGAGACGACGAGGGTGCCGCCGGGGACCAGGACCCGGCGGATCTCGCGCAGGAAGTGGTCGGGGTCGGGCACGTGCTCGATGATCTCCCCCGCGACGACGCACTCGAACGAGGCGTCCTCGAAGGGCAGGCGCTGCGTCACGTCCCCGCGGGCGTAGCCGAACCGGTCGCTCTCGACGTCGTCGTAGACGTCCATCCCCGTGAGCCCGGTGAGCCCCGCGTCGGCCAGCCGGTCGAGGAGGAACCCACGGCCGCAGCCGATGTCGAGCAGCGAGCGCGGTCGCAGCCCGGTGACGAGCTCGATGATCCGAGCGAGGCGCGGGTCGACACGCGAGATGTAGGTGACGTTGCCCCGGTAGTACTCCTCGAAGCTCATGAGCCGTCCTTCTCGTGCCTGCCGTGGATCGTGGTCGGGCCGCCGGACCCATGCGGGGGCTCCGCCGGCGCACCCGGCGTCGTCGGGTCGCCGGTCGGAGCGTATGCCGTCCCGTCCCGTTCCGGCGCTGGCTCCCCGCTCGCGGTCGCACCGGTCGCGGTCGCATCGGTCGCGGACGGGACCGCCTCGACGTCGTCCTCGGTCCTCGACCGACGGGGGCCGATGGCGGCCGAGACGTAGCCGGCGCCGACCATCGCGAGGACCGACAGCGCCATGACCCCGATCGCGAGCGTCTTGTCGCGGTCGGCGAGCTGGCCGCAGAGGCTCTTCGAGATGACGTCGTTCGCCGGCGCCAGCGGAGTGCCGCACCGGATGAGCGTGCCGTCGGCGCCCGAGCCGGCGATGATCGCGAAGAGCGAACCCACCGCGAGGGTGATCGCCGGCACCGCGACGAGCGCCGCGATCGCCGTGCCGGGCAGCCATGCGGCGCCACGCAGCCGGGGCAGGACGAGCTCGCTCAGGAGGAGCAGCACCCCCGCGGCGACCGCGAGGCACACGGCGACGACCTTGGCACCGCCGATGAAGTCACGGCAGACGAAGTCCGCGAGCTCGTCGGTCGTCGGCGTGGCCGGCGACCCGCAGCCCACGGGCACGAGGTTGCGGCCGAGCGAGTTCACCGGGGTGACCCAGACGAGGATCGCGGCTCCGAGCAGCGCCGCAGCTGCGACGCGGACGAGCCTCAGGACCCACACCTGCGGGGAGTCGGACGGGTTCATGCGATGTCACTTTCTCGGGGGACGACCTCGACGCAGGCGGCGAGGAAGAGGGTCCAGACGGCGAGCCCACCGAGCTGGTGGGCGAGCAGGTTGTCGTTGAGACGCACGGACGGCGGGAAGAGCGGCAGCGAGGACCCGAGGAACCACACGACCGGCACCGCCACGACCAGCGCGGCCGCTGCCGTGGCGAGGATGCGGCGGCCGGGCCACACGAGCCGGTCTGCGACGAGCAGCAGGACGGCCGCCACGGCGGCGACCCAGCCGACGGTGGCCCAGACGGCGGCGCCGGCGAGCAGCCACAGTGGCGCCTCCCACGGCGAGGCTCGCCTCGCGGCGGAGCGTCCCGGGGTCGGCCGGGGCGTCGTCGTCGTCATCGGGTCGCCCTCCTTCGTCGACGGGCCCGCGCGGTCCCCGCCCTCGGCCCGTCGGACCTCGGCCGCGACCCGAGGAGCAGGACCGCGAGGCAGCCGAGGAGCGCCGCACCGCTCACGAGCCACGCTGCGAGCGCGACGCGCGAGGGTGCGAACGAGATCGAGACGACGTCGCCCGGGGCGGCGTTGACCCGCCACCCGGCGGCGAAGCCGTCGACGACGAGCGGTGCGCCGAGGTCCTCGCCCCGGACCGAGGCGGTCCACCGGTCGTCGAACGACTGGCCCGAAGAGACGAGGCAGGGGGAGCACCCCGAGGTGAGCCGGAGGTCCATCGACGCGGAGCCGTGCCGGACGACCTCGAAGGTCGGGGCCGCGACCTGCGCCGGTGGCGTGCCCGCCGAGCTCAGCCGGAGGTCGTCGATCGCGAGTGCGGGGATGCCCGCCAGCCGGTGCCGCCCCTCCCCGAGGGCCAGACCTGCGCCGCACGCCTCGAACGGGACGGCCTTGCCGTCCAACAGGTAGGGGAAGCCCTCGCGCAGGTCGGCCTCGAGCGGGCGACCGTCGACGGTGCCGACCTGGACGCAGCCCTCGGGAGGTGAGGGTGCGGTGTCCTTGCGCGGCAGGCCGATGTCGGTGACGCGGACGAACCCGACGCCCGTGCGCTCCGTGAGCAGGATGCGCACCCGGCCTGCCTCGACCGTCTCGGGAAGCGTGATCCGCGAGGTTCCCTTCTCGAGCGAGACCTCGATCGGCTCGCCGTCGTCGACCGAGACGAGGGCCTTCGTGGCATGACTGGCCGAGTCCTGGGTGAAGGTGAAGGACGAGAGCCGACGCTTCGGGAAGTCGAGCGAGATCCACTCCCCCACGACCGGCTCGTTGGGAACCCACGCCGAGGACAGGTCCGGGTCGCCGCCGTCGTCGTCGAAGGCCATGGCGGCGCGGGCGTTCGGGTTCCCGAAGATCCGCGAACTCGACTGCGCCACGACGTCGTCGGACAGCCCGGCGAACTCGTCGATCTCGGCGTCGGTGACACCGCCCGAGAGCCGGACCGTGCCCGTCGCCTCGAAGCGTCGCTCGTCGGGCAGGGTGAACTCGCGCTCGAGACGGGGCTCCTCGGTCGTGAGGCCGTCTGCGTCACCGGTGCTGCGCCGGAGGATGACGTCGATCGGGACCTCGGCGAGGTCGACCCCGGCGGCGTCCGCGGCCGCGGCCAACCTGCGCGGGAGCCGCGTGGGCAGCGAGGCCGCACGGTCGACCGTCACCCCGGGAACCACGATCTCGGAGAAGCCCACGGGGCTGCCACCCGCGCCCTCGACGCCGGTCACCTCGACGGTCAGACGGGACACCGGGCGCTCGCTCACCTCGGTCGTCACCGGGAAGGTGTTCCACTCGGTGAAGGACACGTCCTTGGTGACCGTCTCCCCCTCGACCTCCGCGGTGAGGCGCACGGAGGTGATGCGCGAGGTCCCGCCCTGCATCGGGGCGAGCGTGACGAGGGGCATCGCGAGAGCACTGCGCGGAGTGATGACCACCGCGTTGCCCACGCCCGTGCCGAAGTTGCCGAACCGCCACCCGGTCGTGCGGTCGCCGTCGAAGGCCTGCGTCACGTCGCCGAAGGCGTGCGGGCCGAAGAGGAGCCCCTGCCCCCGAGTCTCGACGCGGGCGCTCCCGCGGACGACGGCGACGGTCTGGTCCGCCGTCGAGAAGAGGGCGCGGGTCGCCTCCGGGTCGACCGAGCCGGGCAGCAGCGGGCCCGCGACCGCGGGGTCGTGGTTGCTCCACTCCCGACGGCCGTTACTGTCCGTGAGCACGACCCGTGACTCGTCGCGCAGGGCCTCGGCGAGCTGCTCGTCGGTGAGAGCGCCGGCGAGCAGGAGCCCGGGGCGGTCCTCGAGCAGCCCCGCGGACTGCAGGCTGGGCAGCGCGGTGCCCGCCCCGTCGACGACGAGCGAGCCGGAGGCGGGTCGCACCGCCGCCGACGTGCGGGGCAGGTCCCCGACCACCGGGCGGACGACGGCCGGGGCCTGGGCACCGTGCGCCACCTCGGCCGGACCGAACGCCTCGCCGGGTGCGAGGCCGGGGTCCTCGGCGAGCTGCTGCTCGACGCGGGCGCCCGTCGTCCCGACCCCGCGGACGTCGTAACGGCCGACGACGTCACCGGCGCCGATGTAGGCCGCGAGCGTCGAGACCGCACCCTGCGGCAGCGTCCCCTGGTAGAGACGGCGGTCGACCTCGGCAAGCAGGTTGGCGGCGTACTCGCCACCCGACGGGGACGCGCTGCGGAAGGCAAAGGGGCGACGGAAGAGGGAGGGGCCGATCTCGTCGGGTCCGGTGTAGCCCCACGAGTAGGCCGGCACACCGGTGCCCGGCACCATGAGGACGCGGCTGTCCCCGGGACGGGCGTTGACGGCGTCGGCGGCCTCGTCCCAGTAGGAGGGCACGTCCATGCGCACCCAGAAGAGGTCTCCACTCATCGCCGGGGCCACCGCACCCGCGACGAGCGCCGCGGCGGTCCACCCGGCGACCCACCTGGCCGTGACGTGGGAGAGCAAGGGCACGATCGCTGCCGCGGCAAGAGCGACGAGGACGGCGAGCCCGAGCTCCAGCACCGCGCCGGCCTTGTTGGTCGTGCGGAAGGCGATGAGCCCGGGCACGCTCTCGAGGGCGGCGCCGACCGCCCGGCCCCATGCGCTCTTGTCGTCGTTGGGGAACGTCCCGACCATGACGAGCGCGCCGACGAGGACGCTCGTGGCACCGAAGAGGCGCGCCGGCGAGCGCGACAGCCGCACGCCGAGCCCCGCGAGGACGGGTGCGGCGAACGTGAGCAGGATGACGACCGGACCGAGGACGTAGGAGAGGCGGCCGGGGTCGAACGGACCGTCGGCGTCGGCGCCGTAGAGCGTCCACATCCCGAGGCCTCGCAGCACCTCCGGGAACGAGTTGACCGTGTTGATCGCCTCGGTCGACTCGGTCGCCTCGGCGATCGCCGTCCCGACGCCGAGGGCCGAGATGGCGGGGACGACCCAGTAGGCCGAGAGGACGGCATACACGAGGCCGGTGCGCACGACGAGCCAGGCGACCGGGGCGAACCGGTGCCCCTCGACGACGAGGGCGTGGACGAGCACGGGCACGAGGACGACGAGCTGGAGCAGCGGCACGACGCCGGCGTTGAGGCCGCTCATGCCGGCGAGGACGAGGGCTGCGGCGCACGCCCAGCGCCAGGACGGGGCGCGGAAGCCACGGAGCCAGCAGAGCACGAGCCACGGCAGGAGGGCGTAGGGAAGCAGCGTCGGTGTCGTGCCGCCGCCGACGACGACGTAGGGGTTGGCGGCGTAGGCCACGGCGGCTGCGACCCCCGCCACCGCGCGGGCGGAGTCGCCGAGCGCGACCCCGCCGACGCCGCGGCCACCGCGCCCACCGCGCCCGGCGCGCCCGCCGGAGCCACCGGACACGAGCTCTCGCACGACGAGCCGCGCACCCCACGCGGCGGTGACGAGCAGGGCGATCCGCCAGAGCCGCATGATGACCCACGCCGGGACGCCGACGAGCTCGAAGAGCGAGAAGAGAGCGGCCACCGGGACCACGCCGGTGTTGTAGTTCGACGTGCCGAGGTTGGGCGTGTCGAGCCACGCCGAGGCGAAGCGAGCCGCCGTCTGCGAGGGCTGGAGGAAGATCTCGGGCTTGGTGTCTGGCGTGAGGACGCCGAAGTCGCTGGCGAAGACGACGACGGCAAGGACGACGGCGAGGAGCGCGAGCACCCGAGTCTCGGTGGGCACCGATGCGAGACGCGCCCCCGGGTCGCGCGACCGTGTGCTCTTCACGTCACTCCATCGTCAGGCCTACCAGCGGGTACTAATGTAACTGCCGATGAAACTCGACGACCTGCGACGCAACTGGGACGGGCTCGGCAGGGTCGACCCCCTCTGGGCCATCCTTGCCTACCCCGAGCGGCACCGCGGCGGGTGGGAAGGTCACGAGGACGACTTCTTCGCCACGGGCCGTGAGGCCGTCGACGAGGTCATGGCGATGCTGGACCGCGTCGGAGCCACGCCGGCGGCGATGGACCGCGCGATGGACTTCGGGTGCGGCGCCGGTCGGCTCACCCAGGGCTTGGCCGGGCACCTCGAGCGCGTCGACGGGGTCGACATCGCGGCGTCGATGATCGAGCTCGCGCGCCGGCACAACCGCGCCGGCGACCGCGTGACCTACCACCTCAACGAGTCGAGCGACCTCTCGCTCTTCGACGACGACACCTTCGACCTCGTGCTGAGCATCATCGTCCTCCAGCACATCCCCAATGGGCTCAAGACCGGCTACCTCGAGGAGTTCGTCCGCGTCCTGCGGCCCGGCGGCGTCGCGGCGTTCACCGTCCCCAGCCACGGCGACTGGAGCATCGAGGGCATCGTGCGCCGCCTGCCGAACTCGTGGCAGAACGTCTACCGCCGCCGTCGCTACGGCTACGACGAGGTCATGGAGTTCCACCCGCTCAAGCGGTCCAGGGTCGAGGCGGTTCTGCGCGCCGCGGGTGCCGAGGTGGTCCACGTCGAGCGCGAGTTCATGGCCGGACCCCGCTACACGTCCTTCATGTACGTCGTCCGCAAGCCTGCCGTCACGGAGCCGTGAGCGACGCGACGCCGCAGCCCGCGGGGGCACCGACCCCGGTCGTCGCACCGAGGCGGCGAGGCGTGGGCGCGGGTGTCGTCGGCGCGGGAACGCTCGTCGCCAACGTCTTCGGCTACGCGCTCTTCCTCGTCCTCAACCGCGAGCTCGGCGCCGACGAGCTCGGCGCGGTCGCGTCCCTGCTCAATCTCGTCGTCATCGCCGGTGTCGCCGCGCTCTCGACACAGCTCGTCAGCGCCTGGCGGGTCGCGCTCCACCGTCCGGACGCCCACGCGACCGCGCTGCGCACCGGCGCCGTCGTCGGCCTCGTCGTCACCGGCGCCGTCCTCGTGCTCACCCCGGTCGTCACCCCCCTGCTCCACCTCGACGGCCCACTCCCGGTCCTGCTCGTCGCGGCGTCGATGGTGCCGACCTGCGTCACCTCGGCCGTCCAGGGCACGCTCCAGGGCGGTGAGCGCTTCGTCGCCCTCGGGACGCTGTATGCCGTCGTGTCGATCCTGCGCACCGCCGGCGGTGCCGTCGCCGCATGGCTCGGCTGGGGCGTCACCGGGGTCATGGCCCTCACCGCGCTGGCGGCATGGGTCGTCGCCGCCGGGGCGGTGGTCCTCGTGCGTGGCCACCTCCGCCGCAGCCTCGACCCGGCCGTCCCCACGCAGGTGCGCCGCGTCCTTGCCGGTATGGCCGGCACGTCCGCGCTCCTCGTCGCGTCGACCATCGACACCCCCGTCGCCCGCCACGTCCTGCCCGGTGAGGACTCAGGCGCGTATGCCGTCCTCAGCCTCTTCGCGAAGGCCGCCTTCTGGGGACCTGCCTTCCTCGTCACCGTCCTCTACGCGGGCATGTCACGGGCACGGGGCGCACGACCCCTCCTGCTGGCTCTCGCGGGGACCGGCGCCATCGTCGCGGTCGGGGTGACCTTCTCGGCCGTGCTGTCGGGGCCGCTCGTGCGGATCGTCGGCGGCGTCGGCTACGAGCACCTCGCCGGGCTCGTGCCCGTCTTCACGGCGCTCGGGGGCGCGTGGGCGCTGTCCCAGGTCCTCGTCTTCTGGGGCGCCGCCCGAGGGCGTCACCTCGTCGGCTACCTCGTGTGGTCGGCGGTCGGTCTCGCGACCGTCGCCGTGGTGGGCTGGCGCAACGCCACCGTGGGTGAGGTGGCGACGACCTTCCTCACGGCCTCCGTGGTCGTCGCCGTGGTCGGCACCCTCGCGAGCCTGCCGCGTCGCGCGACGGCCGAGCGTCCGGACGTCTCCCCGGTCACCAGCGCTTGACGCCACGCCCTCCGGACCGCTCGTCGTCGGGTCCGAGGTCGACACGTGGCGCGACGGCCGTGCCCACCGTGGCGCCGACGACGAGGGCGAGGAGGAGGCCGACCATCGGGCGCCGGTCGGTGGGGATGAGGTCCCACACGGCCATCGTCGTGAGGACGAGCAGGACGAGCCAGACGAACCCGGCGCTCATGGGCGCGCTGCCCGGGTCCGGTCGACGGCGCCACGTCATCGCGAGCGTCACGGCGGTGAACCCGAAGACCGCCGCCGTGAGGAGCAGCCTCGGCACGATGCCACGCTCGCTCTCGTAGCGCGCCACCGACGCGAGAAGGCTCGCGACCAGCGTGATGACGCCGATGGTGGCGTTGACCGCCCTCGTGATCGGCATGGCGCGCTCCGTCCGGTCGCCGGTCGATGGCGCCGAACGCCCTTCGCGGTCGCCGGAGCCGATGAGCGCACACTACGACCGCTCGGCGCGGCACGACCGCGGATCGACGAAGGTGGCTCGGGCCGCGCGAGGGCTCAGTGCGCGGCGTCGTGCCAGCTGCGGCCGAGACCGACGCTGACGTCGAGCGGGACGTCCATCTCGATGGCGTTGCCCATCTCGCGGCGCACGAGGGCCTCGACGTCCTCTCGCTCGCCCTGGGCGATCTCGAGGACGAGCTCGTCGTGGACCTGGAGCAGCATGCGCGACTTCGCGCCGGACTCGTGCAGTGCCTTGTCGACACCCATCATCGCGAGCTTGATGATGTCGGCCGCCGAGCCCTGGATCGGGGCGTTGAGCGCCATCCGCTCGGCACCCTCACGGCGCTGTCGGTTGTCGCTCGTGAGGTCGGGCAGGTAGCGGCGACGGCCGAGCATGGTCGCGGTGTAGCCGGTGGCGCGCGCCTCGGCCACGACCTCGCGGAGGTAGTCGCGCACCCCGCCGAAGCGGGCGAAGTACTCGTCCATGAGTCCCTGCGCCTCGCCGGTCGAGATCGTCAGCTGCTTCGAGAGGCCGAAGGCGGACAGCCCGTAGGCGAGGCCGTAGCTCATCGCCTTGACCTTGGCGCGCATCTCGGTCGTGACGTCCTCCGGTGCGACCGAGAAGACCCGCGCCCCGACGAACCGGTGCAGGTCCTCGCCGGTGCGGAAGGCCTCGATGAGGCCCTCGTCGCCGGAGAGGTGGGCCATGATCCGCATCTCGATCTGGCTGTAGTCGGCACTCATGAGCGACTCGTAGCCCTCGCCGACGACGAAGACGTCGCGGATGCGACGGCCTTCCTCGGTGCGGATCGGGACGTTCTGAAGGTTCGGGTCTGTCGAGCTCAGCCGCCCCGTCGCGGCGATCGTCTGGATGTAGGTCGTGTGGATCCGCTGGTCCTCGGCCACCGACTTGATGAGGCCCTCGACGGTGATCCGCAGACGCGTGGCGTCGCGGTGGCGCAGCAGCGCCTCGAGGAAGGGGTGCTCGGTCTTGACGAAGAGGTCGTTGAGCGCATCTGCGTCGGTCGTGTAGCCGGTCTTGGTCCGCCGCGTCTTGGGCAGGCCGAGCGTCTCGAAGAGCACGGTCTGGAGCTGCTTGGGTGAGCCGAGGTTGATCTCGTCGCCGCCGATGGCGTCGTAGGCGTCGAGCTGGGCCTCGCGCACCTTGGCGGCGAAGTCGGCCTCCAGCGCGCTCAGGGCGTCGCTGTCGACCGCGATGCCGGTGCGCTCCATCGACGCGAGGATCTCGACGAGCGGCAGCTCGAGGTCGCGGAGGAGCTCGGTGCCACCGGTGGACTCGAGCTGCTCGGCCAGCGGCACCGAGAGGTCGAGCACGGCGCGGGCGCGGACCATGGCGTCCTGGCCGACGACCTCGTCCTCGGTGCCGAGGTCGAGCATCCCCTGACCGCCGGCCGGGGCCTCCGCCTTGAGCTCGCGGCCGAGGTGGCGGACGACGAGGTCGGCGAGGTCGAAGCTGCGCTGGTCGGGCTTGACCAGGTAGGCCGCGAGGGCGGTGTCCATCGCAACGCCACGGACCGGCATACCGCGCGCGGCCAGCGCGTGCGACTGACCCTTGAGGTCGTGGAGGACCTTGGGTCGGGACGCGTCGGCGAGCCAGTCGGCGAGCGCCTTCTCGCCGGTCTCGTCGAGCTCGGCGACGTCGACGTAGGCCGCGGCGTTGCCGGCGGTGGCGAGACCGATCGCGATGACGTCGCCGGTCCCCCGGCCCCAGGAGCCGACGACGTGGACGCCGGTCGGCTCGGACCCGATGGCGTGCTCGTCGAGCCAGGCCTGGACGTCGGCGGAGGTGAGCACCGACGCGTCGAGGTCGAATCCGCCCTCGGCCTCGTCGGGTGCGGCGTCGAAGGTCTCGAAGAGCCGCTCTCGCAGCACGCGGAACTCGAGGCCGTCGAAGACCTTGTGGACCTCCTCGCGGTCCCACGTGGCGCGCTCGAGGTCGGCGATCGTCACCGGCAGGGTGAGGTCTCGCACGAGCTGGTTGAGGCGCCGGTTGCGCAGGACGCCGCTGAGGTGCTCACGCAGCGACTCCCCCGCCTTGCCCTTGATCTCGTCGGCGTGGGCGACGACTCCGGCGAGGTCGCCGTAGAGGCCGAGCCACTTCGCGGCCGTCTTGGGGCCGACCCCCGGCACGCCGGGGAGGTTGTCGCTCGTCTCGCCGACGAGGGCGGCGAGGTCGCTGTAGCGCTCCGGCGGCACGAGGTACTTCTCCTCGACGGCCTTGGGGTCCATCCGCCAGACGTCCGAGACGCCGCGGACGGGGTAGATGAGGGAGACCTTGTCGGTGACGAGCTGGAAGGCGTCGCGGTCGCCCGTGCAGATGACGACCTCCATGCCCTCGGCCTCGGCCATCGTCGTGAGGGTGGCAATGACGTCGTCGGCCTCGAAGCCGTCGACCTCGACGTGCTTGATGCGCAGGGCGTCGAGGACCTCGCGCACGAGCGCCACCTGGCCCTGGAACTCGCTCGGGGTGCTCGACCGGGTCGCCTTGTAGTCGGCGTACTCCTCGGAGCGGAACGTCTGGCGGGACACGTCGAACGCGACCGCCACGTGCGTGGGCGCCTCGTCACGCAGGACGTTGATGAGCATCGAGGTGAACCCGTAGACGCCGTTGGTGTGCTGGCCCGTGCTCGTCGAGAAGTTCTCCACCGGCAACGCGAAGAACGCGCGGTAGGCAAGGGAATGACCGTCGAGGAGAAGGAGGCGACTCACACGTGGCAGCCTATGGCCAGCCCCCGACAGCAGAGAAGGCGACCACTCATGAGCAGCGCGCACCCGGACGTCATGGCCCTCGTCGAGCAGATGAAGGCGCTCAACCCGACGTCCCTCCTCCACCGCATGGGCATCGAGGTCACCGAGGCGGCACCTGACCGGCTCGTCGCGACGATGCCCGTCGAGGGCAACACCCAGCCCTACGGACTGCTCCACGGCGGCGCGTCGGTCGTTCTCGCGGAGACGCTCGGCTCCATCGGCTCGGCCATCCACGCCGGCCCCGACCGCATCGTCGTCGGGACCGACATCAACGCCACCCACCACCGCGCCGCGCGCAGCGGCCTCGTCACCGGCGTGGCCACGCCGATCTCGCTCGGCAACACCCTGTGCTCGTGGGAGGTCGTCGTCACCGACGAGGACGGCCGACGCGTCTGCACGTCGCGGATCACGTGCCTCGTCCGCGAGGCCCCTCCCGGCGCCTGACCTCTTCTTGCCAGTTCCAGCGGGCCGGTCCGTCAGGACCACGGAGCGCTGGAACTGGCAAGAAGTCGTGCTGCTTCAGCTGGCGCGCGACTCCGCGCGCAGCGAGCGCCGACGGCGGATGAGGTGCTCGACCGCCGAACCCACCCCGCCCTGGGGTGAGAGGCGGCGGCGCAGGGCCCCCGTCCCGACGACGCGGCGGACGATGACCGACGAGAACCCCAGCCGGGCGAAGAAGCGGTGCGCCTCGCGGCTCTGGGTCGGCACGTTGCTCACGATGACCTCGGAACCGGCGCGCTCGGCGTGGCCGACGACGGCGCAGAGGAGCGAGCGGGCCACACCGTGGCGGCGGGCCGACGGGTCGACGTAGAGCTGCTCGACCGCGATCTCGGGCTCGGGGCTGAGGCCGAAGGGGTTCTCCGACGTCATGACGTAGCCGACGGGCCGGCCGTCGAGGCGGGCCACGTGGGCACACACCTCGGGGCGCTCGAGGGCGGCGACGAAGCGACCGTCGTTGGCGAAGCGCGTCGCCACCTCCAGGGGCACACCGGCGTCGACCTTGGCCGCCAGCCAGAGCCCCACCAGGTCGTCGAGGTCGTCCCTGCGCACGGCAGACACCTCGACCATGTTGCGCGCCACTGGCGCCTCCTCGACTGCACAGCCCCCTGCGCAATGACATCCCGACATTACGGGGCGGTAGGTCCGCGCGGAAGGCCTTGGCGGGAATTCGTCCGACGAATCGTAGAGTGCCGGTCGTGGATCCCTCCTTCCCCGGCCTCGGGACAGCCGTCAACGTCGTCACCGTCGTCGTCGGCGCGCTCGCCGGCATGGCCATCGGCCACCGCTTCCCCGACCGCACCCGCTCGGTCGTCACCGACTGCCTCGGCCTCACGACGCTGCTCATGGCCGGGCTCTCGGCGGTGAGCGTCACCGACACCGTCCTCTCGGACGCCACCGGCTCCGGCGCCCCCGTGCTCATCGTCCTCGGGTCGCTCCTCCTCGGGTCGATCCTCGGGTCGCTGCTGCGCATCGGCGACCGTCTCGAGTCGCTCGCCGGGACGATCGAGTCGTGGTTCGCGCGCCGGTCCCCCGCGCTCGCCGACACCGACGACGCCGACGCCTCGGGTCACGTGACGACGGCGCGCGAGAAGTTCATCGAGGGCTGGCTCAGTGCCTCGCTCCTCTTCTGCGTCGGGCCCCTGACGATCCTGGGCTCGCTCTCGGACGGTCTCGGCCGCGGCATCGACCAGCTGCTCCTCAAGTCGGTGCTCGACGGATTCGCCGCCCTCGCCTTCGCGTCGTCGTTCGGCGTCGGGGTCCTGCTCTCCGCCGTGTCCGTCGCCGTGGTGCAGGGCACGCTCACCGTCGTCGGGGTCCTCCTCGGCTCGGTCCTGCCCGAGCCGCACATCCTCGCCCTCACCGCGACGGGCGGGCTCATGCTCGCGGGCATCGGCCTGCGCCTGCTCCGCATCAAGGACGTGCCCGTGGCGGACATGCTCCCCGCACTCGTCGTCGCCCCGCTCCTCACGCAGGTGGTCGTCGCCCTGAGGTGACAGGCGTGCGTATGCCGGCCGGCCGGCATACGCGGTCTTCCTCGGTCCGTGGGGTCAGGCCTTCTCCATGCCGGCCACGACCGCGTCCGCGACCTCCTTCATGCCCATCCGCCGGTCCATCGCGGTCTTCTGGATCCACCGGAACGCTTCGGGCTCGCTGATCTTGAGCTTGCTCATGAGCACGCCCTTGGCACGGTCGACGGCCTTGCGCGTCTCGAGCCGCTCGCCGAGGTCGGCGACCTCGTTCTCGAGCGTCTTGAGCTCGCCCCAGCGGGACAGCGCGATGTCGATGGCGGGCACGACGTCGGTCGCCGTGAACGGCTTGACGATGTAGGCCATGACGCCGGCGTCGCGGGCGCGCTCGACGAGCTCGGTCTGGCTGAAGGCCGTGAGCATGACGACCGGGCAGATGCGCTCCTTGCCGATCTGCTCGGCCGCGCTGATGCCGTCGAGGACGGGCATCTTGACGTCCATGATGACGAGGTCGGGACGGAGCGAGGTCGCGAGCTCGACGGCCTGCTCGCCGTTGCTCGCCTGGCCGACGACGTCGTAGCCCGCCTCCCCGAGCATCTCGGCGAGGTCGAGGCGGATGATCGCCTCGTCCTCGGCGACGAGGATGCGCTTGGCGGGTGCGGGGCTCTCGGCTGTCGTGTCGCTCACGGGAGCAGCCTAGGGGACGGCCGGACCCGGGGTGCCGAGGGCGGGACTTGAACCCGCACGCCCTTGCGGGCAGAGCATTTTGAGTGCCCCGTGTCTGCCATTCCACCACCCCGGCCGGGGGTGGTGGCAGTCTACCGACCCCCGGGGGGTGCCCCGGCCGCCGACCGGCTCAGGCGTCGGCCGGCTCGTCCTCGTATGCCGGCGCGACCCGGTTCTTCGCGTCACCGATGCGGTGCACGCGAAGGGCGTTGGTGGAGCCGGGGATGCCGGGCGGCGAGCCCGCGACGATGACGACGAGGTCGCCCTCGGAGACCTTGCCGCACGCGAGCAGCTCCTCGTCGACCTGCATCGCGAACTGGTCGGTGTGACGGGCGGGAGCGGTGAGGAACGTCTCGACGCCCCACGTGAGGGCGAGCTGGGAGCGGGTCCACTGGTGCGGCGTGAAGGCGAGCATCGGGATCCGCGGGCGGACGCGCGAGAGCCGGCGCGAGGAGTCGCCGCTCACGGTGAAGGTGATGAGGTAGCGGCACCCGAGCAGCTCCCCGATCTCGGCGGCCGCCGCGGTGACGGCACCGCCCTTGGTGCGGGGCTTGGTGTCGAGCGGGAGGATCCGGCCGAGGCCGTGCTCCTCGGTGTTCTCGATGATCCGCGCCATCGTCGCCACGGCCTCCATCGGGTGCGCACCGACACTCGTCTCGCCCGAGAGCATGAGCGCGTCGGCGCCGTCGAGGACCGCGTTGGCGGCGTCGGACGCCTCGGCGCGGGTGGGACGGCTGTTGCTGATCATCGACTCGAGCACCTGGGTGGCGACGATGACCGGCTTGGCGTTGCGGCGGCCGAGCTCGCAGGCGCGCTTCTGGACGAGCGGGACCGTCTCGAGCGGCATCTCGACGCCGAGGTCGCCGCGGGCGACCATGAGGCCGTCGAAGGCCCGCACGATCTCGTCGAGGTTGTCGACGGCCTGCGGCTTCTCGATCTTGGCGATGACGGGGAGGCGGACGCCCTTCTCGTCCATGATCCTGTGCACCGGCTCGATGTCGGCGGCGCTGCGGACGAAGGACAGCGCGATCATGTCGACGCGCTGGTCGAGCGCCCAGCGCAGGTCGACCTCGTCCTTCTCGGACAGCGCGGGCACGCTCATCGCGGCGCCGGGGACGTTGATGCCCTTGTTGTTGCTCAGCACCCCACCCTCGACGACCTCGCAGACGATGTCGGTCTCGTCGGACTCGACGACGACGAGGTTGAGCTTGCCGTCGTCGATGAGGATCGTGTCGCCCGGGGACACGTCGGCGGGCAGGCCGGCATACGTCGTCCCGACGACCTCCTGGGTGCCCTCGACGTCACGGTTGGTGATCGTGAAGCGGGCGCCCTGCTCGAGCATGACCGAGCCGTCCTTGAAGCGGCCGGTGCGGATCTTGGGGCCCTGGAGGTCGGCGAGGATGCCGACCGCGTGCCCGGTCTCGTCGCTCGCCCGGCGCACGTCGAGGTAGACGCGGGCGTGGTCGGCGAGGTCCCCGTGGGAGAGGTTGAACCGGGCCACGTCCATCCCCGAACGGACGAGCTCTCGCAGCTGTTCGGGGCTGGACGTGGACGGACCCAGGGTGCAGACGATCTTGGCGCGGCGCATGGCCCGAAGCCTATCGAGGCAAACGTTTACGCGGTGACGCGGGTCACACCGTGAGAGGGCGGTCGGTGGGGTTGACCGGACGGGGCAGCCGCGACGGCTTGCCGGACAGCCAGGCGTCGACGTGGTGCGCCGCGGCGCGGCCCTCGGCGATGGCCCACACGATGAGCGACTGGCCTCGTCCGGCGTCGCCGGCGACGAAGACGCCGGGCACGCTCGACATGTAGTCGGAGCCCCGACGCACGTTGGACCGCTCGTCGAGCTCGACGCCGAGCTGGCCGACGAGCGCCTCGGTCTGGGGGCCGAGGAAGCCCATGGCGAGGAGGACGAGCTGGGCCGGGAGGACCCGCTCGGTGCCCTCCACGGGCTCGAAGCCGGTCTCGCCACGACGCACCTCGTGGATCCGCAGCCCACTCACCCGACCCTCGTCGTCCGAGAGAATCTCCTGGGTGCTCACGGCATACAGGCGGTCGCCGCCCTCCTCGTGCGCGGAGGCGACACGGAACGTCATCGGGTAGGTCGGCCACGGCTGGCCCGGGGCGCGCTGCTCCCCCGGCTGCGGCATGATCTCGAGGCTCGTCACCGAGCGGGCGCCCTGGCGATGCGACGTGCCGATGCAGTCGGCGCCGGTGTCGCCACCACCGATGACGATGACGTCCTTGCCCTCGGCGGTCACCTGGCCGTCGACGGTCTCGCCGATGGCCACGCGGTTGGCGGGCGGGAGGAAGTCCATCGCCTGGAGGACGCCGTCGGCCTCGCGGCCGGGGACCTCGAGGTCTCGCGGGACGGTGGCGCCCATCGCGATGACGACCGCGTCGTAGCGGGCGCGCAGCTGCTCCCACGTGACGTCGGTGCCGACGTCGACCGAGCTGCGGAAACGGGTGCCCTCGGACTGCATCTGCTGGAGGCGGCGGTCGAGGACCGACTTCTCCATCTTGAACTCGGGGATGCCGTAGCGGAGCAGGCCGCCGGGGCGGTCGGCACGCTCGTAGACCGCGACGGTGTGGCCGGCGCGGGAGAGCTGCTGCGCGGCCGCGAGCCCGGCGGGACCCGAGCCGACGACGGCGACGGTCTTGCCCGAGAGACGCTCCGGCGGACGAGGCACGACGCCACCGTCGGCGAACGCCTTCTCGATCGTCGTCACCTCGACCTGCTTGATCGTCACGGCCGGCTGGTTGATGCCGAGGACGCACGCGGTCTCGCACGGTGCCGGGCACAGCCGGCCGGTGAACTCCGGGAAGTTGTTCGTCGCGTGGAGACGCTCGATCGCCTGGCGCCAGTCGCCCTTCCAGGCGAGGTCGTTCCACTCGGGGATGAGGTTGCCGAGGGGGCAGCCGCTGTGGCAGAAGGGGATGCCGCAGTCCATGCAGCGGCCGGCCTGGCGCTGGAGCTGCCCGAGCTCCTGCTCCTCGTAGACCTCGCGCCAGTCCTTAATCCGCACGGGCACGGGGCGGCGGGCCGGGAGCTCGCGCTCGCGGGTCTTGAGAAAGCCTTGGGGGTCAGCCACGGGATGCCTCCATGATCCGGTCCCAGACCTCGGTGCCGTCGAGGTCGAGGCCCTCGGCCTCGGCGGCGGCACGCACGTCGAGGACACGCTGGTAGTCGCGGGGAAGGATGAGCGAGAAGCGGTCGCGGGCCGCGGCCCAGTCGTCGAGGAGCCGCCCGGCCACCGGCGACCCGGTGAGGTCACGGTGCTTCTCGAGCAGCCCACGGACGACGTCGACGTCGGCCTCGCGCAGGCCCGAGACGTCGACGAGCTCGCGGTTGACCTTGGCCTCGTCGAGGTCGAGGACGTAGGCGACGCCACCGGACATGCCGGCCGCGACGTTGCGCCCGGTCGAGCCGAGGATGACGACGGTGCCGCCGGTCATGTACTCGAGGCCGTGGTCGCCCACGCCCTCGACGACCGCGGTGATGCCGGAGTTGCGGACGCAGAAGCGTTCGCCGACCCGGCCGCGCAGGAAGATCTCGCCCGAGGTCCCGCCGTAGCCGATGACGTTGCCGGCGATGACGTTGTCCTCGGCGGTCAGCGGCGCCGACGGGTCGGGGGCGACGACGATGCGACCGCCGGACAGCCCCTTGCCGACGTAGTCGTTGGCGTCGCCGACGAGCCGCAGGGTGATGCCCTTCGGCACGAACGCGCCGAAGGACTGGCCCGCCGAGCCGCGCAGGGTGAAGTCGATCGTGCCGTCCGGCAGGCCGGAGGCGTGGGCGCGGGTGACCTCGTGGCCGAGCATCGTGCCGACGGTGCGGTTGACGTTGCGGACGGCGAACTCGCCGGTGACCGCGGTGCCGTCGTCGATGGCCTCGCGGGCCACCGCGATGAGCTGGTGGTCGAGCGCCTTCTCGAGGCCGTGGTCCTGGGCGATGCGGTGGCGCTTGCCCGAGCCGTCGGGGCTCTCGACCTCGGCGAGGATCGGCGCGAGGTCGAGGCCCGAGGCCTTCCAGTGAGCGACGGCCTTGCTCGTGTCGAGCGAGCTGATCTGGCCGATGGCCTCCTCGATGCTGCGGAAGCCGAGCGAGGCGAGGTGCTCGCGCACCTCCTCGGCGATGTACTCGAAGAACGTCTCGACGAACTCGGGCTTGCCGGTGTAGCGCGAGCGGAGCTCCGGGTTCTGGGTGGCGATGCCGACCGGACAGGTGTCGAGGTGGCAGACACGCATGAGGATGCAGCCGCTCACGACGAGCGGCGCCGTGGCGAAGCCGAACTCCTCGGCGCCGAGGAGGGCGGCGATGACCACGTCGCGGCCGGTCTTGATCTGGCCGTCGACCTGGACCACGATCCGGTCGCGCAGCCCGTTGAGGACGAGTGTCTGCTGGGTCTCGGCGAGACCGAGCTCCCACGGGCCGCCCGCGTGCTTGAGGCTCGTGAGCGGCGAGGCGCCGGTGCCGCCGTCGTGGCCCGAGATGAGGACGACGTCGGCGTGCGCCTTGGAGACGCCGGCCGCGACCGTGCCCACCCCGATCTCGGAGACGAGCTTGACGTGGATGCGAGCCGACGGGTTCGCGTTCTTGAGGTCGTGGATGAGCTGGGCGAGGTCCTCGATCGAGTAGATGTCGTGGTGCGGCGGCGGGCTGATGAGGCCGACGCCCGGGGTGCTGTGGCGCGTGCGCGCCACCCACGGGTAGACCTTCGGCCCGGGGAGCTGGCCGCCCTCGCCGGGCTTGGCGCCCTGCGCCATCTTGATCTGGATGTCGTCGGAGTTCGTGAGGTAGACCGACGTCACGCCGAACCGGCCGGAGGCCACCTGCTTGATGGCCGAGCGGCGCTCGGGGTCGAGCAGCCGCTCGAGGTCCTCGCCGCCCTCACCGGTGTTGGAGCGCCCGCCGAGGCGGTTCATCGCGACCGCGAGGGTCTCGTGCGCCTCCTGGCTGATCGAGCCGTAGCTCATCGCTCCGGTGTTGAAGCGCTTGACGATCTCGCTCACCGGCTCGACCTCGTCGACCGGGATCGGCTCGCGACGGGCGCTGCCCCCGAGCTCGAAGAGCCCGCGCAGGGTCATGAGCCGCTCGGCCTGGTTGTCGATCCGCTCGGTGTACTGCTTGAAGATGTCGTAGCGGCGCTGGCGCGTGGCGTGCTGGAGCCGGAAGACGGTGTCGGGGTCGAAGAGGTGCGGCTCACCCTCGCGGCGCCACTGGTACTCGCCGCCGACGCGCAGCTTGCGGTGCGACAGGATGACGCCGTCGGTCGGGTAGGCCGAGTCGTGCCGGGCCGCCGTCTCCGCGGCGATGACGTCGAGGCCGATGCCGCCGAGCTGCGAGACCGTGCCGGTGAAGTACTGGTCGACGAGCTCCTGCGAGAGGCCGAGCGCCTCGAAGACCTGGGCGCCGCGGTAGGACGCGACGGTCGAGATGCCCATCTTGGACATGACCTTGAGGATGCCCTTGCCGAGCGCCTTGATGAGGTTCTTGACGGCCTCCTCCGCGGTGACGCCGGTGATGGCGCCGGTGCGGACCATGTCCTCGACGGTCTCCATCGCGAGGTAGGGGTTGATCGCCGCGGCGCCGTAGCCGACGAGGAGCGCGACGTGGTGCACCTCGCGGACGTCACCGGCCTCGACGAGGAGGCCGACCATGTTGCGGGTCTTCTCACGAATGAGGTGGTGGTGCACGGCCGAGGTGAGCAGCAGCGACGGGATCGGGGCGTGGTCGCGGTCGGAGTCGCGGTCGGAGAGGACGACGAAGCGCGCTCCACGCGCGATGGCCTCGCTCACCTCGCGGCAGATCTCGTCGAGGCGGGCGCGCAGGGCGGGCTCGCCCTCGTCGACGAGGTAGGTGCCCCGGACGACGTGGGTGGCGTAGCCGGGCAGGTCGCCGTCGGCGTTGATGTGGACGATCTTGGCGAGCTGGTCGTTGTCGATGACCGGGAAGGGCAGGACGACCTGGCGCGCGTGCACCGGCGAGGCCTCGAGCATGTTGCCCTCGGGGCCGATGACCGTGCCGAGCGAGGTGACGAGCTCCTCGCGGATCGCGTCGAGCGGCGGGTTCGTCACCTGCGCGAAGAGCTGGGTGAAGTAGTCGAAGAGCAGGCGCGGCTTGTCGGACAGGACCGCGATGGGCGAGTCGGTGCCCATCGAGCCGAGCGCCTCGCCGCCGGTGCGCGCCATCGGCGCGAGGAGGATCTTGAGCTCCTCCTCGGTGTAGCCGAAGGTGCGCTGGCGGCGGGCCACCGAGGCGGCGGTGTGGATGATGTGCTCCCGCTCCGGGAGCTCGTCGAGCGTGAGGAGACCGGCGTGCAGCCACTCCTCGTAGGGGTGCTCGGCGGCGAGCTCGGACTTCACCTCGTCGTCGCTGACGATGCGGCCGGCGGCGGTGTCGACGAGGAACATCCGCCCGGGCTGGAGGCGGCCGCGCTTGACGACGCTCTCGGCCGGCAGGTCGAGGACACCGGCCTCGGAGGCGAGGACCACGAGCCCGTCCTCGGTGACCCAGTAGCGGCCCGGGCGCAGGCCGTTGCGGTCGAGCACGGCGCCGATGAGGGTGCCGTCGGTGAAGGCGACGCACGCGGGGCCGTCCCACGGCTCCATGAACGTCGAGTGGAACTCGTAGAAGGCGCGGCGGGCCGGGTCCATGTCGGCGTGGTTCTCCCACGCCTCCGGGATCATCATGAGCACGGCGTGCGGGAGCGAGCGCCCACCGAGGTGGATGAGCTCGAGGACCTCGTCGAAGCTCGCCGAGTCGGACGCGTCCGGGGTGCACGTCGGGAAGATGCGCTCGAGGTCGCCGGGGATGACGTCGGAGACGAGCTGGCTCTCGCGGGCACGCATCCAGTTGCGGTTGCCCTTGACGGTGTTGATCTCGCCGTTGTGGGCCATGAGCCGGTAGGGGTGTGCCAGCGGCCAGCTTGGGAAGGTGTTGGTCGAGAAGCGCGAGTGCACGAGGGCGAGCTCGGAGGCCATCCGCTCGTCCGACAGGTCGGGGAAGAACGGCTCGAGCTGGCCGGTGGTCAGCATGCCCTTGTAGACGATGGTCCGCGAGGACAGCGACGGGAAGTAGACCTCGACCTCGCGCTCGGCGCGCTTGCGCAGGCAGAACGCGAGCCGGTCGAGCTCGAGACCCGTGGTGGCCCGGTCGGGAGTGGCGACGAAGAGCTGGCGGAAGAACGGCATACAGGCTCGCGCCATCTCGCCCACGAGCTCGGGCGCGGCGGGCACGTCGCGCCACGCGAGGACCTCGAGGCCCTCCTCGGTCGCGATCTGGGCGATGCGCTCCTCCGCCTGCGTGCGCTCGGCCTCGTCGAGCGGGAGGTAGGCCATGCCGGCGGCGTAGGCGCCGGCCTCGGGCAGCTCGGTGTCCAGGACGGCCCGGAAGAAGGCGTCCGGCACCTGGAGGAGGATGCCGGCGCCGTCGCCGACGAGCGGGTCCGCACCGGTGGCGCCGCGGTGGTCGAGGTTGCGCAGCGCGGTGAGCGCGTGCTCGACGATGTCGTGACCGGCCGTCCCGCGCATCGTCGCGACCATGGCGACGCCGCAGGCGTCGTGCTCGTGGGCGCGCCGGTAGAGACCGGTGTCGGCCGGGTGGGCGGAGAAGCGCGTCGGGGACACGTCGGGTCACCGTCCTCAGGGAGTCGGGAGTCCGGAGACACGAGGTGTCCGGGCACGGGAGGTCATCGGACGCGGACAGCGGTGGCCACGTGACAGGGATGCTAGCCCAACACCGTCTTGCACTGCGAGCGGCAAATCTCACATGGTGGAAGTGTCCGCGTCGCTCTCCCGGCCGTTCCGGTCGACGTCGCCAGAGCGGTCCGCGTCGACCGGCTCATCCCGACCCTCCGAACGGGCCCGGCGGCCCGTGTGCACGAAGACTGCCACCCCGATGAGGAAGACGAGGATGCTCGTCCAGACGTTGAGCCGCTGGCCGAGGATGAGCTCGGCCTCGTCGGTGCGCATCTTCTCGATGATGATGCGGCCGATCGGGTAGCCCGCGACATAGAGGCCGAAGAGCTGGCCGCGCGCGAGCGAGAACCGCCGGTCGACGAGGAGCAGCACGGCCGCGAGGAGCATGACCCAGAAGAACTCGTAGAGGAACGTCGGGTGGAACGTGCCGAGGACGACGGGGTCGCCGGAGGCGTCGCGGACGGCGCGACCGGCCCCGTTGTCCCACTCGTGGATCGTCAGCCCCCACGGAAGGTCGGTGGGCCCGCCGTAGAGCTCGTTGTTGAACCAGTTGCCCCAGCGCCCGATCCCCTGCGCGATGGCGACACCGGGCGCGGCGGCGTCGGCGAAGTCGAGGAAGCGCACCCCGACCCTGCGACACCCGATCCAGGCGCCGAGGGCGCCGAGCGCGACGGCGCCCCAGATGCCGAGGCCCCCCTCCCAGATCTTGAGCGCGTCGAGCGGGCGGCCGTTCTCGCCCCAGTAGGGGTCGGGCGTCGTGATGACGTGGTAGAGGCGGCCGCCGAGGATGCCGGCCACGACCGCGTATGCCGCGACGTCGAGGACCTGACCCGGCTCACCTCCGCGCGTGCGCATCCTGCGGTCGGTGAGCCAGACGGCCACGACGATGCCGAGGAGGATGCACAGGGCGTAGCCGCGGATGGGCAGCGGGCCGAGGTGGAGGACCCCGGCCGTCGGGCTCGGGATGACGGCCGGGACGAGTGCGGTCACTTCGTGGCTGCTTCGACGGCGGCCTTGAGGGCGGCGGGGTCCGGCACGGCGTTGAAGTCGAGCTTCTGGCCGTCGAGGACGACGGTCGGCGTCGAGTTGATGCCGGCCTTGCTCGAGGACTCCTCGGTGGACTCGACGTAGGTGCCGTACTTCCGCTCGTCGACGCAGGTCTGCCAGGCGTCGAGGGCCGCGCCGGTGATGCCGGCGCCCTCGGCGAAGCCCCTGACCTGGGCGGTCGGCCAGCCCTGGCCCTCCTGGGCGGGCATGTTGGCGTAGACCGCGTCGTGGAAGGCCTGGAACTTGCCGGCGTCGGCCGCGCACATGGCGGCGTTGCCCATCGTCAGCGAGTGGGTGGTGCGCAGGTTGGCGTCGAGGAAGGTCTTGAGGTGGTAGACGAGCTTGATCTTCCCCTCCTTGGCGAGGTCGGCGACCGTGCCGCCCATGACCTGCTCGAACAGGGCGCAGGCCGGGCACTGGAAGTCCTCGTAGACCTCGAGCGTCGGAGCGTTCGGCTGCAGCGTGACGTCGGCGTTGGCGACGAAGCCCTGGCCCATGCCGGACGCGCCGGCGGGCACGGTGGTGCTCGTGCCGACCCGGTCCTGCTGGTTGCGCTCGGCGACGACGACGCCGCCGACGACGGCGATGATCGCGACGACGGCGACGACCGCGCCGACGACGATGCGGTTGACCCCGCCGCCCCCGTCCTTGCGGACCGCGTCGATCTTCGCCTGGCGCGCGCTCTTCGGTGTGGACTTCTGGGCCATGGTGCTGCTTCTCCTGGTGGGGCGGTCGGGTCGGTCGGGCTCAGTGGGCTCGGAAGAGCGCGCGGTCGAGGGACAGGTGGGACGACGGGCGCCGCGACAGCCACAGCCCGCACGCGAGCATGCCCACATCCTCGAGGATGCGAGGCAGGTAGGAGGTCTCGTCGGCGGCCACCGTCCCGCCCCCGCCGAAGCAGCCGCAGTCGATGGTGAGGCCACGGGCCCAGGCCTGTGCGATGCCGGCGATGAAGACGACGAGCAGCAGCGAGCTGACGATGGCCGAGACGCGGGTGAAGAGGCCGAGCAGGAGCAGCAGGCCGAGGATCACCTCGACGATCGGCAGCGCGTAGCCGACGTAGGCGGCGAGGTCGTGCGGGAGCACCTGGTAGGCCTGCGTGGCCTTGGCGGACGCCTCGGGAGTGGTGACCTTGAGGCCACCGGCGACGAGGAACACGACGCCGAGGACGAGACGGGCGATCGACCCGAGACCATCGGCGACACGCGTGCTCACCGCGCTCCTTCCCTCACTCCCCGGGCCAGGTCGGCCGTCAGCTCGCGCAACGTGTCGAGGCGGGCACCGAGTTCCCCCTCGCCGGAGAGCACCCGGACGAACGCCGTGCCGACGATGACGCCGTCGGCATAGCCGGCGAGCTCGGCGGCCTGGTCGCCGTTGGACACCCCCAGCCCGACGCAGACCGGCAGGTCGGTCACGGCGCGGGTGCGCTCGACGAGGTCGCGGGCCGACGAGCCGACGCTCGACCTCTCCCCCGTCACGCCCATCGTGGAGGCGGCGTAGACGAAGCCGCGGCAGGAGTCGGTGACCCTCGAGAGCCGCTCCGGCGTCGAGCTCGGCGCGACGAGGAAGACCCGGTCCAGGCCTTCGCGCTCGCTGGCCGCGATCCACTCCTCGGCCTCCTCCGGGATGAGGTCCGGGGTGATGAGGCCGGCGCCGCCGGCGGCAGCCAGCTCCGCGGCATACCGGTCGACGCCGCGACGCAGGATGAGGTTCCAGTAGCTCATGACGAGAGCGGGGGCGCCGGCGTCGCGGACCGCACGCGTCGCGCGGAAGCCGTCGACGACGTGGGTGCCGCCCGCCAGCGCCGTCTCGACGGCGTGCTGGATGACGGGACCGTCCATGAGCGGGTCGGAGTAGGGCAGCCCGACCTCGACGACGTCGACGCCGGACTCGACCATCGCGACCATGGCGCGGATCGAGCCCTCGACGTCGGGGAAGCCGACGGGGAGGTAGCCGATGAGGGCGGCGCGCCCCTCCTCGCGGCAGCGGGCGAGGACGTCGGCGACCCCGAGCCCGGCGCTCACAGCTGGGTCCGTCCGTCGCCGGTCGCGCCCGGGTCGTCGGACGTGCCCTCGGGCACCGTCTCGGCGTCGGGGTCCTGCTCGACGAGACCGAACCACTCCGCCGCTGTGTGCATGTCCTTGTCGCCGCGCCCGGAGAGGTTGACGAGGATGATCCCGTCGGGGCCGAGCTCGCGGCCGAGGACGAGCGCACCGGCGAGGGCGTGGGCCGACTCGATCGCCGGGATGATGCCCTCGGTGCGGCAGAGCAGCGCGAAGGCCTCCATCGCCTGCTCGTCGGTGGCGTAGACGTAGTCCGCGCGTCCGGAGTCGCGCAGGAAGGCGTGCTCCGGGCCGACGCTCGGGTAGTCGAGCCCGGCCGAGACCGAGTGCGACTCCATCGTCTGGCCGTCCTCGTCCTGCATGAGGTAGCTCATCGCGCCGTGCAGGACGCCGGGCACCGCGCTCGCGAACCGCGCCGCGTGCCGGCCCTCGAGGCCCTCGCCCCCGGCCTCGACGCCGACGAGGCGCACGCCCTCGTCCTCGATGAAGCGGTGGAAGATGCCCATGGCGTTGGACCCGCCGCCGACGCACGCGACGACCGCGTCGGGCAGCCGGCCGGTGAGCTCGAGCACCTGCTCGCGGGCCTCGACGCCGATGATCCGGTGGAAGTCGCGCACCATCTCGGGGAACGGGTGCGGCCCGGTGACGGTGCCGATGAGGTAGTGGGTGTGCTCGACGTTGGTCACCCAGTCGCGCAGCGCCTCGTTGATCGCGTCCTTGAGGGTCGCGCTGCCGTGCTCGACGGCGACGACCTCGGCGCCGAGCATGCGCATGCGGGCGACGTTGAGGGCCTGGCGCTCGGTGTCGACCTTGCCCATGTAGACGCGGCACTCGAGGCCCATGAGCGCGGCCGCAGTGGCCGTGGCGACACCGTGTTGGCCGGCGCCGGTCTCGGCGATGACGCGGGTCTTGCCCATGCGCTTGGTGAGCAGCGCCTGGGCGATGACGTTGTTGATCTTGTGCGAGCCCGTGTGGTTGAGGTCCTCGCGCTTGAGGATGATGCGCGCGCCCCCGGCGTGGGCGGCGAAGCGGGGCACCTCGGTGATGATGCTGGGCCGACCGGTGTAGGTCCGGTGGAGCTCCTCGAGCTCGGCGAGGAAGGTCGGGTCCGCCATCGCGGCGCGGCGTTCCTCGTCGAGCTGCTCGAGGGCGGGGACGAGGGCCTCGGGGACGTAGCGTCCGCCGAAGGCCCCGAACCGTCCGGCGCTCACGCCGCACCCGCCGCGAGGATGTCGCGCACCGCCGCGGCCGGGTCGGGACCGCTGACGAGCGCCTCGCCGACGAGGACCGCGTCGGCGCCCTGGGCGGCATACATCGCCGCGTCGTCCGCTCCGGAGATCCCGGACTCGGCGACCTTGACGACGCCCGGCGGGATGAGCGGGGCGAGCCGCGAGAAGGTGTCGCGGTGGACCTCGAGGGTCTTGAGGTTGCGGGCGTTGACCCCGATGACCGAAGCGCCGGCGTCGACGGCTCGCTGGGTCTCGCCCTCGTCGTGGACCTCGACGAGCGCGGTCATGCCGAGCTCGCGGGCGAGACCGTGCATCCGCACGAGCTCGGCGTCGGTGAGCGAGGCGACGATGAGCAGGATGATGTCGGCGCCGTGGGCGCGGGCCTCCCAGAGCTGGTAGTCCGTCACCATGAAGTCCTTGCGCAGCACCGGGACCTGCACGGCCGCGCGGACGCTGTCGAGGTCGTCGAGGCTGCCCCGGAAGCGGCGCTGCTCGGTGAGCACGCTGATCGCTGTGGCGCCGGCGGAGGCATAGGTCGCGGCGAGGGCCGCCGGGTCGGCGATCTCGGCGAGCTCGCCCTTGCTCGGGCTGGCGCGCTTGACCTCGGCGATGAGCGAGAGGCCGGGCGCGCGCAGGCGCTCTTCGGCGTCGATGGCGGCCGGGACGTCGGCGACGCGGCGCTCGAGGTCGGGCTGGCTGACGGCCTCGGTGCGGACGGCGAGGTCCTCGCGCACACCGGCGACGATGGCGTCGAGCACGGTGGTCATGCGCGCGGGCTCAGGAGAGGTTGCCGTCGGCGCGGGCGACCGCGCCGTCGACACCGTGCCCCGCGAGGGCGAGGACCTTGCCGGCGACGAGGCCGGCGACGATGACGACGACCCCGATGATGCTGACGGCGAGGCTCCACATGACGATGCCGACGGAGACCACGGCCGAGCCGAGGAGCACCACCCCGACCATGACCCAGGCAGCGAGGCTGTGGCCGTGGTGGTCGTCGTCGTGGTGGTCAGCCATGGATGCCTCCGTCAGAAGTGGGTGGTTCGAGCGTCATTGTGTCACTCGCGCCCGCCCGGACCGACATCGGTCGGGTCCTCGCCGGCGGTGAGCTGGTCCCAGTCGCTGGCGGGTGCGCGCCCGGGCGCCTCGTAGCGCGACGACAGCCCCGGCGCGGCGCGGCGTGCCCGGGCGAGCCCGCCGACGG